>DATJYX010000113.1:0-29903 GCA_035577965.1 Vicinamibacteria bacterium | reverse complement strand
CCTTCGCGATCAGCGTCTCGGGCTCGAAGGGCTTGGCGAGCGACCCGTCGTAGCCGGCCCGCGCGGCCCGCTCCTGGTCGAAAGGCTCGAACGCGCCGGTGAGCAGCAGAACGGGGATGTGAGAGAAGGTGGCGCTCGCCTTGATCTGCTCGCAGACCTCGTAGCCGTCCTTCTCCGGCATGATGATGTCGCAGAGGACGATGTCGGGACGGACGTCGGGGAGCTTCTCGAGGGCCAGCCGCCCGTTGCCCACGGTGATGACGTCGAAGTCCTCGTCCGAGAAGGTCAGCTCGATCACCTTCTGGATCGTGATGCTGTCGTCCGCGAGCAGGATCTTCTTGCCCATCCCCTCTTGGCCCCCAGGCAGCCTCAGCCGCTTCTTCCGTCCTCCCGTGCACCCCATTCGCGGGGCGCCCGTGCGTCACGCCTGAAGATAGACCCTTCCCTCCCGCCTGTCAACGAGTTAGCGGGAGTGCCGAAGGTCAGGCGACCCCCGCCGACCCACCCTCGATCGCCCGGATCACCTCCCGGGTGGAGGCCCCGGGCAGGAAGACGTCGGCCACCCCGAGCTCCTTCAGCACCGCAACGTCCTGGCTCGGGATGATGCCGCCCACGAACACACGCACGGAGCCCATCCCCCTCTCTCGCAGCAGCTCCAGCACCCGGCGGCAGATGGGCAGGTGGGCGCCGGAGAGGATGCTGAGACCGATGACCTCGGCGTCCTCCTGGGCGGCCGCCGCCACGATCTGCTCGGGGCTCTGGCGGAGACCGGTGTAGATGACCTCCATGCCCGCGTCGCGCAGCGCACGCGCGACGACCTTGGCGCCGCGATCGTGGCCGTCCAGCCCCGGCTTCGCGATCACGACCCGCGGGCGGCGGACGGCGGCCTCGGCCATGAGCGGGATCATAACCTGTCACCGCCCCGGCGGCGACGCGTCACGCGTCAGAAGACGGGCTCCTCCTCGTACTCGCCGAAGACCTCGCGGAGCGCGTCGCACATCTCGCCGATCGTGGCGTAGGCGCGGGAAGCCTCGAGGATCGGCGGCATGAGGCTGGCCGTTCCGCGGGCGGCCACCTTCAGCTCCCGGAGGGCCCGCGCGAGCCGCACGTCGTCGCGCTCCGCGCGCAGCTTCCTCACGCCGGCCACCTGCTCCTCCCCCACGCTCTCGTCGATGTAGAGGATCGGGTGCGGCCTCTCCTCCATCACGAAGTCGTTGACCCCCACGATGATCTTCTCCTTCCGCTCCACGGCCTGCTGGAAGCGGAAGGCCGACTCCTGGACCTCGCGCTGGGGGAAGCCGCGCTCGACGGCGGCCACCATTCCTCCCATCGCGTCGATCCTCCGGAAATACTCGAGCGCCTCGGCCTCGATCTCGTTCGTCAGCTTCTCGACGAGCCACGAGCCCCCCAGCGGGTCGGCCGCGTTGGCCACCCCGGACTCGTGGGCGATGATCTGCTGCGTCCGGAGGGCGATCGTCACCGCCTCCTCGGTCGGGAGGGCGAGCGCCTCGTCGAGCGAGTTCGTGTGCAGGGACTGGGTCCCGCCGAGGACGCCGGCCAGGGCCTGGAGGGCGGTGCGCACCACGTTGTTGTAGGGTTGCTGCGCGGTGAGGCTCACGCCCGCGGTCTGGGTGTGGAAGCGCAGCATCCAGGATCGGGGGTTCTTCGCCCCGAAGCGCTCCCGCATCGTGCGCGCCCAGATCCGCCGCGCGGCGCGGAACTTGGCGATCTCCTCGAAGAAGTCGCTGTGGGAGTTGAAGAAGAAGGAGAGGCGGGGGGCGAAGGAGTCGACGTCCATCCCGGCGTCCACGCACCACTGGACGTACTCGATCCCGTCGCGGAGCGTGAAGGCCAGCTCCTGGGCGGCGGTCGCCCCCGCCTCGCGGATGTGGTAGCCGGAGATCGAGATCGTGTTCCACCGCGGCATGCGCTCCGTGCAGAAGCGGATCATGTCCACCACGATTCTCATGCTCGGCCGGGGCGGGTAGATGTACTCCTTCTGGGCGATGAACTCCTTCAGGATGTCGGCCTGGACCGTGCCCGCGAGCGTCTCCGGCCCCACGCCTTGCCTCTCCGCCACCAGCACGTAGAAGGCGAGGAGGATGGCGGCCGGGCCGTTGATGGTCATGGAGGTCGTGACCCGGTCGAGGGGGATCCCCTCGAAGAGCGTCTCCATGTCCCGGAGGGACGAGACGGCGACCCCGCACTTCCCCACCTCGCCCAGCGACAGCGGGTGGTCGGGGTCGCGGCCCATGAGCGTCGGAAGGTCGAACGCCACCGAGAGGCCGCCGCCCCCGTGCGCGAGCAGGTACTTGAAACGCGCGTTCGTCTGGGCGGCGGTGCCGTAGCCGGCGAACTGCCGCATCGTCCACGTCCGGCCGCGGTACATCGTCCCGTGGATGCCCCGCGTGTAGGGATACTGCCCGGGGTCCCCGAGATCCCGCGCGTAGTCGAGGCCGGCCACGTCCCGCGGCCCGTAGAATCGAGCGAGGGGCCGCCCGGAGATCGTGGTGAACCGCGCGTCCTCCCCTGCCGTGGAGGACACCGCCTCTTTCTCTTCGACGACCTTCTTCATGGCCACCTCGGGCGAGGGCGAGCTTCTCCGATTCTAGCCCGCGGCCGGCCCCGAGACGCCGTCCCGGATCCGCAGCACGCGCGCCGGCACGCCGGCCGCGATCGCGCCGTCGGGTAGGTCGGCGTTCACGACCGCGTTTGCGCCCACGACGACGTCGGCGCCGATCCGGACGCCGTCGAGGACCCGCGCCCCCGTGCCGAGCCACACGTTCTTCCCGAGGACGATCCCCCGCGAGGTGCGGGGCTGCTCGACGACCGCGACATCCGCCCGCTCGAACTCGTGTCCTCCTCCGACCAGGTAGGACTGCGCCGCGAAGAGGGCATGCTCCCCGACCGTCACCTGCGAGCCCGAGAACACCTCGCAGTGGAAGCCGAGGTTGCCGTGGTCGCCGATCGTGATGTCGCCGTCCTTGCAGGAGAGGATGGTGCCGCGGCCCAGGAAGACGCCGTTGCCGACCTCGATGCCCCGGTTCGCCGTCCCCTTCGCGTCGAGGACGACGAGATCGTCGACGGTGACGCCGTCGCCGAGGCGGATCTTGTGGGGGTGGCGGAGAACGACCCCCTGCCCGAAGACGACGCCCCGTCCGGACGAGCCGAGGAGCAGGGGGTAGAGGAGCTTCCGCAGGAGGAGCCCCAACGCGCCGGGGACCCAGGAGCTCGTCAGGATCACCACCTCGTACAAGAGCAGCCGCACGAGGCTCCGGCTCCCCACCACGAGGTCCTGGTATTTCCGGAGAGGCGACGCCTCGCCGCCCATGGCGTCCTGGATGCCGACCTGCCGCCTCGAGCCTTCGCCCACCGCGATCGCCGCGCTTTGCGCCTCCGCGGAACGTACTGTAGCATGGCGGCTTAGCCCATGAAGCGCACCGCGCTCGTCGGGGCCAAGGTCGCGGTCTCCGTCGCCCTCCTGGCCTATCTCCTCTCGACCACCGATCTCGCCGCCATCGAGGACAAGGTCCGCGCGGCCGACCTCCTGGACTTGCTGTGTGCAGTCGCGTGCTTCGTCCTGATGCTCGCCCTCGCCACCTGGCGTTGGCAGCTGCTCCTCGGAGCCCTGGGCGCCCCGGCACCGATCCGCCGGCTCACCGCCTCCTACCTCGTGGCGACCTTCTTCAACAACTTCCTCCCGAGCAACATCGGCGGCGACGTCGTCCGCGTCCGGGACAGCTCCCGCCTCACCGGCTCCGTGGCCACGTCGCTCGCCGTGGTGGGGATCGACCGCATCCTCGGCTTCGGCGCCCTCTACCTGCTGGCCGCCGCCGCCTTCGTGGTCGCCCCCCCCGCGGTGCGAGGCCTCGCCGGCGCCCGCGCGGTCCTCCTCGGCCTCGCCCTCCTCTTCGGCTTCCTCGCCTACGTCTTCTTCCGGCCCGGTACCGCGCGGCGTCTCATGTCCGTCTCCCGCCTCAGCTCGATCGAGTGGGTCCGCGAGCAGTTCGATGTGGTCCAGGGCGCGGTCCACGCGTACCGCGCCCAGCTCGGCACCATCTGGATCGCCGCCGCGGCGAGCGTCGCCCTCCAGGCCCTCGTCGTCCTCTACTACCTGGCGGTCGCCCGGGGGCTCGGAATCCCGCTACCCGCGGGCGCCGCCTTCCTGATGGTGCCGCTGTGCACGCTGCTCCAGGCGGTGCCCGTGTCCTTCAACGGCTGGGGGCTGCGGGAGGGCGTCTTCGCCCACTACTTCTCGCAGATCGGCCTTCCCCGCGCGAGCGCCCTCGCCTTCTCCCTCGTGGGCGCGGGGCTCATGGTCCTGCTCTCGCTCTCGGGCGCCTTCGTCTGGCTGGCGCGCGGCAGCCCTTCCCCCGCGGAGCCCGGGGACGACTGAGCGGGAGATGGCCGTCCCCGTCCTTCACGTCTGCGACAAGTTCGGCGTCCGCGGCTCGAGCATCCACGGCGTCTCGCGCCTCTTCTCCTGGTGGTTCCCCCGCTACGACCGCTCGCGCTTCGACGTGAGCCTCTGCGGCCTCAAGCGCCCGGAGCCCGCCACCGAATGGCTCGCCGAGCAGGGCGTGGCCGTGCACCACCTCGGGCGGGGCCGCTTCGACCCCCGCATACTCACCGACCTCGTGGGCCTGGCCCGCCGGCGCGGAGTGCGCATCCTCCACGTCCACGGCTACGCCGCGGCCGACTTCGGCCGCCTCGCCGCGCGGGCGACGGGGGCCCGCCTCGTGCTCCACGAGCACTTTGCGGACCCCGCCCTGCCGGCCTATCAGGCCGTGGCCGACCGCCTTCTGGCGGGGATGACCGACGGCGCGATCGCGGTCAGCCGCTCCACCCGCGATTTCCTGGTGAGCGAGCGGTTCGTGCCCCAGGAGCGGGTCCGGCTCATCTGGAACGGGGCTCCGCTCGACGAGTTCGCCCCGGTGTCGCGGGAGCGGGCGGCGAGGGTCCGTCGCGAGCTGGGGCTCGGCCCGGACGCCGTCGTGGTCGGGACGATCGGGCGCCTCAACGCCCAGAAGGGGCACCGGTTCCTCGTCGAGGCTGCGGCCCGCCTCCTCCCCCGGCGACCGGGGACCCGCGTGCTCATCGTGGGAGACGGAGACCTCTCGGGCGAGCTGCGGGGGCGGGCGGCCGCCCTCGGCCTCGCCGACGCCGTCGTGTTCGCCGGGCACCGGACCGACGTGCCCGACCTCCTCGGCGCCCTCGACGTCTTCTGCATCTCCTCGCTCTACGAGGGCACGCCTCTCGCCCTCTTCGAGGCGATGGCCTCGGGCAAGGCCGTCGTCTCGACCTCGGTCGACGGCTGCCGGGAGGTCCTCGAGGACGGGCGGACGGGCCTCCTGGTGCCTCCCGCCGACGCCGCCGCGCTCGCCGACGGGCTCGACCGCGTGATCGGGGACGCGGGGCTCCGCGAGTCGCTCGGCCGCCAGGCTCTCTCCGCTTCACGCCGCTACGACGTGAGCGCCTGCGTGGACCAGATGCAGGCCTTCTACGAGGACCTCCTCGTCCCCGCGAGGCGCTGAGCGTGCCTCTCCGCCGGCTCGGCCGCCACGCGCACGAGGCCTGGGAGGTCCCCCGCGACCTCCTCCTCCGGCGCTACCCGCCGTTCGTGACCGGGGGGGCCCTTCCCCGCGGCGACGTCCCCGTCTTCGTCTTCCACGGCGCCGAGCCGGAGCCGTTCGCACGGAAGCTCGAGCACCTGGCCGACAACGGCTACGTCACCCTGACCGCCGACGAGCACGCGGCGATCGTTCGTGGCGAGCGGGAGGCCCCGGAGCGCGCGGTCGTCCTCACGTTCGACGACGGGCGCGGCTCGGTCTGGACCGTGGCTGCCCCTCTGCTGCGCCGCCACGGCATGAGGGCGGTGGTGTTCCTCGTCCCCGGCCGCGTCCCCTCGCGCCCGGGCCCGTCCGCGCCGACCTGGGACGACGTCGAGGCCGACCGCGTCCCCGCCGAAACCGTCCTCCGGCGCGAGGAGCACGGCGAGCCTCTCCTCTCGTGGGAGGAGGTCGAGACCCTCGCCCGCACGGGGTCCTTCGACTTCCAGAGCCACACGCTCCTTCACGCGCGGGTCCACACCGGGCCGCAGCTCGCGGGCTTCGCCCGCCCGGGCTCGCGCCGCGGCTACGCGGCGTTCGACCAGCCCCTCGTGCGCGAGGGCGACCGGGATCTCCTCGGGGACGACGTGCCCCTGGGGACGCCGCTCCTCCGCTCCGCGCCCCGCACGTCGGAGGAGCTGCGGTTCTTCGAGGACGAGGACACTCGGGCGGCGTGCGTGCGCGAGGTGGCGGAGGCCGGAGGAGACGGGTTCTTCCTGCGCGCCGACTGGGAGGAGAGGCTGCGCCGCGTGTTCGCCCGGACCCGCGTGCGCGGCCGGCTCGAGACGGCGGAGGAGCGCGAGCGGGCCATCCGCCGCGAGCTGGCCGAGGCGCGCCGCCTCATCGAGGCGCGGACGGGCCGGCCCGCCGTCCACCTGTCCTATCCGTGGCACGCGGCGGGTCCGACCGCCCGCCGCCTGGCCGTCGAGGCGGGCTACGAGACCGCCTACGGCGGGAAGGTGGCCGGCGTGCCTCTCACCTCGGTCGGCGGTGACCTTCGTCAGATCGCCCGCATCGGCGAGGACTACGTCGAGCTCCTGCCCGGACGCGGCCGGGTCACCCTGGCCACGGTGCTCCGCCGCAAGTGGGCCCGTCGCTTCGGCGCGGCGGTGCGATAACATGCGCGCCGTGGACGCCGTCGGGTCCCGCCTGCTGCCGGTCCTGCCGCTCGAGGACGTCTGCCTCTTCCCCGCCGCGTCCCTCGTCCTCGTCGTCAGCCGGCCGGCGAGCCTTCACGCCCTCCAGCTCGCCTCCCGTGCGGGAGGACAGCTCCTCGCCCTCGCCCAGAAGGAGGGCGGCGGGCCGAGGGACCTCCACCTGATCGGTACCGCAGCCGAGGTGCGGGCCGACCAGTCCCTCTCGCCCCTCGAGCACCGCGTCGAGCTCGACGGCCTCTCCCGAGTCCGGGCCGAGACGCTCGTCGGCGTCGACCTCCTCGTGGCCGAGGTGGTGCCCCTGGAGGAAGGCGACGAGGGGGACGAGTGGGGCCCGGCCGTCGAGGCCCTCGCCCGCTACCTCCACTCCCATTCCGACCTGCGCGTCTTCCTCGAGCAGCAGCGCCGCTCGGCCGAGCCCATGTCGTGGGTGAACCTGGCCTGCCAGCACCTGCCGATCACCGCGTCGGCCCGCCAGAAGCTGCTCGAGGCGAGCGCCCCCGAGCGCTGCCACAAGATCGGCCGGGGCCTCGACGCGCTCCTGCGAAAAGAACAAACGGGGTAGTCGGCCCGGTTGCTGGAACTCAATCGAGCTGCACGTACACGAACGAGCCCAGGTTGCGCCGGTCCTGGTCGGTCGGTCCGCCGAAGCGGGAGCCGAGGTGCAGGAGGTAGAGACTCGTCCCGTAGTAGCCGAGGGCGGGTCGCGGGGCCTCGAAGACGATCTCGTCCGTCTTGAGAGCGGGCAGGACGAGGCGCTGACGGTCGGGGCCGAGCCGGGCGGTGACGATGTCGCCCGCAGGGCCCGCCGTCACCACGAGGCGCACCCGAGCCGGCGGATCGAGGGCCTGCAGAACGACCTCGCCGCCCTCCCCTCCCCGCAGCCAGAAACCCTCCCGGCCGAAGGACGACTCCTGGCCGAAGGTCGAGTCGTCGAGGAACCAGAGGAAGTACGAGGGCGGCGCGCCGGGAGGCCGGCGCACGGGGTCGCCGCCCGGCGCGTTGTACGGCCGGCGCTTGCGCCACACGTCGGTGAACACCGGCAGGTCGCCCAGCATCGCGAGCTCCGCGGGCAGAAGCCGGAACGCTGGCTGCGTTCCGTGCTCCCCGGGATGGAGCGAGCTGCGTAGGGGAGAGCCGAGCAGGCCCGGGAGGAGACCGATCGCCACGACGGCCGCGAGGGCGGCCGCCCACAGGCCCCGCCCTCGCGGCACCAGCAGGAGCCCCAGGGGGACGAGGTTCACGAAGTACCGGTTGCCGATCGTCCCCGCGCCGCCGTACCAGTTGTCGGGGATGAGGAGGATGTACCCCAGCCACGAGGCCACGAGGGCGGCCAGGCCGAGCCAACCGGCCCTCTCCCTCGGGCCGACGAGCAGGAACAGCAGGGCGGCGGCGGCGACGCCCGGGAAGTAGGGCAACGCGCCGCCGAAGCGCCCGATCCAGAAGTGGGCGAGGTTCAGCCGGAAGGACTGGCGCAGCTCCGACGCCGTCCGCGGGGCCGCGACGCGCGCGGTCGGCAGGTGGTCGTCGCGGCCGGCGACGAGCGGGCCGATGTGGTCGGTCCTCATCCAGACGCCGGCCGAGTCGAAGGTCACGCCGGGGTCCGTGGGATAGCGGTCGTAGAACGTCTTCCGCTCGCCCCCCTGGTAGTTGGCCTCGCCCGTGGCGAGCCACGTCACGCCGTAGAAGCCGGCCGCCACGAAGGCCACGACGGCCGCGCGGCGGGCCGACTCGGCCGCGCGCCTGGCCCACGGCCGCGCCTCGAGAAGGGGCTCGAGCAGGATCGGAAGGGCGAGGGCGAGGTTGGTCGGCTTCGAGTAGGCGAGCACGCCCAGGATGGCGGCGGCGGTGATCGGCCTCCGGCGCCGCCAGGCGACGAGGGCAAGGGTCCCGAGCGCCAGGTTGAAGATCTCCGGCGTCTCCCAGAAGAGGTAGACGGGCACCACTCCGCCCGCGAGAAGGGCGAGGGCTCCCGCGGCCGCCGACAGCTCCCCCGACGTCCGGCGGAGCTCGCCGCGGACGAGCCAGAGCGCGGCGACCAGCAGGAGGCCGTTGAGCGCGAGAAGGCCCCGATCCACGCCCAGGAGCCGGACGAGCGGGACCGCCGCCGCCGCATAGGCGAAGGCCTTCGCGTAGACGAGGCGCTCGGTGCCTGCGGCTCCCACCCGCTTGAGGAAGACGCCCTGCGGCCCGCCGGGGTACGACGCGCGCACCCGGGCGAGGTCGCCGGGGCCGAACGTGAGATCCCCGTCGAAGGCGAGGCTCCCCGCCATCGCGTGGTAGGTGGCGGCGTCGCTCCAGAAGAGGCCGTCGGCGGCCCGGGGCAGGTCGGTGGCGAGGGCGGCCAGCAGCACGAGCCCCGAGACGACACCGAGGACGACCCGCGCGGCGCTCGCGCTCATCGGGAAGGAAACCGCGGCCCCATGGCGAGCCGCAGGTCGCAGAACGCGCCGACCGAGCGGCCGTCCGCGAGAGGCGCGCCCCGACGCGACTCGAGGCGCAGGACGTGCAGGTAGGTGTCGTAGTAGCGCAGCCCGCGCGCCGCGGCGAGCTCGACGACCCGTGACTCGCCCGGCCCCACCGTGACCGCCTCCTCGTGCCCGTCGAAGCGCGCCCGGACCCGATCGCCCAGGGGTCCGCCCGACACGCGGAGGGAGAGACGCTCGACGGGGGCGAGGTCGAAGGCGCGCACGACGACCTCGGCCGAGGCGCCGCTCCGCAGCCAGAAGCCGGGCCGCCCCCCCCACTCGTCCTTCCCGAACGTGCCGTCGTCCATGAAGTACAGCAGGTAGGCGTCGGCGTCCGCCGGCCGCGCCGCGTTCCCGACGAACCCGAACGGGCGCTTCTTCCGCCACGGCTCGGTGAAGACGGAGAGGTCGTTCAGCATCGTCAGCTCCGCCGGAAGGAGGTCGAACGGCGGCCGCGTCGTGTGGTCGCCCGGCTGGAGCGAGTGGACGACCGGCGAGGCGAGGAGCGGGGCCAGGAACAAGGCAGCCGACGCCACGGCCGACGCGGCCACCGCAACGGCCCGTCTGGCCGGGACGACGAAGAGGAAGGCGGGCAGCAGGTTCAGGAAGTAGCGGTTGCCCACCGTGCCGCCGCCGCCGTACCAGTTGTCGGGGATGATCCCGATGTAGGCGATCCACGACAGGACGATCGCCGTGACGGCGAGCCACCCGGCCCGGTCCCGCGGCCCCCCGAGCACGAAGAGGGCGAGCCCCGCCGCCGCTGGAAAAAAGTACGGCAGGGCGCCGCCGAAGCGGCCCACCCAGAAGTAGCCCAGGTTCCAGGCGAAGGACTCTCGCAGCTCGCCCCGATCGCGCGCGGGTCCGCTCTGGGTCGTCACGCTCCCCTCGTCGCGGCCGCTCACGAGGGGTCCGACCTGGTTCGTCGCCATCCACGTGCCGGCGTCGTCGAAGGTCGCCCCCGAGGCGTCGAACGGGAACCGCCCGTAGAAGGTCTTCCGATCGCCGCCCTGGTAGTTCAGCTCTCCGGTGAAGGCGGCGTTCAGCCCGTAGAGGGTCGCCGCAGTCAAGGCGAGGACCGCCCCCCGGCGGAGCGACTCGCCAAGACGCCGGCCGAGGCCGGGACCGAAGAGAGGCCCCTCGCCGGGCACGAGGGGGTCGACGCCGAGCGGCACCGCCATGAGGACGTTCGGCGGCTTGAGGTAGCCGGCGACGCCGAAGAGCACGGCCGCGAGGAGAGGCCGTCCCGCTGCCCATGCCGCGAGGCCGCCGGTCACCACCGCGAGACCGAAGATCTCCGGCGTCGGCCAGACGAGATAGAGCGGCGCCACGGTGAGGAGCAGCAGGCCCACCCCCAGGGAAGCGGCCGCAACGGGCGTCATCCCGCGACGTCTCAGGATCCCGCAGGCCAGCCAGAGCGCCAGGGACAGCAGCAGACCGTTCCCGAACATCATCCCGCGGGTGCCGAGGGCAGCCACGAGAGGGGCGGCGACGAGAGGGTACGCGAAGGCCTTTGCGTAGTAGAGGCGGCCCTCGTCCGCCCGCACCCGGCGCACCCACGGGAAGCCGGCGGCTCGGTCGACGGTCAGCCCCCCGCTCGACCGCTTGAGGAAGATGCCCTGCGGGCCTTTGGGGTACTCGTCGCGGATCCGGGCGAGGTCGGCGGCGTCGAAGCGCAGGTCCAGGTCCCGGGCGAGGCTCCAGGCCATCGCGTAGTACGTGGCACCGTCGCCGAAGAACTCGCCCTTCGAGGCCCGGGGCAGGTCGAGGGCCAGAGTCGCTCCCGCGAGGGCCGCGGTCGCGAGCGAGAGGACGAGACGGGCGCTCGTCGCCCCCGACGGCGTCGGCGCTACAGCCACCCGGCCTCCCGATACGACGCCGCCGTGCGCGCGATCCCCTCGTCCAGGTCCACCTTCGGCGCGTATCCGAGGAGACGCCGGGCCTTCTCGATCGTGAAGGCCCGGCTCTTCGTCCAGAAGTCCACCCGCCGCCGGTGGAGGGGCGGCTCGAGGCCGAGCGGCACGCAGACCGCCTCCACGAGATCCCCCGCCCACTGGATCGGCAGGGCGGGGATGCGGAACGGCAGGACTTGCCCCCCCGTGTGCCTCGCGACGAGCGCCGCCAGATCCCGCTGCGTCACGTACGACGGCCCGCAGAGGAGGAACGCCTGGCCGACGGCCTCGGGGCGGCCGAGGGCGAGGAGGAATCCGGCCACGAGGTCGTCGATGTAGACGGGATGGTAGAAGGTGAGGCCGGTCCCGACGATCGCGTAGCGGCCTCGAGCGATCGCACGGAAGAGCTTCAGGAAGCGCGTCTCCCCTGGACCGTAGATCGCTCCCGGCCGGACGACGGTGACCGGCAGCCCGCGCTCCCGGTGGAAGCCCATGGCCAGGACCTCGGCCTCCGCCTTCGACGCCTGGTAGACGTCCCCCGGGGCCAGGGGTGCCGTCTCGTCCGCCGGAGGGTGCTCGACGTGGCCGTGAACCCCCACCGTGGAGGTGTGGACGAAGCGACGGACTCCCCGCCGGGCCGCCGCCTCGAGGAGCGTCTCGGTGCCGACGACGTTGACCTCACGGTAGTAGGCATCCGGGTGACCGGCGGTGCGGTAGACCGCCGCCACGTGGAGGACTGCGTCCGCGCGGTCGACCAGGCGGGCCGCGGCCTCCGGGTCGCCGAGGCGTCCCTCCACGAGCCTCGACGCGCGCGAGCGGATCGCGTCCGTGACGGACTCCGGGCGCACCAGGACCGCCACCTCGTCCCCCCGTGCCCGGAGGGCGTCGAGGAGATGGCCGCCGGTGTATCCCGACGCGCCCGTCAACGCCACGCGCATGCCGTCGTGCTCCCGCACGGGCCTCGACTGCGGGCCCGAGCCCAGAGTGTAACGGCACGCCCCCGCTCGCCGTGAGCCGATCGAATCATGGTCTGAGACGCGGGGTTCCCTTGACGGCGTGAACGGCCGGGGCCTACGCTTGACGGCAACGCGCCGTAGCCGTCGCCGGCACGAGCCCGGGACGCCCTCCCGGGGTCGCCGCTTCCGGGGCCGCCCCGAGACGCGCGGCCGGGCTCCTTGCCCTCAGGGAGGCAGCCATGGCCAAGCAGCGCTACTACCTGGACACCCGGGTCCTGACGGCGTTCTTCTTCGCCGCGATGCCCTTCGTGGCCTTCGGGTCGTTCGTCGTCGTCAACCAGGCCAAGAACCTGCTGCGGGAATCGGTCGGCACGAGCCTGGAGCAGCGCGCGGTCCAGACGAAGCTCGCCCTCGAGCAGTACGTGGGCGACCAGGTGGTGCAGCTGCGCCTCCTGGCCCTCGAGCCCGAGGTGCAGAAGGCCCTGAGCGGGCCCGTGCACACGGTGCGCGAGGCCGACGTGCGCCAGATGGAGCAGGCCTGGGCCTCGGGCAGCGACGCCAAGCTCAGCGCCTCCATCCTGGACACCCCCGCCGCGGCGCGCCTGAAGCCGCTCACCCGCGTGCGGCCCGCGGTGAAGCAGCTCCAGCTCGTGGACACGACGGGCCGCGTGGTCGCCGCCTCGAGCCGCGGGGGGCGCCTGTTCTACGGCGAGAGCGGCTGGTTCAAGGACCTCTCCTCCCAGGAGGGAGAGGCCGAGGTCCACGTAGGGGACCTCTTCCACCCCGCCGGATCGATGGTGAACCTCCTCGAGATCGCCTTCCCGGTGCGGAGCCCGGACGACGTCCACCTGGGGGCGGTGCGCGCCCTCCTCGACGCGAGCGAGCTCTACGCGGTGCTCGCCCCCGTCCGCATCGGGCGCACCGGCCACGCCTCGCTCATCCGCGCGAGCGACGGCCTCATCCTCGCCTCCGACGAGAGCGAGCGCATCCTCAAGGCGACCGCCCCCGGCTTCGACTCGCTCCGCAACGCGGTCGAGGGCTTCCCCCTCGCCGAGCCCGGCCAGGAGCTCTTCGGGAAGACGCGCCTCCGCCGCGGCTACTGGACGATCCCCGAGGTCAAGACGAAGGACCAGGCCGGCCGCGAGATCGTCGTCGAGCCGGCCCGGCTCGTCGGCTTCTCGCCGATCGACCAGATCCCGGACGTCAACTGGCTGATCACGGTCGAGCAGGACCTCGCGGAGGCCCTCGCCCCCATCCAGAGCGTGACCCGCTACCTGTGGATCCACTTCGTCGGGGTGTTCGCGACGGTGATCCTGCTCGCTCTCTACTTCTCCTTCAAGCTCGAGCGGCCGGTGATGGAGGAGGGCTTCCATCTCCACGAGGAGCACGTGCCGGCGGGGACGAAGAACGCCGTCTGAAGCCGACCTCCCGGAAGACGGCCTGGTAGCGGTCGAGGCCGTCGCGCTCGTCGAAGCGCGAGACGGCCACGCGGCGCGCCTCGCTTCCCATGGCGGCCCGCCGGGCCGCGTCGGTGGACAGCGCGCGGAGCGCGGCGCCGAGCGCGGGTGCGTCCGCCGGGGGCACCAGGAGGCCGGTCGAGGAGTCCTCGACCACGTCCACGATGCCGCCGGTACGGGTGGCCACCGCGGGCAGGCCGCACGCCGCGCCCTCGATGAGCGAGATGCCGAGCGCTTCGAAGACCGAGGGGAAGACGAAGAGGTCCGAGGCCCGGAGCGCGTCCTCCACCCGCTCGAGCCGGCCGGTGAAGACGACCCTCCCGGCGAGGCCGCCCTCCGCCGAGCGGCGCTTCAGCTCCTCCTCGACGGACAGGGCCTGCCCCTCCCCCGAGCCGACGAGGACGAGGCGCAGGTCGGGCGCCTCGCCCGCGACCCCCGCGACGGCCTCGAGGAGGGTCTCCAGGCCCTTGCCCCGGAGGAGCCGGCCCGTGTAGACGGCCAGGACCCCCGCCGGCAGGCCGAGGCGCGCCCGGACTGCGGCCCGCTCCGCGGGCGAGGCGGGAGAGAACCGCTGCGTGTCCACCCCGTGGGGCAGGAGGGCGACGCGCTCGCGGGGAACACCGGCCCCGAGCATCTCGTCCCGGATCGCCCGGGACATGGCCACGAAGAAGTCAGCGTCGCGCAGCCAGCGGTTGCGGGCCGCGGTCGCCGCCCGCGCGAGCCGGCCTCGCGGCCCGCCCGCCCAGGGCTTGCCCCACGTCCAGGCCTCGCCGCTCAGCTCGCCGTTCGTCTCCGGCTGCATCACGACGCCCACGCCCGAGGCACGAGCGGCCAGGAGTCCCGGCACTCCGAGCACACGGGTGCCGCGGACGACGAGGACGTCGTGGCGGCGCGCCTCGCGCCGGATCGCCTGGACCGCCGCCGGGACCATCAGGAACTTCCCGGACCGCGCGGGTCCCGGCGGGGGCACCCTCACCACCCGGATCCCGTCGAGCGTCTCCTCTCCCGGCCACGAGGCCTCGCTCCGGCGGGTGACCACCGTGGCCGCGTCGCCCCTCGCCACGAGCGCCGAGCCCAGGCGCCGGACGTGGGTCTCGCCGCCCCCGAGCACGGGGTGGAACGACTCGGCGAGGAAGAGGACGCGCGTCAACGGCGCGGCCGCCGCTCCTGGATGACGTAGATGGGCTTCCCCTGGCTCTCGTGCCAGGTGCGCACGAGCAGCTCACCCATCAGGCCGAAGCTCACGAGGATGACGCCGGTCAGGAAGAGCAGCGCTCCGAGCAGCAGCAGCGGCCGCCCTCCGATCGCCTCGTCGAAGAGGACCTTCAGGACGGCGAGGTAGCCGAGGATCAGAGAGCCCAGGGCGGAGAACGCGAGGCCGATCAGGCCGAAGAGGTGGGCGGGCCGGGTGCCGTACGAGTGGAGGAACTTGACCGTGAAGAGGTCGAGGAGCACGCGCACCGTTCGTCCGATCCCGTACTTGCTGCGGCCGCGGGCGCGCGGCCTATGGCCCACGGGCACCTCGGCGAGGCTCACCCCCATCCACGACGCGACGGCCGGGATGAAGCGGTGCATCTCGCCGTAGAGGCGGATCCCCCGCGCCACCTCGCCCCGCATCGCCTTCAGCGAGCAGCCGTAGTCGTGGAGCTTCACCCCGGTCGCCCAGGAGATGAGGCGGTTCGCGAAGAAGGAGGGGATGCGCTTCGAGAGGGGATCCTTCCGCTCCCTCCGCCACCCGCAGACCATGTCCAGGTCCTCGGCCAGCAGCTTCGCGACGAGGGCCGGGATGTCGCGAGGGTCGTTCTGCAGGTCCCCGTCCGAGGTCACGACGACGTCGCCGCGCGACCGATCGAAGCCGGCCGAGAAGGCCGCGGTCTGGCCGAAGTTCCGGCGCAGGATCACCGCCCGCACGCGGGGGTCCCCCGCCTCGAGCGCGAGGAGCCTCTCCCGCGTCCCGTCCGTGCTGCCGTCGTCGACCAGCAGGAGCTCGAACGAAAGGCCCGTGGGCTCGAGCGCGGCGGTGAGCTGGCGGTGGAGCTCGTCGACGTTCTCGGCCTCGTCGAAGAGCGGGACGACGACCGAGAGAGCGGGAGTTCCAGGTCCGTCCATGCGGCTAGGAGTATAAGCCGAGGGGTCGTGCGGTCCGAGGCGCCAGCGACCGGCAGATCGCTCGGCCCCGGCGCGAGGTGCGCCTCGGGTTCCGGGTCAACGGCCGGCGGCGACCAGGTACACCCAGTTCGCGAGGAAGAGCAGGAGCGCGGCCACGCGGAGGGCGAAGCCGAGCGGCTCCCTCGCCTCGACGCGGAGGGACTGACCTCGCGGGAGGAGGGCCAGGTCGGCCACCGCCCACGCACCCAGGAGCGCGGCGACGAGCGTCGTGAAGGGGTTCATCGCGAGCGCCCCGGCGAAGTCGAGGCCGAAGAGCCGAGCCAGCGCCCGCGTGGAGCCGCAGGTCGGGCACGGCAGGCCGGTCAGCCCCTTGAAGACGCAGAGCGTGAGCGGGAGGCGGTCGAGGCGAAGCAGCCGAGCGGCCGCCGCGGCCGCGAGCCCGATGCCTCCGAAGACGGCGCCGAGCGGCGGGCCGGGAAGGACCGCGAGCCGCAGGAGCGGCCGTCCCTCCGCCCCTTCGGCCGCCTCCCTCACTGCAGCTGGCCCACGGCGCCCGCGATCGCGCCGGCGAAGATGACGGCGAAAGCGGCGCAGCAGCAGCACACGAGGGCGAGCGGCAGGAGGACGGCGGCCAGCGCCTTGCCGTGGCCGATCTGGTGGGCCTCGGCGAGGCCGAGGACGTAGAGGACGAGGCACCACACGCCGCCGATGAGCTGCCCGCAGAACGGCAGGAGGAAGAGGACGCTCGTGGCCTGGGCGAAGCTCACCACGCGGAACGTCGCCTCGAAGTCCCGCCGCGCCCCTCCCAGGACGAGCAGCATGAGGTGGAGGATCCCCGCCGCCACGAAGACCCCGATCACCACGGCGACGCCCCCGAAGACGACCTGGGCCACGAAGCCTGCCCAGCTCTCGACCCAGCCGAGCACGCTCGCGAGCTCGGGTCGGTTGCTGAAGGCCCCCAGGGACGAGCCGACGATGGACCGGAAGACCGCGCTGTAGAAGGCGGAGGCCACGAGCCCGACCCAGCCGATGACCACCGCGTAGAGGAGCGGCGAGCCGAGCCCTCCCGTGACCGGCATCGCCCGGAAGAAGGCTCCCGGCGCCGTGAGCACCTGGCGGGTCGTCTCCACGAGCGCACCGAAGAAGCCGATGCGATCCCGGTCGTCCCAGGGAATGCCGCCCGCTCCCGGCGACGACACGGGAGGCCTGGCCGGCGCTGGACCTGGCGGAGCCGTGAAGGACGGCGCGCCGGCACGAGGTGGAGGCGTGGCCGCAAGGCGCGGGTCGCCCCCGCAGTTCGGACAGGAGCTCGCCTGGGGATCGGGCAGGGTGTGGTGGCAGTGCGGGCAGAGAGCCATGGGTGCGCCTCCGGGCGGTGCGGCCGCCGCGCCCGCAGTATAGAGTACCGGCTCATGGCCCGGGTGACCGTCGAGACCGTCGAGCACGTGGCCCGGCTCGCGCGTCTCTCCCTCACCGAGGACGAGAAGCGCCTCTTCGCCCGCCAGCTCGAGGAGATCCTGGCCTGGGCGGAGTCCCTCCAGGCTCTCGACACCTCGGGCGTGCCGCCCATGAGCCACCCCCAGGGCGCCCGGGTGCTGCGCGAGGACGAGCCGCGCGACGGCCTCCCGCGCGAGACGGCCTTCGCGCAGGCGCCGGAGGCGGGGGACGGGCTCTTCCGCGTGCCGCGAGTGATCGGGTGACCATCGGCCTCGCCGGGCTCACCGCGGCCGAGATCCGCCGACGCGTCGCCGTCCGCGAGGTCTCCTGCGTCGACGTGCTTCGCGCGCACCTCGACCGCATCGCCGCCGTCGAGCCCAGGGTCGACGCCTTCCTCTTCCTCGCGGCCGACCGCGCCCTGGACCGCGCCCGGCGGCTCGACTCGGCGCTCGCCGGAGGCGGGCCGGCGCCTTCCCTGGCCGGCGTCCCGGTCGCCATCAAGGACGTGCTGCACGTCGAGGGGCTCCCGACGACCTGCGGATCGCGGATCCTCGACGGCTACCGCCCGCCGTTCGCCGCGACGGCGGTCGAGAGGCTCGAGGCGCAGGGCGCCATCGTGGTCGGGAAGACGAACATGGACGAGTTCGCGATGGGCTCGTCGACCGAGCGGAGCGCCTACAAGCCGACCCGCAACCCGTGGGACCGTGAGCGCGTCCCCGGCGGCTCCTCGGGGGGCTCCGCCGTCGCCGTGGCCTCGCGCATGGTGCCGCTCGCCCTCGGGACGGACACGGGAGGCTCCATCCGCCAGCCGGCCGCCTTCTGCGGCCTGGTGGGGCTGAAGCCCACCTGGGGCCGCGTGAGCCGCTACGGCCTGGTGGCCTTCGCCTCGTCGCTCGACCAGGTCGGCCCCCTCGCCCGCACGGTCGAGGACGTCGCCCTCGCCTCGAGCGCTCTCTTCGGGGAGGACCCCCTCGACGCCACGAGCTCCGGGGAGCCGGTCCCCGACTTCGCCCGGTCCCTCGAGGGCCACGCGGCGGGCCTCCGCGTCGGGGTGCCCTGGAGCTTCCTCGCCGAGGGCGTGGACGGCGAAACGATGGCCCGCTTCCGCGAGTCGCTCGCGGCCCTCGAGGCGGCGGGCGCGTCGGTCGCGGACGTGGCCCTCCCCCACCTGCCCCACGCGATCGCCACGTACTACCTCGTGGCCACGGCCGAAGCCTCCAGCAACCTCGCCCGCTACGACGGCGTGCGCTACGGCCTGCGCGCCCCCGGCATTCACGACCTCCGCCGCCTGTACGGCGAGACGCGCGATCTCGGTTTCGGGGCCGAGGTGAAGCGCCGGATCATCCTCGGCACCTTCGCCCTGTCCTCCGGCTACTACGACGCGTACTACCTCCGGGCGCAGAAGGTCCGCACGCTCATCCGGCGGGACTTCGACCGAGCCTTCTCGGCCTGCGACGTGATCGCGACCCCCACGGCGCCGACCCCGGCCTTCCGCCTCGGCGAGAAGATGGACGACCCGCTGCAGATGTACCTGGCCGACATCTTCACCGTGCCCGCCAACCTGGCCGGCCTCCCCGGCCTCTCCCTTCCCTGCGGCCTGGCGAACGGCCTGCCGGTGGGCCTGCAGCTCCTGGCCCGGCCCTTCGACGAGGAGACGCTCCTCCGCGCGGGGGCAGCCCACCAGAAGGCGACGCGCCACCACGAGCTCGAGCCGCCGCTCTGAGCCGGCCGGTCTTTATCCCACGCCGGGGCCGGGAGGCCCGGGGAGTCGGCCCTTCCGCTTCGCGAGGAGCGAGCGCAGGACGAGGAACGACACGGTCGCCGCGGCCACGCCGAGCACGAGGTTGCCGACGACGAAGGGGAGGAGGAGCGGGCGGAAGCCGGCCAGCAGCGACTCGTAGAAGGCGCGTCCGTGGAGGCCCCAGTCGATCTCGCCCAGGCTCGAGGGCGAGACGCCGAGCAGGAAGCACCCCAAGAGCGTGCCGGCGGTGAACATCGGCCCGAGCGTCCACGGGTTGTTGGTCCAGGCCCCGGCCAGGACGGCCACCTTGTTGAGGCGCAGGAGGAACGCGAGCAGGATCGCCATCCCGGTGTGGATGCCGAGGATCGGGAAGAAGGCGATGAAGATGCCGAGGGCGAAGGCCGCGGCGACACGGGCGGGGCTGTCCTGGACGTGGAGGAGGATGTGCCCCGTCTCGCTCAGCCTCCGCATCCGCTCGCGCGTCCTCTAGGCCGGGCCCGTGCGGAAGTGGTCGTGCCCGCGCGCAGGGAGCGGGCGCGCTCCGGCGGCGTCGCGGAGGCGCACGGCCGGCTCGCCCTCCACGAACTCCCCGATCGCGGTCACGTCGACGCCCCAGACCCGGGCGAGATCGCCGAGGTCCTCGAGGGCGTCGGGGGCCACGGCGAGGAGAAGCTCGTAGTCCTCGCCGCCGTGGAGGGCCAGGGAGAGCACGTCGCCGCCCCGCGCCCTCTCGATCCCCGCCGCCTTGGGATCGACCGGCAGGAGGGCGCCGTCGAGGACGGCCCCCACTCCGCTCGCCGAGCAGATCTCGACGAGGTCGAGGGAAAGGCCGTCCGACAGATCCATGCCCGCACGGGCGAGGCCCCGCTCGGCGATCGAGCGGGCGAGGGCGAGGGGCGGCCGAGGGTCGAGCTGGGCGCGCAGGCAGGCGAGGAGCGCGGCCGACGACGACTCCGTCCAGACCCCCGTCGCGCAGAGCTCGCCGTCCTCGTCCAGGCGGGCGCCCTCGGCCAGGAGGCGCACGCCCTCCGCCGCCGCCCCCAGGGTCCCCGTCACCACCACGCGGTCGCCGGCCTGGGCGCCCCGGCGCAGCAGCAGCCGACCCGCCTCGCCGACGAGGGTCACGTCCACCACGATCGCCTCGTGGCCGCGGGTCACGTTGCCGCCGACGAGGGCCACCCCGGACTCGGCGCCACGCTCCAGGAGCCCGTCGTAGAGCGAATCGACCCAGGCCAGGCTGAGGTCGGCGGGCAGGCACAGGCTCACCGTCGCGAAGCGCGCGAGCCCTCCCATGGCCGCCACGTCCGAGAGGTTCACGGTGAGGGCCTTGCGGCCGAGGAGGCGGGGCGGGGCCTGGTCGCGCCGGAAGTGGACGCCCTCGACGAGGCTGTCCGTGGTCAGGAGGGCGAGGGGCGCGAGCTCCACCGCCGCCGCGTCGTCACCGGGGCCGACCACCACGCCGGGTCCTCCGGGCACGCGCTCCCGGATGTGGCGCAGCAGGCCCCTCTCGCCGATGTCGCCGAGCGTCTTCGAGACGGGCAGGGTCAAAGCGAGGCTCTCCGCCTTGTCGTGTGGACGGTGACCTGAACCGGGTCACCAGGTGGGAGCCCTGAGCCGCGCTTCAGGCTTCCTCGACGCGGAGGCGTGCTCACCGCGAGGCGAATCGGACCCCCTCATCAGGAACGTTGGTTCGAGGTTTCCGTATCCATCACGGGCAAGGCAGAGAGCCTCGCCGGCATGATAGCCGTCGCGGGGGCTTCGGGCAACCGCCGGCCGGGCTCGTCGGGCTTACTCCCCGAGCGCCGTCCCGAGCGCCTTGACGAGCCGACCCAGCCGCTCGTCGGCGGCGGACCCGGCCTTGTGCGACGCGCCGCGCGCTTCCTCGACCTCCCGCCGGAGCCGCTGGCACTCGTCGGCGAGGTTCAGGGCGGCGAGGACGGCCACCCGCAGGCTGTCGACGGCGCCGCTCGACCGGCTCACGTCCTTCATTTCCTCGTCCACGAACCGGGCCAGCCTTTCCACGTAGGCCGGGTCGCTCCCCGCCTTCACCGCGTAGGTCTGGCCGAAGATCTCGACGTGCACGAGCTTCGCCTTCTCCGCCATGGGCCCTGGATTATAGGCGCTCCAGGAGGGAGACGAGCTTCTCGATGCGGCCGCGGATCTCCTCCCGCTCCCGGCGGAGAGCCTTCACCTCGCGCTCGAAGGCCTCCGCCTTCCGGGCGTCGTCCGCGCCCGCCGGCGGGGCGGCCGCGAGGGCCTGCTCCGCCTTGGCCGCGCGGTCTTTCGCCTGGGCGACCTCGGCCCGGAGCGCCTGCGTCTCGGCGGAGAGCGCCCGGATCCTCTCCGCCGCCCGGTGCACCCGGTCCTCGAGGAGCTTGAAGCTGTCTTCCACGGCCCTACCCTCGCTCTCCCCGGATCTCGAACCCGGCCGCGCGGAGGTCCCGCGCCACCCCGTCCACCGCCTCCTGCACCTCTTCGCTCGTCAGCGTGCGCTCCCTGTCCTGGAAGCGGAGGCTCACCGTCAGGCTGACCCGGCCCGGCGGCACCGGGTCGCCGGTGTACCGGTCGAGCAGGCTCAGCGAGCGCAGGTGCGTCCCGGCCGCGGCCCGGACCCGAGCCTCGATCTCCGCGGCCGGCACGGCCTCGTCGCTGAGGATCGAGAGGTCGCGCTCGACGGGCGGGAAGCGGTCGAGCGCGCTGAACCGGACGGCCTCCGGTTCCGTTTCGAGCAGCCCGTCGAGCCCGATCTCGAGAACGAAGGCCTCGTCCTTGAGCCCCCACGCCGCGTGGACGTCCGGGTGCACCGCGCCGACGTAGCCGAGCGCCCGGCCGTCGCACCGGAGGCTCGAGGACCGGGCGGGGTGGAGGAAGGCGGGCCGCGCGGCTTCGCGGTCGATCTCCGGCTGCCGTGCACCCAACCGGAGAAGAAGCAGCTCGAGCACGCCCTTGGCGTCGAAGAGGTCGAACGGCCGCGGCTTCGCCGACCAGTGGCGAGGACGCGTGCCGCCGGACACGAGCACCGCGAGCCGTCTCTCCTCCCGCGGAGGCCCTTCGGTCCGCAGGAACACCCGGCCCATCTCGAAGACGGCCACGTCCCGCCGGCCGAGCCGAAAGTTGGCGCGGAGCGCGTCGAGGAGCCCGGGCATCACGAGCGAGGTGCGAAGCGTGTCCTGCTCTTCGGTGAGGGGGTTGGCGAGGCGGGCTCGCTCGGCGGCCGGATCGTCCACCTTCCCCCCGGCCACGAACGCGTAGTTCACCACCTCGGTGAGCCCGACCCCGGTGAGGACGTCGCGAATCCTCCTCTCGCGGCGCTGCGAGGTCCGGAGACGCCCCGGGCGGGCGGCCGCCGGCAAGGCGGGCTCGATGCGCTGGAGGCCGTAGTGGCGGCCGACTTCCTCGGCCAGGTCCGCCTCCCCCGCGACGTCGAGGCGCCAGGACGGCACGAGGGCGGACTCCTCGGGGCCGGAGCCGGAGACGAGGAAGCCCAGGGCCTCGAGCGTTCGGACCTGCTGCAGGCGAGGGACTTCCACGCCGAGGAGGGCGCTCACGCGCGCAGGACGGAGGCGCACCGTCCGGCGCGGCCTGTCGTCGCCCCGGCGCTCGACGAGCCCCGGCCTCGCCGTCCCCGCCCCGATCCTGGCGAGAAGGAAGGCCAGGCGGTCGAGGGCCGGGGGCCCGGCCGCGACGTCCGCGCCCCTCTCGAAGCGGTGCGAAGCCTCCGTGTGCACGGCGAGGGCCCGCGCCGCGCGCCGCACGGACAGGGGGTCCCACCACGCCGCCTCGAGCGCCACCACGCTTGTCGCCTCGCTGATCTCGCTCGACGCCCCGCCCATGATGCCGGCGAGGGCGAGGGCGGGCTCGCCTCCCTTCCCCGCGATCACGCCGACCCTTGCCGGAAGGACCCGCTCGACGCCGTCGAGTGTCGCGAGCGGCTCGCCATCGCGCGACCAGCGCACAACGAGCGTCCCGCCCGGCACTCTGGCGAGGTCGAAGGCGTGGCTCGGCTGCCCCGTCTCGACCATCACGTAGTTCGTGAGGTCGACCACGTTGTTGATGGACCGGATGCCGACGAGCTCGAGGCGCTCGCGGAGCCAGGACGGAGACGGGCCGACCTCGACGTCCAGGAGACGGGCGCAGAAGCGACCGCAGAGGTCGGGGGCCTCGATCCGGACGTCGAGGGCCTCAGCTGCCGGCGGTCCCGCCGCGGCCGCCCGCGTGTCGAACGGCCGGAGGACGAGGCCGTAGAGGGCCGCCACCTCGCGGGCCACCCCGTACACGTTCATGCAGTCGACTCGGTTGGTCGTGACGTCGATCTCGAGGATCGTGTCGGCGCCCACCGTCTCGATCGCGTCGACGGCGAGGCCGGCCGCGGTCAGATCCTCGGCCAGGCGCGCCGGTGCGGCCTCGAACGGCACGAACTCGCGGAGCCAGGAGAGCGGGACCCTCATCCGACGAACTGCTCCAGGAAGCGGAGGTCGTTCTCGTAGAAGAGGCGGATGTCGTCGATCCCGTGCCGCACCATGGCCACGCGCTCGATGCCGAGGCCGAAGGCGAAGCCGGTGATCTCCTCGGGGTCGTAGACGAGCCGGCCGAGGCGTGCGTTGACGGCCTCGAACACGGCCGGGTTCACCATCCCGGAGCCGAGGATCTCGAGCCAGCCCGTCGTCTTGCAGATGCGGCAGGGGCCGGCAGGGAGGCGGCCCGAGCCGCCGCAGACGATGCAGCCGAGGTCGGCCTCGACCGAGGGCTCGGTGTACGGGAAGTACGAGGGCCGGAAGCGGACCGGGTACTTCTCGCCGAAGAGGGCGTGGAGGAAGGCCTCGATCGTGCCCTTCAGGTGGCCGAGGTTGATCCCCCGCCCGACCACCAGCCCCTCGATCTGCTGGAACATCGGGGAGTGGGTGACGTCGCTGTCGCGGCGGAACACCTTCCCGGGGCAGATGATCCGCACGTCGGGCGGGTGCTCGTTCTCCAGCATGTAGTGGATCTGGGCGGAGGAGGTGTGGGTGCGGAGGAGGAGGCCGCCCGGGCCTTCGAGGTAGAACGTGTCCTGCATGTCCCGCGCCGGGTGGTCGGGGGGCATGTTGAGGGCCTCGAAGCAGTGGTAGTCGTCCTCGACCTCGGGCCCGTCGTACACCTCGTAGCCCATCGCGACGAAGATGTTCTCGAGCTCCTCGCGCACGACCGTGACGGGGTGCCTGCGGCCGACGAGGGGCCGGCGTCCGGGCAGCGTCCCGTCGATCTGGTCGCGGCGGAGCGACTCGTGCCGCCGGCGCCGCTCGAGCCCGGCCCCGAGCGCCTCGATGCGGCCCTCGATCTCCGTCTTGAGGGCGTTCAGCTCCTGGCCGGCGTCGCGCCGTTCGGCCTCGGGGAGGCGCCCGAGCAGCTTGAGGAGCGCCGAGAGCGCGCCCGACCGGCGGCCGAGGAACCGGTCCCGGAGCGCCTGTAGCGCCGGGGGACCGTCGACCGCCGCCGACGCGGACTCGAACTCCGCGCGCAGCGCGCGCGCCCCGTCGCGGACCTGGACGAGAGTGTCGGACATCGGCCCGTTACTCTATCTCAGCGGGAGCGGATCCCGGTCCGGGGCGGCCGGCCTCGGAACGCGAGGCCCGCACCGCCCCGTGGCCCGGCCTCAGGCGCCGGCCCGGGCCGCCTTCGCCGACTCGACCAGCCGGCCGAACGCGGCGTCATCCGTCGCGGCGAGCTCGGCGAGCGACTTGCGGTCGAGCGCTATTCCCGCGCCTCGGAGGCCCGCCATGAACTGGCTGTAGCTCATCTCGTGCAGGCGCGCCGCGGCGTTGATGCGGATGATCCACAGGCGACGGAAGTCGCGCTTCTTGCCCTTCCGCCCCACGTAGGCGAAGTTCCCCGCGCGGTCGACCGACTCCTTGGCGAACTTGTAGAGCTTGCTCTTGCCGAGGAAGTAGCCCTTGGCCCGCGACAGCAGCTTCTTGCGCTTGTCGCGGCGCTTGCTTCCCCGCTTGACTCTCGGCATGACGGACGTCCCTTCGTCTGGCCCGGGCCCCCATCGGCCCGTCCCGTCGCGCTTCCAGGCGGCGACGCCGGCCCGGGCCGCTCGACCGCGGCCCCTCGTGCGAGGCTTGGGGTTCGGCGCCGGGGCGCCGGGCGGGGCTCTCGCGCCCGCCCTTCCCGGCCGCTAGGCCAGGAGCATCCTCTTCACCTGCGCCACGTCGGCGTCCGCGACCATCACGCCCTTGCCGAGGGCGCGCTTCCGGCCCGGGGCCTTCTTCGTGAGGATGTGGCGCTTGAATGCCTTGTGGCGCTTGATCTTGCCGGTCGCGGTCAGCTTGAACCGCTTGGCCGCGCCCCTCTTCGTCTTGAGCTTCAGCTTCGCCTTGGGCTTTCTCATGGTCTCTACTCGGTCTTCTCCGCGGCCCGCCCGGCCGCGGCCTCGGCCGGGGCCTTCTTCGGCTTCGCCTTGGGCTTGGCCGGCGCCGCCTCCTTCTTGGGGGCGAGGATCTGCACCATCGTGTTGCCCTCCTGGCGCGGCGAGGACTCGACGATCACCGTGTCGCCGAGCTCCTGGGCCAGTCGGTTCAGGATGTCCCGCCCGATCTCGCTGTGGACGATCTCGCGCCCCCGGAAGATCACGAGCGACTTCACCTTGTTGCCGTCCAGCAGGAAGCGCTCCACGTTCCGGCGCTTGAACGCGAAGTCGTGCTCGTCGACCTTCGGCCGGAACTTCACTTCCTTGATCTTGATGTGCCGCTGGTGCTTGCGGGCCTCGGCCTCGCGCTTCGCCTGCTGGTAGAAGAACTTGCCGGAGTTCATGATCCGGCACACCGGCGGGGTGGCGGCGGCCGCGATCTCCACGAGGTCGAGCCCCTTCTCCTCGGCCAGCATGAGCGCCTGGCCGGGGGGCATGATCCCGAGCTGCGCGCCGTCCTCGTCGATCACCCGGACTTCCTTCGCCCGGATGCGGTCGTTGATGCGGACCGTCTTGCTGTCTATGAGACACCTCCTGCACCTGGGGACGGGGCCTCCTCGCGGACCGCGCGCTCGGCCACGAGACGGACGACGCGCTCGGCGAACGAAGCCACCGCCTGCGGTCCCAGATCGCCCGCCTGGCGATGGCGCACGGAGACGTTCCGCGCCTCCGCTTCCTTGTCTCCCACCACCAGCATGTAGGGGACCTTCTGCACCTGGGCCTCGCGGATCCGGTAGCCCAGCTTCTCGTTCCGGTCGTCGACGTGGACCCGAAGGCCCCTCTTCCGGAGCTCGTCGCCCACCTCGCGCCCGTAGGCCTGGTGCTTCTCGGTGACCGGCACCACCACGGCCTGCACCGGCGCGAGCCACAGCGGGAACGCCCCTCCGTAGTGCTCGATGAGCACGCCGAAGAAGCGCTCCAGGCTGCCGAGGAGGGCGCGGTGGACCATCACCGGCTGGTGAGCCTTGCCGTCCTCGCCGATGAACTCCAGCTCGAAGCGGTCCGGGTTGTGGAAGTCCACCTGGATGGTCGAGCACTGCCACGCCCGGTCGAGCGAGTCCTTGATCTTGATGTCGATCTTCGGGCCGTAGAAGACGCCCTCGCCGGGGTCGACCTGATACGGCAGGCCGCGCGTCTCGAGCGCCTTGCGGAGCGCGGCCGTCGCCACCTCCCACTGCTCGTCGCTGCCGCTCGCCTTCTCGGGCTTGGTCGAGAGGTAGATGTCGTACCGGTCGAAGCCGAACGTGCGGAGGATGTTCGTCGTGAAGTCGAGCACCCTCAGGATCTCGTCCTCGAGCTGGTCGGGCCGGCAGAAGATGTGGGCGTCGTCCTGGGTGAAGCCCCGCACACGCATCAGGCCGTGCAGCACGCCCGACCGCTCGAACCGGTAGACGGTGCCGAGCTCCGCCCACCGGTACGGCAGGTCGCGGTAGCTCCGGAGCCGCGAGCGGTAGATCGTGAGGTGGAACGGGCAGTTCATCGGCTTGAGCTGGTACTCGACGTTCTCGATCTCGATCGGCGAGTACATGTTGGCCCGGTAGTACTCGGTGTGCCCGCTCGTCTTCCAGAGGTCGAGCCGCGCGATGTGGGGCGAGTAGACGATGTCGTAGCCGCCCCGCAGGTGCTCGTCGCGCCAGTAGTCCTCGATCTGCTTCCGGATGAAGCCACCCTTCGGGTGCCAGAGCACGAGCCCGGCCCCCGTCTCGTCGGCGATCGAGAAGAGGTCGAGCTCCCGGCCGAGCTTCCGGTGGTCGCGGCGCTTCGCCTCCTCGAGCCGGAAGAGGTGCCGATCGAGCTCCTCCTTCGTGAAGAAGGCGTACCCGTAGATGCGCTGCATCGACGGGTTGCCCTCCTTGCCCTTCCAGTACGCGGCGGCCGGCTCGGCCTTCAGCTTGAAGGCCTTGATCTCCTTCGTCGAGGCGAGGTGCGGCCCGAGGCAGAAGTCGACGAACTCCCCCATCGTGTAGCACTGGGCGGGGTCGCCCGACTTCTCCTCGATGAGCTCGCACTTCAGCGTCTGGCCCTTCTTCCTGAAGAGCTCGAGAGCTTCCCGCTTCGGGATCAGCTTCTTCTCGATCGGCCGGTTCTGCTTGACGATGTGCGCCATCCGTTTCTCGATGGCGGCGAGGTCCTCGGGCGTGAACGGGCGGCTCACGAGGAAGTCGTAGAAGAAGCCGTCGTCGGTGGGCGGGCCGATGCCGCACTGCGCGTCCGGGAAGAGCTCCGTCACCGCCGCGGCGAGCAGGTGCGCGGACGAGTGGCGGTAGATCTCGATCGGGGAGTCGGCCGGCTTCGTCTCGCCGGAAGGACCTGTCGTGTCGAGGGGGAGGGCTTCGCTCGGCGACGACATCACTTCTCGATCAGCATGAGTGGTCCGCGACTCTCCTTCGGCCGGCTCGCCCAGCTCCGAGAGCTGGTAGGCGCGGGTGGAATTGAACCACCGACCTCTTCCGTGTCAAGGAAGCGCTCTACCACTGAGCCACGCGCCTGACGGCCGGAAACACGAACGTTACCAGAGAGATAGAGGGGGTGTCAATCCGAGCTTCCCTCCGCGCGCGTCAGACGGGCGCGCCGAAAGCTAGAGGATCTTCTTCCCGAGCAGCGAGCACAGGAGATCGACGCCGAGGGCGGCCGTTCCGTTCCGGTGGTCGAGGATGGGGTTCGCCTCGACGAACTCCGCGGACACGACCCTGCCGGTGTCGGCCAGCATCTCCATCGCGAGGTGCGCCTCCCGGTAGGACAGCCCGCCCGGCGACGGCGTGCCGACGCCGGGCGCGTAGTCGGGGTCCATGCCGTCCATGTCGAAGCTCACGTGGATCCCGGCCGTCCCCGACCCCGCCCGACGGATCGCTTCCTCCATCACCGAGCGCATGCCGCGCTCGTCGATGTCGCGCATGGTGAAGGCGCCGATCCCCGACGCCCGCACGTTCGCGCGCTCTCCGGCATCGACGTCGCGAATGCCCACGAGGGCGGCCCGGGAGCCGTCGACCATCGGCGAGAAGCCGGCCAGGTTGACGAGGGAGGGCGCCCCGAGGCCGAGCACGGCCGCGAGGGGCATGCCGTGGATGTTGCCGGACGGGCTCGTCTCCGCGGTGTTGGCGTCGGCGTGGGCGTCGAACCAGACGAGGCCCAGCTTCTCCTTCCGGCGGTGGTAGTGCCGCGCGAGGCCGGCGATCGTCCCCATCGCGACCGAGTGGTCGCCCCCGAGCACGACCGGCGTCTGCCCCGCCCCGATCGCGGTCTCCACGTGCTCGCGCAGCGTCTCGCAGACCTCGACGATCTCCTTCAGGTACTTGAGCCGCGGGTCGCCGGGCCCCTGCGTCTCCCGGATCTTCACCTTGAGGTCGCCCCGGTCCTCGACCGCGTGCCCGAGGTCGCCGACCTTCGCGTCCACCTCGGCCACCCGGAAGGCGGACGGACCCATGTCCACGCCGCGGCGGCCCGCGCCGAGGTCGAGGGGGACGCCGATGAGGGTCACGCGCCTCTTCGCCATGGTCGACTCTCTCGCCGAGGGAACGATCCCGCACCGTAGCACGCCCGCCCCGCGGCCTTCAACGTGTTGACGCCCCTCGAAGCGGCTCCGATAATCCCTCCGAGCCGCCCATGGCCATCCCCGCGACGAGGAAGACCGCACCCCCGATGGCTCCCGCCGCGCAGGACCTGCTGACCGTGCTCGTGGCCCAGAAGGTCCTGAGCGCCGAGCAGGCGGAGAAGGTCCGCCACGCCGAGCGCACGAACGGCGTCGCGCCGGAGCAGGCGGTGCAGGTGCTCGGGCTGGCCAACGACATGCAGATCGCGAAGGCTCTCGCCGCCGAGTCCGGGCTCCCCTACGTCAAGATCAACCCGCTCGATCTGGACCTCGAGGTGGTGACCAAGGCCATCCCCCAGGCCTTCGCGCGCAAGTGGGGCATCGTGGCCATCGCCCGGGACGGCCAGCGGATCACCGTGGCCGTCCACAACCCGTTCGCGCGCACGCCAACCGGCGAGATCCCGTGGATCGAGGAGCTCAAGCGCCTCGGCCTCGAGGTGGACCGCGTGGTGGCGACGCGGGGTGACGTGGAGGCGATCAGCAAGGACTTCTACAAGCTGAAGGCGAGCCTCAAGAAGGCCGAGACGGAGCTGACCGAGAGCCGCTTCCACGGGCCCGACCTCGGGAACCTGGAGCAGCTCTCGAGGTCCGAGCTGGATCCGGAGACCGGACCAGTGGTGACGGCCCTCGACCACCTGCTGGACATCGCCTTCGACCAGCGCGCCTCGGACATCCATTTCGAGCCCAAGCGCGAGAGGACCCTCGTGCGCCTCAGGATCGACGGCGTGCTCCACGACCAGCACGCCATCTCGAAGATCGTCTACGAGGCCGTCGTCTCTCGCATCAAGCTGCTCTGCGGGGCCAACCTCGCGGAGAAGCGCCGACCGCAGGACGGCCGCATCAAGCGCGAGTGGTGGGTCGACGGCGCGGCGAACGTGCGCACGGCCGGACGGTCGACGACGGTCGTGGAGCAGACCGCCGGCACCAATCCCTTCGCCCCGCTGTCCCCCGGCGACACGATCCAGGCCATCGACCGGAACGGAGTCGAGCACCGGCTCAAGGTCGTGACCAAGGCGTCGGACGCGTCGATCACCCTGGAGCAGGGG
>DATJYX010000112.1:0-66325 GCA_035577965.1 Vicinamibacteria bacterium | reverse complement strand
CCCGGCACCGTAAGCGCGTAGGCCGCGCGGTAATCATGCAGATGCAGCGCCGCGATGAAGCGATAGAGCGTGTAGTCTGCATTCGCCGCGTACTCGGTTTTGGCGGGAGTGAACGTCTTCCCGTCCCAGCGATAAACCACGCGGGCGCTGAATCCGCGGCGGCCCTTGGGCTCGAACTGCAACAGCCCCGGGTCCGCGCGGCCGCTGACGATCATTTCGGCGGGAGCATTCGCGTTCTCCCGGAAGCGCACCTGCCCTTGCAGCAACGGTTCGTACAAGCTGTCATCCGACTGGGCATCCCACAGCAGAGTCGCGGCGTGGTCTCTGATCCGAAAGACTATGGGGTACGCTGTCTGCGAATCGCCTTCGCGCAGAATCAGCGCCAGTGCACGCCCAAGGGACGGACCGAGGGCGATCACTGCCGGCGTATACTCTTCGACTCCACTCACCAGGCGCGAAGCCTTCCACCGCGCGCCGTCCCATGCGAGCAGGTATACGCACCAGAGCGGCCGCGAGTCAGGAGCGGCCGGCACCTCCGCGTTTGCCGCGCCTTCCGGCATGGCCCAGCGCAGCAGCAGTTCCGGCACGCCATCGCCGTCAAGGTCGCCGATGGAGGTGAGAGTGTTGGAAGCGCCGTTGGCCGCGGTCGATCTCTGCACGACGCCCAGCGCCCTGGCCAAAGCAGCAGCGTCCCGCGCAGTGACGCCTTGAAGGGCGGCGGCGATCCTGGGAAGCAACGTATCAGGAGCGGATGGCCTCGCCGGAGTCTCTCGCGCCGGCGACTCCGGCTCTTCGACTTGCGCCATTGCGAAGATTGGGCACAAAAGCAGGCTGGCCAAAACGATGTGGGCTTTGACCGTCGTTAGCGGCCTTCGGCGTTCCAGTAGAGTGGCCATTCGAATCCTGCGGTCATTATAGGCGAAAAAGACCATCGCGAACAAATCTCCGACAGCGACATAGTGTCCAACATTCAATTATGATCAAGCGCGGCACCGAGTCATTGTAACCGTATTCTTTTCATGAAGTTGGTCGAACTATACGCGAATCCAGAGAATCCAGCGCGATTCTGGCACTCCGCATCTACGAGTGCCAATCCGTTGAATCGACGTGAGATTTAGTTCTTGACAGACTTCACTCCAACAGCTAAATTAGCACTCGCGATTGCCGAGTGCCAATTCGGTGCCGGCAATCGCCGTTGAGCAGTGAACTAACAACCATCAGCGTGCAGTCAATAGTCCGCGAGCGCTTCCGGGCTGAGGGGGCAGATGTCGCCGACACTCCGGCAGCGACGGGCGGGCAATTTTTGAGGAGGAAAGGAGACTTTCTTTATGACGGTTAGACCTCTTCATGATCGTCTCATCGTGAAGCGAGTAGAAGAGAAGGAAACGATCAAGGGCGGGATCATCATCCCCGATTCGGCGAAGGAGAAGCCGCAAGAGGGCGAAGTGATTGCCGCGGGCAATGGCAAAAAGACGGAAGACGGCAAAGTGATCCCCCTGGACGTGAAGGCGGGCGATCGCATTTTATTCGGCAAATATTCCGGCACGGAGATCAAGGTGGACGACCAGGAATACCTGATCCTGCGCGAAGACGAAGTGCTGGGTGTGATTGAAGGCGCGAGCAAAGCGGCCGGCAAGAAGTAAGCGCCGCCCGGGATGGCCGCGCGCGCTGCATGAGAGCCTTGAACGCAGCCCGCCGCGGCGGAACGGAACTCACCAACGCCGCCATTCCGATTGGCTAAATCGGGAGGCGAGCAAAGAATTTGGAGGAGGGTAAGAATGGCAAACGCAAAGCAGATTGTACACGGCGAAGACAGCCGCCAAGCGATTCTCCGGGGCGTGAATAAGCTGGCGGACGCTGTGAAGGTGACGCTGGGTCCGAAGGGCCGCAACGTGGTCCTCGACAAGAAATTCGGCTCCCCGCTGATCACCAAGGATGGCGTGACCGTGGCCAAGGAGATCGAGTTGAAGGATCCCTTGGAGAACATGGGCGCGCAGATGGTTCGCGAAGTGGCATCCAAGACCTCCGACGTGGCCGGTGACGGCACCACCACGGCGACGGTGTTGGCGCAGTCGATCTATCGTGAAGGCGTCAAGACGGTGGCCGCGGGCGCCAATCCCATGGCCATCAAGCGCGGCATTGAGATGGCCGTGCGCGCCGTCTGCGGTTATGACGAAACCACCAAGGACGGATCGAAGAAGCACGTGAAGGGCGAACTGGAAAAGATCTCCAAGCCCGTCGAGGGCAGCATGATCGCCCAGGTGGGCGCGGTTTCCGCCAACAACGATTCCACCATCGGCAACATCATTGCCGAGGCCATGAAGAAGGTGGGCAAGGACGGCGTCATCACCGTGGAAGAAGCCAAGACCATGGAGACGGCGCTGGAAGTGGTCGAGGGCATGCAGTTTGACCGCGGCTACCTGTCACCCTATTTCGTCACCGACCCCGACCGCATGGAATGCGTCCTCGAGAACTGCCTGGTTCTCATCCACGAAAAGAAAATCAGCTCCATGAAAGACCTGCTCCCCTTGCTCGAACAGATCGCCAAGAGCGGCAAGCCTCTGTTGATCATCGCCGAGGAAGTCGAGGGCGAAGCCCTGGCCACCCTGGTGGTGAACAAGTTGCGCGGCACGCTGCAATGCGCGGCAGTGAAGGCGCCCGGCTTTGGAGATCGGCGCAAGGCTATGCTGGAAGACATCGCCATCCTGACGGGCGGCAAGGCGATCACGGAAGACCTGGGAATCAAGCTCGAGAACGTGAAGCTTGAGGATCTGGGCCGCGCCAAGAAGATCACGGTGGACAAGGACAACACCACCATCGTGGAAGGCGAAGGCAAGCACACGGCGATTGAAGGCCGCGTGAAGCAGATCCGCACCCAGATCGATGAGACCACGTCCGACTACGACCGCGAGAAGCTCCAGGAGCGTCTGGCGAAGCTCGCCGGCGGCGTCGCGGTGATCAAGGTCGGGGCGGCGACCGAGACGGAGATGAAGGAGAAGAAGGCCCGGGTCGAGGACGCGATGCACGCGACCAAGGCCGCGGTGGAGGAGGGCATCGTGCCCGGTGGGGGCGTCGCTCTCCTGCGCGCCATCCCCGCCCTGGACAAGCTGCTGAAGGACGAGAAGGACCTCGCCCACGACGTGCGGGTGGGCGTCGAGCTGACCCGCCGGGCGATCGAGGAGCCGGCGCGGTGGATCGCGACGAACGCCGGAGAGGAAGGCAACATCGTCGTCGCCCAGATCAAGGGCTCGAAGGAGGCCGACTGGGGCTACAACGCCCAGGAGGACAAGTTCGAGAACCTGACCGAGGCGGGGGTCATCGACCCGACCAAGGTGGTCCGCACCGCCATCCAGAACGCCTCGTCGATCGCCGCCTTGATGCTCACCACCGAGGCGGTCGTGGCCGAGATCCCGGAGAAGAAGAAGGAGACGCCGACGCCTCCGGGAATGGACGACTACTGATGCCCCGACCCGGACGGGGGTTGGCCTTCGAGGCCCCCGTCCGGGTCGGACCTGAACGTTTCCGTTCTACCCATCCGTTCGTGCTGTCCAAGGGGCTCCTTCGGGGTTCGAGTCCCTCCCGGCCCGCCGCAAGCGAGACAACTTTTGACCCCGGGGCCCCGTAATACGTTGCGAATGTGTGACTTTGCTGCGTCTTTGGGCGTCCGAAGGGCAGTCCCGGACTTGCGCGAGGCGGTATACTGAGCGGCTTCCGGAAAGAGTATTGGAATCGGCGGGAGAGGCGAGACGTAGTAGCGGGCGACAGGGGACCGACGTCGCCCCGGAGGATCGACCCTCGATGAGAACGCGGACCCTGACGGTGGCTTCTTTCTTCTCGATCGCGATGGCCGCGACCCTGCTGGCCGCCCTCTACACGACACAGGTGCGCCGGCCGGAGCCGGCCCAGGCCGCGACCGAGTCGCCGGCCGCCCCGGCCGCGCCGCATGCCGCCGTCGTTCCGCTGGGCCTCGAGACCTTCCGGGACATCGCCCGTGCCGTCAACCCCGGCGTCGTGAACATCAACACCTCGAAGACGGTGAAGCGACCGAGCTTCCACGACTTCTTCGGCGACGACATGGTGGAGCGCTTCTTCGGCCCCGACCGGGGGGCCGCGCCCGAGGGCCGGGAGCAGCGCCAGACCCAGAGGAGCCTGGGGTCCGGCTTCGTCATCGACAAGGACGGCTACATCCTCACGAACCGCCACGTGATCGAGGGCGCGGAGAAGGTGCAGGTGACATTCCCGGGCGGCAGGCGGTACGACGCGAAGGTCGTGGGCCGGGACGCCCGCACCGACGTGGGGCTGCTCAAGATCGACGCCGGGGAGCCGCTCACGGCCCTGCCCCTGGGCGACTCCGACCACACCGAGGTTGGGGAGTGGGTGATGGCGGTCGGCGACCCGTTCGATCTGCCCGGCGGCGGCAACAGCGTGACCGTGGGCGTCGTGTCGTACGTGGGGCGGGACCTGCCGCTCGGGGCCGTCCGCGGGACGTCGGTCCAGATGATCCAGACGGACGCCGCCATCAACCCCGGCAACTCCGGCGGGCCGCTCATCAACACGCGGGGCGAGGTGGTCGGCATCAACACCCTGATCGTGACCGGCGGCTCGCAGGCCAACGCGGGCGTGGGCTTCTCGGTTCCCATCAACGTGGCGAAGGAGATCCTCCCCCAGCTCCGGGAGAAGGGGAAGGTCGTCCGCGGCTGGATGGGTGTCAGCATTCAGGCCCTGAGCGATGACCTCGCCCGGACCTACGGCCTCGCCGAGGCGCGGGGAGCGTACGTCAGCCAGGTCACGCCGGGTTCGCCCGCGGAGAAGGCGGGGGTGCAGCCGGAGGACGTCATCCTCTCCGCCGACGGGCGCGCGATCCAGGACAACAGCGACCTCTCCCGCTACATCTCCTCGAAGAGCCCGGGCACCTCGGTCAGGATCGAGCTCCTCCGCGGCAAGGAGCGGAAGGTGGTCCCGGTGACCCTCGGGGTCTTCCAGGACGAGACCGCGGAGAACGCCGAGGAGCGGGGGGGCCGGGCCAGCCTGGGGATGACGCTGCGCGATCTCAACGCGTCGGTCGCCGAGCGCCTGGAGCTGCCGCGCGGCCTCCGGGGCGTCCTCGTGACGGAGGTCGAGCCGGGCGAGGCGGCGGAGGACGCGGGCCTCGTCCCGAAGGACGTGATCGTGAGCGTGAACGGCCAGGCGGTGGACGGCGTGGACGCGTTCGACCGGGCGATCGAGGCGGCGAAGCCGTCGGGCGGCGCCCGCCTGCGAGTGTTCAACCAGCAGGCCGCCAGCGGCTTCCGCGTGGTCGTCTTGAGGCTGAAGTGACGGACGGGGGGGCGGAACCTCACCAGAGAGGGAGGGATCCCATGGGACACAAGACGGAGCTCGTCGACCGGGAGCGATACCTGCTCCTCAAGGGGATGCTCGAGGACCGCCGGCGCGAGATCCACGAGAAGCTGCGCTCTCTGCGGGAGAGCATGCCCGTGGAGACGCCCGACGTGCGGGACGCCGAGGAGCAGAGCGTCGACGACTTCGTGCAGGAGGTCGACCTCGCCCTCATGCAGATGAAGTCGGAGACCCTGAAGAAGATCGACCAGGCCCTCCTGCGGCTCGAGGAGGGGGGCTACGGGCGCTGCCAGGAGTGCGACCTCGAGATCCCGCCCGCCCGCCTGCGCGCCCTTCCCTTCGCCGCCCTCTGTCGGGTCTGCCAGGAGGAGACGGAGAGCAACGTCCGCGCGGCGCGAGAGGCCAAGGCCTTCGAGCGCCTGCAGCGCGAGCTCCAGAGCGTGACCCTGCGGGCCGGCGCCCGCGACTAACGGAGGCTTTCCTGAGCGACGAACGCAAGCCGGACTTCGAGTCGGAGGGCGTGCCCGAGGTCGACCTCGCCGACGGTCCGACCGAGATCGGCATCCTGCCGCTGCGCGACACGCTCCTCTTCCCCCAGGCCATCCTGCCCCTCGCGGTGGCCCGGGAGAGCTCCGTCGCCCTCGTCAACGACGCGGTCAAGGAGCGGAAGGTCATCGGCGTCGTCACCCAGCGCGACCCGGCGGTCGACGAGCCGGTCGAAAGCGACCTCTACGCGATCGGGACCCTGACCCACATCCACAAGATGTTCCGCTTCCCCGACGGCTCCCTTCGCCTCGTGGTGCAGGGAATCCAGCGCTTCAGGCTCCGCCACGTGACGCACTCCCGCCCGTTCCTGCGGGCCCAGGTGGAGCTCGTGCCCGAGGAGATCAAGGCGGAGCACGAGATCGAGGTGCGGGCCCTCGCCCAGAGCGCGCTCGGGTTCTTCCAGCGCGTGGTCGAGCTCTCCCCCACCCTCTCCGACGAGCTCGCCACGCTGGCCGGGAACATCCAGGAGCCGGGCCGGCTCGCCGACTTCGTCGGCGGCAACCTCCCGTCCCTCAACACCGCCCAGAAGCAGGAGCTCCTGGAGACGATCGACGTCCGGGCCCGCCTCGAGAGGGTGAACAAGGTCCTCGTCAAGGACCTCGAGGTGCTGGAGGTCGGCAGCAAGATCCAGAGCCAGGTGAAGAGCGAGCTCCAGAAGAACCAGCGCGAGTACTACCTCCGCGAGCAGATGAAGGCCATCCAGAAGGAGCTCGGGGACAGCGACGACCAGCAGCGCGAGACCTCGGAGCTCCGGGAGAAGATCGAGGCCGCGGGGATGCCGGAGGAGGCGAAGAAGGAGGCCCTGCGGGAGCTGGATCGTCTGTCCCGCATGTCTCCCGCCGCGGCCGAATACACGGTCACCCGCACCTACCTGGACTGGGTGGTGTCGCTCCCCTGGAACAAGAGGAGCGAGGGCGAGATCGACCTCGTGAAGGCCAAGGAGGTCCTCGACAACGACCACTACGACCTCGAGAAGGTCAAGGACCGCATCCTCGAGTACCTGGCCGTCCGCAAGATGAAGCCGGACATCAAGGGGCCGATCCTCTGCTTCGTGGGCCCCCCGGGGGTCGGGAAGACGAGCCTCGGCAAGTCGATCGCCACCGCCCTCGGCCGCAAGTTCCACCGCCTGAGCCTCGGCGGCATGCGCGACGAGGCCGAGATCCGCGGCCACCGGCGGACGTACATCGGGGCCCTCCCCGGGCAGATCATCCAGGGCCTCCGCCGGGCCGAGAGCAAGAACCCGGTCATGATCCTCGACGAGGTCGACAAGATCGGGGCCGACTTCCGGGGCGACCCGTCGGCCGCGCTCCTCGAGGTGCTCGACCCCGAGCAGAACAACACCTTCAAGGACCACTACATCGACCTCCCGTTCGACCTCTCCGAGGTCCTGTTCATCACCACCGCCAACATCCTCGACACCGTGCCTCCCGCGCTCCGGGACCGGATGGAGGTGATCCGGCTCGCCGGCTACACCGAGGAGGACAAGCTCCACATCGCCCGCCGGCACATCATCCCGAAGCAGCTCGACAACCACGGGCTGAACGCGGAGCAGGTGGCCTTCGGCGACGAGGCGCTCGTCAAGCTCATCCGCGAGTACACGCGGGAGGCGGGGCTCCGGAACCTGGAGCGCGAGGTGGCGAGCATCATCCGGAAGGTGGCCCGCAAGAAGGCGGAGGGCCTCGCGGAGACGGTGGCGGTGACGCCGGAGAAGGTGGAGGAGTTCCTCGGAGCGCCCTACTTCATGCGCGACGAGGAGATGGACGAGCGGAGCCAGATCCCCGGAGTGGCCACCGGCCTCTCCTGGACCGCGGCCGGCGGCGAGGTGCTCTACATCGAGGCCTCGCAGATGTTCGGCAAGAAGGGCCTCACCCTGACCGGCCAGCTCGGCGACGTGATGAAGGAGAGCGCCCAGACCGCGCTCAGCTGGGTGCGGGCCCACGCCCGCCAGCTCGGCATCGAGGAGTCCTTCTTCGAGAGGGTGGACCTGCACCTGCACGTGCCGGAGGGAGCCATCCCCAAGGACGGCCCGTCGGCCGGGGTCACGCTCGTGACCGCGATCGTCTCCCTGCTCACCGGACGCCCGGTCCGGCCGCGCGTGGCCATGACCGGGGAGATGACGCTCTCCGGCCGCGTCCTGCCCGTCGGCGGCATCAAGGAGAAGGTCCTGGCCGCACACCGCCTCGGCATCAAGGAGGTGCTCCTCCCCAAGCGCAACGAGAAGGCGGTCAAGGAGGACATCCCGGACAACGTGCGGGGCGACCTCAAGGTGCGCCTCGTGTCCTCGATCGAGGAGGTTCTCGAGACGGCCCTCCTGCCCGGCGATCCCTATGCGGTCCGCGAGAAGGACCGCTGGCACCTCCGTCTCAGCAACTGAGGCCCTCCCGAGGGTGGCTCGGTGCGGTCACCCCGGGAAGCGGCGGTCAGGCGGCGGCCGCCGAGGCGTCGAGTGAGCGGCACGGCGGGGGCTCCCCTTCGTCCACGGGGAACGGCACGGGTTTGACGTCTCCTTTTTCCGTCGGTCATCATCCGTTCCAGATGCTCTGCCCGAAGTGCGCCGCCCCGAACGCGCCCGACGCGACGCGGTGCTCGAGCTGCGGCGACTCTCTCTCCGTGGCCGTCCTGGAGGTGATCCGGGGCGACCTCCCGGAGAAGATCCGCTTCCTGAGGCCACGGCCGTACTCCGTCGGTCGGGCCCGGCACAACGACATCGCCTTCAACGAGCCGTCCATCTCCAAGATGCACGCCCGGATCGACTACCAGGACGGCCGGTTCTCGATCGAGGACGCGGGCAGCCTCCACGGGGTCTACGTCAACGCGGCCAAGGTCCGCCGGGCCGAGCTCGCCCCGGGAGCCCAGATCCAGCTCGGCAACGTGACCCTGAAGTTCTCGCTCCTCGGATCGGACAGCTCCACGGGGGCGATGGCCAAGCTGCCCTGGGTGGAGCAGCAGCAGCTCCTCCTCTCGCTCGTCCAGACCCTGAACTCGACCCTCGTGCTGAGCCAGGTCCTGGAGCAGGTCCTCGACGCGATCATGCACATCACGGGGGCCGAGCGCGGGTTCCTCCTCCTCGCCGACACCTCGCCCCCCGCCTCGCGCTTCCCGGTGGTGGCCGGCCTCCGCCTGCGCGTCGCGCGCGGCCGCGTGGAGGGGCCCGTCGGCAACGGGCACGGCATCTCGGCCGCCATCGTCCGGCGGGCCCTGGAGACGGGAGAGGTCGTCTCGACCGTCCGCGCCCGCGCCGACGGGGCGGCGCCCGACTCCCCCAACGGCCGGACCGACGAGGACACGAGCCCCCTCCAGACGATCGTCTGCCTGCCCCTGCGCTCGCCGCGGGCGGGCGCCGACGGGACCGGCGCGTTCCCCCGCGCCCTCGGCGTCCTCTACGTCGACAACACGGGCTCGGCCGAGCCCTTCAGCGGCGACGCGCTCCGGGCCGCCGAGGCTCTCGCCCGCCACGCCGCCCTCGCGATCGAGAACGCCCAGCTCTTCGAGCGCGAGCAGCACACGATCGAGGAGCTCCAGAAGGCCCAGAAGCAGCTGCTCCAGTCGGAGAAGCTGGCCACGATCGGGCAGATGGCGGCCGGCATCGCCCACGAGCTCAACACCCCGCTCACCTACATCATGGGCAACCTCGAGCTGCTCGAGCTGCAGGACATCTCGCCCGCCCAGCGGGAGATGGTCTCTTCGATCGCCCGCGGGTCCGACCGCATCCGGTCGCTCGCCCGCCGCCTGCTCGCCTTCAGCCGCCCGGCCCGCGAGGAGATGGCTCCCCTCGCCGTGAACGACGTCGTGGAGCGGAGCCTGGAGCTCTGCCAGTATCAGATCGCGAGCGGGCGGGTCGCCCTCGTCAAGCACCTCGAGCCCGGTTTGCCGCGCGTCCTGGGGGTCTCGAACCAGCTCGAGATGGCGCTCATCAATCTCGTCGTGAACGCGGTGCACGCCATGGGCGAGAAGGGCGGCACCCTCCGAGTGGGCACGCGACGGCAGGGCGACGACGTCGAGGTCCTGGTCTCCGACGAGGGGCCGGGGATCCCGGAGCGCATCCGAGGCAACCTCTTCGAGCCGTTCGTGACCACGAAGCCGGAGGGCAAGGGCACCGGCCTCGGCCTCTCGACCGTGCTCATGGTCGTGGAGCGGCACAACGGCCGGGTGGACTTCGACACGGGAGAGGGGCAGGGCACGACCTTCCGGATCACCTTCCCGCCTGCCCCGCAGTAGGTCCTTCGGCTTGGCGGGGCCTGCCCCGCAGTAGGTCCTCTGGCTCGGCGGGGCCTGCCCGCGCCTTCCGTCCTCGCGGGCCCTACTCGGCGACCGTCAGCTCGCCTCGCTGCGCCTCGGCCTCGGCGCCGGACTCGAGGCAGCAGTAGAACCGGAACGAGCCCGCCTGGCCGGGGGTGATCTCCAGGCGGGTCGGGCGGCCGGGCACGATCCGCTTCTCGACGCGGAGGGCGTCGATCGCGAAGCAGTGCTCGACGTCGCTCGAGGAGAGGACGAAGCGCGTCGTCTCCCCCTTGCGCACGGTCACGTGGGACGGCACGAAACCGCTCTTGGACACGCGGATCTCGATGGCGGCCCCGCCCCGGCCGGGCGCCTCTCCTTGCTGGAGAGGCGCTCCCCGACCGGGGACGACCGTCGACAGGCCGGCGGCCGCGAGCGCCGTCACGACGTGCCAGCGGGGCGCGCGCTCAGCCGTGCTGAGGTCCCCGCCCGTGGTCACGGCCCCCGTGGTCGCGGTGGCCGCCGGGCCCGCCCCGGCCGTGCCCGCCGCCGTGCCGGCGGTCGCGGTCGCGCCCGTGGCCACCGTGGTGGCCGGCGGCGTGCGCATGAGCCCCCGGCCCCTTCGCCGGCTCCCCTCCCCCGGAGCCGCCGCCGTCCGTCCCCTCGGCCTCGTCGAGGAGAGCCTTGCGAGAGAGCCGGATCTTGCCCGAGGGGTCGATGCTCACCACCTTGACGAGGACCTGGTCGCCTTCCTTGACCTCGTCGTGCACGTTGTTCACCCGGTGGTGGGCCATCTCCGAGACGTGGAGGAGGCCGTCCGTCCCGGGCAGGATCTCCACGAAGGCGCCGAACTCCACCACCCGGACCACCTTGCCGAGGTAGGTCTTGTTGAGCTCGGGCGTCGCGGTCAGCTCCTCGATGATCGCGATGGCCTTGCGGGCCGCCGCCTCGTCCACCGACGCGATCGACACCCGGCCGTCGTCCTCGATGTCGATCTTGCAGCCGGTCCGCTCGACGATCGAGCGGATCATCTTCCCGCCCGGCCCGATGACGTCGCGGATCTTGTCCACCGGGACGCGGATGGTCAGGATGCGCGGGGCGTACGGGCTGATGTCGGCGCGCGGCTGGGCGAGCGCCTCCAGCATCCGGTCCAGGATGTGCAGGCGGCCCGCGCGGGCCTGCTCGAGGGCGCCCGCCATGAGCTGCGGCGTGAGGCCGCCCACCTTGATGTCCATCTGGAGGGCGGTGATCCCGGTCCGGGTGCCGGCGACCTTGAAGTCCATGTCGCCGTAGTGGTCCTCCTCGCCCGCGATGTCGGTCAGGACCTGGTGTCGGTCGCCGTCCATCACGAGGCCCATCGCGACCCCGGCCACCGGGCTCTTGATCGGCACCCCGGCGTCCATGAGGGCGAGGGTGCCCCCGCACACGGTCGCCATCGAGGAGGACCCGTTCGACTCGAGGATGTCGGACACGATGCGGATCGTGTAGGGGAACGCCTCCTCGGTGGGCAGCATCTCGCGCAGCGAGCGTTCGGCGAGGACGCCGTGGCCGATCTCGCGGCGGCCGGGCCCGCGGAGGAACTTCACCTCCCCGACCGAGAAGGGCGGGAAGTTGTAGTGGAGCATGAAGCGCTTGCGGTACTCCTGCTCCTGGACGGTGTCGATGATCTGCGAGTCCTCGGAGGTCCCGAGGGTCGCGGTGACCAGGGCCTGGGTCTCGCCCCGGGTGAAGAGGGCCGAGCCGTGGGTGCGCGGCAGAACGCCGACCTCGCAGGAGATCGGCCGGACCTCGTCGAACCGTCGGCCGTCGAGCCTCTGGCCGCGCTCGAAGATCTCGCGCTTCAGGAGCTTCTCGCGCAGGCCGTCGTACACGGCGGGGAACGCCGCCTTCTTCTCCGCCTGATCCTCGGGAATCCCGGCCACGTACTCGTCCTTCACCTTCTTCATCTGGGCGTAGGACTCGAGCTTGCCCTTGACCCGCATCGCGGCCACGAGGGGCTCGGTGAGCGCCCCCTCGATCTCGGCCACGACCTTCGGATCGACCTCCTTCTTCGCGAAGGGCCGCTTGGGCTTGCCCACTCGCGCGCGGAGGTCCTTCTGCATGGCCACGATCTGCTTGATGACGTCGTGGCCCTCGACGAGGGCCTGGGCCATCACCGCCTCGGACACCTCGTTGGCCGCCGCCTCCACCATGACGATGGCGTCCTCGGTGCCGGCCACCAGCAGGTTCAGCTGGCTCTTCGCCTTGAGGTCCGCGGTGGCGGGGTTGACGACGAGGGCGCCGTCCCAGTAGCCGACGCGCACCGCCCCCACCGGGCGGTCGAAGGGGATGTCCGAGACGAGGAGCGCCGTCGAGGCGCCGACGATCGACAGCGTGTCCGAGTCGTTCTCCATGTCGGCGGAGAGCAGGAGGCCGATGACCTGCGTCTCGCACGCGTAGCCCTCCGGGAAGAGCGGCCGCAGCGGGCGGTCGATCATCCGCGAGGTCAGGACCTCCTTCTCGTTCGGCCGGCCCTCGCGCTTGAAGAACCCGCCCGGGATCTTGCCCCCGGCGTAGTTGCCCTCGCGATAGTCCACGGTGAGGGGCAGGAAGTCGACGCCCACCCGGGGCTCGCTCTGCGCGCACGCCGTCGCCAGCACCACGGTGTCGCCGAGGCGCACCACGACCGCTCCGTCGGCCTGCTTGGCCATCCTCCCTGTCTCGATCGACAGGGTGTGACGGCCCAGGGCCATCTCCACTCGTTCCATCTTCGTAAAGGTCTCCGCTCACCGCCGGGCGCCGCCGTCACGGCGCGCCGGGAACAGGAGGAGCTGGCGCGGGGAGGGGCGGCGCGTCGAGACGCGCGACGCCACACCCCGGCCCAGGTGTGGCCGGGATCTACTTGCGGATGCCCAGCTTGCCGATCAGGACGCGGTAGCGGCTGAGGTCCTTGCCCTTCAGGTACTCGAGCAGGCGACGGCGCTGCCCGACCAGCTGGAGAAGGCCCCGGCGGGAGTGATGGTCCTTGGGGTGGGTCTTGAAGTGCTCCGTCAGGTAGCTGATCCGCTCGCTGAGGAGGGCCACCTGGACCTCGGGCGACCCGGTGTCCGTGCCGTGTGTCCTGTAACCCGAGATCACGTCCGCCTTCTGGGCCTTGCTGAAGCTCACCGACTGACCTCCCTTGACTCCTCGATTCCTCTCATCAATCAACAGGTGAGAATACCATGCGCGTCCGAGACGTGTAAACTCTCTTCCCATCTTGCACTTGGGACCCCTCGGCCTCATCGCCTGGCTCCTCTTCGCTGCCGCTTCCATCGTCCTTCCGGGGATCACCGCCCAACGGCTCGCGCGCGCCCCGATCGACCCCGCGCTGGTCGTCCCGCTGGGAACCGCCTGGTGCGCGGGGACTTACTGGCTGAGCCTGAGACTGGACGCGCCCTGGCTCTTTCCCGTGCTCGTGGGCCTCGCTGCCGTCCCCTTCCTCATGCCCGCACCTTGGAGCCGGGCCCAGTCGCCCTCTCTTCGGGGCGCGATCCCCCCGACCCTGGCCCTCGTCGCGCTCCTCGCCGTGGCCCAGTACCCCTGGAACCGCCTCGACACGACAGGCGACTTCCTCCTCGACCCGCTGGTGACGTCCGATTCCGCCTTTCACGTCGGCCTCACGCGAGAGCTGGTCATCGGCCATCCGCCGCAGGTCCCCGGCGTCGCGGGGTTCCCCCTCGGCTATCACCTCGGCACCGACCTCGTCCGAGCGGCCGCACTCCGGTGGGCGGGCACCGACCCCTGGGATTCCCTGACGCGCTTCGACGTCACCCTCTGGGCCCTGGCCCTCGTCCTCGCCCTCCGCTCGCTCACCGCACGCCTCGGCGCGCCGCCTCTCGCGGTGGCCTTCGTCCCGTGGACGCTCCTCCTCACCGACTTCTCCTTCGCCTTCGCCGGAAGCCCCCAGGCGCACTGGTGGACCGACCTCCTGCGCGGCAACGTGCTCCTCTCCCTCGCCTACGCCAACCCGATCGTGCCCGCCCTCGGCCTCGCCGCGGGGGCCCTCGTCTGCCTCTCCCGCTTCGAGGAGACAGGCGCCCGCGGACACCTGGCGCTCGCCGCGCTCCAGTCGGCGGCGGTGCCCTTCTTCAAGGTGTTCCTCGGCGCGCACCTGCTCCTGGGGCTGGGCGCGGCGTGGCTCGTCGGGCGAAGGGCCCCGCGCGCGGCGCTCCTGCTCGTGTCGCTTCCCGCCGCGCTCGCCACCGCCGCGCTCGCCCTCGGACGGGGAGGGGAGACCGTTCGCGTGGTCGTCGCGCCGCTCGATCTCGTCCGGGTGACACGGGAGACCCTGGGCCTTCCCCCGCTCGCGGGGGCCGGCCTCCTCGCGTGGGCCGGGCTGTGGCTCGCCGCGTCGCTCGGCCTCCGGCTCCTGGCCCTTCCGGCCGCATTTCGTGGCCTGCGCGAGTCGGCGGTCGCCTCGGCGCTCGCGGCGATGGCCCTCAGCGGTTGGCCGCTCGGCCTGCTCTTCCGCGTCTCGGCGCCCGAGGTCCTCCCCGGCCAGAGGGTCGTGAACGACGCGGCGTACCTCGTCGAGCAATCCGGCCCCCTCCTGTGGGTCTTCGGTGCGGTCGCGCTCGCCCGGTTCGCGCGCAGTCCCGCTCGCCGCGTCCTCGCCCTCGCCGCCCTCCTGCTCCTCGCCACGCCGTCCACCTGGCAGTACGCCGCCAAGAAGGCCGCCACGCCGCCCGCCCGGCTCCCGGCCCCGATGGTGCGCGCGGTGCGCGCGCTCGAGCGCGTCTCCCGGCCCGGCGACGTCGTGATGCAGCGTCCCGGCGCCCGCTATCCACCGGCACCGGTCGTCCTCGCCGGCCGCCGCGTTCCCTACGAGCGCTTCACGCCCTACCTCACGCAGTTCGCGTCGCGGGCCGACCTGGAGGCGCGCCACGAGACCGTCTACCGCTTCTTCCGGACGACGAGCCGCGACGAAGCCCTGGGGATCGCGCGCTCCCTCGGCGCGTCCTTTCTCGCCCTCTACGGCGGAGACCGCGTGCGCTTCGACACGACCGGCGTTCTGGAGCCGGTCCACGAGGAGGAAGGGGCTCGCGTGTATCGGATCGCTTACCCGTCGGAGCCCGCGAGCCTCAATCCATGAGGACGACGTCCGGGTGCAGGGTGGGGACGCGCGGCAGGCCGGGAACGCCGGGCGCCAGGCCCTTCGGTACGGCGAGCGCCACGAGGGTCCCCGACTCGTCGAGGATCCGGACGCGCTCGACGGGAGCCTCGGGGAACCCCTCGAGCACCTCCTCCCGCCCCAGCTCGCGTCCGTTCCGGACGCGCAGCCTCCCTTCGGCCCCCACCCGCGCGGCCGGCCACTCGAGGAGGAGAGCCGAGAGCGGCAGGAGCTTCTCGGGCGCACCTGAAAGATCGTCCCCCGGCACGGCTTGCGACAGGTCGAAGGCCCCCGACCGGGTGCGCCGGAGCGCGGCCAGGTGCGCGCCCGTTCCCAGGCTCTCGCCGAGGTCGCGCGCGAGGGCGCGCACGTAGGTGCCCGGAGAGCAGCGCACCGCGATCTCGACGGTGTCGCCCTGCCGGCTCCGGAGCTGGACGGAGTGGACCGTCACGGGCGTGGCCGGCCGCGGGACCGCTTCCCCCCGCCGCGCCAGCTCGTAGAGTCGGCGGCCGGCCGCGTGGCGGGCGGAGAAGGTCGGCGGCACCTGGTCGTACGACCCCACGAGGGCCGCGAGGGCGGCGGCGAGCTGCTCGGCGCCCACGTCAACCGGCCGTCGGTCCGTCAACGGCTCGCCGGTGAGGTCGTCCGTCGTGGTCGCGAAGCCCAGCCGCACCGTCGCCTGGTACTCCTTCTCGCCGCCGGCGAGGAAGCGGGCGAGCCGGGTGGCGCGGCCGACGCAGACCGGCAGGACGCCGGTCGCGAAGGGGTCGAGCGTGCCGGTGTGCCCGACCCGGCGCGTCCCCAGCACCCGCCGGACCCGGTCCACGACGTCGTGCGACGTCGGGCCGGCCGGCTTGTCGACGACGAGGACGCCGTCCACGACGGCGCTACTCCTCGCCTCCCCCGCCCTCCTCGGAGGGGGACCGGCGCTCGGCGTCCTCCTGGAGGAGGCGGGCCACGCGGTCGGTGGCCTCGAGGCCCTTGTCGTAGCGGAAGTCGATCTCGGGCGTGTGGTGGATCCGCAGCCGCCGGCCCAGCTCGCGGCGTACGAAGCCGGCCGCGCTCCGGAGGGCGGTGAGGCTCTTCTCGCGCGCTCCCTCGTCGCCCAGGACCCCGACGTGCACCCGCGCGTAGCGCAGGTCGTGGGCCAGCTCGACCCGGGTCACGGTCACGAACCCGATCCGGGGATCCTTGAGCTCGGAGGCGATCATGCGCGCCACCTCCTCCCGGATCTCCTCCGCGAGACGCTCCGGCCGCCGACCCATCAGAGGTACTCCGTCTGCTGGTCCGCGACGAGCACGTCGCGGGCGGTCGCCGCCTCGCCCGCCACGGCGGCGAGGGTCCGGTCGAGATGGGCCTGGTCGGTGTTCACCGCGACGACGGCGAGCCGCGAGCGCTGCCAGAGGTCCTGGTGCTCGACCTCGGCCAGGGAGACGTTGTGGTGGTTGCGGATGCGCGCTTCCAAGCTCCGGAGCGCCTGCCGCTTGTCCTTGAGCGACCGCGCCCCCGGGAAGTGGAGTTCGAGCGTCAGGAGGCCGATGACCATTGCCGACGACCGGAGGCCTCCCGGGATGGGACGCCGGGGACGCCTCGGGCCTCTCGCTCCTAGAGAGTCTCCTTGACCTTCTCGGTCGTGAAGAACTCGATGACGTCGCCCGGCTTCACGTCGTTGTAGCCCGCGATGCCGATGCCGCACTCGAGGCCCGACTTGACCTCGCTCGCGTCGTCCTTGAACCGCTTCAGCGAGCTCACGCGTCCGGTGTGGATCACGACGTTGTCCCGCAACAGCCGCACCTGGGCCGCCCGCGTCACCCGGCCGTCCTGCACGTAGCAGCCGGCGATCGTGCCCACCTTCGAGATCTTGAACGTCTCGCGCACCTCGGCCGCGCCCAGGCGCACCTCGCGCAGGGTGGGCTCGAGGAGGCCCTCCATGGCCTTCTTCATGTCCTCGGCCACGTCGTAGATGATCGTGTAGAGGCGGAGCTCCACCTCGTCCCGCTCGGCGATCTCGGCCGCCTTCCGCTCCGGCCTCACGTTGAACCCGATGACGACCGCGTTCGACGCCGCGGCCAGGAGCACGTCGCCCTCGGTGACCGCCCCCACGCCCTGCCGGATGATCCGGACCTTGATCTTCTCCTGGGGCAGCTTGCCGAGCTGGTCGGCCACCGCCTCCAGCGAGCCCTGGACGTCGGCCTTGAGGACGACGAGCAGCTCCTTCAGCTGGCCCTCGGCGATCGCGCGCCCGAGGTCCTCGAGCCGGATGCGGGCCGAGGCGGCGAGCGCCTTCTCGCGCATCTTGAGCTGGCGGAAGTTGACGATCGACTGCGCCTTCAGGCTGTCCGTCACCGCGAGGAGCTGGTCGCCGGGCTCGGGCAGCGACGGGAGACCCAGGACCTCGACCGGCGTCGCCGGACCGGCCGTCTTCAGGCGCGACCCGCGGTCGTCCACGAGCGCGCGCACCTTCCCCGCCACCGCGCCCGCGACCACGGTGTCGCCGACGCCGAGCGTGCCGTCCTGGACGAGCACGGTCGCCACCGGCCCGCGGCCCTTGTCGAGGCGCGCCTCGAGGACGGTCCCCATTGCGGGCTTCTTCGGGTTCGCCTTGACCTCCTGGAGGTCCGCCACCAGGAGGAGCATCTCGAGGAGCTGGTCGAGGCCCATCTTCTTCTTCGCCGACACGTTGACGAAGACGGTCGTCCCGCCCCACTCCTCGGGGGCGAGGCCGCGGTCCGAGAGCTGCTGGCGCACCCGGTCCGGCTGCGCGTCCGCCTTGTCGATCTTGTTCACCGCGACCACGATCGGCACCCCGGCCGCCTTTGCGTGGTCGATGGCCTCGAGGGTCTGGGGCATGACGCCGTCGTCGGCCGCCACCACCAGGACGACGATGTCGGTGACCTTGGCCCCGCGGGCGCGCATCAGCGTGAACGCCTCGTGGCCCGGGGTGTCGAGGAAGACGACGCGCCGCGTCCCGACGTCGACGTGGTAGGCCCCGATGTGCTGCGTGATGCCCCCCGCCTCGCCCGCCGCGACGGCGGTCTGGCGGATCGAGTCGAGAAGGGAGGTCTTCCCGTGGTCGACGTGTCCCATGACGGTGATCACGGGGGCGCGCGGCACGAGGTCCTCCGGCTTCGACTCCACCGTCTGGACCTGGACGAGCTCCTCCTCGAAGGACTGGATGGAGGCCTCGTATCCGAACTCCCGGCAGATCTCGACGGCGAGCGCGGGGTCGACGCTCTGGTTGACGGTCGCCATGACGCCCCGGGTGATGAGCGCCTTGATGATGTCCCGGGACTTGACGTCCTCCATCTTCTCGCCGAGCTCCTTGACCGTGACCCCTTCGGTGAGGGCGATCTTGCGCGGCGGGCCGGTGTACGCCGGCCTCTCCTCCTTGGGCGGGACCGCAGGCGTCTTGGCCTTCGCACGTGGCGCGGGCCGGCCCGCCGGTCGCGCCGGCGCGCCGGGCGATAGCCGGCCGATCGGGGCCAGGGGCCGCGTCGCGGCGCCGGGCCGGGCCGAGACGGGGTGCGGAGAGCGCGGCAGCGGGCCGCCCGACACGGCGTGCGGGCTCGTCGGGCGCGGCGTCGTGGGGTGGGGGCCCACCGGACGGGCGGGCGCGATCGGCCGGAGCGGACGAGCCGGCGCCGGACGCGCGACGACTCGGGGCGGCGGCGCGGGTGCGGCCGCCGGCGGGGCCACGGCGCCGTCGGGGGCCCCCTCGGCCGAAGCCACGGCGGCCGGAGCCGACGCCGCGATGGCCGGCGGAGCGGAAGGAGCCGGAGGAGCGATCGGCCTCACCGGGCCCGCGAGGCGAGGCGCCGTCACCGTCGTGCGCACCGGACCCGCGGGCGCGACGTGAGCCGCGGCGGGGATCTCCTCGGGCAGAGGAGGAGTGCTCTCCTCCTCGTAGAGGAGCACGGGGGGAGCACCGACCTCCGCTGGCTCCCCCTCCCCCGCCTCCTCGATCAGAGGCACGGGGAATGGCGTCGCGCTCTTCGGCGCGAGACGCGGTGCGCCCGGCGCGTGCGCCAGTGCCGCCGGGATCGGCTCCGCCGGGGCCTTCTCCGGCTCCGGCTTGCGCCGCCCCCGGCCCGACTTGCGGGCCTCCGCCGCGGCGCGCGCCTCCTCGGCCGCCTGCTCCCGCGCCGCCCGCTCCGCCGCGATCCTCTCCTTCTGCTCGCGCTCCTGCCTCTCGCGCTCGTCCTCGTCCTCTTCGCTACCGTAGACCCGCCGCTTCTTGGCCGTCAGCGCGTCGATCTTCATGATCCGCCGGAGCTTGTCGGCGGTGTCCTCGTCGACCGAGCTCGAGGCAGTCTTCACCTCGACTCCGAGCTTCTTGAGGCGGTCGATGACCTCCTGGCTCGTGAGGCTCAGGTCGCGGGCGAGAGTGAAGACCCTAACGTTCCCCATCGGTCCCACCTTCCTCGCCGCTCGCCACGCTCGCGTCGCCTTCGCCCTGACCGCCCGTTTCGGCCGCGGCGGCCTCCGGGGGCGGCGGGGGTGACGCCGAGTCCCCCTCCGGCGCGTCCGGCTCCGCCGGGGCCTGCTCCGCGGCCAGCCTCTCCGCTTCCTCAGCGGCGTCGCGGGCGTCCCACTCGGCCTTCGCCGCGACCGCCGCCTCGCGGATCTTCTCGACCGTCTTCGGGCCCACCCCCTCGATCGCGAGGAGGTCCTCCTCCGGCATCTCGACGAGGTGGGCGAGGCCGTGGACGCCCGCCTCCACCAGCTTCTGGACCACCTTCTCGCCCACGCCGTGGCGCTCGAGGCTCCGGATCTCGTCCACCGCCCGCGCCATCCGGGCCATCTCGGCTTCGACCTCGCGGCGCTTCTCCTCCTCGCTCTTGATGTCGATGCGCCAGCCCACGATCTTGGCCGCGAGGCGCACGTTCTGCCCCTTCTTGCCGATGGCGAGGCTCAGTTGCTTGTCCTCGACGACGACCTCCATGATGCGTTGCTCCTCGTCCACGATCGAGACCCGGCTGACCTTGGCCGGGGAGAGCGCGTTCACCACGAACGACGTGGGGTCGTCGCTCCACTCGACGATGTCGATCTTCTCCCCGCGCAGCTCGCGGATGATCGACTGCACGCGGGTGCCCTTCATGCCGACGCAGGCACCCACCGGGTCGACGTCGCGCTCGCGCGAGATGACGGCCACCTTGGCCCGCTCCCCCGCCTCCCGGACGGCCCCCTTGATCTGGACGGTGCCGTCGTAGATCTCGGGGACCTCCATCTCGAAGAGCTTCACCAGGAGGGCGGGGTCGGTCCGGCTCACGATGACCTGGGGGCCCTTGGCCGCCTTGGCCACGCGGACGATCGCGATCCTCACCCGGTCTCCCGTCTGGTAGGCCTCGGCCCGGCTCTGCTCCTTGCGCGGGAGAAGCGCCTCGGCCCGGCCCAGGTCGACCACGAAATCCCCCATCTCCTGGCGCTTCACGATCCCGTTGACGACCTCGCCCACCCGGCCCGAGTACTCGGCGAAGACGTTGTCGCGCTCGGCCTCCCTCACCTTCTGGAAGATCACCTGCTTCGCGGTCTGGGCCGCGATTCGCCCGAGCACGTCGGTGGGCTTCGGGAACTCGATCTCCTGCCCGAGCTCGATCTCCGCCCCGGGAAAGATCTGGTGGGCCTCCTCGAGGCTGAGCTGCGTCTCGGGGATCTCCACCGTCTCCACGACCTGCTTCACGGCGAAGACCTCGATCTGCCCCGTCTCCTCGTTGAAGCGGCTGCGGAGGTCCTCCGCGCCCTTGTAGTACTTCTTGGAGGCGGTGAGGATCGCGTCCTCGATGGCGGCGATGATCACGTCGGGGTTGATGTTCTTCTCCCGGCTGATCTGCTCGATCTGCTGCCGCAGCTGATTGGCCATGAGTCCTGTGCTACTCCGCTCTCCCCGCCTTCGGGAACTCGACTTCGAGCCGGCCGTGGGACACCTTGGCGAGGGGGACCCGGGCCTGGCCCTGCCCCTTCTCGAGATCCAGGGTCACCACCCCCGCGTCGCACGAGACGATCCGCCCGGCCCAGTGCCGGCGCCCGTCGACCGGCTCGTAGCTCGACAGCCGTGCGAGGCGCCCCGAGAACCTCCGGTAGTCCTCCTCCGACCGCAGCGGCCGGTCGAGGCCGGGCGACGAGACCTCGAGGGTGTAGTGCCCCTCGATCGGGTCCTCGGCGTCGAGGATCGCCGAGACCTCCTCCGAGACCGACTGGAGGTCGTCGAGGCCGATGCCTCCGCCAGCCTTGTCGACGTAGAGGCGCACGAGCTGGCCGCCGGCCGCCCGCTTCAGCTCGACGTCCACGAGCTCGAAGCCGCGGTCGGTCGTCACCCGCTGGGCGGCAGACCTCACCCGCTCGACCGTCCCCTCCCGCCTCGCCAGGTTGTTCCTCCAAAAAAAAGAGTGGGCGAGCCCACTCTGGTCCAGCGCCCGTTGCCAGAAACCGCATGATACCAGCAACCCGCCGGAGCCGCAAGGAGATAGGGGACCTCGGGGTCCTTGCCCCGGGGGGGGCCGGCGCTCTCCAGCGGTGCCCGGCGATCAGACGATCCGGGCCACCAGGTCGTAGGGGTGGGCCTCCGTCACCTCGCAGGTGACGAAGGAGCCGGCCTCGGCCGTGCCGTCGTTCAGGATCACCTGGCCGTCGATCTCGGGGGCCTGGCCGGCGAGCCGGCCGCGGAGCAGGAGGTCCGAATCGGGGTGCGTCCCCTCGACGAGGACCTCCAGCCGCTCTCCCATCCGGGCTCGGTTCCTGCGAAGCGAGATCCCCTTCTGGAGGGCCATGATCCGCCGGCGGCGGGCCTCCTTCACCCGGGCCGGGACGCGATCGGCCATCTCGAACGACCTCGTCCCCTCCTCGTCGGAGTACGTGAACACCCCGACGTTGTCGAACCGCCCCGCCGCCACGAAGCCCAGGAGCCGCTCGAAGTCCTCCTCCGTTTCGCCGGGAAAGCCGACGATGAACGACGTCCGCACCGCGACGCCGGGCACCCGCTCGCGGATCCTCTCCACCATCCCCAGCAAGTTGCCCCGGCCGGTCGGCCGCTTCATCCGGCGGAGGACGGGCTCGCTCGCGTGCTGGAGCGGGATGTCCACGTACTTCACGACCCTCTCCTCGCTCGCCATCGCGTCGAGGATCGGGTCGGTCAGGGTCGAGGGGTAGGCGTACATGACCCGGATCCACCGGAGCCCGTCGATCCGGCCGAGCCGACGCAGGAGATAGGCCAGGCCGTCCCGAACCCCGTGGTCGAGGCCGTAGCGGGTCGAGTCCTGGGCGACGAGCACGATCTCGCGCACCCCCTTCGCGGCCAGCGCCCGCGCCTCCGCCACGACGTCCTCGACGCCGCGGCTGCGGTGCCGCCCGCGGAGGGTGGGGATGATGCAGAAGGAGCAGGTGTAGTCGCAGCCCTCGGAGATCTTGACGTAGGCGAGCCAGGGGGGCGTCGAGCGGACGCGGGGGGAGTTGTGGTCGTAGACCCAGGTGGGCGGCCCCGCCTCGGCGAGGGAGGTCCCGTGCCCGCCGACCGCGCGGACGATCTCGTCCACCTGCCCCGTCCCGAGCGTCGCGTCGATCTCCGGGATCTCCTTCCGGAGCTCCGCGTCGTAGCGCTGGGGGAGGCAGCCCGTCACGACGAGACGCTTCGCCCGCCCGGTCTCCTTCTCGCGCGCCATCTCGAGGATCGCGTCGACCGACTCCTGCTTGGCCCGGTCGATGAAGGCACAGGTGTTCACGACGACGACGTCCGCCTCTCTCGCGTCGGCGACGAGGCCGTAGCCCGCGGCCTGCAGCCGGCCGAGCATCACCTCGCCGTCGACGAGGTTCTTCGGACAGCCGAGGGAGACCATGCCCACCCGCAGCCCCCGAGGCGCTCCGGTCGTTTGGAGCGCCTCGGGGTCGCTGGTCAGGGCCGCGTCGTCAGCCGTGGGAGGTTCGCTCGGCCTCTTTCCGGAAGACCTGCCACTGCCCACGGGAGTTGCCGATCCCTCGGCGGCTGCCATGGGGAATGGCCCTCGAGAGGACGCCGGCTCGGACGAGGCTCCCCGACCACGAACATAGGTGCCTCTCCGGCTCTCCTTGGGGGGCTCATCGCCCCCCCTCCCCCCCATGGACTCAGTGGGCCTTGCCCGTCGCGTCGATCTCGTTGCCCCACTCTCGCAGCTTGTCGCGGTCGCTGGCGGCGTAGAGCTCGTCCCCGATGTCGGCGATCTGGTCGCCGATCCCGCCGAGGACCTCCATCTCCTCGCCCTGCTGGGACGTGAGGGAGAGGTGGTGCGCGATGGCGTCGAGGCGCGGCACCGCCTTGTCCATCGCCAGGAGCAGCCCCTCGACCAGCTCCACCAGGGCCTTCCGGCTCAGGCCGTCGTGCCACGTCGGTTCCATTCGTCCTCCTCGGGAGGGCTCGCGCCCGGAGGTCATTCTATCGCGAGTTCGGGCCGCGCTATCGCGAGTTCGGGCCGCGCCGGCTCCAGCGTATACTGGCGCGGTTTCCGGGGGGAAGGGATCCCATGGCCATGGGGAAGGGCGCGAAGATCGCGATCGGATGCGGGTGTGTCGTCGTCCTGATCGGTGCGGCCGTCGTGGTGGGCGTCGTCGGCATGGGCTGGTGGGCCAAGGGCAAGCTCTCCGAAGCCGCGGGCGGGCTCGAGAGGATCGCGTCCAAGACGAAGGAGATCGAGCGCTGGGAGAAGAAGGCGAACGCCAACTCCTACACGGCGCCGGCTGACGGCGTCATCCCCGAGGCGCGCTTCGTGAAGTTCCTCGAGACCCGGAAACGCGTGTACGCCGTCTACGGGCGGTACGAGGCCGACCTGCGCGCGCTGCAGAAGAAGTCGGAGACGGCCGGCGACAAGCTCACGCCGTCCGACCTCTGGTCGGCGGGGGGGAAGCTCGGCGAGATGTTCGGCGAGATCCGCCTCGAGCAGATGAAGGCCCTCGCCGACGTGGGCATGAGCGAGGAGGAGTACCGGGCGATCCAGCTCGCCGTCTACAAGACCGCGTGGGCGGCGGACACCGAGAAGCACACCGGGAAGATGCCGGCCGAGGCCATCGCCGAGTCGATGTCTCAAGCGGCGAAGGGCATGGAGGGAGCGGCGAAGGCGGGCCTCGAGGCGGCCCAGAAGCAGGGCGTGCCCGGCTCAGCCGACGTCTCCGACGCCGACGTGAAGAAGGCCCAGGAGGAGATGGCGCGGCTCGGCCAGGAGGCGGGCCAGGCCCTCGCCGTGCCGAAAGCCAACGTCGAGCTCTTCCGCAAGTACGAGGCCGACATCAAGAAGTACGCCATGCACGGCCTGGCCTTCGTCGGCCTTTAGGCGGATGGGCGGCGCGGGGCCGAGAGGCTACAGCATCGCGAGCAGCTTGTCCGCGGCCACGGCCGCGCCGTCGGTGCGCGGCGAGTCCGGAAACGGCATGGCCCGCACGCTGTCGAGGGCGGGGCCGATCCGCCCCTCGCGCACGTCCTCGTTCGTGGCGAAGACCGCCGGCACGTAGCGAGGCATCTCCGCCACCATGATCGGGTACTCCGGGAAGTCGCCGCGGTCGGTGTAGACGAGCCGCGTGCCCGCTCCGATGCAGTCCGTCACGATGCCGTAGCCCGGCTTGGTCACCACGACGTCCGCGGCCCCGACGAGGTCGGGGTACTCGAGCCCGGCGGCAGCGAGCGCTCCGCCGTCGACGCGGGCGAGGTTGGCGGGCGTCGGCCCGGCTCCCGCGGGGCCGGTGAGCAGGAACCGGCAGCCTTCGAGGGCCCCGTAGGCGGCGAGGCGCAGGCCGGGCACGCCCACGCCGCCGAACGACAGGAGGACGAGCGGCCGCCCGTCGACGCCCAGCCGCCGCCGGGCCTCCGCCTTCCCCACCGTGGGCCTGCGGGCCACGAGGGGCACGTCCTCGATGCGGCGAAAGACGGACAGGTCCCCGGCAAAGGGGAGCCGCAGCAGCCGCTCCGCGAGCCCGTAGGCCTCCCCCGCCCGGGCCGCCGCCTCGGCGAGCGCCGGCACGCGCGGCGCGAGGTGGCCGTAGATCCAGTCCCAGGAAAAGTTGCCGATCGCCACCGATCGGAGGCCGGCCTTCCCCGCCGCCGCGAAGGCGAGGGGCGGGATGTCGCCGACGACGAGCCGGACGCCCGCCTCGCGGAGCCAGGCCGCCTCCGTCGCGACCCGCTCGGCCCACCCGGACTCGAAGGCCCGCCACGCGGCGGCCGTTCCCTCCTCGTCGATCACGAGAGCGTCCTTCTGGACGAGCCCTACGTCGCCTTCCACCCGTCGGACGGCGAGCGGCGCCGCCACGACGCTCTCGAAGAGGAACGCCGGAGCCGAAGTGCAGACCGTGATCGCGAGACTGGGCGCGCGCTCGCGCAGCGCCCGCAGGATCTCGGCGGTGCGGGTCGAGTGGCCGAAGCCGTGGCCGGAGACGTAGGCGGCGAGCATCGCTCGAGCCATCGGGAGCGGAAGGGCTTCCGTGACTCTGCGGCGGAGTATGTCACACGCGGCAGACGCCGACCCGACCGCCCGCGGGGATCCTCATCGGATCGCCCAGGCCGGCCCGGGAAAGGCAAGCAACACGACGGCCATCGGCAAGAAGGCCTCGCGGAATGCGTGCGCTTCCAGCGGCTCGTCCTGTGGCTGATCCTGGCCGTCGGCGGGGCCAGGCTCCTCCAAGACCGGAGAACCCGGGCCGATGTAGAGGACTGCCACAAAAGATGACCAGAAAGCCCTTGACGCGTCGCTCGCGAAGCCTAGACTGGGTATTGGTTTCATCGTTCGGTCATGCGGGGGTCGGTTCCGCTGCCGTGCCGCCGGCACTCTCTCAGTCCCCGGCCGGCTTCGCCCGACCGTCCGGCGAGCGTGAGGAGCAGACGGGCCGGAATGATGGGGAGTTCCCGCCTGGTCGCAGAAGAAGAGGGGGATGGGATGCTCGATCTGCATCCGACCCAGTGCGCGTGCCAGGACTGTACGAGCCGGAGGCTGATTCGCGAGGACGAAGCCAGGACCGACCGCTACTCCGCTGACGAGCTGGAGGACTTCGGCTGCCTCCTGAAAAGGCAGGCAGGCCCGGAGGACTGCTGAGGCGCCGACCCCATCGGCAATGAGGAGCGGAAGGCTTCGATCGTCCTCTCGTGCGAGGGCTTTGTCCACTCACTGCAGGGCGCTCGCGTGAGCGGGTCGGGTTGAGGGGCCAAACCGCTCCACGAGGACGCCCGTGGTCTCGAGCCAGTCCCGGCATCCCGCAAACGCTTCGAGGGCCCGATCCGGGACCGCGCCGCACACTCCGACGATCGGGGCGAGCACGCGCGGAACAGCTCACCTGGCCTCCCCGATCTCGCGGATCCTGGCCTGCAAGGACATTCGATTGAGCGACTCGAACGGCAGATCGGAGAACAGCTTGATGCGGGCATCGAGCTCGGTGAGGGCGCGCAGGAACGCGCGGACCTGCTCGTCGCGCGTCCCTTCGACCGCCGCCGGATCGTCAACGCCCCAGTGCGCCGTCAGCGGTTGGCCGGACCAGGTGGGACAGGCCTCCCGGGCCGCGTTCCCGCACACGGTGAACACGAAGTCCATCTGGGGTGCGTCCGGACCCCCAAACTCGTTCCAGCTCTTGCTGCGGAGCCCGTCCACCGGGAGGTTCATCTGCCGCAGAGTCTCGATCGCCAGCGGGTGCACCTGGCCCTTGGGGTGACTGCCGGCGCTGAAGGCGCGGAAGCGGCCCCCGCCCGTCCGGTTGAGGAGCGCCTCGGCCATGATGCTCCGGGCCGAGTTGCCGGTGCAGAGGAAGAGAACGTTCAGGGGCTGCATCATCTCCTCCCGGCATCGCTCCGCGCGGCGCCACGCAGGGGCCGCCGGATCCCGAGCCTCTGCAGGTCGAGGTCCACGCGGCAGAGCTCTTCGACCGATACCCGCCGCAGCTCCCGGAGGACCCGAGCGTCTTCGCCTATCTGGGGGTCGCCGGCGATCGATCTCCAGACGGGCTCGAGGTGAGAGACGGCCGGCCGGTCGCTAGAGAGCCGATGGAAGACCCAGCGGCCGTCCTTCCGGTCCTGCACGAGGCCCGCACGCTTGAGGTCCGTGAGGTGCGCCGAGACGGTGGACGCGGCAAGGCCGAGGACGGCGGTCATCTGGCACACGCACAGCTCGCCGCTCTTGAGCATGGCCACGAGGCGCAGGCGGACGGGGTGCCCGAGCGCCTTCAGGGTGTCGACGGTTGACGAAACTCGGTTTGCCATTTCGTTATACGTCGAACTATAGCATCGATGCCGCGACCGTCAACCGGATCGGCTGATCCGGTCCGTCCGGAGGGTCCATGGCGAGCCGGAAGGAGCGATTGGCAGTGGCCGACGAAACAGAGACGCCAGACCGGATCTCGTCGGGTCACCGGAAGCGCATTCCGGATGGCCGTGGCGAGTCGGGGCGGGGGGCGTGTACCTCTCGCGCACGCCTCGCACGGGTACCAGCAGGATCCTGCGTTTCAGGCGCTTCAGGAATCGCCGCAACTTGCGTACTGCAAGTAACGTGGAGGCTCGCCTCGCGCGCGGGCGGGCTCCGACCCGTCGATTCTGAGGGTCAGGATGGTGGAGGCGGCGGGAGTCGAACCCGCGTCCGAGAGCGAGCCGGCGAGAGACCCTACAGGTTTAGTCCGACCTCGTCTTTCGCCCCGATCGTGAAGGCCGGACGAAACCGACCGGGGCTAGTCCGATTGATCTCGCCGGTCGCCCCCGGACCGAGGGCTTCCGGCCGAGCCCACCTTTGTGACGCCCTGTCCAGCCGCCGTGGGCGGGTGGCCGGCAGGACGGGTTGCCTAGGGTTTAGTTAGGCAGCCAGCGCCAAGTTGTCGTTGGCAGCTGTGGTTTTCCCACCGGATTATCGAGCCGGTAGGCACGCTCGACCTGCGTCTCTCGGGGTCACGTTCCCGTCGAAACCGTGACGCCCCCATTCCGAAGACCAGTGTAGCACGCGCGCCTCGTGCGACCGCGGGCCGGGCTCACTCCAGATGAGAGGGCCGGTCGGCGCGCGCAGGCGGTCGCGGCGACGGCGGAGCGAGGTCAGCGCGCGGCCAGACCCAGCTCCTCGAGGTGCGCCTCGCCGCCGGGGCCGTTGAGCCGCCAGTAGGCGAGGCGGGTCGAGCCGCGGAGGGCGAGTTCTTCGCCGGCCGGGCCGGTCTGCCGGACGAGCCGATACGGTGGCGCGGCCTCGATCTCGAAGCCGAGCGTGCGCCCGCCGTCGATCTCGACCGTGTAGGTCGTCGACCGGAAGCGGCCGGCCGGCACCGATGCCGCCACCACCCCCGCCGATCGTGCGACCGTGGCCTTCGTCCACGCGAGCGGCCGGTGGTTCAGCCGGGTCCAGAGGAGCGACGGGAGGAACGGCACCGTGCGGCTCTCGCCCGCCCTCAGGTACTCGCCGTTCCAGGCGCGGAGGAGCATCGGCAGAGCGTCTTCCATGAGGCCGTCCTTCGGGAGCGGGAGGTCGTCCGTCCCGTCCGCCTCGCCGTCGAAGTAGCTGTGGAAGAGGCCGGCGAGCCGGCCGGCGCGGGGCACGATCTGGTGCCAGACCTGGCCGCACCACTCCTGGCTCGAGAAGCTGACCTTCACCACCGGCCATCCCGGCGCGACCCGCAGGAATGTCGACGTCATGACCCGGTAGTCGTAGATGCCGGTCTGGAAGGCGCGCACGACGTTGACCTTCAGGACGGGGTAGACGTCGGACGAAGGGTGCTTGCCGGGGTCCGCCTTCACTCGGAGGGAGTCGGAGAAGTCCTCGGTCACGAAGACGACCACCGCCCGGCCGTCGCGGAGCGTGCCGTAGCGCGGCTGCTTGAGGGAATAGCCGTCGAGCTCGGCCTTCCCGTCCCCCCAGTGCTTCCAGAAGTCCTGGGCGGTGACGGGAACGGCGATCGGAACGAGGACGAGCACGGCCAGGGCGGGAGCTTTCAGCATGGTTCTCCTGGATCGAGGACGGACGCTCCCTCGAGCGGCGCATCGGCCGGACCCCGCGGGAGACGGGCGGGCCCTCGGGACCAGCGTAACGGAGTCCCTCAGGATGGCACCCCCACCTTCGGGCAGAGGTCGTCGAGGGGGCACTGGGCGCAGCGGGGACGAGGGCGGCAGACGTCCTTGGCGAGGCGGACGATCTGGGCATGGTAGTCGTTGTAGAGGCCGGCGTCCCGCGGGAGGGCATCGGTGAAGAAGCGCTGGACGGCTTCGTAACGCTCGTGGCCCTGCAGCAGCCCCAGGCGTGAGAAGACGCGGCGGGTGTAGGCGTCGACGACGAAGGCCGGGTGCCCGGCCGCGTAGAGGACGATCGAGTCCGCCGTCTCCGGGCCGACGCCCTCGACGGCAAGGAGTCCCCGCCGCAGGCGCCCCGGCTCCTCGGCGCGCATGGCCTCCGCCCGTCCGCCGTACTCGCGGCCGAGGAAGTCCAGGAGTGCGCGGAGACGACGCGCCTTCACCCGGAAGGTCCCGGAGGTGCGGAGGAGAGGGGCGAGGCGGCTCGCAGAGAGGCGGTGGAGCCCCTCGTGGGACAAAAGCCCCCTCCGCCGGAGCAGGCCGATCGTCCGTTCGACGTTCGTCCACGCGGTGTTCTGGACGAGGATCGCACCCACGCAGACCTCGAACGGCGATTCGGCGGGCCACCAGCCCGCCGGCCCAAACGCCCTCCTCAGGCGCCGGTAGATGGCCCGGACGCCCGGGCGTCTCGGTCGGGGTGGGTGGCGCGGCACAGCCACGACGATAGCCGACCCGGCCGCTCGGACGGTAGGCCGCTCCGCCGGACCCTTTTCGTTGACACCAAGGTTCCAGTGCCGCATAATGCGCGGGGACGTAAGTCGGGATTCTGCTTGATTTTCGGCGCGTCCGCCGAGGAGACCATGGGCCTCGAAGACGACCTGAAGGCACGCACCTCCGCCCTCATCAGCCAGCAGATGGCGAACTGGGTCGTCGAGATCCAGCGCGCCATCCAGGGACACCAGGCCTCTCTCGTCCGCGCGCTCGACGAGCTCGGCGAGACCGTGGCCCGCTACGACGAGAAGGTCGACGAGCAATCGATCGCGGCTGCGGTCGCCGAAGTGCTCGCCCAGCAGCCGCCGCCCGCGGCCGCCGCCGACTACTCCGGGCTCAAGGCCTCGCTCGCCGCGCTCGACAAGGGAGCGAACCTCTCCGAGGTCTTGACCCACCTCGTCGGCGAGGTGACGAAGCACATCGAGCGCGCGGCGATGTTCATCCTGAAGAACAACGCGGCGGTGGGCTGGTACGCGCGCGGATTCGACCACAACGACGTGGTGAAGAGCCTCACCATTCCGCTGACCGCGGACACCGTCTTCCGGGTCGTCCACAGCTCGCGCCACGCGACCCGCGGCCACGTGAGCCACTCGCCCGGCACGGCGCAGGCGCTCTCGCGGCTCGGGGGAGACCAGCAGGGCATCATCGCCGTTCCGCTCATCCTGCGGGACAAGGTCGCGGCCGTCCTCTACTGCGACACCCCGCAGGACGAGGTGCCCCCGCCCACGGGGGACCTCGTGGAGATCATGGTCGCCTACGCGGGCAAGGTGATCGACGTCCTGAGCGGCCAGGCGCGGGCCGCCGGTCCGGGCCCGGCGCCGGGCGGGACGAGCCCCAGCCTGCGCCCGGCGGTCGCCCCTCCGCCGGTCCCCCCCTTCGGCGAGACCGGCTCCCGGGCGGCGGCCGATCCGAGCACGGCGCGGGCGCAGGCCGCGGCCACGGTGCTCCGGCCGCCCACGACGCCTCCCGTGCGCCCTTCGCCTCCCCCGGCGCCGCCGGCCGCCCCGGCGCCGCCACCGCCGCGCGGGCTCGCCCCGGAAGACCAGAAGGCCCACGACGACGCGAAGAGGTTCGCCCGGCTCGTCGTGAGCGAGATCAAGCTCTACAACGAGGCCAAGGTCACGGAGGGCCGCAAGACCAAGGACATCTACGAGCGGCTCAAGGAGGACATCGAGCGCGGCCGGCAGATGTACCACGACCGCGTCCCCAACGCGGTGCGCGACGCGAGCGACTACTTCCACGACGAGCTCGTGCGGATCCTCGCCGGGGGCGATCCGAACGCCCTCGGACCCATGTAGGAGCCGGGGCGCCCCTCTTGTCCGCGAGCCTCGCTCTTCTTCTCCTCCTCGCCGCTCCGCCCGGGAGCGCCGACTGGCGCTTCCACGCGGAGCCTCGGGACGCCGCCGAGGCCGCCCTCCGGGAGGCCGTTCTGTCCGAAGGGCCCGGGGCGGCGGCGGCCCTCGTCGCGGTCTCGGAGCGGAACCCGGGCACCGAGGCTTCCGGCCTCGCCCGCCTCGCCGCCGGCCTGCGTCTCCTCGACGCCGGCCGCACCGCGGAGGCCCTCCCCCACCTCATCCACCCCGACGTCGCGCGGACGCTCCTTCGCGATCACGCGCTGCTGGCCGTCGCGCGAGCCCAGGAGGCCCTCGGGCACGACGACGAGGCCGTACGGTCGTACCTCGGCGCGGCCTCCGAGCCCTCGAGCACGGCGGCCTGCGCCGCGCTCCCCCGGGCGGCGGCGATCCTCGCCCGAAGCCCGAAGCCGAACGCGGCGGTGCCGGCCGCGCTCGAACGGGTGGCCGCCGACTGCCCGACCGAGGCCGCGGCCGCCCTCCTCGACCTGGGGCTCGCGCACCTCGCCCGCGGCGAGCGAAGAGACGCGGCCCTCGCCTTCGACAGGCTCGACCGCGAGCACCCCGCCTCACCCCAGGCGCGGGAGGCGCGGGTCCGCCTCGCCCCGCTCTCCACGCTCCTGCCCCCGCGCACCGCGGACGACCGGGCGCGTCTCCTCCTCGAGCGCGGAGGGGCATTGCTCACCGCCGGGCAGACGTCCGAGGCGATCGTCGCCCTGCGGGCGGTGCCGCTCGCGAGCCTGCCTCCCGCCGAGGCCGACCTCGCTCGAGTCCGCCTCGGCCGCGCCCTCCTCTCCCGCGGGCGCGTCCCGGAAGGCGTCGCCGTTCTCCAGAAGGTCACGGCCGGCTCACCCCACGCCGCCGAGGCCGCCTTCCTCCTCGCTCGCGACCGGTCTCGACGCACGCGCACCCCCGACGCGTTCCAGGCCGTGGCCGACCGCTTTCCGGGGACGCCCTGGGGCGAGGAGGCGCTCCTCTCCCTCGCCGGGCACTACCAGAAGGACGCCCTCGACGAAGCGGCGCTGCCGTGGTGGCGGCGGCTCTACACCGAGTACCCCCAGGGGCGGTACGTCGAGCGAGCCGCGTGGCGCGCGGCCTGGGCCGACTACCGCGCGCGTCGCTACGAGGCGGCCGCCCTGACCCTCGAGTCGACCGCGCGCCTCCGCCCGCCGAACGGGGCGACGCCCGGCTTCCTCTACTGGGCCGCCCAGGCGCGCCTGGCCCTCGGCCAGGTCGACCGCGCGAAGGCTCTCCTGGCCGAGACCGTCCAGCGCTACAAGCACGCCTACCACGGCGTGCGCGCCGAGGAGGCCCTGGCCCGCCTCGGCGGAGAGGGCACCGCCCCTCGCGCCGTCCTCGAGGCGGTGGCCCCGCCTCCGGAGCCGGAGCTGCCGGAGCCGCAGGCCTCCCGCCTGCGCCAGCTCCTCCTCGTCGAGCGCCTGGACGAGGCGGCGCTGGAGCTGCGCCTCGTCTCGACGTCGCCCCGTGTGCAGGCCACCCTCGCCTGGATCGACTGGCGGGAAGGCCGCTTCCGTCCCGCGATCACGGCCCTGAAGGCGGCCCACCCGGAGTGGGTGGGCGAGGCGGGCGACCGCCTGCCGCGCGAGTTCTGGGAGGTGCTCTTCCCGATTCGTTACGAGAGCGAGCTGCGGCTCGCCGCCCAGCGCGAGGGGGTCGATCCCGCTCTCCTGGCCGCGCTCATCCTCCAGGAGTCGAGCTTCGACGCCGCGGCCCTGAGCCGGGCGGGGGCGCGCGGGCTCATGCAGGTGATGCCGGCCACCGGGCGGAAGATGGCGCGCGACAAGGGCCAGCGCTTCCGCCGCGCCGTCCTCCTGAACCCGACGACGAGCCTCGACTTCGGCACCCGGTACCTGCGCCAGATGAGCGAGCGGTTCCCCGGCGCGGTCGAGAAGGTCCTGGCCGCCTACAACGCGGGACCCGAGCGGGTGGAGGCCTGGACCGCCGCCCGCGGCGAGCTCCCCCCGGAGGAGTTCATCGAGAGCATCCCCTTCACCGAGACCCGCACGTACGTCCTGATCGTCCTCGGGAGCCGGGAGCAGTACCGCCGGCTCTACGGTCTCGATCGATCCGCGCCCGGGCCGGCCGTGGAGGGCGGCCGCCCGTGAGCTTCCGCCTCGGCGACTTCAAGCAGCAGATCGACCCGTCGGTCCTGAAGCGCGAGGCGGGGGTCCGCGCCGACGGCCGCGGGCCGGCCGACCTGCGGCCGGTGCGCTTCACCTGCGGCTACCTCAAGCACGCCGACGGCTCCTGCCTCGTGGAGGTCGGGGACACGAGGGTCGTGTGCGCGGTGAGCGTCGAGGACAAGCTCCCCCCGTTCCTGAAAGGCAAGGGCGAGGGCTGGGTCACGGCCGAGTACGGCATGCTCCCGCGCGCCACCAACACGCGCTCGGCCCGCGAGGCCGCGAGGGGGGCTCCCTCCGGACGCACCCACGAGATCCAGCGCCTGATCGGCCGCTCCCTTCGGGCGGTGGTGGACGCGAAGGCCCTCGGCGAGAGGACGTTCTGGGTGGACTGCGACGTCATCCAGGCGGACGGGGGCACCCGGTGCGCCTCCATCACCGGCGCCTTCGTCGCCCTCGTCGAGGCCCTGCGGAAGCTGCGGCGCGCCGGCACGCTGGCCGAGGTCCCGGTGGTCGACTACGTGGCCGCCGTGTCGGTCGGCAAAGTGGGCGACGCGATCCTCCTCGACCTCAACTACCAGGAGGACTCCACCGCCCACGTCGACATGAACGTCGTGAAGACGGGGCGCGGGCGCTTCGTCGAGGTGCAGGGCACCGCCGAGGGCCAGCCGTTCACCGAGGAGGAGATGCGGGACCTCATGGGGGCGGCCGACAAGGGGATCCGGGAGCTCCTCGAGCTCCAGAGGAAGGCCCTCGCGGACTTCGAGCCGAAGGCCCGTCAACCGTAGTCTGCAGGGCTCCGGCCGGACCGTCACCGTGGGATCCGGCGGCTCGCGGGGTGCGGCGTGGCCTCAGGCGCCTCCCTCGTGCCATCCGGCCAGGAACCCCCGCAGCCGGGCGAACGACTTCCCGCGGTGGCTCACCCGGTCCTTCTCCTCCCCCGGCACCTCGCCGAACGTCCTCCCGAACGGCGGGTAGAAGAAGAGCGGGTCGTAGCCGAAGCCGCTCCCTCCCCGCATCTCCTCCGCGATGAGCCCCTCGACGGTCTCCTCGGCCTCGAAGAGCACGGCGGCGCCCTTCGCCGCCGCAACGGCGCTCGTGAAGCGCGCCCCGCGACGCTCCCGCGGCACGCCGCGGAGCTTCTCGAGGAGGAGGAGGTTCCGCTCGAGGTCGGTCGCGCCCTCCCCGCCGAAGCGGCTCGAGAAGAGGCCGGGTCCGCCGTCGAGGGCGTCCACGGAGAGGCCGGAGTCGTCGGCCACGGTCAGGAGGCCGGAGAGCCGCGCGTAGGCGAGAGCCTTGATGGTCGCGTTCTCGAGGAAGGTCGCCCCCGTCTCGTCGGGCGCGTCCCGGATGCCGATCTCACGCGGGGAGACGACGCGGAACGGCAGCCCCGCGACCAGCGTGCGCATCTCGTTCAGCTTTCCCGGATTCTGGCTGGCCAGGAGGAGGACGGCCATGCGCCGGCATGATACTGCTATGATCCCCGGCAGTCCGGGGAGTAGCTCAGCCTGGTAGAGCACGAGCCTTGGGCGCTCGTGGTCGCGGGTTCAAATCCCGCCTCCCCGACCACCGCCGGCGGAGGCGTGCTAGACTTCGATGTTTGGCGCGTGCGCCTGTAGCTCAGTTGGATAGAGCGGCAGCCTTCTAAGCTGCGGGTCAGGGGTTCGAATCCCTTCAGGCGCGCCATTCGACCGGTGGTGGCTGTAGCTCAGCTTGGATAGAGCGCCAGGTTGTGGCCCTGGAGGTCGCGGGTTCGAATCCCGTCAGCCACCCCACGACACCGCCCCCTTTGACCGAGCGAGACGAAACCCGGCCCATCCAGTGCGTCGCCTGCGGGCGCTCGTTCACCTCGCCGCGCTGGTTCGGCCTGCAGGGCCCGCTCTGCGCCGCCTGCCACGCGCGCCTGGTGCGCGAGGAGCAGGTGAGCCTCCACCACACCGAGAGACCCGCCGGACTCAGGGCCTGGCTTCGGGGCGTCTTCCACCGCTGAGCCGGTGGTACGATCCGGCGTCCGCGAGGAGCTTTCGACATGCCTGAGCGCCCCCCCGACGTCCCGCCGGAGATCCTGGCCGGCGACCTGAGCGAAGACCTCCTCGACACCTACCTCGCCGGCCCCGAGCTGGCGGTGGACACCGAGACGATGGGCCTGCAGACCCGGCGCGACCGCCTCTGCCTCGTGCAGCTCTGCGACCGGCGCCGGCGCGCGGCGATCGTGCAGCTTCCACCGGAGACGTTCGACGCGCGGAATCCCCGGCCCTCGCGCGCCCCGCGCCTGAAGCGCGTCCTCGAGGACCCGCGCGTGCTGAAGGTGTTCCACTTCGCCCGCTTCGACGTGGCCGCGCTCGCCCACTGGCTGGGGATCGCGGTCTCCCCCCTCTACTGCACGAGGACCGCGAGCAAGCTCGCCCGCACGTACACCGACCGCCACGGCCTCAAGGACAACCTCCTCGAGCTCCTCGACGTCGAGCTCGACAAGGTGACCCGCCACTCCGACTGGTCGAGCCCGGTCCTGACCCCGGAGCAGGTGCGCTACGCGATCTCGGACGTAACCCTGCTCCTGCCTCTCATGGACCGCCTCGAGGAGATGCTGCGCCGCCAGGGGCGGGCCGACCTCGCCCGCGAGTGCTTCGACGCCATCCCCACGATGGCGAAGCTCGACGTGGCCGGCTTCGAGGGCCTGTTCGAGCATTAGCTCCCGAGCGTTGCGCCCGCCCTGCGCGCGACGCGAGGGATCTGGCCGGTCCTCCCCTCAGTCCCTCTCTTCGTCCCTCCGCCGGGGGCGGCCGTTCTCCTGGCTGCGGCCGTTCTCGTGCCTGCCGTTCTCGTGCTTCGCGCTCTCGCTCTTCGCGCCGTCGTGGTGCCGCCCGCCCTCGACGTTCCTCCCGTTCCGCGGCGGCGCGCTGGCCGCCCCCGCGACGACGTCGAGCAGCCCCTGCATCTCGGCCGGCTGCAGCGACTGGAGGTCCCGGAGCGCGGCCACCAGCTGGCGCGCCAGCTCCTGGCAGTGGGCCAGGATCGGCCCGTTCCCGGCCACCCGCGCCCCGCCGTTGTCGAGCCGCCACTCCGCCCGCTGGTCCGCGGTGAGCGGGACGCACGCCCCGCCCTCGACGCGGTGCGGCGGCCGTCGCTCGTGGCGGAAGCCGGAGACTCCGGGGAAGGCCTGGGCCAGCAGGTAGTCGATGACCCGGACGATGCGCTGCTGGTCCTGGCCGAGAAGGCGCGAGTCGGCGCGCACCGAGGCCTCGACTCCCCGCGTCGTCACGCCGAGGGTGATCGCGATCGACGTGCCCTCCACGCGCAGCAGCTCGTTCGCGATCTCCGCGATCACGTCGCGATGGGCGTCGCGGACGAAGCCGACCGGGGCGACGCGCACGGCGCCCGTCACCTCCTGGTTGCGGAAGGCGGCCGCGCGGTAGGCGTACCACTCCGGCGGCACCCGGTAGTCGCGCAGCTCGTCCAGGATGTCCTGCGTCTCCTCCGAGCGCGTCAGGACCTCGAACATCTTGAAGTCGAGGGGCGTCGCTCCGTGGAGGAGCGCGCTCGTGTCGGTGTAGATGCCGAGCGCGGCGGCGGCCTTCTCCTCGGGCTTCAGCTTGTCGAGGACCTCGAAGGCGGCGGCGATCACGGCCATGAAAGCCGAGGTCGAGCCGACCGGAAGGCCCACGAAGGGCAAACGCACCCGCCGCACACCCCGAGCCCGACAGTTCTCCTCGACCTCGGCCGGGTCGGCGTGGTGGTCGGCCACGAAGAAGTAGTCCCTGACCGGGTCGACGCCCGGTGTCGCCAGGATCCCGAGGGGCGGCGAGGTGTCGACCATGCAGTGGAGGCCACCCCGCAGCCGCTCCTTGTTCGGGTCCTGGAGCTTGATGCCGCAGCGGGCGACGAGGTTCCGGTTCTGCGGGTGGCCGAGGCTCCCGGTGAGGATCCGCACCTCCTCCGCGCCCAGCGCGCGGAGGATGGCGGCGAGGACCACCGCGCTGCCGAGAGCGTCGGGGTCCCCGACCCACTGGGTGAAGACGTTGGCCCCGCGGCCGCGGATGGACTTGGCGCTCCTCTTCAGCCCCATGTAGGCGCTGTAGGCGGACGTCAGGACGGGAAGGTTCTCGAGCGTCCGGCGTTTGCCGAGGATGCCCTGGAAGCGCCGCCGCACCACGTGCGGCCCGGCCGGGCGGGGCGGTTCGAGGATGCGGCCGTTGCGGCTCAAGCCCGCTCCTCCGCTCCGCGTGTCCGGGGTTCAGTCTCGTGGCGCATGGAACGTGCGGCCCTCCCGGGCCATGTCGACGAGGAGCGGGGCGGGCCGGTGGCGCTCCCCGTGGCGGGCCCGCAGCTTCTCCATCGTCTCGAGGGCGAAGGTGGCGCCCAGCCGGTCGAGGTAGCGGAAAGGCCCCCCCAGGAACGGCGGGAAGCCGAGGCCGAAGATGGCCCCGACGTCGCCGTCGCGCGGGGTGCGCAGGACGCCCTCCTGGAGGCACAGCACCGACTCGTTGAGGAAGGCGAAGACGAGCCGCTCCTGCACGTCGCGCGCGTCGAGGGCGAGGCGCCCGGCCCCGGCGGGCAGCAGGCCGTAGACCGACGCGTCCACCCGCTTCCTCTTCGCGTCGTAGGTGTAGAAGCCCTTCCGCGCCTTCCGCCCCCGACGGCCGTCGGCGAGCACCCGCTCCATCGACGGCGGCGGGGACATCCGGTCGCCGAAGTGCTGGTGCATCACCGTCGCGACCTTGGCTCCCACGTCGATCCCGACCTCGTCGAGGAGGGTCAAGGGTCCGACCGGGAAGCCGAACGAGGTCATCGCCCCGTCGAGGCCGTCGATCGGCGCCCCCTCCTCGAGGAGCCAGGTCGCCTCGTTCACGTAGGCGGCCAGGGCGCGGCTCGTGTAGAAGCCCGGCCCGTCCCGGACCACGATGACGTGCTTCCCGATCCGCCGGCCGAACGTCTCCGCGGTCGCGATCGCGGCGGGCTCGGTCTCTGGCGTGACCACGACCTCGAGGAGCGGCATCTTGTGCACGGGGGAGAAGAAGTGCATGCCGAGCACCCGTGACGGGCGGCGGCAGCCCCTCGCGATGTCGCCGATCGGGATCGAGGAGGTGTTGCTCGCGAGCACGCAGGTCTCGGAGGTCGCGGCCACGGCCTCGGCGAGGACGCGGCGCTTCAGCTCGAGGTCCTCGAAGACCGCTTCGATCACCAGATCGGCGCGCCGAAAGCCGGAGTAGTCGAGCGTCGGCGAGACGCGGCCCATCCGCTCGCGGACCTCGAGCCGGGTCAGGCGTTGGCGCTGCCGCCTCTCCTCCCACAGCCCGTGGACGTGCCCGAGCCCGCGGCCGAGGGCCTCGTTCGAGGCGTCCTTCATCCGGACCAGGACCCCCGTGTCGGCCGCCGCCCCGGCGATGCCCGCTCCCATCAGGCCGGCCCCGAGCACGCCGAGCTTCTGCACCTCGATCGCCTTCGTGCCTGCCGGGTACCCGGCGTCCTTCTTGATCTCCTGGGTGGCGAAGAAGACCGAGACGAGGTTGCGCGAGACGTCGCCGGCGGCGAGCCGGCCGAACGCCCGCGCCTCGAGCTTCAACCCCTCGGCCTGGCTCACCGCCGTCCCTTCCTTGACGACGTGCACCGCGGCGAGGGGCGCCGGGTAGTGGCCGCCCGTCTTCTCCAGGACGGAGGCCTTCGCCTTCGAGAAGACGAGGGGACGCAGCAGCCGCTCGCGGAGGGGAATGCCGGACCGCTTCGGGACGAGCCGTCCCTCCGCGAGAGAGGCCGCGGCCCGCTTCGCGACCGCGAGGAGGATCGGAGCCGGGCAGACCTCGTCGACGAGGCCGGCCTTCAGGGCCCGGGGCGACTTCAGCGTCCGTCCGGTCAGGATGAGGTCGAGCGCGGTGGCCAGGCCGACGAGGCGCGGCAGGCGCTGCGTCCCGCCGGCTCCAGGCACGAGGCCCAGCATGACCTCCGGCAGACCGAGGCCGGTCTTGGGATCGTCGGAGGCGAGGCGGTAGCGGCAGGCGAGGGCGAGCTCGGTCCCGCCGCCGAGGCACACGCCGTGGATCGCCGCCACCACCGGCACGCGGCAGCCTTCGATCCGGCCCAGGATCGCGTGAGCCGTACGGGACAGCGCCTCGCCCTCCTCGGCCGAGCGCAGGCGGGTGAAGTCCTCGATGTCCGCCCCGGCGACGAAGCTCTCGGGCTTGCCGCTCCGAACGACCACCGCTCGGACCCTCTCGTCCTTCTCGATCTCGTCGAGGATCCCCTCGAGCTCCGCGATCAGGCCCTTGCCGAGAGTGTTCAGCTTCTCCCCCGGCACGTCCAGGGTGAGCACGAGGACGCCGTCTTCGTCCCTCTCGCGCCGGAAGGCGCCGGTCTCGCTCAAGCGACGAGTTCCTCCACGCGCGGCGCCGGCTCTTCCTTCTCGAGGCCCCCCTCGCCAGGGCGCGACGACGCCGTGTCCACGAGCCAGACACCTTCGCGACGCACGCTCATCGCTCGAGAACCATTGCAAGCCCCATGCCTCCCTGCGCGCAGACCGAGAGGAGGCCGAACCGCGCGTTCCGTCGCTTCATCTCGTTGGAGAGGGTGGTCGTGATCCGGGCGCCGGTCGCGCCGAACGGGTGGCCGAGAGCAATCGAGCCGCCGCACACGTTGAGACGGTCGCGATCCACCGCGCCGACCGCGGCCGACCGCCCGAGCCTGTCGCGGGCCCACGCCTCGGACTCGAGGGCCTGGATGTTGGAGGCCACCTGGGCCGCGAAGGCCTCGTGCATCTCGATGAGGTCCATGTCCGCGAGCCGCAGCCCGGCCCGATCGAGGGCCAGCGGGATCGCGAGGGCAGGCCCCATCAGCAGCTGGCCGCCGGGATCGACCGCCGCCACGGCCCAGCTCCGCACGTACGCGAGGGCTGCTCGCCCCTCGGCCTTCGCCCTCTCCTCCGACATCAGCAAGACGGCGGCGGCGCCGTCCGTGAGCGGCGATGAGTTGCCGGCGGTGACGGTGCCGTACCGCCGGTCGAACGCGGGAGGCAGGGCGGCCAGGGCCTCGATCGTGGCGTCCTTGCGGAGGAGGTTGTCCGCGGTGACCGCGCCCTCGTACGTGGGAGGAACGAACACCGCGCACGTCTCGGCCGGGAGGCGCCCGTCGACGGTCGCCGCCCAGCCGTTGCGGTGGGAGGCGACGGCGATCCTGTCCTGCTCCTCCCGCGTGATGCCGTTCTCCTTCGCCATCTTCTCGGCCGACTGGCCCATCGTCAGGCCGGTGGACGGCTCCGCGATGGCCGGCGCGTCGGGGACGAGGTCGCGCGGCCGCACCCGGGCGAAGGCACGGAGGCGCGCGCCGAGCGACTTCGCCTTCTGCGCCTCGACCAGGATCCGGGCCATGCGCCGGCTGTGCAGGATCGGCACGTCGGACAGGCTCTCCGCACCGCCGGCGATCCCCGCCTCCACGTGGCCGAGCTGGATCAGGGACGCCACGTCGGCGATGGCCTGGCTCGCCGACGCGCAGGCGCGGTTGACGGTGTGCGCGGGGACCGACTTCGGAAGGCCCGCCCCCAGGGCGGCCTCGCGCGCGAGGTTCGGGGCCTTCACCGACGGGACGACCTGCCCCATGACGACGGTGCCGATCGCGGCCGGGTCGACCTCGGTGCGCTCGACGAGCTCGCGGACGCACGTCCTCGCCAGGTCGACGGCGGTCAAGTCGCGGAACGCCGTCCCCGAGCGGGCGAAGGGCGTGCGACATCCGGCCACGATCGCGACTCTCCGGTTGTCCATGGGTCTATCCGCGAGAGAGGTCCTTCGACCCGTCGCGGGATTTCGAGAGGCGGGCCTCCGCGCGTCCGCCGCGTTCCAGGTGTGAGCCGGGGCTGGCGCCCGTCACGCGAAAATGCTAGCGCATCGTCCGCGGGTTGCAACTTCTTTCGTCTCGGCGGCATGACGCGGCGTCATCGCGCCCATGCTGCCTCTTCACGCCTCTGGCGAGGGCCGCGCGCCTTGGGCTACACTCGGTCTTCGCGACGGCTCGGAGGCCCTCCCTCCCTCCCGGCCGCGCGCGGCGTCCGGGAAGGACCGACAAGGGGGAGGCGCCTTTGTACATGCCGCCGAGACAACGGGCGCGGATCGTCCCGCCCGATCCCATCACGGTCGCGATCGAGGACGACCACGGCTTGCCCCTCGCCTATGGCGTCATCGCGAACGTCTCCGAGGCCGGCGCCTGCGTGTGGACCGACAGGCGGCTCGACCCCGGCGCCCGGCTCGCCCTGCGGGTCAGCTTCCCCCGTCCGGCGGAGGTGCACGACGTCGCGGCGGTCGTCGTCTGGGCCGACGAGGACCCCGGACGCGGCGGCGAGCCCGCGCGGCGATACGGGCTTCAGTGGCACGACGCCTCCTCGGCCTGCGTCCTGCGGGTGCGCCGCCTCGCCCGCCTCCACGAGGCTGGTCGGAACCCACCGTCGCGCGCCGAGGGCTCTTGAGCCGAGGTGAAGGCGAAGCGGCCTCCGGGTAGCCCTCAGCCGCCGGCCATGGCCCTCGTCACCGACACCGTCGCCGTCGCGACCCGTGGCGACTCGCACATGCTCGACCTCACCCCGCGAGTCCAGGAGCTCGTCCGCCGCCACCGCTTCCGCGAGGGCCAGGCGCTCGTCTTCGTCTCCGGCTCCACGGCGGGCCTCACCACGGTCGAGTTCGAGCCGGGCCTGCAGAAGGACCTCCCCGCCGCCTTCGAGCGGCTCGCCCCCCGCGGGATCCGCTACGCCCACGAGGAGACCTGGCACGACGACAACGGCCACTCCCACGTGAGGGCGAGCCTCCTCGGCCCGTCGCTGACGGTGCCGTTCAAGGACGGGCGGCTCCTCCTCGGCACCTGGCAGCAGGTGGTGCTCCTCGACTTCGACACCCGCCCCCGCCAGCGCGAGGTCGTCGTGCAGCTCGCCGGCGAGCGCGAGGAGAGCGCTTGAGCCCCGGGAGCCTGATGGCGCCGCCCCGCCGGCTCGTCCTGCCCCTCGGTCTCGCCGCGCTCTCGCTCCTCCTCTGGGACACCTTCGTCGTCTACCCCTTCCGCCTCTTCGTCGTGTTCCTCCACGAGGCCTCGCACGGCGTCGCCGCCGTCCTCACCGGCGGGAGAGTCGTCTCGATCGGCCTGAGCTTCGACGAGGGCGGGGTCTGCCTCACCCGCGGCGGCTGGCCGCTCCTGATCTTGAACGCCGGCTACCTCGGCAGCCTGCTGTGGGGCGCCGTCTTCCTCCTGCTCGGCGCGCGCCGCGCGCGGGCCCGGTCCGTGATCGGCCTCGTGGGCCTCTTCACCCTCGTGGTCACGCTCGCCTACGTGCGGACCCTGTTCGGCTTCCTCTACGGCCTGGGGGCGGCGCTCGTCCTCCTGGGCGTGGCGTCGAAGCTGAAGCCCGCGGTCTCCGAGGTGCTGCTCGCCGCCATCGGGGCCACGAGCTGCCTCTACGCCGTCTGGGACATCGCGACCGACGTGCTCCTGCGACACTCAGGGCAGAGCGACGCCTCCGCCCTCGCCCGCCTCACCGGCCTGCCCGCGGTCGCGTGGGGCGTCGTGTGGATCGCCTTCTCCATCCTCGTCCTCGTCTCGGTGCTGAAGCGGCTCGCCTGATCGCCGAGCGCCCTCGCGAGCCATGACCGGCCTCACCGTGAGGCATGAGTCTCGCCGATGACTCGCCACCGCCCGGGTCGCCGCCGTAGAATCCCAGGTCGACGGGGACGAGACGAGAGACAGCGAGGGTGAGCGCCTCATGAAGCGTATCGGCATCCTGACCGCCGGCGGAGACACGCCGGCCCTCAACGCGACCGTCCACGGCGCAGTGGTGCGGGCCAACCAGCGCCGGGTGGAGGTCTACGGCTTCGTCAAGGGCTACTCGGCCCTCCTCAACCCGAGCGTCCCCCACGTCCACCTGAACCCCCTGTTCACCGAGATCCCCGAGCTCGACCCGACACGGGGCGGCACGGTGATCGGCGCCTCGCGAGCATTCGTGGATCCCGACGACCGAGAGACGATCGCCCAGATCGCCGACCGGCTCAAGCAGCTCCGGATCGACGGCCTCGTCTGCGTGGGAGGGGACGGGACGCTCAACGGCCTCCAGCCCTTCGCCGAGCTCTTCCCGGTCGTGCTCGCCCCCAAGACGATCGACAACGACCTGGGTCTCAACCACCGCAACGAGCCCGACGAGTGGGAGCGCGTCCCCTCGCCGGACCCCCCCGGCTACCGCTACCAGCTCGGCCGGTCGCTCACCCGGTTCGAGCTCGACGCGATGGTCAACTACGTCACGCCGGGCTACGCCACGGCCGTCTTCGACTCCGTGCAGGGCCTGCAGCGGGTCCGCACCACCGCCGAGAGCCACCGCCGGATCGGCATCGTCGAGGTGATGGGCCGCCACTCGGGCTACATCGCCCTCGGCACCGCCTATGGCCAGCCCGACATCATCCTGATCCCCGAGGTGCCCGTCCGGATCCCCGCCCTCGTCGAGCGCGTCCGCGAGCTCTACGAGCTGCAGAAGAACGTGGTCATCGTGTGCGGCGAGGGCATCGTGGGCGAGGACGGGCGGGAGCTGGGGGCGAAGCGGGAGTCGCACGACCCGGCCGGCAACGTCAGCCTCTCCGGCGCCTCGGACGTCCTCCGGGACGTCCTCGTCGACCACTTCGGCGACGTCTACTTCCAGCAGTTCCGGAGAGCGGAGTCGGCGACGGCGGCCGTCTTCACCCGGAAGGTCGGACACACCCAGCGCGGCGGCCGCCCCGTCCTCTTCGACCGCTTCCACGGCGGCCAGCTCGGGGGCAAGGTGGTCGACATGCTGCTCGAGGGCCAGAACAACGCCCTCGCCATCCTGCAGTGGGACCGGGAGCGCGGCTTCTACGTCGACGCGTACGACGGCAATGCCTTCCGCGACCGCTGGGGCGTCATCCACGCCCGCCACCTGCACCCGAGCTTCTACGACGAGGAGCTCATGCGGCCGTCGAAGACGGGCGTCGAGTACATGCTGCCCATCTTCACGAGCGCGATCGGCGACGCCGACATCGAGGCCATCCGCCACAGCGTGTTCGACTCGGGCAGCCTCTTCCGCCCGTACCACTCGGTCAACACCGACATCAACAAGAGGATCCGCTACCTCGCGCCCGAGGGGCCTCAGTAGCCGGAGGGGCGGGCCTCGGCGAAGTAGGGCGCGATGGAGTCGAGGAGCTCCTGGGCCCGGCGCAGGTCGGCGGGGGTGAAGTCCGGGCCCGCGTCGCGCGGGGTCTCTCCCTTCCGGCTGACCTGCGCCACCCCGATCGCCTGGCCGCGCACGAGCAGCGGCGCGGTCACCATCTTCTGGATGGGCACCGGCTTGTCCCGGAGCTTGATGCTCTCGAAGAAGGACACGTGGCGCACCATCGGGACGTTGTTGATCACCTCGCCCGTGCGCCGGGTGAGCACGCCGACCGCGATCGAGTCCCGCTTCGTGACCGGGATCGACCCGAGGTCGGAGAAGCGGCGCGGAGCGATGAAGCGCAGGTGGCGTCCGTCGGCGGAGAGGATGAGGATGGCCACCTCGTCCGTCTTGCAGGAGAACTCGTGGGTGAGCGTCTTGACGACGCGATCGCCCATGTCGAGCAGGAGCTCGCGCCGGTCCTTGACCTTGTCCTTCTGAGCGGCCATCGCGGTCAGGATCTCGAGCAGCTCCCGCATCGTGTCCCCCGGGCCAGGGCGCCGCCGGGATTATATAGCGACTCCCGTGAGCCACGGCGACGCGCGCGCCGCCGGGTGCCGACGCAGGACCGCGGCGAACCGGCGCCCCAGGGGCGCGGCGAGAGCGCGCTCCTCCCCCTCGACGGAGAGCAGCGCGATCGGCCCTCCGGCGGCGGCGACGAGCGCGGGAAGGCCGTAGACCGGAGCCCCTCGCACGAGGAGGAGCGCCACCGTGAGGCGGTCGCCCGCGAGCAGGCGTTCGAGCGAGTCCACCGCGAGCAGGTCGGCCGGCGCCCCGGGGACGAGGCCGCCCGCCGGAAGGCGGGCGACCTCCGCCGAGCCGTGGGAGGCGAGGCGGAGCAGGGCCAGCTCGCCGAGCACGCCCTCGCGTCGGGCCGCGGCCAGGTTCGAGAGCGGGTCGCGCGCCCCGGCCGACGGGGCGTCGCTGCCGAGGCCGACCTTCACGCCCGCCTCCAGCATCGCGGCGATGGGTGCGGTCGTCCCGTAGAGGCGCCGATCGCTCTCGGGGCACCAGACGAACGAGGCCCGCGCCGCCTTGAGGCGCGCCGCGTCCTCCGCCCCGAGTGCGGTGCCGTGGACGATGACGGTGTTCTGGCGGAGGACGTTCGCCGCCGCCAGCGCGTCGAGCTCGGCCCGCAGGCTCGGATCTCGGCCCTCGGCTGCCCGCACCACCCAGGGGATGCGGCGGTCCGTGGTCCGGTAGGTCCGGCGGAGCCGCGGAGTGAGCCCCGGGGAGTGGGCGAAGGCGTATCTTCCCTGCACTCGCACCGGGAAGTCCTCCCGGACGAGCGAGCGGTGCACGGGGTGGTGGTGGAGGACGGCGCTCGCCCCCGCCAGCAGGTTGCGCAGACCGCCCAGGAAGAGCCGGTCGACGAGGGGCACCGCGAGGAGCGGCGCGAGACGGGCGAGGTGCTCCTCGGCCGCGCGGGTCCACTCGTAGAGCGAGTCGCACGGCGGCTCGCCGAGCGGGGGGAGCGTCGAGAGGTCGAGCACGTCGTGGGCGTTCACCAGGGCGGGGAGGAGGAGCCGCCCCTCCAGGTCGATCTCGGCGTCGGCTGCCGCGGTTCCCGCCGGACCCACCTGTCCGGCCTCGACTCGAACGTCGAGCGGCGGCGACCAGGAGCCGTCGGCGAGGCACCGAGCCCGACGCAGGAGGAGGGCCACGCCGGGGGTCTCAGTCGCGGGGGTCGACGCGCCGGGGCCGTCCCGTCCGGAGGAGGGCCGCGGCCTCGACGGCGAGGCGCTCCCAGTCGAGAGCAAAAAAGCCGAGCCTCACCCTCAGGAGGGCGAGGAGCCGAACGAGGTGCTGGCTCGCCCGGGATCCTGGGGCCCGCTGCGCCTCCGCGAAGAAGAAGGCCGCGCGGGCCAGGCGCCGCTCGGCCCGCCCGTCCGGCCATGGCCGTTCCTCGCTCGCCGCCCACTGCTCCAGAGGAGCCCCCTCGGCAGGCAACGGAGGATGTGCCGCCTCCCAGGCGCGCCGGATGGGCGTCTCGAACCTCCCTTCGAGCGCGCAGAGGCTCCGGGCCGCCGAGACGGCGGCCCCGAGCGCGTCCCCGCCCGGCCCGGACGGCCCGACCTCGAAGGCGAACCGCGCCCCGAGGCCGGCCGCGCGCAGCCGCGCCCCGGCCTCCAACAGCAGGTCCCGCGGTGCCGCCCCCGCCCGCACGCCGAAGAGGAGCCGGCGACAGCCGCTCTCCGCGAGGAGCCGGAGCCTCTCGGGCGGCGCCTTGACCACGTCCTCCGGCCGGGCCCCGCCCTGCCAGCCGACGCGCCCCCCGCCCTCGAGCAGGCCGGACGCGATCGCCTCGACGCGATCGGGGTCGGCGAAGAAGTCCTCGTCCCGGAACAGCACCTCCGAGAGTCGGTACCGCTCGGCCAGCTCGCTCGTCTCGGCCACGACCCGCTCGGCCCGGATCGTCATCCAGGTCGCGCCGTCCCTCGCGCCCCGGCTCGAGCAGTAGTCGAGCCGGCGGGCCCCGCGGAGCTCGAAGTGCCGCTCGACGTCGAGAAGCCCGTAGTCGGCCCGCGGCCAGAGGGACGCCGGAGGACCCAGAGCCGCGGCCGGGCCGCTCCCCGCCACCACGAGCCCCACCTCGGGGCGCAGCGGGTGCCCGGCGCGGAGCGCCGCCACCGCCGCCGCCAGCCCCTCTTCGCCGGCGCCGAGCGCGCAGGCGTCGACGACCCCGGTCCCCAGGCACGACGCCGGGTCGCGCGTCGCGTGGGCTCCGCCCCACACGATCGGGAGGCGGGCGTTCACCGAGCGGGCCGCGACGCTCACGCGCAGCGCCTCCCGTAGCGGGGCCCCCGTGCGCACGGTGACGCCCAGGCAGAGGGCGTCCCGCACGAGCTCGACGACCCGCGCCTCCGGCGCCAGCTCGAAGCGGCCGTCCACGATGACGACGTGCTCGCCCCTGAGCCACGAACCGAGCGCGAGCAGGCCGAGCGGCACCGTCGCGCCGGCGTCGCGCGGCTGGTAGAGGACGACCGGCCGCCTCTTGCCCCCGATCCGCCCGGTCACTCAGGACTCCCTCGCCACTGCGCCCGAGGAGAAGGGCAGGCCGCCGATCAGCTCCCGGGCGAGCGCGGGGCGGAGCCGCAACGCCAGCGCGAGCGTCGCGGCCCAGGTGAGCCCGCCGACCGCCACCGCGAAGGGCAGCCGGTCCCGCAGCCCGCTCACGGCGAGGGCCATCGGGACGCAGGCGAGGAGCGCGCCGCCCGCCGGCACGGCCACCGGAACCGCGAAGGCCGCTCGACGACAGGCCATCCACCCGAGCCCGAGGAGCAGCCACTCCGCGCTGGCGAGGCCGATCGCCGCCCCGACCGCCCCGAGGGGGGGCACGAGCGAAGTGGCGAGGACCGCGGCCGCGGCCACGCGCACCGCGGTGAGCCGCGGGAGCCAGGAGGCCCGGCCGCGCGCCAGGAGCGCCCACGACAGGAGCGCGTTCATGAAGAGGGGCAGGAGCCCCGCGGCGAGGAGACGCAGGGGCGTCGCCGCCTCGAGGTAGGCGGGCCCGTAGAGGAGCCTCACGACGCTCGCCGCCACGAGCGAAAGACCCACGGCGGCCGGCGCGGCGACGAGGGCCATGAGGCCCGCCGTCCTCTGCCGCGAGCCGCTGCCTCCCCGCAGGGCCTCCCGGGTGAGAGCGGGCATCGCGCCCTGGGCTACGGCATTCGGGACCATCCCGAGGAACTCGAAGACCCGGAGGGCGGCGAGGAAGACTCCCGTCTCGCGGTCGCTGGCCAGGATCCAGAGGACGAGGAGCTCGACTCGGGGGCTCAGCATCTGCAGCCCGCCGTTCGCCGCCATGGGGACCGCGGCGCGCAGCACGGAGGCGACGTCGGCGTCGGCGCCCGGGGAGGGGACGGCTCGCCGCGCGAGGAGCACCACGCCGAGAAGGAGCGCCGGAAGGGGCGACGCGGCCTGCGACCACGCGATGCCCGAGAGACCGCCTCCGGCGAGGATCGCGGCGGCGGCCCCGGCCGGGCTCCCCGCCCGGAGTACGAGGAGGAGAAGCGCTTCTTCGACCCGCGCCCCGCGACACCGGAGGGCGACACCCAGGAACTCCGCCCAACCGGCGAGCACGAAGAAGAGGACGAGCGGAGCGAGGACGGGCAGCGCCTCGCGGGCCCACGCCGGCCCGGCGGGGGCCACGGCCAGGGCAGCGAGGGTGACTCCCGCCACGAGACCCGAGGTGAAGAGGCGCGCCCGAGCCACCGCCCGAAGCGAGAGCGTCCCCGCCACGAGGGCCCGCGTCGCCGTCGCCTGCAACCCGAACTCGGCGGCCTCGGCGAGCACGAGGGCCAGGTACCAGAGGCCCCCGAACGCCCCGAACCCGGCGAGACCGAGGGCGCGGGCGAGGAGGAGGGTCGTCCCGAGCCCCAGCAGGCGGGAGGCGACCTCGGCCGCCAGCTTGATCGCGCTTCCGCGCGTGGCCTCGTCGGCCTCCCGCGCCGAGCGGGCGGTCTCCTCCGTCACGGGCTCATGATACCCTTCCCGCCTCGTGGCCACCCTCACCGTGACCGCAGTCCTCGCGTGGAGCCTCGCGCTCCTGATGCACTGGTGGCCGCGCGTCGGCGCCGCGTGGCGGCGCCGTCTCTCGGTGGCCGCGAGCGCCGCCGGCCTCGGCTTCCTGGTGGCGGCGGTCGCGACCGAGGGGCTGCGCGAGTCCGCCCTCACGTCGGTCGTCCTGGTCGGCCCCACGACCCTCACCTCCACCGCCTCGGCCTCGGCGAGCCTCTACTACTACGTGCTCACCGCGGTGTGCCTCCTGCTGGGCTTCGCCGGCCTCGCCTTCGGCGAGACGCTCGCCCGCTGGCTCGCCGGGCGCGTCCTCGTGAGCTCGGTCGCCGTCGCCTGGCTCTTCACGCTCGTGCGCTTCCTGCTCGAGAAGAGCGCAGCCCCGACCTTCCTCGTCCACGCGGTCGGGGTGACCTGGCTCGCGCCGGTGGCGGGCGCCTACTTCGGAACCTCCCTCGCCCCGGACAAGGCCTCCCCCACGCCCCTCCTCCGCCTGCTCTTGAGCTACGCCTACCTCGTCCGGGGCCCCATCTCGGCGCTCGGCGTCACCGCGACCCGCCTCGGCCTCGGCACGCACTACGACGTGTCCCCCGTCACCTCGGTCGCGGTCGCCCTCACCGGCAACGCCTTCTCCTTCGTGTCCGGGAGCTGGCGCCAGATCCTCTGGCTGACCCTCGTCCCCCAGCTGGTCGTGTGGCCCGCCTTCACCGTCATCACCGGCATGCTCGGCGCCGCGCTCGGCCTCGCGCTGCAGCCGGGCAGAGGCGAGGCGCAGGCCCCGGTCGAGCCGGCGACGGAGCAGGGCGCGAGGAGCCGGGAGTAGCCCCTGGGCCCGGGGAGGGCCGCCCGCCCGGCTCGAGCCCGCAAGGCGTTCAGTTTGACGGGCTTGAAAGCCGCGTGCTAGCGTGGGAGGTTGATGCTCCGAGGCCCGAGCGCGACATGACGGTTTCCGACCTGCGATCGACGTTGAACCTGCCGAGGACGGACTTCCCCATGAAGGCCAACCTCCCCCAGGCCGAGCCGAAGCGGCTCGAGCGCTGGAAGGCCGAGGACCTCTACGGCCGGATCCGGGCCGCGCGGAAGGGTCAGCCCAGCTTCGTCCTCCACGACGGGCCGCCGTACGCCAACGGGCACATCCACCTCGGCACCGCCCTCAACAAGGTCCTCAAGGACGTCGTCGTCCGGAGCCGGTCGATGGCCGGCCACGACGCGCCCTATCGGCCGGGGTGGGACTGCCACGGCCTGCCCATCGAGCTCAAGGTGGACCGCGACCTCGGCGCGAAGAAGCGGGAGATGTCGCCGCTCGCCTTCCGGCAGGCCTGCCGGACCTACGCCGAGAAGTACGTCCACATCCAGCGGGGAGAGTTCGAGCGGCTGGGCGTCCTCGGCGAGTGGGAGGACCCGTACCTCACGATGTCGCCCGCCTACCAGGCGACGATCCTGCGCCAGCTGGCCGTCTTCGCCGAGAAGGGCCTCGTCTACAAGGCCAAGAAGTCGGTGCACTGGTGCATCTCCTGCCGGACGGCGCTCGCCGAGGCCGAGGTCGAGTACGACGAGACCCACGTCAGCCCGTCGATCGACGTCCGCTTCCCTCTCGCCGCGGAGGAGCACGAGCGTCTCGCCCGGACCCACCCCGCGCTCGCCGGGAAGCGCGTCTTCGCGGTCATCTGGACGACCACGCCGTGGACGCTCCCGGCCAACCTCGCCCTCGCGGTGCACCCGGAGGCCGAGTACGCGTTCTACCCGGTCGAGGGCACCGACGAGGTGGTGCTCGTCGCCAAGGCCCTCCGCGCGTCGGCCGAGGCCCGCTGGCGCGCCGAGGGGAACCCGGCTGGAGCACCGCCTCCGCTGGGCACGCCGCTCGCCGAGGCCAAGGGCGCCGATCTCGAGACGCTGCGCTTCCGCCACCCCTGGCTCGAGCGGGACTCGCCGGTCGTCCTCGCCGACTACGTGACCCTCGACACCGGCACGGGCGTCGTCCACACCGCCCCCGGCCACGGCTGGGACGACTACCTCACCGGCGTCCGCTACGGCCTCGACATCTACTGCCCGGTCGACGACGGGGGCCGGTTCCTGCCCGAGGTGGACGGCTTCGCTGGCCAGAAGGTCTTCGACGCCAACCCCGTGATCGTGGAGCTCCTCCGGGAGCGGGGCGCCCTGCTGCAGGCGGGCCGGGACGTCCACTCCTACCCGATCTGCTGGCGCTGCAAGCACCCGATCATCTTCCGCGCCACCGCGCAGTGGTTCATCGCCCTCGACGAGGGCCGGCCGAGCCTGCGCGACCGGGCTCTCGAAGCGATCGCGCAGTCGAAGTGGGTCCCGGCCTGGGGCGAGGAGCGCATCCGCAACATGATCGCGACCCGACCCGACTGGTGCATCTCGCGCCAGCGCCTGTGGGGGGTGCCCATCCCGGCCTTCTACTGCAAGGCGTGCGGGGAGATCCTGCTCCGCGCCGACCTCGCCCGCCACGTGGCGGACGCGTTCGAGCGCGAGACCGCGGATGCCTGGTACGTCCACGAGGCGAAGGACCTGCTCCCGGCCGGCTTCGCCTGCCCGAAGTGCGGGGGCGCGGCCTTCGACAAGGAGACCGACATCCTCGACGTGTGGTTCGACTCCGGCTCCTCCCACGCGGCGACGCTCGGGATCCGGCCCGACCTGCCATGGCCGGCCGACGTCTACCTCGAGGGCAGCGACCAGCATCGCGGGTGGTTCCACTCCTCGCTCCTCGTCGGAGTCGCGACCCGGGGCCGCGCCCCCTACCGCCAGGTCGTGACCCACGGCTTCACGGTGGACGGCGAGGGCCGGAAGATCTCGAAGAGCCTGGGCAACGACGTCGACACCGAGAAGCTCATCCACAGCCAGGGGGCCGAGGTCCTGCGGATGTGGACGATCATGGTCGACTACCGCGAGGACATGCGGATCTCGGACGACATGGTCCGCCGGGTGGCGGAGGCCTACCGCAAGGTCCGCAACACGATCCGCTACCTCCTGTCGAACCTCGGCGACTTCGAACCCGGCAAGGACGCGGTGGCCGAGGACGCGCTCGACGACCTCGACCGCTACGCGCTCAACCGGCACCGGCAGGTCGTGGCCCGGGTGCTCGACGCCTACGACCTCTACGAGTTCCACCTCGTCTACCACCAGCTCGTCCAGTACGCGGCCGCCGACCTCTCTTCCTTCTATCTCGACGTGCTGAAGGACCGCCTCTACTGCGACGCGGCGGGGGGGGCGAGGCGGCGCTCGGCCCAGACCGTCCTCCATCGCGTCGCCCGCGACCTCTGCCTCCTGCTCGCACCCGTCCTCCCCTTCACCACCGACGAGGCCTGGCCGTCCATCCCCGGCCTGTCCCAGTCGTCGGTCCACCTCGCCCTCTTCCCGGCCCGTGAGACGCCCGACGAGGCCCTCCTCGCCCGGTGGGCCGGCCTCCTGGACGTGCGAGACGACGTGATGAAGGCGATCGAGGACGCGCGGGCGGCGAAACAGGTGGCGGCGAGCCTCGAGGCGACGGTCGTCCTGCGGGGCCCGGCGAAGGCGCTCGAGCCCCTGCGCGCCCACGACGCGAGGAGCCGGGTCTTCCCCGGGAACCTCGCCAACCTGTTCATCGTGAGCGCGGTCCGGCTGGAGGAGGGCGACGCTCCGCTCGCCGTCTCGGTCGAGCGCGCGCCCGGCCGCAAGTGCGAGCGGTGCTGGACGTGGTCGGCGAAGGTGGGCACACTCGCCGCGCACCCCGGCGTCTGCGAGCGGTGTGCGGAGGTGCTGGCCCGCTCATGAAGCGACACCTGCCGTACCTGCTGCTCGTGGCCGCGATCGTGCTCGTCGACCAGGCCACCAAGGCGATCATCGCCCGCTCCCTGGACCTCCACGAGTACGTCCCGCTGGTGGACGGCCTGCTGAGCCTGAGCCACGTCCGGAACCGGGGCGCCGCATTCGGGTTCCTGTCCGACTGGGACGTGCCGTACCAGTCGGTGCTCCTCGCCGTGCTCAGCGTCGCCGCCCTCTTCGCGATCGTCTTCTACTTCCTGCGCCTGCCCGCCGCGGCCCGCGTCTCCCGCGCCGCCCTCGCCCTCGTCCTCGGAGGCGCCATCGGCAACCTGATCGACCGCGTCCGCCTGGGCTACGTGGTCGACTTCGTCCACGTCTACTGGCGGCAGCACCAGTGGCCGGACTTCAACGCCGCCGACTCCGCGATCACGGTCGGGGTGACGCTCCTCGTGCTCGACATCCTCCGCTCCCCCGGCCCGGTGCCGGCGGGGGCCGAGGCCGGGATCGAAAGCGTCGCGCCCACGACCGGGAGGATCGACTGACATGCATCCCCGGCTGCTGACCCTCCCCGCCTTCGAGGTCCTGGGCCGCTCGTTCGGCCCCTTCACCCTCCACACGTACGGCGTCCTCCTCGCGATCGCCTTCATGGCCGGCCTCTGGGCGGCCTCGCGGCAGGCGCGGCGCGCGGCGCCTCTCCTCTTCGAAGGGAACGACGAGCGCGCCCGGTACGCGGACCGGGTGATCGACATGGCCGTGTGGGTCCTGATCGCGGGTCTCGTGGGCGCGAAGCTCCTCCTGCTGGCCGTCGACTGGCGCTACTACGGCCGCAACCCTCGCGAGCTCCTCGGGATCTTCCAGAGCGGGGGCGTCTTCTACGGCGGCCTCGTGGCCGGCATCCTGGTCGCCTGGTGGTACGCGCGGCGGCAGCACCTGCCCGGGTGGCCCACCGCCGACGTCCTCGCGCCGGGGGTCGTGCTGGGACAGGCCATAGGCCGCCTCGGCTGCTTCTCCGCCGGCTGCTGCTGGGGCCGGCCCACCCAGCTGCCGTGGGCGGTGACCTTCTCCGACATGTACGCGGCGCGGCAGGTCGGCACGCCGATGGACACCCCGCTCCATCCGAGCCAGATCTACGAGTCGATCGCCGCCTTCCTCATCTTCTTCTTCCTGCTATGGCTCGCCCCCCGCAAGCGCTTCCAGGGCCAGGTCGTGCTCGCCTACGTCACGCTCTACTCCGTGGCCCGCTTCGCCCTCGAGTTCCTGCGCGGCGACCCCGACCGCGGCGCCTGGTTCGGCGGGCGGGTCTCGACCTCGCAGGTCATCTCCGTCGTCCTGCTGCTGGGCGTGGCGGTCGTCCTGCCGCGCCTGCGCCGAAGCCCGGTGACCGCGGCGCGGGCCGCGACACCGGCCTAGCGCACGGGCCGAGGCGAGGGCTTCGCGCCGCCTTCCGCCATCCAGAGGAGCTTCGGCGTGTCGGGCGACGGACCCCGGGAGCCCCGCACGGATCATCGAGACGCGGACCCCGAGCGGCCAGAGACATCGGGAGAGAGCCACGAAGTCGTGGCCGGCGAGGAGGCGATGGGCCTCCGTCTCGACGTGTGGCTGGCGCGGCGCCTGCCCGCCCTGTCCCGGTCCCGCCTCCGGGCCCTGATCGACGCCGGCGAGGTCAGGCTCGACGGCCTGCGCGCGCGGCCGTCGATCGGCGTGCGCGCGGGCCAGGTCGCGCGGGTGCGGGTCCCCTCGCCGGTCGCCGCCCTGCCCCGGGCCGAGGACATCCCGATCGCCGTCGTCCACGAGGACGCCCACCTCCTCGTGGTCGACAAGCCGGCGGGCCTCGTCGTGCACCCGGGCGCCGGAAGAGCGGGTGGCACGCTCGTGAACGCCCTGCTGCGGCACGTGCGCGACCTCTCCGGCGTGGGCGGCGTCCTCCGCCCGGGGATCGTCCACCGCCTCGACCGGGGCACGTCCGGCCTCCTCGTGGTCGCCAAGGACGACGAGACGCACCGGGCGCTCGCCCGGCAGTTCTCCGGGCGCACCGTGGAGAAGGAGTACCTCGCCCTCGTCCTGGGCCTGCCCGCGCGCCCCCGAGGACGGATCGACGCCCCGATCGGCCGCGACCCGGCTCACCGACAGCGGATGTCGACGCGTTCCCGTCGCGGGCGCGAGGCTCGCACCTCGTGGATCGTCGAGGAGCGCTTCGACGGCGCCGCCCTCCTCCGCGTCCTGCTCCACACCGGCCGCACCCACCAGGTGCGCGTCCACCTCGCGTCGGTCGGCCACCCGGTGGCCGGAGACGCCGTCTACGGCGGGACGCGGGCGCCCTCCTCGCGCCGCTCCGAGGCCCGGGCCGCGCTCCGCTCGCTGGAGCGACCTGCCCTCCACGCCGCCCGCCTCTCGTTCACGCACCCGGCGACCGGCGAGCGCCTGGCCTTCGCGGCGCCCCTTCCCTTCGACCTGGCGACCGTCCTCGACCGCCTCCGCGCGGCCGGGCGGCCCTGAGGCGCTGCTATCATCGGGCCCGATGAGCGACGACGACGCCCCCGCGGCACGCGTCCTGCGCCACCGCCGCGTCCACTCCGGCAAGGTGCTCGACCTCGACCTGGACGAGGTCGTCGAGCCGGGGGGCGTCCACGGCGAGCGCGAGGTCGTGAGGCAGCGGGGCTCGGTGGCCGCGCTGCCCGTGCTCGAGGACGGCCGCGTCGTCCTCGTCCGCCAGTACCGGTACGCCGTCGAAGCCTACGTGTGGGAGCTGCCCGCCGGCCGTCGCGACCCCGGTGAGACTCCCGAGGAAGGCGCCCGGCGCGAGCTCGAGGAGGAGGTGGGGCTCCGGGCGGCGCAACTCGAGCCCCTCCTCGTCTTCTGGACGACCCCCGGCTTCTGCGACGAGGTGATGCACCTCTTCCGGGCCACCGGCCTCGAGCCCGTCCCTCCCCGCCCGGAGGCCGACGAGCGGATCGAGCCGGCGGCCTTCGACCTCGAGGAGGCGATGGGCATGGTGGAGCGGGGCGAGATCCGCGAGGGCAAGACGCTGGTGGCGCTGCTCCTGGAAGCCGCGCGACGGCGTAGTGGGAAGTCCTGCTAGAGCCCCTCTTCCTCCAGGAAGACCGCCCGGTCCAGCCCTGCCAGAAGCCTCTGGTAGGCCACGGGGTCGTCGACGGGCGCCACTCTCCGGACCGCCCCGCTCGTGTCCGTCACCTTCGAGACGAGGCTGATGCGCACGCGGGTGCGCGCCGCCTCCGGCGTCACGTTGACGTTCGCCTCGATCGCGGAGAACTCGGTCTTTCCGGTCGGGATGAGGAGGGAGGCGCCGTAGGTCGGAAGCGCGGCCACCCACTTCAGGACTCGCAGCCCCTGGTTCGCCTGCTTCGACCGCCACTCCATGACCGCCGTCACGATGCCGAGCTCGGCGTCGGCGTGCCGGATCACGTATCCCTGGTCCTGGAGCACGTTCAGGGCGGCCTTCAGCACGAGCCGCGAGTCGGCCGTCTCGAAGGTCCGGCTCTGCGCCTGGCGCACCTCGAGCGGCGATGCCACCCGCAGGCCGGCGGCGTCGGGCCTGCTCGCACAGGCCCCGAGCATCAGCACGAGAGCCACGGGAACGGCGTGCCGGGCCATGACGGGCCTCCTCAGAACTGCGAGCTGTGCCAGGAGTAGCGCTCCACGGCTCCCGCCGCGGAGAACCGCACGACGACGGTGAGGGTCCTCTGCGACGTCTTGGCCTTCTCCGAGCGCTTGCCGGCGACGATCCCGAGCAGGCCACCCCACGAGCTGCCGCCGCCCGATCCCAGGCCCCCGATCCCCACGCTCCCGCTGGACGCCTCGAGCTCGGTCGCGACCCTGTCGTAGACCCAGGCCTCGCGGCCCTCGGCATCCCGCGTCACGAGGTTCGGCGCCCCGAGCCGCTCCGCCACGTCCGCCTGCGACAACCCCGGCTTCAGCTCCCTCTGGACGACGCCGAGCGTGAACTCCCGCCCCGCGTCGGGCCCGAACGGGCCCCGCTCCCCCGCCGCGGCCGGGAGGGAACCGGCCGCTACGACCGCCAGCGCCACGACCATGGATCGGGTCATCGGCCTTCTCCTCCGGGGACAATGTCGGCCCTCCGCTCTCCGACCGGGGGGGCCTCTGTGATGGTTTCGCGACCGTCCCAGCGGCATCCGCCCGGGGCGGAGGTCCCGCCCGCCGGAGACGACCCTCCTCTATTTCCTAGAAATCTGATATATCAGAGGCGCCGTGGGTGCCGCCGCCAGCCCGCTCGTCCTCAAGTCACTGCGCGAGCAGGTCTACGAACACCTGCGGCGGCTCCTGAACCGCGGCGAGCTGCGCCCGGGCGCCTTCCTGGACCTCGACGCGCTCGGCGAGCGGCTCGGCGTGAGCCGGACGCCGCTCCGCGACGCTCTCCTGCTGCTCGACGCCGAGGGCTTCGTGACCATCCTGCCCCGGCGCGGCGTCCAGGTCCGCGCGCTCACCCGCGACGACATCCGCCACCTCTACGAGATCATAGGCGCCCTCGAGAGCGCGGCCCTCCTCGCCGCCTTCCCGCGCCTCGGCCCCCGGGAGACGGCGGCGCTGCGCCGGCTGAACGCGGAGATGAGGGGGGCCATCGAGGCGGACGAGTTCGACCGCTACTACGGGCGCAACCTCGCCTTCCACGACATCTTCCTCGACCGCTGCGACAACGAGCGGCTGGTTCGGATGGTGCGCACGCTCAAGCAGCGCCTCTACGACTGGCCCCGCCGCCGGGGCTTCGTGAAGGAGTGGGAGATGGCCTCCCTCCGCGAGCACGCGGCCTTCGCGCGCCTCGTCGCCGCGGGCGACGCCCGAGGGGCGGCCGACCACCTGCGCGACGTGCACTGGTCGTACGCCGTCCAGGAGCGCTTTGTGAAGCGATACTACTTCGCCCTCGACGTGGAGACAGGAGCACGCTCCTCACCGGGCGGCTCCAGTCGGCGATGAGCGGTTCGACTGCGGCGGTCAGGGGCCGGGTGTTCAACATCCAGCGCTACTCGCTCCACGACGGCCCCGGCATCCGCACCACCGTCTTCCTGAAGGGTTGCCCCGCCCGCTGCCTCTGGTGCCACAACCCGGAAAGCCAGTCGTTCGCGCCCGAAGTGCTGGTCGTGGAGACGCGCTGCGTCTCCTGCGGCACCTGCGCGAGCGTCTGCCCCCGGGGCGCTCCTCCGCCCGGCTCCCCGCTCTGCACCGCCTGCGGCGCTTGCGTCGACGCCTGTCCGGCCGGCGCCCGGCTGCTCGCCGGCCGCGAGACGACCGTCGACGCCGTCATGGAGGAGGTCCTCCGTGACCGGGTCTTCTACGACGAGTCGGGCGGCGGCGTCACCTTCTCGGGGGGGGAGCCTCTGGCGCAGCCCGTGTTCCTGCACTCGCTCCTCGAAGCCTCGCACGCCGCCTCCCTCCGAACCGCCGTCGACACCTGCGGCTTCGCGCCCCGGGACCGCCTCCTCGCCCTCGCCCCCCTCGTGGATCTCTTCCTCTTCGACGTGAAGCTCGTGGACGACGCGCGCCACCGCGGGCTCACCGGTCTGCCCGCCGCGCCGATCCTCGCGAACCTCCGGGCGCTCGCCGCCGCGCACGGGAACGTCTGGATCCGCGTGCCGGTCGTCCCCGGACACACGGACGCGGAGGCCGACGTCGCGGAGACGGCCGGCCTCGTGGCCGGCCTGCCCGCCGTCCGCCGGGTCTGCCTGCTGCCCTACCACCGGACGGGCGCCGCCAAGGCCTCCCGCCTCGGCCACAGGTACGCCCTGCCCGAGCTCGCGCCGCCGCCGCCCGCCCGCATCGAGAGGCTCGCCGCGCTCTTCCGCGACCGCGGCCTCGCCGTGCAGATCGGAGGCTGAACGCCATGAACCCCCGGACCGAGGCCCTCCGCCGCCGCAGCCTCGACGCCCGCCCGGAGATCTCGGCCGAGCGCGCGATCCTGCTCACGCGGTTCTACCTGGAGAACGACGGCCGCTTCTCGGTGCCCGTCATGCGTGCGCTCTCGTTCCTGGACCTCTGCCGGAAGAAGACGATCCACGTCGGCGAGCAGGAGCTCGTCGTGGGAGAGCGCGGCCCCGCGCCGAAGGCGGTGCCCACGTTCCCCGAGCTCACCTGCCACAGCCTCGAGGACCTGCGGATCCTCGACTCGCGGCCCAAGACGAGCTACACCGTCGCCTCCGCCGTCCTCGAAGCCTACGAAGGGGAGGTCGTCCCGTACTGGCGGGGGCGCTCCCTCCGGGACCGGCTCTTCGCCGCCCTGCCCCCGGAGTGGCACGCCCTCTACGAGGCCGGCCTCTTCACTGAGTTCATGGAGCAACGGGCCCCCGGCCACACCGTGCTCGACGACAAGATCTATCGGCGGGGCCTCCTCGACTTCAAGGCGGACATTTCGGCGGCCCGGAAGGCCCTCGACTTCCGGAGGGACCCCGAGGCCTGGGCGAAGAGCGAAGAGCTCCTGGCCATGGACCTCGTCTGCGACGCAGCGATCCACTTCGCCGCCCGTCACGCCGAGGAGGCCCGCCGCCTCGCGGGAGCCGAGCCGGAGCCCCGGCGCCAGGCCGAGCTCCTGAAGATCGCCGACGTCTGCTCGTGGGTCCCCGCCCACGCCCCGCGCGACTTCCACGAGGCCCTCCAGAGCTACTGGTTCTGCCACCTCGCGGTCATCACGGAGCTCAACGGCTGGGACTCCTTCAACCCCGGACACCTGGACCAGCACCTGCGGCCCTTCTACGAGCGGGGCCTCGCCGACGGCTCCTTGACCCGCGAGAGCGCGCGGGAGCTCCTCGAGTGCTTCTTCGTCAAGTTCAACAACCACCCCGCCCCGCCCAAGGTCGGCGTCACCGCGGCCGAGAGCGGAACCTACACGGACTTCGCGAACATCAACCTCGGCGGCCTCCTCGCCGACGGCACGGACGGCTCGAGCGAGACGACGGACCTCCTGCTCGAGGTGATCGACGACATGCACCTGCTGCAGCCCTCCTCGAACCTGCAGCTCTCCCGCAGGACGAGCGACGCGGTTCTGAGGCACGCGCTTCGGGTCGTGCGCCGGGGCTACGGGTTCCCGTCCCTCTTCAACGCGGACGCGGTCGTCGAGGAGCAGCTCCGGGTGGGGAAGACGCTCGAGGACGCGCGGGCGGGCGGCTGCTCGGGATGCGTCGAGACGGGGGCCTTCGGCAAGGAGGCCTACGTCCTCACCGGCTACTTCAACCTGCCCAAGGTGCTGGAGCTCGCCCTCCACGACGGAGTCGACCCGCGCACGGGCCGGCGGCTCGGCCCGTCCACGGGCGGCCCGGAGACGCTCTCCTCCTTCGACGCCGTCTTCTCCGCCTTCGAGACGCAGATGCGCCACGCCCTCGACGTCAAGATCGAGGGCAACGAGCGGATCGGCCAGATGTATGCGCGGCTCATGCCGGCGCCCTTCCTGTCGGTGCTGACCGACGACTGCATCCGCAACGGGAGGGACTACAACGCCGGCGGGGCGCGCTACAACAACTCCTACGTCCAGGGCGTGGGCATCGGCAGCCTCGCCGACGCCCTCGCCGCGATCCGCACCGTGGTCTTCGAGGAGAAGCGCCTCGGCCTCGCCGACCTGGTCGGCGCCGCGGACGCGGACTTCGCCGGTCGGGAGGAGCTGCGCGTCCGGCTCCTCCACCGTGCGCCCAAGTACGGGAACGACGACGACCGTGCGGACGATCTCATGCGCCGGGCCTTCGGGGCCTTCTTGTCGGCGGTCGACGGCCGTCCCTGCGCGCGCGGCGGGGCCTACCGCATCCAGATGCTGCCGACGACCTGCCACGTGTACTTCGGCTCGGTGACCGGGGCCACGGCGGACGGCCGACGAGCGGGGCTCCCTCTCTCCGAGGGCATCTCGCCCGTCCAGGGCGCGGACCGCCGCGGTCCGACCGCGGTCGTGCAGTCGGCGGCCAAGATGGACCACGTGCGGACGGGCGGCACCCTGCTCAACATGAAGTTCGCGCCGTCTCTCCTCGAGGGCGAGGCGGGGATCGACCATCTCGCCCACCTCGTGAGGGGCTACTTCCGGATGGACGGCCACCACGTCCAGTTCAACGTGGTGCGGGCGGCGACCCTCCGCGAGGCCCAGGAGCGCCCGGACGAGCACCGGGATCTCATCGTGCGCGTGGCCGGCTACAGCGACTACTTCTGCGACCTCTCCTCAGCTCTCCAGGACGAGATCATCGCCCGCACCGAGCACGAGGGGTTCTAGAGCGAGGCCGAGCCCCGGCCGTTCGGGTCGATCTTTGCCCGAGCGGGTGTTCGCGGGCGGACGGTGCATTCCCAGTCCTGGGACAGGTCGAGGCTTCCACGGCACCGCAAACACCCGTCGAGGCGCGGTCTGCGGACGGATGGCGGTCTGGCACGAGGCGTGCATCTCCGGCCTCGAGGCTCCTTCGTGCAGCGGATCGGACTCGAGTTCGGCTACGCCGTCCGGAGTCTGGCCCGAAGCCCCGGCTTCACGGCCGTCGCCGTCTCGACGCTCGCCCTCGGCATCGGGGCCCACACCGCCATCTTCAGCGTGGTGGACTGGCTCATCCTCCGGCCGCTGCCCGTGGCCGCGCCCGAGGAGCTGCACTTCCTGGCATTCCCGGACGGCGGAGGGAACCTCGATCTCCAGTTCTCTCATGCGGAGCTCCGAGAGATCCGCGACGGCACGCGCGAGATCGCCTCGCACGCGGCCGGGATCGTCTTCGGCGGCGTCGCCGGCGGGCAGCCGGGGCCCGACGGCCTGACCGTGGACGGCGAGACCCGGCCCGCCCAGACGGCCTTCGTGAGCGGCGACTTCTTCCCGATGCTGGGCATCTCCCCCCACCTGGGCCGGCTCGTCCTCCCCGTGGAGGGCGCGGTGCCGGACGCCGACCCGGTCGTGGTCCTGAGCTATCGCTACTGGGAGTCGCGCTTCGCCGGAGACCCCTCGGTCGTGGGCAAGAAGGCCGCGGTCAACGGCCGCCCAGTGACGATCGTGGGCGTGGGCCCGCGGGGCTTCCTCGGCGTCACCCCGATCATGGAGATGGAAGCCTATCTTCCCCTGGGGATGATCTCCGTGGACACGGGGAGCGCCGATCTCGTGACCAACCCCCGGGCGCGCGCCCTCACCGTCGTCCTGCGCCTCGAAGGGGGGGGCCATCTCGATCGAGCGCAGGCATCGCTGGGTCTCCTCGGGCGGCGTCTCCTCGAGGAGACCCCCCGCCGCACGACCACGAGCGCGCTGCGTGCGGTGCCCCTCCGTCCGCCGGGGATCGTCACCGGCAGCAACCCCCTTCCCCGGCTCGCCGGCCTGCTCCTCACCCTGGGGGGTGTGGTGCTCCTCCTCGCCTCCCTCAACGTGGCCAACCTGGCCCTGGTGAGGGCGCTCGGACGCCAACGCGAGTGGGCGGTGCGCTCGGCGCTCGGGGCGCCTCGGAGCGCCCTCGTCCGCCAGCTCCTCGCCGAGACCCTCCTCCTCGCCCTCGCGGGCGGCGCCTCCGGGATCGTCGTCTCCCGGTTCGCGTGTGATTTGCTGAGCCGCGTGCCGGCGCCGGGGCAGCTGGTCCTCGCGCCCGACCTCCACTTCGACGCGCGGACCCTCGCCTGGACCGTCGCCAGCGCATTCGCCGTCGGCCTCTTCGTCGGTCTCGTCCCCGCCCTCCGCGTGTCGCGCACGCCGCTCGGAGGGCGGCTGCACGACGGCGGGCGCTCTGCGACGGACGGGCGCCAGCGGCTCCGCGCCGTCCTCGTCGCCGCCCAGGTGGCGGGATCGCTGACGCTCCTCGTCGCGGCGGGCCTCTTCGTGCGGAGCCTCAGGGGCGCCCAGCGGGCCGAGCTGGGCTTCGACCCCCAAGGCGTCGTCAACCTGACGCTCGACCCGCACCAGATCGGCTACGGCCCCGCCGCGGGCCTCGCGTTCTACCGCGATGCGCTGGAACGGGTCCGCGCCTTGCCCGGGGTGCAGTCGGCCAGTCTGGCCCGGAGCGTCCCCCTCCAGGACAACCTTTCGGGAGACGGCGTCTTCGTCCCCGGCCGCCCGACACCCGCCGGCCAGTCGCCGCCGTCGATCACCTACGACGCCGTCTCGACCGGGTACTTCGCGACGATGGGGATTCCTGTCCTCCAGGGACGCGACCTCGCCGAATCGGACGGCGAGGAGGGCGCCCGGGTCGCGGTCGTGAACGAGGCGATGGCCGCGCGGCTCTGGCCCGCGGGAGACGCCGTCGGCCGCACCTTCGTGCGATCGAGCGATCCCCGGCGGGCGGTCCGGGTGGTCGGCGTGGTGGGGAACACGCGGCTCTGGAGCCTGAGCGGTCCGTGGGAGCCGGCCTTTTACGTCCCTCTGGCCCAGGCCTACTCGCCGGCGGCCACTCTGCAGGCGCGGACGGGGCTCGGGCCTGACGCGATCGTGCGCGAAGCGAGGCGGGCCGTCGCCTCGCTCGCCTCGACGATGCCGGTCCTGAACGTCTGCACCATGACCCGCGCCCTCCACGGCATGAACGGCCTCCTGCTCTTCGAGCTGGCCGCGGGCGTCGGCGCCGGGCTCTCCGCGCTCGGCCTCGTCCTCGCCCTGATCGGCGTCTACGGCGTCATGGCGTACGCGGTGAGCCAGAGGACCCGGGAGATCGGCATCCGGATGGCGCTCGGCGCCCGGCCTCGTCAGTTGCTTGAGGCGGTCGGCCGCCACGCGCTCGTCGTCGTGGCCTCGGGCATCGTCCTCGGCCTGCTGGGCGCGCTCGCGGTGTCGACGTTGATCGGCGACTTCCTGGTCGACGTGACCCCGACCGACCCCCTCACCTACGCGGCGGCGGCGCTGCTGCTGGCTGGGGTCGCGCTCCTAGCTGCCCTCGTCCCGGCCCGCCGTGCGACGCGCGTCGACCCGACCGTAGCCCTGCGCTGCGAATAGCTCACCGGGCGCGGGCCCGGCTCGGGTCACCCACGGCCTTCAGGACGAGGGCCGCTTCCGGATCACCACCCGTTTCGACGTGGCTGAGACCTCGAGGACCCGCGCCCGCGGGTCCCACGCCATCGTCCCGCCCTCGACCGACTCCGGCTCCCAGGCCCCGAGCTTCAGGCGCTCGCGGGACACCGCATCCCACTTCTCGTAGGTGATCTCGTCCCGGCCGTAGCGGATCTGCCGCACCACCGAGCTCGTCCTCAGCAGGTGGTTCTGGTCGGCCGGCGCGATCTCCGGCGCCGCGGCCATCGCCCGCAGGTAGTGGCGCACGTAGTCGCCGTAGCCGTCCGTGAGCCAGACGTCGTCCCGGTAGTAGCGGTTCTTGCCGTCGTCGTCGACCATGTACGTCGCCCAGTTGAGGTTTCGGATCGCCTGCGCCTTGCGCGACGGGTCCCCCGCCGCCTCCGCCCACTGGAGCTCAAGCGAGGCCTGGCGCGACGTGTGGCTGTTGCCGGGCACCTCGTACGCCGTCTGCTCGTTCGTCGCGAGGACCCCGTACCGGGCCCAGAGCGGGTTCCCGAACGTCGCGTTCGTCCAGTCGAGGATTCGCCGCACCGTCCCCACGCCGTCCGCGATCCATCCCGGGTTCTCGAGAACGTAGAGGGCCAGCGTCCCCGCGTTGATCTGGGTGTTCGAGTCGGTCGCGATGTCCTCGAAGAAGGGCCCCCATCGCTCGGACCTCACGGGGAAGGCCCGCAGCCAGTCGCCCACGAGCCGCCGCGCCCGCTCGTATTCGGCCACGCGCCCCTTCCCCATCGCCACGAGGCCGTCGAAGAGACGGAGCGCTCCCGTCCAGTTCGCCGTGTAGTCGAACCGGCCGTTCTTCGACACGAAGACCTCGCCCGTCACTGCGTTGACCCGGAAGGGCCACGGCGAGCGAACGGCGTCGCCCGGCGTCACGTTCCGGGCGAGGGTGTCGGCGATGCCGATCGCCGCCTCCAGGTACGTCGGCTCGCCGGTGATCCGGTGGAGCGTGAGGAGCTCCGCTCCGAAGCTCCCGGCCTTGTCGGGCTGGAGGTAGCCCTTCCCCGCCACCATGTCACCGTCGTATCGCCCGGAGTGGAGGTCGGTGTTGTACGGGAAGGGCACGTTCGGCCACGGGCCGTCCCGGCCGGTCATGCCGCCCGCCAGCCAGTGATCGGCCATGAGCCGCATGTCGGCGACGACCGCCTCGTCGCCCAGGTAGGCGTGCAGCAGGTTCCACGAGCTGAGTGCCATCGAGATCTGGTCCCCGCCGAGGCCGCGCGGGTCGTGCTCGGGCTTCCAGACCTGGTGCTGGAGGACGTACGGGACGCCGTTCGGGCAGTCCGGGAGTCGGCGCCAGAAGCCCCACACGAGCCGGATCACGCGGTCGTAGGCCTTCGCCGGGTCGTCGTCGGACCACGGGAGGATCATCCCCGCGGCGTCGGTCCGGATGTCGTGGTACTGGAGGCGGAGGGGTGGGGCGGCCTGCGTTCCGGCGAGCGAGAGGACGGCAGCGACGATCGAGAGCGCCATGGCAGCTCCGGGACGCCCGAACGCTGTCATTCGTCGGAGGCCGGCGTCAAGGCCCGACCGGCCGAGGCGGCTCCGGGGCCGCCTCGGGCCTTCGGAGGTGTCCACCGGCGGCCCTCCTCCGTCCACCTGCGAGGACATCACGGCGGGCCGGCGAGCGTCCCCCCGGCGAGCGGAGCGGGACCGGAAGGAGCAGCGCGGGCCGCCGGACGTGGCGAGACGTGGACCGGGGTCGAGAAGTGTCAAGCCTCGGCCAAACGTCGTCAGGCTCCTCGCCACGCGATCGCGAGGGCTCGGGCCGGTCCGCTCCTTGCTCTCCCGATCGGTGGCGGTCGGGCCGGGGGCGCCCGACTCACGGAGGTCCGACATGACACTCTCGAGCAGATCCCGGGCGATGCTGGTCGTCGCCGTCGCCCTGGCCGCCGGAGCGGCCCTCGCGCCCGCCGGCGCCGAGGCTCGCGGCTGGGGTGGACACGGCGTCCACGTGCGGGGCTTCGTCGGAGCCGGCTGGGGCTTCGCGCCGTGGTGGGGGTTCGGCCCCTACTGGGGCTGGGGCCCGTATCCTCCCGCGTACTACCAGGGCGGCCCCGACATGAACGCAGCCATGATCGCCGGCTACGGGGCGGTGGACCTGAACGTCAAACCCAACCAGGCCGACGTCTGGGTCGACGGCAAGTACGTCGCGGAGGCGCGCGACCTCGACGGCGACCCGTCGTATCTCTGGCTGCCGGAGGGCGCGCACCGACTCGCCATCTACAAGGGCGGCTTCCTCACCTTCGACGAGCCGATCGAGGTCCGGCGCGGCATGAAGTCCGAGCTCAAGGTTCGCCTGCAGCCCGGGGACTCGCAGCCCCCGGGGCCGAAGCCGGCGGACGAGGGCAAGGCCGACGACAAGGCGCCGGCCGAGAAGAAGTACTAGGGCTTCAGGGGAGGTTGAGCAGGTGATCGGCGGCGAGCACCAGGAAGACGTA
>DATJYX010000111.1:0-71597 GCA_035577965.1 Vicinamibacteria bacterium | reverse complement strand
GCACGGAGCGTGGCGGGCCGACGAACAGGTCTTCCACGATCAGGTCGAACCGTCGCCGTTCGGCCTTCAGGTACTCCAGCGCGTCGGCCGCGACCAGCTCGAGACGGAGGTCGTCGAGGCCGAAGTGCTGCCGCGCGACGCGCACGACCTCCCGGTCCCGCTCGACGCCGACGATCTCGGCCTCGGAGTCGAGAGCCCTCACCGCCCTGGCCACGGCGCCGGCCGCCAGCCCGAGGATGAGAACCCGGCGGGGATACCTCGGCGGGAGCAGGAGGACGGGCGAGGCCAGCGCCCACCACACGACGCCCGTCACGCCCCCGCCGGGACGATAGACCGATGCCTGGGTGCCATCGATCCGCAGCTCGAGGCCGCCGCGGACGCGCCTGACCTCGACGCGGCGGCGTCGAGCAGGGCGGCCCGCGCCGGATGGGGCGTGATGCCGCGCCCGCCTCACCGATGCCGCAAGCGAACGGCGGCGCCGCCGCCGGGAGCCAGGTCCAACCGGAGGGTTCCCGGGGGCGAGACCTCGCGTGAGGTCCGTCTGTAGTCCGTTCCCACCTTGTCCGCGTTCGGACCGTCCGACCAGACGGTTGCCTCCCAGGTCCCGTCCCCGAGGAAGGCGAGCGGCACCTCGACCGTCCGCCGCTCCCAGTCCGTCATGGCCCCCACCCACCAGTCCGCGCCCTTGCGCCGGGCCAGGAGGACCCATTCGCCGATCCTCCCGTCGAGGCCGACCGTCTCGTCCCAGGTCACCGGCACCGCCTTCAGGAAGTCGAGCGCGTCGGGGTTCCTCTCGTAGGCCGTGGGCATGTCGGAGAGCATCGGCAGGGGCGTGTCGTACGTCACGTACATGGCGAGTTGGTGGGCCACCGTGCCCTGGCTCGAAGGCAGGTCGCTGATCGCCTTCCAGTTCGCCCGGTTGAGGGCGCGCATGGCCCCCGGCGTGAAGTCCATCGGCCCGGCCAGCATGCGAGTGTAGGGGACGGTCACCTCGTGGGGCGGCGGCGAGCCCTTCTCGTCGAACTTGTCGTACTCGAGGCCGCGCACCGCCTCGTAGCCCAGGACGTTCGGGAAGGCGCGCGAGAGCCCGGTGGGCGGCGTCGCGCCGTGGAAGAGGACGAGCATCCTCCGCTTCGCCGTCTCCTCCGCGAAGCGGCGGTAGAGGTTCATCATCCGCTGGTCGTCGCGGTCGAAGAAGTCGATCTTGAGGCCGGCCACGCCCCACTTCTGGAAGCGGTCGAGGGCGGGCTGGAGCTGCCGCTCCAGCGTCCGGGCGAGGCACCAGACGAAGATGCCGACGCCCTTTTCCCGCGCGTACCGCACGAGGGCCGGGACGTCGACATCGGGGTTCGTGGCGAAGAGATCGAGCGGGTCCGACCACATCCAGTCGACGTTCACGTAAGGCAAGCCGTTCCGGGCCGCGAAGTCCACGTGGTAGCGGAACGTCGCGTTGTTGCGCCCCGCGACGAAGTCGACCCCCTCCAGGTTCCAGTTGGCCCAGTAGTCCCAGACGACCTTGCCCGGCTTCACCCAGGAGAAGTCGGAGCCGGCGGCAGGCGGGGGAGCGAGGCGGGTCACCATGTCGCTCGCGACGAGCTCGGCCTGGCGGCGGGCGACGACGAACGCCCGCCACGGGAACGAGCGTGTGCCCGCGGTCTCCGCGATGTCCTCCGCGCGCTCCGTGACCACGAGGTCGAAGTCGAGAAAGCCGCCGGGCGACTCGCGCAGCGCGCGGCGCGGGAAGACGGCGTGCAGCTGGCGGGGGTGGCTCGAGCGGTAGCCGAGGTACAGGGCGGGGTAGTCGTCCACGTCGGCCTGGACGAGGCCGAGGGCCGGTCCGCCCACGGTCTCGAACACGAGGGGCAGGGACGCCGCTGAGGGCTTCTCGTCCCAGGACTCGAGGGTCGAGATCGGCTCGTGCCGCCAGAGGCCCTCGTAGCCGTGATGCGGGCCCTTCCCCGACAGGAAGAAGGCCTTCGGCTCTTCCGGGAAGGCGACCGAGAAGCCCTCGTCCCGCACCCGGATGCGTCCGGGGAGTGCCGTCTCCCAGCGCAGGGCGAAACCGTCGTCGTAGGCGCGAGCCCGCAGCGTCGCTCCGTCCGAGAGGACGAGGGCCAGCTCGGGGCAGCGATTCCGGACCGCGGCCCGCTTGCCGAGGGGCGTCGGGATCACCTCGTCGATCTCCTTTCGCTCGAGGCGCGCGACCCGGGCGCCGCGGCCGAGGACGCGGCCGTCGGCGAGCGAGAGGGACAGTGAAGCCGGCGAGAGCACCACCCTGCCGTCGACCTCCAGAGCGTACCGGAGCTCCTCGCCGATGGACACCGTCGCCCTGATCCGGCCGTCCGGCGACACGAGGTCTTCACCTGGAGCGGGTGCCTGCGCGGCCGAGGACAGTGTGGCCGCCCCGGCGAAGAGCGGCGTCGCGACGTACGAGCCCGCGAGGAACACCGCGGCTGAGGCCGCCGCGACGAACGCCGTCGCGAGGGCCGCGCGCGCCGAGGGCGCGCGAGTTTCGAGGCTGAGCCTTCGTGCCATCGTCGTGTCTCCTCGTCGCCCGCCCGGGATCGGCCGGCTCCCGTCGACTCTCAGAGCTCCTTGCAGGCGGCCGCTCCCGGAATCTCGCCATACTCGCCCTTCCAGGCCCGGTCGCGGATGACGCGCAGCATCCGGAGGAGCTCGTCCACCTCGGCTTCCTCGTTGAAGATGCCGAAGCTCGGCCGGACGGCGCCCGGCAGGTCCACCTCCTCCCCGGCCACGAGGCGCCGGCGCAGCTCGGTCGTGTCGGTGAGCCCCAGCAGGCGGTGCAGGTACGGGTGTGCACAGAAGCAGCCGTTGCGGACGGCGATCGCCGCCTCCCGGTTCAGGATGCTCGCCGCGAGCTCGTGGGGGACGCCGTCGATCGTGAGCGACAGCGCACCGATCCGCCGGGCCGGATCGGGATGCCCCAGGACGCGCACTCCGTCCAACGGTCGCAGGCCGTCCATCGCCCGCTCGACGAGGGCCCTCTCGTGAGCCCGTACGGCCTCCATCCCCGCTCCCTCGAGGAAGCGGAGGGCGGCGGCGAGAGCGACCGCGCCGGCGATGTTCGGCGTGCCTCCTTCGTGGCGGTCGGGCGACTTCTTGTAGTAGGCCTCGTCTTCGGTCACGTAGACGACGGTTCCTCCCGACGGGATGTAGGGCGGGGCCGCGTCGAGGATCTCGGTCGGGCCGAAGAGGAAGGACGAGCCGAAGGGGGCGTAGGCCTTGTGGCCCGCTCCGGCGAAGAAGTCGACGTGGCCGTCGTCGTCGTTCGGCCGGACGTCGACCGGCGCATGGGCCAGGACCTGTGCTCCATCGAGGAGGACCTTCGCCCCGTGGGCGTGGGCCATGCGGGCGATGCCGTGCACGTCGGGCAGGTAGCCCGTCACGTTGGAGGCGCCGGTGACGGCGACGAGCTTGACGCGGTGGGCGCGCAGCTTGCGCTCGAGGTCCTCGTAGTCGAGCGTCCCGTCGTCTCTCACCCCGAAGTGGACCACCTTCCCGCGGGTGCGGTGCGGAAGGTCGTTCGAGTGGTGCTCCATCAGGGACACGAGGGTGAGGCCCTCGCGGTGTGCCATCACGTGCGCCGCGAGGTCGAGGGCCTGGGTCGTGTTGCCGCAGAGCACGACCGTGTTGCCGGACCGGCTACCCCGGATGAAGCGGAAGATGTCGTCGGAGACGTGCTCGAAGCGGTCGGTGGCCATCTCCGAGAGGTAGTGCCGCCCGCGGTGGACGTTCGCGTAAGAGCGCTCGAGGAAGTCCTTGTAGGTCTCGAGGACCGGCGTCGGGGGGTGGGTGCTCGCCCCGTGGTCCAGGTAGATGAGAGGCTTCGGCTCCGCCTGGCCGAGCACCCGGAAGCGCTGGCGGGTGATGGGGAACTGCTCCCGGATGGCCCGGATGTCGAGCATGCCGATCTCCCCTGCGAGCATACCGCAGGCCGGTCCTCGGATTCTGCCGTACCATCAGGCTCGACATGCACGGTGAGCGCGAGGTGGAGGTCGTGCAGTTCGGATCCGTCTGCGCCCACGCCGTCTCGATGGAGGAGGCCGTCGACCTCATCGCACGTCGAGCCGCGAGCGGAGAAGGCGGCTACGTGCTCACCCCCAACCTCGACCACATCGCGATCGCACGCCGGGAGCCGGAGATGGTCGCTGCCTATCGGCGGGTGTTCCTCGCCCTCGCCGACGGCATGCCCCTCGTCGCCGTGTCGCGGCTCCTACGGCTCCCAGTGCGGGAGAAGGTGAGCGGAAGCGACCTGTTCAGGCCGCTCATGGCGCGGTGTGCCCACGACCGTCTGCCCGTTTTCTTCGTGGGAGCCACGCGCGAGACCTGCGAGGAGGGGAGCCGCAAGCTCCGCCTGGAGCATCCCGGCCTGGAAGTCTCCGGCTACGACCCTTCGTTCTTCGACCTCGATGCCGACCCCGACGCCGTGATCGCCACCCTCCGCCGCGCGCGCGACAGCGGGGCGCGTCTCATCGTGGTATGCCTGCCGCCGCGGAAGCAGCTCCTCCTGTGCCGATTCGAGCACGAGTACCGGCCGGCGGTCGGCATCGGCGCGGGCTCGGCGCTCTCGTTCTACGCCGGCCACGTGCGCCGGGCCCCGCGCTGGGTCTCGCGGCTGGGGTTCGAATGGATGCACCGCCTCGTCCAGGAGCCGCGACGCCTGTGGCGCCGGTACCTCATCGAGGACGCGGCGGCCATGCCCGTGCTCGCGCGGATGGTTCTTGACCGGCTCCGCGGCCGGCCTCTTTACCGATCCGTCAAGCCCCTGCGTCCGCGCGCGGAGTGATCCGACCGGGCCCGTCGACCCGCCTCGCATACCGCATTCCGGTCAGCGGGGTGCGCCGCCTGATGCGGGTACCGATGTCGGCGCAAGCCGCACGCCCAGGTGGCTCGCCACCGGCCGCACGTGGCCGTCGCTCGGCTGGTTGAGGACACGCCCCGCCGATGCCGGCCCCCGGTACCACATCGCGGAGGAGCCTCCGCCGTCCAGGTTGACCGCGTTCCAGGCCCCGGCGTCGATCAGGAGGCGGGCCAGCTCGGGCAGCGTGACCCCGACGCTCCAGCCCGGCCGCCGGCCGTCCACCACGACGAGGAGCAGGGTCCGCCCGTCGCGGCTCACGGCGGCCGCGGTCCGTGGGTGCCGCTGCAGCGGGTCGACCTGGGCCGTGGCCCCTCGGTCCTGGCCGTCTTCGACGAGGAGCGTGCCCGGCTTGTGGCCCCGTGGTCCCATGCCCGCCACCGCGTCCTCGACGCCGGCGAGGTCGCTCTCGCCCGCGTAGGCCGCACGCACCCGGCAAGGGCAGCGTCCGCCGTCCGCTTCGCGGATGAGAAGAGCGGGATCAGGCGGCCCTCCGTCGCCGCCCCCGTGGCGCGGGGGCGAGACGTCGCGCCCTCCGCTCCGGGCGAGGCCGAGGATGTCCACCGGGAGCCCTTCGGTCCAGCCGAACAGAGGCGCACCCGGGCCGTCGAGGCGGGCGAAGAAGCCGGCGTTCACCGCCAGGTCCACCCCCGCCTTCTCCGCCCAGACGTCGGTCGGGACGAGGTGCGCTTCGGCCCGGGGCGGGTCGTCCGGGCGGCGCACGATCGGGCCGGTCACGACGAAGCTCACCCGCGGGTCGGTCAGGTCGACGCGGGCGAGCCAGGCCCGCACGACCCCCTCGGGTGTGTCCCGCTGGAGCGCCTCGACCCGGATCGGAGCGGGCGAGAGAAGAGGCAGGAAGAGGATCAGGGCGACCGCAGGGACCACGAAGCGAGTCTAACCCGCCGGGGATGCTACGATGCGACGGTGGGGCGTCACGGAGCACGGACGGCCGCGGCTCTCCTCGCGTCCGTGGTGACTCTCAGGTGCGTGATCTGGCCGGAAGGCTCGGGCCCCCGGGCGCCGGAGATGCCCCTGGCCGAGGCGCTCGAGCGGCAGGCCCGCGGCGAAGCGGTCCTCATCGACCTCCGTTCGCCCGAAGCCTACGCCGCCGGCCACATCCCGGGCGCCCTGAACGTCTCCCCCTACGACGTCGAGAAGCGGGTGGCGGAGTTCCGGAGAACGGCGCAGATGCCGATCTTCTACTGCGGCTGACCGAGCTCGGGGTCGAGCGCCCGGGCGGCGCACACGCTGCAGGAGAGGGGGATCGACGCCCGCGTCCTCAAGGACGAGATCAGCAGCTGGGGGAGCGTCGGCCGTCCCCTGGCCGTGGGCCCGAAGCCCTGAGGACGGGCGTGCCGGTCGCGGCCGGCTTCGACTACTTCAATGCCGCAAGGGCCGCGTCGTAGTTCGGCTCCTGGGCGATCTCGGGGACGAGCTCCGAGTGGAGCACGGTGTCCTTCTCGTCGAGGACGACGACGCCCCTCGCGGTCACTCCGGTGAGGGGACCGCTCGCGATCTCGACGCCGTACGCCTTCATGAAGTCGCGCCCGCGCATCGTCGAGAGGGTCACCACGTTGTTGAGGCCCTCGGCCGTGCAGAAGCGGCCGCTGGCGAACGGCAGGTCGGCCGAGATGACGAGGACCACGGAATTGGCGAGAGACCCCGCCTTCTCGTTGAACTTGCGGGTCGACGTGGCGCACACGGAGGTGTCCAGGCTGGGGACGATGTTCAGGACCTTCCGCTTGCCCGCGTAGTCGGCGAGCGTGACGTCCTTCAGGTCCTTGGCGACGAGCTTGAACGCGGGGGCCTTCTGGCCCTTCTTCGGGAACGAGCCGGCGACTTCGATGGGGCTGCCCTTGAACGTGACGGTGGCCATTTCGGCGAATCTCCTCTCGTATAGGCGTCGGTGAGAACTCCTTCAAGCATAACCGACCCTGCCCGCGGGAGCCCGGCTCGGAGACCGCTCGTCGCGGCGGAGCTCGGGGGTGCCGGCCGCGGTCAGGCGCCGAAGAGGAGGCTCTTGCAAGTGAGGGCGGCGTCGGCCTTCAGGAACTCCGACACGTCGAGGGGTCGGACGACGTAGCCCAGAGCGGTGATGCGGTCGAGGGTGCGGGGAAAGCCGGGGTGGGCGACGACGAGCCCCGACACGCGGAGGACGTTGGCCGCGCCCGGCTCCTCGGGCGCGACGGGGACGACGCCCAGGCCGGTGAACGCGCTCATCTCGACCCAGGACGGGTTGGCGAGCACCCGCTCGTCGTCGAGCGCAGTGACGGCGCTCTTGAGGTGCAGGCAGCCGGACACGGTCGCCGGCAGGACGCGGTAGCCGAGCGGCTCGGCGACGGAGGCGAGGCGGGCGATGCCGGCCTCGTTCGTCCGCTCCGACCGTCCCACGAAGAGCCGCCGGCCGACCCGGAGCACGTCACCGCCCTCCAGCGTGGCCGGGAAGGGCGTCCGTTCGAGGGGGCGGAAGGGCGCAATCGCTGCCGCGACGGCGGCGACCTCCCCCCGCCGCGAGGGAGCCCCCGGCATCGCCAGGAGCGCCACCTCGTCGAGGACGACGGCGGTGTCCTCGACGAAGCAGCAGTCGGGGAAGGCGGGGTCCGCCGGAAGCTCGACCACCTCGATGCCCAGTGAGCGCAGGAGGTCCGCGTAGGCCGCGTGCTGGGCGACCGCCCGGCCGAGGTCGATCGGCTCCCAGGGCCGGAACGTCAGCTCGCAGCGGTCGATCGTGGGCGGGACGCCCCGCATGAGGGCGACGCCGCCCGTCCCTCCCGCCCGAGAGCCTCCACCCATCGGGCCTCCCATACTCGCGTCCGGGCCCCCGAAGACGCAAGGGCGCTCGGAGGCGGCCTACCTCGTCTTGACCGGGTCCGCTGGCCGCGTCGGCAGCGGCATCGGCTTCGCGTCCATGAGCTTGAGCAGCTCGTCCACTGCCCGCTCGAGCTGGGGATCGCGCCCGGCGATCACCGACCGCGGGTCGTTCTCGACCACGATGTCGGGGTCGACCCCGTGGCCCTCGATCACCCAGCGGCCGGTCGAGTCGTTCGTTCCCTCCTCGGGGACGAAGACCCGGCCGCCGTCGATGAGGGGGCCGCGGCCGGAGATCCCGACCACGCCGCCCCAGGAGCGCTTGCCGACCAGGGGGCCGAGGCCGGCCTGCCGGAACATGTAGGGGAAGATGTCGCCGTCCGAGGCCGAGGTCTCGTTGAGGATGCAGACCTTGGCTCCGCGGAGGACGACGTCGGGGTAGGTGCCGGGCAGGCTGTCGATGCGGCCGAAGCGCGTGCCGAGGAGCTTCCGGCTCAGCCGGTCGATGACCCACTGCGAGATGTTGCCCCCGCCGTTCGAGCGGACGTCGACGACGAGGCCTTCCCTGTCCGCCTCGGCGTAGAACCACTTCAGGAACTCGTAGCTGCCGGCCTCACCCATGTCCGGGAGGTGGATGTAGCCGGCCCGCCCCTGGGTCAGCCGGGCCACCTTCGCCCGCGCGTCGGTCACGAACTTCAGGTAGAGGAGACTCTGCTCGCTCGTGATCGGCTGATAGGTCGTCTTGCGGGCGCCGTCGAGGGTGGGCCGTGCGTTGAGGGTGAGGGTGACGGGGTCGGTCTTGTGCAGGAGCAGCCGGTACGGGTTGTCGTCGGCCTTGAGCTCGACGCCGTCGATTTCGAGGACGTAGTCGCCGACCCTCGCCTCCACCCCGACTTCGGTGAGCGGCGAGCGGTACTTCTCCTCCTCGTTCTGCCCGGCCAGGATCTGGGCGATGCGGTACCGCCCGGCCGGCTCGTCGAGCTCGAAGCGCGCCCCTGGGAGCCCGACCTTCGGCCGGGGCGGGATCTCGTAGTCCCCGCCCTCGATGTAGGCGTGGCCCACGTTCAGCTCCGCCACCATCTCCCCGAGGACGTAGTTGAGGTCGGAGCGGTGGGCCACGTGGGGCAGGAGCGCTCGGTAGCGCTCGCCGATGGCCTTCCAGTCGTAGCCGTGCATGTTCTCCACGTAGAAGAAGTCCCGGTAGCGCCGCCAGACCTCGTCGAAGACCTCCGCCCACTCCTGGGCGGGCACCCGGTCGACCATCAGCCCCTTCGTGGAGACCGTCTTCTTCTCCTTCGCGTCCGGCTTCGCGTCGAGGAGCTGCAGCGCATCCTCGATGCGGACGAGGACCTTGCTCCCGTCGCGGGAGACGGCCCAGCCGCCGACACCCTCGGCGAGGGTCGTCTCCTTGCGGTCCTTGATCGAGAAGAGGACGAGGGTCCGCTTGGAGCGGGGCTCCCGGCCGTAGAACGGGGCGTCGCTCTTGACGTAGAGGAGGTGGCCTTTCGCGGCCACGACCCCGCGGTAGTTGTCGGCGGGCAGGGGGACGGCGGTGACGCGGGAGCCGAGGCCGTCGAAGTCGACCCTGAACGGCGGCTCCTTCTTCTCCGGCTCCGCCTTGGCCTTGTCCTTCCCTCCCTCCGCCTTCTTGTCGGAGCCGGCCGCCGGCTTGGCCTCCTCCTTCTTCTCGTCGACCGTCACCTCGTCCGAGGGCGGCGGGAAGGGGCTCTTGCCGTCCTTCTTGAGGGTGAGGGCGAAGAGGCCCGTCATGCGGGCGCCGGCGAAGTTCCACTCGATCTGGCTGATCTGGGGGGCGAACTGCCGCTCGCTCTCGTAGTAGAGGACTTCGCCCTCGGGGTCCCAGGCCGGGCCTTCCGCGTTGAACGTCGCGTCGGTGACGCGGTGCACCTGGCCGTCGGCCGCGCTCCAGGCGTGGAGCGAGCGCGTGCCCGACGGGTTGCTCATGGAGAAGGCGAGGAAGGCGCCCTTCGGCGACCACGTGTAGTCGTGGATCTGGTCGCGAGGGTCGTCCGCGATCTGAACGGTCTTCTTGTCGGCCAGGGTGACGACGTAGAGCCGGCCGTCCTTGTCCGAGAAGGCGAGATGCGTGCCCTCGGCCGACCACTCGGGCGCGTAGCGCATCGCGTGGCCGCCGGACGTCACCTGCTCCGGCTTCCCGCCCGCCTGGTTGACGATCCAGACCTCCTCCTCCCCGCTCCGGTCCGAGATGAAGGCGATGCGCTTGCCGTCGGGCGACCAGCGGGCGTGTTTGTCGTGGGCGTTCGAGGAGTCCGTCAGGTTCCTCGTCGGGCCCTTCTCGATCGGCACCGTGAACACGTCCCCCCGGGCGACCACCAACGCCCGCTCGCCCTTCGGGCTGAGGTCGAAGCCCTCGATCTGCTTCTCCGCGCTGACCCGGGCCGGGCGCATCGCCACCCCGTCGTTGGGGACGAAGATCGAGATCGCCTGGTCGGCCTTCGAGCGGACGTCGTAGACGTGGAGCTCGCCGTCCAGCTCGTAGACGATGCGGGAGACGTTGTCGGACGACGGCCAGCGGACGTCCCACGTCGTGCTGCTCGTGAGCTTCGAGACCGCCTCGGTGGCGGGGTCGTAGGAGTAGAGGTTGAGCGTGCCGTCGCGGTCGGAGGCGAAGTAGATCCGGTCGCCGATCCACATCGGGTCGCGCTCTGTCCTCGGGGTCACCGCGAAGGCCTTCGCCTCGTTCGTGGCGAGGTCGTAGACGTAGAGGTCCTGCGCCCAGCCCCCCTCGTAGCGCTTCCAGGTGCGGAAGTCCCGGAAGAGGGGGGAGTAGGCGATCCGCTTCCCGTCCGGCGAGAAGTCGCCTGCGCCCGAGGTGGGCATGGGCAGCGCCTTCGGAAGCCCACCCCGGAGGGGGACGGTGTAGAGGCGGCCGAGCGCGGTCACGCCGTCGGCGTCGCGGAGCGAGCGGAAGAGGACGGCGGAGCCGTCGACCGTCCATCCCATGACCTGGTTGTCGTAGCCGTGGCGGGGGGCGAAGGGCCCGCGGGCCGGGTAGTAGGTGAGCTGCCGCGGCTGGCCGCCCTCGGCGGGGATGACGTAGACCTGCTCGTCGCCCTCGTACTGGCCGGTGAAGGCGATCCACCTGCCGTCGGGGGAGAACTTGGGAAAGAGCTCGAGGCCGGGGTGGGCGGTGAGGCGGGCGGCGGTACCTCCCCTTGCGGGCGCGGTCCAGATGTCGCCGGCGTAGCAGAAGGCGACGCGGTCGCCGGCGATGTCGGGGAAGCGGAGAAGCTTCGTCTGGGCCCAGGCGGTGGGGGGCAGAAGGACGGCGGCGGAAGCCGCGCACAGGGCCGCAGCGTTCAATCGAGTGGACATCGGTGCACCTCGCAAACAAGCGGAATCCTACGCCAGGCCGGGCCCACGGCCGAACGCGACCGTGCGAGGGGAGGAGCCCCAGCACCTCGGCCGGGGAGGGCCGGGACACATACGCTCGATCGGCGCCGCCTCCATCGCGCCGCGTCCCTGGAGACGGCGACGCCCGGGCGGGGTCCGCGGCGCGTCGCCGCGGGCCGCTCGGGCGTCACGAGACGGCGGCGATCCGCCTACTTCTTCGCGTCCGGCTTGTGGAGCTCAATGCTCCCGTTGACCGTCTCCACCTCGAGGAGCCGGCCGCCGGCGCCGATCGTGCCGTGGAGGCTGCGCCGCGAGATGCGGCCGGTCACGGTGAGGGGGAAGTCCGTCTGGATGTCGCCGTTCACCGTCGAGGCCTGCACCTCGGCGCTCACGCCTTCGGGCAGGACGACGTGGACTCCTCCGTTGACCGTCTTGAGCTTCAGCGTGCCGTTCCAGTCGGCCTTGCCGAGGCGGGCCGTGATCCCTCCGTTCACCGTCTCCGCGCGGGCGGTGCCCGCGGCGTCCAGCTCCACGCCACCGTTGACGGTGTGGGCCTCGGCGTCGGCCGTGATGCCGTTCGCCTCGATCCCGCCGTTGACGGTGCGGCCCACGAAGCGCACGCCCGCCGGCACCTTCACGCGGAACTCGACGTTCACGTCGTTGTCGCGGACGTTCATGCGGCCGCCCTCGCCGGGCTTGCACTCGTTCGGGGTGCCGCTCGAGGGGTAGACCGCGCAGATCGTCACCCCGCCGGCGTGCTCCACGACGTCGATCTTGACCTCGGCCGGGTCGCTCTTTCGGCCCTTCTTGACCGCCGTCACCTCGACCTCGCCGCCGGGGGCGCCCGTCGCCTCGACCCCGCCGTTCACTCCCTTGATCTCCACCGCGGCTCCGGCCGCGACCTTGCCCGACCAGTGGAACTCGTCCGTCGCCGCTCCCGCCCCCGCCGCCGCCAGGGCCAGCGCCGTCACCGCCACCAGGATCGTCGTGCGCTTCATCTCACCTCTCCTCGAGATTGCCGAGCCCTACTGACGCTTGCGGATGTGGACGGCGCCCGAGAGCGTCTTCACCGTGATGCGGGCCCCGCCCGAGCCGGTCGTGAACGAAAGCTCCTTCTCCGGCGTCCACCGGCTCGCCTTCTCGGCCGCGGGACCGAGCTCGTTCGTGATCTCGCCCGAGAAGGTCGAGACCGAGAAGTCCGCGCCGAGGGAGGCGGGGAGCAGGAGGTCGACCGAGCCGCTGACCGATTCCACCGACAGCGTGGCGCGGGCGGCGAGGACGCCCTCGAAGCGCGCGGCGCCCGACACGGTCTCGAGCGCGGCTCGGTCGAACGAGCCCCCGGTCACGAGCAGCTTGCCGTTCACCGTCGAGGCCTCGAGCTCGCCCGAGGCGTCGCGGACGGTCACCGCGCCGTTGACGGCCTCCGCCTTGACGCGGCCCGCGGCCTTCGCGAGGTCGATCGCCCCGTTGACGCTCTGGAGCTCGACGCTCCTCGCCGCGCCGGTGTGGGTGATCGACCCGTTGACCGTCTCCGCCTTCACGGACCCGGTCACGCCCGCCACGACGATGGTGGCCTGGAAGCCCTCGATGTCGACCGCGCTGCCCGCGGGGACGAAGATCTCGAGGTCGCTCTTGACGCCCATCGGGTTGCCGTGCTCGGCCTCGACCTCGACCCGCGTCCGCTTGTCGGAGCCGTCGAAGGCGAGCTCGCCGCCGTCGCCGACGGTTCCCTTGACCTGGACCTCGGCCCGGTCCCACCCGGTGACCTTGACCGAGCCCAGCATGTTCTCGATCTTCACCGACCCCTCCGGGGCCGCCGGGCGCTTCTGGTCCACGGAGGTCTGGGCCGAGAGCCAGGCCGGCCCGGCGAGCACCCCGGCGAGGACGAACGCTGCGCGCTTCATGGTCTTGCTCCTCTTCTCCTCAAAGTGCCATCGACAGCTTCACCACCCGGGTGAGCACGTCGACCTTCTTGCGGTGCGTGGAGACCAGCATCCTCGTGAGCTCCGGGTTCTGCGGGTCCTTGACGAGAGCCTGCCGCACCTCGGCGAGGGCCCGGTCGATCACCTCCAGGTTCGCCACCACGGCGTCGAAGGTCTCCGGCCGAAGCCGGGCCCGGCGCTGCTGGAGGGCCTCCAGCAGGGCGTTGGCCGCCGCCTCGTAGTCCTTCTCCGCTTCGGCGAGGACCGGGTCGGACACGGGGGTCGTCGCGGACACGAGCGCCGTCCGCGGGCTCGCGGCCGGGATCTCGACCGTCCGCACCCGCGCCGGGGCCGGGCCGTGCCAGAGGGCCGCCGCGAGGCCCACCACCACCGTCGCCGCGGCGGCGAGGGCCACCGGCCGCACGCGTCCCGGGAACCAGGACCACGAGCGCCCCGGCGCCACTCGCCTCGCGATCTCCGGCCAGAGGTCCCGCGGCGGAGACACGGACCGCGGGAGGGCCGCCGCGTGCGCGATCACCTGTCGCAGGCGGCGCTCCCGCTCCTGGCAGAGGGCGCAGGTCCGGAGGTGCGCCTCGACCTCGGCCGCCGCCGCCGCGGGGAGGGCCCCGTCGACGAAGTCGTCGAGACGCTGGTCGATCTCCTGGCAGGTCATGACCCGAGTGCCTCCCTGAGCAGCCTCCGGGCGCGGAAGAGCTGCGCCTTCGACGTCCCGGGGGCGAGGTCGAGCAGCGCCGCGATCTCGTCGTGAGTCCGGCCCTCCACGTCGTGGAGCACGAAGACGGTCCGGGCACCGGGCGGCAGGGCCGCCATCGCCCTCTCGAGGTCGAAGCCGGCCTCCGGCCGCGGGGCGAGAGGCGCCCGCTCGAGGCTGGCCGGGTCGTCGGTCGGGACGATCCGCGCGTCCCGGCGCCTCCTCGACCGGCGCTCGCTCAGCGCCACGTTCACGGTGAGCGGGTACAGCCAGGTCGAGAAGGCGCTCTCGCCGCGGAAGCTCCCGAGCTTGCGCCAGGCCCGCACGAAGACTTCCTGCGTCAGCTCTTCGGCCAGGGCGGCGTCGGACGACAGCCTGAGGCAGAGGGCGAACACCTTCCGCTCGTTCTCCCGATAGAGCCGCTCGAAGGCCGCGAGATCGCCGTTCTGGGCGGCCCGGACGAGCCGCATCTCGGCCGCCCGACGGTCCTCGTCGTCGCGCATCTGGATCAGCGTTCCTCCGAGCACCGTTCCCGCAAGGCCCCCCATCTCTCTGCTCCGACCGGTGAGACGCCGGAGGGAGACGTGCCGTTTGAATCGGTGCTGCGGGCCAACTTAGACGATTCCACGGCCCACCGAAAGTCCCTTCGTGAGGAGGATGGCAACCAGGAGGCTGAACACAAAACGTAGATAACTTAGTCGACTCCTGGCTGGGCCGTCCTTTGGTCGGAGGCGTCGGCGAGACCCAGGAGGGCTCCAGGGCTCCGCGCGGACCGATCACCGGCCGGCGAGAACCGCGCGCCCGGCCAGCCCGGCCTCGTCGAGAAGAGCGCGGAGGTCCTCTTCCCGGGTGCGAAAGTTGACGATGGCGGCGCGCATCGCGGTCCGGCCCTTGAGGAGCGTCGGCGCCAGGAAGAACGCCCCGTTGCCGACGAGCCGGTTCACGACCTGGCGGTTCAGGCGGCCGAGGGCCTCCTCGCCGAGACCCGCGGGCCGGTAGCGGAAGGCGACGATCGAGAGGACCGGCTCCGTGAGGAGCTCGAAGTCCTCCCGCGACCGCACCTCGTCGGCGAGGAAGCACGCCATCGCCGCGTCGTGCTCGATCGCCGCGGCGTAGCCCTTCCTTCCGTGGTGCTTCAGGCCCACCCACACCTTGAGGGCCTTGAAGCCGCGCGACAGCTCGGGGCCGCGCTCGTTGAAGAGGACCGGCCCGAGGACGGGGCTGTCGGGATCGTGGACGAGGTAGGGCGCGGGCTGGCGGAAGGCGTCCGCGAGCCGGCCCGGCTCGCGGACGAGCACGGCGCCGGCCTCGTAGGGCACGTAGAGCCACTTGTGCGGGTCGGCGGCGACGGAGTCGGCGCGGTCGAGGCCGGCGAAGAGAGGCCGCAGCTTCGGCGAGGCCGAGGCGAGCGCGCCGTAGGCGCCATCCGCGTGGAACCAGAGGCCCTCGGAGGCGCAGAGGTCGGCCAGCTCGTCGAGCGGGTCGACGGCGCCCGTGTTCACGGTGCCCGCGTTGCCGACCACGATCGCCGGCCGGAGCCCGGCCCTCCGGTCGTCGGTGATCGCCCGCCTCAGCCGGTCGACGCGGATCCGGAAGCGGTCGTCGGTCGGGACCTTCCGGAGCTGCTTGCCGCCGATCCCGAGGAGGTCCACCGCCTTGTCCACGCAGTTGTGCGCCTCGTCCGACGCGTAGACGACGAGCGGCGGCGCTCCGGCGAGGCCGTCCTCGCGCACCCGGGGCGCCATCGCCCGACGCGCGGCGGCGAGCGCGGTGAGGTTCGCCATCGAGCCGCCCGAGGTCAGGATGCCCTCCGCGCCGCGCGGAAGGCCGAGGATCTCGGCGAGCCAGGCCACGACCCGCCTCTCCACGTGGATCGACGCGTGGTCGCCGCCCCAGCAGTTGCTGTTCATCGCCGAGGCGAGGTAATCGGCCACGGTCCCGACGGGGTCGGCGGTCGCGTTGATGAAAGCGAAGAAGCGGGGGTGCGAGTTGCCGAACGGGTGGGCGAGGACGAGGTCCCGGATCGACTCGAGCACGGCCTCGATCGGCTGCCCGTCCTCGGGCAGCGGCTCGTCGAAGGCGGCCGCGGCTTCGCCCACCTTGCCGAAGACCGGCCGCGCGAGGAGCCCCGCTCGGTGGTCGGCCACGAGGTCCGCCGCCCGGTAGCCGAGCCGGCGCACCGCCTCGGGGTCGAGATCGAAGTCGTCCATGCGCTCCGCCTTGAGACGAGGCCCGGGCGGAGCGTAGCATGCCGGTCGCCGTGCCCGGGTGGCCGCGGGCGCGTCCGAGAGAGGCCGGAGAGGAGAACCACGATCCGGCGGGGGTCGCGTGGGCAGCAGGGGCAGGGGCTACCGGACGGTCGAGTTCGAGGGCTTCCAGATCCTCGTCGGCAAGGCCGACGCCGACAACGACCGGCTGACGTTCGGCATCGCCGAGCCTCGCGACTTCTGGCTCCACGTGGCCGGTCCGGCGGGCAGCCACGTGATCGTCCGGAACCCGCTCGGCCTCGACGAGCTGCCCCGCTCGGTGGCCGAGCGCGCGGCCCAGCTCGCGGCCTGGCACTCGAAGGCCCGCGGGTCGCGAGGCAAGGTGGAGGTGCACCTCTGCCGCGTGGCCGACGTCCGGAAGCCGAGGGGCTTCGCCGCCGGCCAGGTCCTGCTCAAGCGCTGGGAGGCCGTGCGGGTCTACCCGAAGGGCCTCGACGAGCCCGAGGCCGGGTGAACCCGCGTGGGACCGGCGGCGTCTGGCCTTCCGAGGCGGAGAGGTGCTCCTGGATGGCGCGATCCCGGTCGGCTGGACCCCGTCGGACGGCCTCGAGGCCACCGCGGGGCGGGGCGGACCGGTGAGCCTGGACCCGGCGCTCGAGCGCGAGTTCGAGGAGCGCGTCTGCGACTCCACCACCCTGGCGTTCCGGGTGGCGATGGGGGTCCTGCGGCGGCGCGAGGACGCCGAGGACGTGGCCCAGGACGCGTTCCTCCGCGCGCACCGGGCGTTCGGGTCGTTGCGGGACCGCGACCGGTTCCGGGCCTGGCTGGTGCGGACAGCCTTCCGGCTCGCCCTCGATCGCCTCCGGAGCGAGAAGCGGAGGGCGCGGCGCCAGGACGAGCTGGTCCTGGAGCCGCGAGTTCGCGTCGCGTCGGTCGAGGACGACTTGGCGCGGCAGCAGCTTCGGGAGAAGGTGGGCGAGGCGGTCGACGCGCTACCAGAGAAGCTGCGGATCGTGACGGTGCTGGCGGCGATCCGGGAGCACGACGTGGCCTCCGTGGCGCGGCTCCTCGAGTTGCCGGAGGGGACCGTGAAGTCCCGGCTGCACCTGGCGCGGAAGGCCCTGGCGGAGAGGCTGAGATGGCTTGTGAGCGATACCGCGAAGCGCTAGCGGACGTGGCGGCTGGCGTGCCGGCCCCGGCCGCTGTCGAGGAGCACCTCGGCTCGTGCGCGGGGTGTCGGGAGGAGCTCGCGGTCCGGCGTCGGGCGCTGGCTCTCGCCGACGAGGAGCTGGCCGCGCTCCTCTCGGCCGAGCCGTCTCCGAGCCTGACTGCCCGCATCCGGCAGGAGGCGGCCAGGCCTTCGTCCGCGCCGGTGCTGCGGTTCGCCTGGCTCTGGCCGGCAACGGCCGCCGCGGCGGCCGCCGCTGCGCTTCTGGTCGCCCTGGTCGTGTGGCTGGGACGTGGCCCGTCGCCCTCGCCAGAGGCCCGCGTGGCCGTCCATGCCCCCGTCGTCCCGAGGGACTCTGCCTCGCCAGGTCGCGAAGGATCCGCCACACGCCCCATGCCGCGGGCGGCTCCCCGGCCGGCGCCCGAGGGATCCACTGGCTCGCCGTACCCCTCGCCGCCCCGCCGGCCACCGGCTGCGCGGCCCGACGTCCTTCGCGAGCCCGAAGTCCTCGTCCCGCCCGGCGGAGGAGAGGCCCTGCTGCGGCTCGTGGCCATCGTTCACCGCGAGCGCCTGTCGCCGGCCGGCCTCGCCGCCGCCGGCCAGCCTGCGCCCGAGCTCACGGAGCTGGTGCCCCTCGACATCAAGCCGCTCGAGATCGTCCCGCTCGACCCGGCCGAGACCTCAGGGACATAGCAAAGGAGAACGCCATGATCCGTCGCTTGCTTTTCCCACTCGGCACCGCGGCCGCCCTCGCCGCGCTGTCGGGGAGCGTTGGTGCGCAGGAGAATCCGAAGCCCGAGACGGCGAAGCAGGCGCCGAAGGCGGAGACCGCCAAGGAGGGGGCGGCCGAGCCGAACGGGCCACACGGCATCACCCTGCGCGTCCAGCTCGTGATCACCCGCTTCCAGGGTGAAAGGAAGGTGGCGAGCCTCCCGTACACGCTTCTGGTCACCACGGGCGGCGGCCGTGCACGCATGCGGATGGGTGTCGACACGCCCGTGGCCGTGGCGACCGCGGCGCCTGGGAGCGGCAAGCCCTTGACCACGAGCTTCGAGTATCGCAACGTCGGCACGAACATCGACTGTGCGGCGTGGGACAAGGGAGACGGCCGCTATCAGTTGAACATCGGGCTCGAGAACTCTTCGGCGTTGGCGCTCGAAAAAGGCCCATCGGGTGGCGCGAGCCCAGGCGGTCCTCCTGTGGATGCGAACCCGACCGGCAGTCCGCTCTTCCGCCGATTTGACGCGAACCTCGATCCGTGGCTGCGCGACGGCCAGAGCGTGCAGACGGTCGCCTCCACCGACCCGGTCACTGGCGAGGTGGTCAAGGTCGACGTGACGCTCAACGTGGTGAAGTGAGGGGCCGCGCCACCGGCCTCGACCCGGCCTGGACAGGGGAGGCACGCAGAAGGGAGAATCGCGCACGGTTCTCCGGCGTCCACAGTCGTCGAGGAGTGTCGCCCCATGGCGCATTCGTCCCTGAACACGCGCGTCCCGCAGCTCGAGCGCACGGCAAGGTCCTCTGGCCCTCGCGAGGGACCCGCCGCCAGCGCCCTCCTGTGGACGGCCCCGATGGTCGTCCTGATCTCCTGCCTCGTCGCCGCGATCAACGCGCAGGACTCGCAGCCTTCCGTCCGGTTCCCCGTCGGTGGCGCCGACCAACAGTGGACGGTGACTCGCGGGAAGGCCGTCCCGGATCCGAGCGCAGCTCACGCCGGGGACACGTCGCTCCGGCTGGAGGCGGCGGCCGGGATCCCGGGGGATGCGGGCGTGAGCTCGGCGCCGATGTCGCTCACCATCGGCCGGCGCTACGAGCTGAGCGGCTGGGTGCGAACCGATGGTCTGACCGTGCGGGACCTGGATCGCTCCCCCATTGGCTCGGGCGCGATGCTGACGATGGCTTCCATGCCCTTCGACGTCCACTCCGCCTCGGCCGGGGGGACACGCGACTGGACGCGCCTCGTCTTCCGCTTCGTGGCGAGCCGCGCGCAGGACGCGATCCTGCTCGCCGCGGGCCAGGGCGGCGTCCTCGGCGGAAGAGCCTGGTTCGCGGGCGTGCGTCTGGACGAGGCCTCGTCTGCGGACGAGTGGCCGGCAAAGGAGGCGGTGCGGACGTTCGGGCCGGCCTACCGGTATCCCGCGCGAGGATGGATCTACCTGCACGTCGAGGGCCGTCCGTACGATCGCGGCTACCAGCACGGGTACCTCATGGCGCGCGAGATCCCCGAATACCTCGAACGCTGCGCGTACGAGCTCGGAGGCAAGGCTGACGCCCGGAGCTGGGACCCCTACCGCACCGCGGCGAGCGCCCTCTTCCTGCGCGGCTTCGACCGGGAGATCCTGGAGGAGATGCGTGGCATCGCGGAGGGCGCCAACGCGAACGGCGCCAAGTGGCTCGACCGCCCGCTCGATCTGACGGACATCGTCGTGGCGAACACGGTGGTGGAGCTGGGCGAGCTGCGGGAGGCCGTCAACGTGACCCCCACCGGGCTCGAGGGCCTCCGCTTCGATCCTCCCCCCTATGCGCGGCGGCCGCCGACGGACCGCCCTCCGGACCACTGCAGCGCCTTTGCCGCGACCGGTGAGGCGACGCGGGACGGCAAGATGGTCGTCGGCCACGTCACCTGGTGGTCCTTGACGCTCGCGGAGCAGACGAACGTGATGCTGGACATCCGGCCGGACACGGGCCACCGCCTGCTCATGCAGAGCTATCCCGGCGGCATCGAGAGCGGCACGGACTGGTATCAGAACGATGCCGGCGTCGTGCTCACGGAGACGACGATCCGACAGACGCCCTTCCACATCGAAGGCACGCCGGTGGCCTTCCGGGCGCGGCGCGCCATCCAGTACGGCGGCGACATCGATTCGGTGGTTCGCGAGCTCGGGACGCGCAACAACGGCCTCTACACCAACGAGTGGATCATCGGCGACGCGAAGACGAACGAGATCGCGATGTACGAGCTGGGCACGAGATCGTCCCGGCTCTGGCGCAGCTCGAAGAAGGAGTGGTTCGGAGAGACGCCGGGGTTCTACTGGGGCGACAACAACGCCAAGGACCTGGCGGTGAGGCTGGAGACCCAGCCCGATCCGCAGGGGACGGAGTACGTGCCCTACGTGCCGGCGGAGCGCGACCTCGCCTGGCAGGGCCTCTACCGCAGGTTCAAGGGCCGGATCGACGAGCAGTTCGCCTTCCTGGCCTTCCGATCGGCGCCTCTGGTTTCGGTGCCCACCGTGGATGCGAAGGTCACCTCCGCCGACATGGCGAGCCGGCTGATGGTCTGGGCGCAGATCGGACGCCCGAACGAGAGCGCGTGGGTGCCTCAGCCTGCCGAAGGCGGACCCAACCGCGGGCTCTATCCCGGCGGCTACCACTTGTTCGCCGGCGAGCCATCCGACGCCCTGCGCCGGGCCGTGCAGGAGAACGAGCGCGCCCGCGTGGCTGGCGGCGCCGCGGAGGCCAAGCCGCCGGGGACGACGAAGCCGGTCTCCTACAAGGACCGTCTGTGGAAGGGGTGGGTGCTTCCCGCTTCCGCGGCCGACGTCTGGCTGGCCGCCGGATCGGCGGCGTACCACCACGCGCTCGAATCCGAGGACCCGCCGCAGGCGATCGAGGCCCAGCGCATCCGCTACCGTGGCCTGCTGCTCGCGCCGGACACCGCCGCGAACCGGTTCGGCATCGAGCGGGCCAAGGGCCTTCTCTTCCTGGACGGCCTGCGGCGCAAGATGGGCGATGAAGGCTTCCTGGCCCTGATGACGGAGTATTTCGCCGCGAACGCCACGAAGGCGGTGACCGCTCGATCGTTCCTGGACAAGGCGGGTACGGCCTTCGAGGCGGTCGCGCCGGGCGACGGCCCGGCCTACCTGCCGGTCGACATCGGCCGGCGGCTGGCGTCGGCGGTGATCGTGTACGGAACCCGGAGCGAGGCGGGCGCCAACCGGTACGCGGCGGAGCTGCTGCAGAGACGCTACCGCGACGAGGAGCAGGTGGAGGTGCCGATCGCCAGGGACTTCGAGGTCACCGACCACGACCTCGAGGCGCGAGACGTAGTCTTCGTGGGCCGCCCCGAGACCAACTCCGCCGTTGCCGCGTGGGCCGCCGGGATGGGCCTGGACTACGACCTCGCCGCCTTCAGATTGGGGGGGAAGACCTACGCCTCGGAGCGCAACGCGCTCGTGTTCGCGGCGAAGAACCCCCTGGATCCGGCCCACCTGGTCCTTCTGTTCGCCGGGAACAGCCCGCTGCAGACGGTTCGTTCCCTGAACCAGGGCGACGGTCGTTCGCCGAGCCAGGTGCTCGAAGACGCGAAGCCGGTGGACGGCGGGCGTCCATAGCTCCGAGGGGAGAGGCGTGGCGCCCGGTTCCTCCGGGCGGTCGTCAGCGCCCTCCCCGCCCCGGGCGACGGATCCTCACCGGATGTAGCCGAGGCTCTTGAGCTGCTCCAGGACGTCCTGGTCGAAGTCGCTCCGGGCGGGACGGGAGGGGGTCCGGGCGCCGTACGAGTCGACGAGGCGGACAGGGTGGTCGCGGCGGAACGCCTCGGAGAAGGCCGCCTCGAGGACGTGGCCCTCGAGCTCGCGGCTCTTCGGCAGGCCCAGGAGGTGCAGAACCGTCGGCGCCACGTCGCGCTCGGAGGCCGTGCCCAGGTCCCCGGGCGCGATCGGCTCGCCGTCGAGGACCAGGAGGCCCTCGGCCGCCTGCGCTCCGCCTCGGGCGAGGCGGCCGGGGTCGGCGACGAGCACCAGCACGTCCGTCGGCCCGCGCCCGGCCGCCGCCTCGCCGATGAGCCGGTCCACGAAGCGGTAGCCCTCCCGCACCGCGGCGAGCTTCGCGTCGAGGGCCTCGAGGTCGCTCGCCGGCGCCTCGCCGAGCTGCTGCATCGTGAAGATATCGAGGCCCGGCAGGTAGAGCGCCTCGAGGTCGGGCGGCGTCCCGTCGCGGAGCGAGCGGGCGGCGGCGAGATGAAAACGGTCGAGTCGCCGCGACTGCTCCCGCTCCGACGGGTCGAGCAATGGGCGGAGGCGTTCGAAGGCCTGCTGCGGATGGACCTCTCGGTCGGTCGGGCCGCCCTTCTCCAGCTTGAAAGCGGCTCTGTCGGTCACGAGGTAGCCGTTCACGGCGTCGGCCGGCCAGGTCGCCCACCAGTTCACGACGCCGACCCGCAGGCCCTTCTCCGAGGCCACGTTCCAGAACGCCTTCACGCTGCGCAGGACGGCGCTCGGCGGCAGAGGCCGGGTCAGGCGAAGCAGATCTGTCGCCGCCCCCAGCGCGGAGGCGAAGGGGCTCCGCCCGGCGTCGAGGCTCACCGGCGTGCGGAGCCCCGTGATCCGGCGCGTGTCCGCCGACCGGATGCCGTGGGCCTCGGGGCCTCGACCCGTGGCGATCGTGGTCCAGACGATCGCCGGGACGCGCTCCGGCTCGGCCCTCAGCCGGGCGTGGGCGCCGGAGGCGAGCAGCCCTGCGAGGGCCGGCATCTCGCCCAGGGCGACGAGATGCTGCGCCATCCGGCGCTCGAGGCCGTCGATCGCGAGCACCCTCAGCCGCAACCCCGTGGGCACCACCGCGTAGTCGGGGACCGGGTCGCCCGCCGGCCGGGAGAGCCGCGGGGAAAGGGCCACGACGAGGGCGAAGAGCGCGACCGCGCCGAGGACGAGCGGGAGGATTCGGCGTCTCGAGAGGCTGGCCGGCGGCAGTTGGCTGGAGGCGCCGCCCGCAGACAGGACGGCCACCGCGGCGAGGGACGTGAAGCGCGCGAGGCCGAGGCTCAGCAGCAGGCCGAGGACGAGCGCTCCCGCCTGGCCGAGGGCGGGCGCTCCGGCGAGATGGGACCGCCACCAGAGGGCGACGTAGGCCGCGGCGAGGAGGGCCACCGAGAGGCCCACGCGGCGGGCGAGGGCGGCGCGCGGCTCCCGGCCGAGGCGCCTCGACCAGGCGGCGAGCAGGCCGCCGGCGAGGGCGAGCGAGCCGGTCAACAGGGCGAAGGCGACGACGAGGTAGACGCCCAGCACCAGCAGGTCCCGCGGCTCGCCGAGCAGCCGCCGGTCGAGGCCGGCCGCGGCGATCGTCGCCGCGAGGCCGAACAGCACGCCGCCCACCACTCCGACACGCCACGCGGCCCGGAGCGAGGCACGCAAGGGCGTGGCGTCGCCGGCCCCGCCGAGCACGAAGCGGTCGAGCGAGCTGTCGAGGTAGCCCAGTCGCCGCAGCTCCTCGCGCACCGCGTCCACGGTGGCGAGAGGCGGCCGCCCGTCTCCCATCAAGGCTGGCCGTGCCCGCTGAACCGGTAGATGAGGGACGCGAAGACGCGGTGCGTGGTCAGGGTGTTGCGGACCGGGGGCAGGGACACGGGCGGCTGGTCGAAGTCCGCGCCGCCCGTCGTGTCGCCGGCGACGAGGTAGTCGCCGAACTCGTAGATGTAGGCGACGTCCAGCAGCATCGAGCCCAGGATGATCCCGGTCCCGGCGGTGAAGCCGTTGAAGCGGGGCGTGCTCCCGCCCGGGTTCGGGATGATCTGCCGGTCGTTGAAGTAGCCGGCCCGCAGGGGGATCTTGAGCGCGCCCTTGATGACGACCCACTCCACGCCGACGCGGATCTGCTCGGAGTTCTGCTGGCTGACGAGGCGCGCGGGATCGTCGGGGTTCGTGGGATCGGGGACCGCCCCCAGGGTCGGGTACTGGAGCTGCGGGTAGACGGTCGGCGGCGGGGGAGGTGCCTTCACGCCGCCCTCGCCCGTGGGCGCGGTGGCGGCGAGCTCGAAGTAGTTCAGGATCTGGGCGTCGGACCATCCGGTGTGCGTGTAGTCGGCGGAGAGGGTCAGGGTGTCGCGGGGCCGCCAGGACAGGCCGAAGCCGAAGGAGGACGGGAACTGCAGCCGGACGTCGTCGCTGCGGGCGGCGTTCGTCGTCACCTCCGTGAGGGTGTCGATCGTCCCCCACGAGTCGCGACGCGACTTGTCGAGCCGCACGCCGGCCGTGAACGGGGTCTTGAAGACGGCGGCGACGTTGAGCTGCTCGACGGGCGACACGATCAGGCCGAGGTTGACGTTCCAGCCCCGCGGACGGAAGTCGAGGTCGAACTGGCGGAGCGGGCGCTGCGTGTCCGTGAGGACCGTCCGGGAGAGGGTCTGGGTGTACCCGTTCAGCCAGCGGTTGAGCGTGAACCCCGCCCGGACGTGGCGGCTCAGTCTCAGGCCGGAGCCGATCGCCACGACGTCGAACCCCCCGTCGCTGCTTCCGTCCTCGAACTGCTGGAGCTGCCCGCTCGCCGTGTACTGCTGGATGTGGCGCGATCCGTCGAACGAGATGGCCCTCTGGTAGCTGAACTGCACCGCGCCGCGGAGGTCCCCGAAGCCCACCGGCCAGGCGAAGGCCGCGAAGTCGATGGCGTTCCCCTTGAAGCGGTCGCTGTCGAGGCCCCGCGTGACGTCGAAGGAGTTGAACGCTCCCACGAGCGACAGCTCGGGAAGGCGCAGGTAGCTGAGGCCGGCCGGGTTCCAGGAGGCCGCGGTGGCGTCGTCGGCGCGGGCCAGGAAGGCGCCGCCCATCCCGTACGCCCGCGCCCCCGACCCGAGGGTCAGGTTCTGCCGGCCGGTGATGTCGATCCGGTCGGTCTCCAGGCGGGGGGGAGTGGCCTGCGCGGCGGCGCGGGCCGCGGCGGCCAGGAGCAGAGCCAGCGCGGCGGAGGCCGCCGCCTTCGGCGACAGCGAGAAGGAGAGCGCAAGAGGCCGGGACGACATCGAGCATCCGGAGCATAGCACGCCCCCCCGCGAAGCCCGGTCGGCGCCGTCACCGCTTATGATGGGCGCCGTGGTCACGGCTGCCCGCCGAGGCGAGATGGTCCTCCTGGCCGCCTCCGCGCTCGCGGCCCTCCTCCTCGGCGAGGGAGCGGCCCGTCTGATGGCCCGGGGACAGCACGGCACGGGCTACGCGCCCGCCCGCACGGACGGTCGGGACCGCCGGCCGATCAACGCCCTGGGCTATCGCGACCTGGAGCGGGCGGTCCCGAAGCCGGCCGGGGTCCGCCGGGTCGTCTGCATCGGCGACTCGTTCACCTGGGGCGTGAGCGTCCTCTTCGACGACGCCTGGCCGCAGAGGGTCGAGCGCACCCTCTCCCGCGAGCGCGGGGAGAGGTGGGAGGCGGTCAACCTCGCCGAGCCGGGCCTGAACTCCGAGCAGGAGGCAAGCCGCCTCGACTCCGAGGGCTTCGCCTACGGGCCGGACGTGGTCGTCGTGGGCTACGTCCTGAACGACAGCGAGGACTCCTCGGCGGCCGAGGCCCGGCGCGCCTCGGAGTGGGTCGCGGAGCGCCGTCGCGCGCCGTCGGTCTCGCTCCTCGACCGATCGGCCCTCGCCCGGCTCGTGCGGGACCGGCTGTGGGCCACGGTCGAGAACAGACGGCGGGTCGAGGACTTCCGATCGATGTACGCCGAGGACTACAGCGGCTGGGCGGCGGCCCGGCGCGCCTTGAAGGCGATGGGCGGGATGTGCCGCGAGCGGGGGGTGCCCCTGGTGGTCGCCATCTTCCCTCTCTTCGGCAACCCCCTCGACGACGGCTACCCCTTCGCCGACATCCACGCCAAGGTGACGCAGGCGGCCGCGGAAGCGGGGGCGAAGGTGGTCGACCTCCTGCCGCGCTACCGGGGGCTCGACTGGAAGCTGCTCGTCGTGAACGGCGCGGACGACGAGCACCCCAACGAGATCGCCCACCGCATCGCCGCCCAGGCCATCGTCCGCGCGGTCGACGACGTGGTGCCGCGCGCGACGGCCCCGGCTCCCCTGGGGGCGGGCTCGCCCGTGGCCGCGCGTCGGCCATGAGCAGGCGCCGCACCGCGCTCGTCGGCGCCTTCGTGGCGCTCCACGCCGGCCTCGCCGTGGACACGATGCGGGGCAGCTCGGCCACGTTCGACGAAGGCACCCATCTGCCCGCGGGCTACACCCACCTCGTCCTCGGCGACCACCGCCTGAACCCCGAGCAGCCGCCCCTCGTCAAGGTCCTCGCCGCGGCGCCCCTCCTCGCCGTGCGGCCGGTGATGAAGACCGACGACCGGGCGTGGGCCGAGTCCCGGCAGTGGGAGTTCGGCCGGCGCTTCCTGTACCGGTGGAACGACGCCGACCGCCTCCTGTTCCTGGGCCGCTTGCCGATCGTGGGCCTCGCCGCGTGCCTTCTGGTCGTCGTCTTCATCGAAGCGCGACGCCGCTTCGGCCCCGGCGCGGCCGGGGCATCGCTCGGCCTGGCCGCCCTGTCGCCCGACGTCCTCGCGCATGGAACGCTCGTCACGACCGACCTCGCCTTCGCGCTCTTCTTCTTTGTGTCGGTGGCCGCCTTCGCCCGCGTCCTCGAGCGCGCGACGCCCGCCCGCCTCGCGGCGGCCTCTCTCTCGACCGGGGCCGCCTTCGCCACCAAGTTCTCGGCGCCGGTCCTGATCCCCGTGCTGGTCCTCGGCGGCCTGCTCGCGACCCTCGGCGGGGCGCCGATCGAGACCGCGCTCCGAGGCCCGGCCGGACCCGCCGGAGGGATCGGGCCGCGGCTGCGGCGGCTGGGCTTCCTGCTGGCCGTCGTCGCCGTCGCGACTCTCGGCGTCGTCTGGGCCTCCTACGGCTTCCGCGCCGCTCTGTCGCCCGACCCCTCCGTCCGCGCCGCCCTCCGGGCGCCGCTCGAGGCTCCGGCGACGGGCCTGCTGATCCGGGCCGTGGCGCGGGCCGGAAACGCGGGCCTCCTGCCGGAGGACTACGCGCGCGGCTTCCTCTTCGTCTTGACGAACTCCGAGGCGCGGCGCGCGTTCCTGCTCGGCCAGCTGTCCGACTCCGGCTTCCCGCACTACTTCCTCGCGACCTTCCTCTTCAAGACCCCGGTGCCGCTCCTGCTGCTGACCGTGCTCGCCCTCGTCCGCATGCCGAGGCTGGGCCGGCGCGACGCCGCCTTCGTGTGGCTGCCCGTCCTCGTCTACCTCGCCTCCACGTCCGCACGCGGCCTGCAGATCGGCCATCGGCACCTCCTGCCGATCTACCCGTTCCTGTTCGTGGCCGCGGGGGAGGCCGCGGTCTGCCTCTGGTCGTGGCGCCGGCCCGCGGGTCTCGGCCTCGCCCTGCTGCTCGGCGGCTGGTACGCCGGGGGGACGCTCCGCAACCACCCGCATCACCTCGCCTACTTCAACGAGATCGCGGGAGGGCCCGCCAACGGCTGGCGGGTCCTCGTCGACTCGAACCTCGACTGGGGGCAGGACCTGAAGCGGCTGGCGGCGTGGATGCGCGAGAGGGGCGTCTCGCGGATCAAGCTCTCCTACTTCGGGAGCGCCGACCCGTCCTGGTACGGCATCGACGCGGAGGCGCTGCCCGGCTACACGGCTCCCCACGCCCCGCGGATCACCCGCGAGATCCGGGTGGGCGACCTCGTCGCGGTGAGCGCGACCAACCTCCAGGGCGTGTACCTCGAGGCCGAGGACCGGGCGCTCCTCGCGCGGTTCCGGCCGCTGGAGCCGGTGGGACGCGCCGGCTGGTCGATCCGGATCTATCGGGCGGACTTCGACTCGCCCGAGCCGGGACCTTCGGAGCGCGCTTCGCCCTGAGCCTCGACCCGGGGTCTGGCGACCCTTCGACCGCCGCCGACAGCAGAGGTCAGTCTGGCCTCTCCCTCCGCGCGCGTCGCCTCTCGACCCAGGACCGGACGAAGTGGTCGTACCGGCCGAGCTGGAAGCCGAGGATCGTCCGGAAGCGTGCGGCGCTCCAGATCCTCCCGCGGATGACCAGCGAGAGGCGGTCGTAGAACTGCGCGAGGTCTTCGTCCTGGATCTGGTTGCGGCCCGACGCGAGCGTCTCGAGGTAGCCGCGCGGCGCGTTGCGGATGAAGTGGCCGATCCGCCAGTGGTCGGTGGAGATCGGCAGCCGCGCGAGGAGGGGGTCGGCGAGCGCGTGGGCGTCCACGACGTGCACCGTCGGGCCGGCGGCGAGGCCGAAGAGGCCGATCCCCTTCTGGTAGACGACCGCCTGCCCGGAGAGCCGCGCCTCTCGTCCTTCCTCGACCCACCGGTGGTCCGGGAGCCGAGCGCCCCAAGGTACGTTGAGGAGCCCCGTCGACGGATAGTAGACCGCCCGCTCGTCGGTGATCCCGCTCTCGAGGTCCCAGTCGGCTGCGCCGGCCGAGCCGTACGCCTTCCCCGACCAGACGGGGCTCCGCGGCCAGGCGAGGCCGACCGCCAGCACCACGGCCAGGGGCACCCCGAGCTTGAGTCCCGGCCGCGCGAGAGAACTCCGCGCGAGGAGGGCCAGGCCGCAGACGAACGGCACCGTGAAGAAGCGGCCGCTCATGAAGTCGCCCCCCACCCGCACCGTGTAGCCGACGTAGAGGAGGACGCCGAGGCCCACCGCCCCCGTCGCGCGCGGCCGCCGCAGCGACTCCGCGAGGCCGGCCAGGACGACGATCGCCGTCACCGGGCTGCGCGTCACCAGGTTGCGCACATAGAGCAGGCCCTGCGGAGCGAGGTCGGCCGCGGTGAGGCCGGTGCCGAGCTTGGCGTAGGCGGTGTTGGGCAGCGGGAAGCCGTAGTAGACGGTCGCGAACGCGAGCCAGGCCGCGAGGGGAAGGATCGCGGCCGCGGCCGCGGCGAGCCGCAGGCGGCCGGGCCTCCCGAGGAGGCGGACGGCGAGCGGGGGCAGGACGACGAGGGCGAGGTCGTACCGGTCGAGCATCGCGAGGCCGCCGGCGAGGCCCAGGCCGAAGAGCGCGCCCGGCTCCTCGTCCGATCGGAACCAGGCCAGCAGGAAGACGACCAGCAGCAGGTGGGAGAGCGGGTTCTCGAGGCCGGACGTCGAGTAGTCGACGAAGGGCTTGGAGACGACGAGGAGAGCCAGCGACGCCGCCGTGGCGGCGGTGGTGCGGGCGATCCCGAACGCCAGGAGGGCGGCGGCGGCGAGGCTGGTCACGATCTGGACGGCGAAGACGGTGAACTGGAGCTCGCGGGTCACCGCGCAGGCCGCGGTGGCCACGAGCAGCCACAGCGGATGAGTGAAGACCTGGACCCGCTCGTCCACGTTCCAGGTGAGGCCGCGGCCGGCGAGGACGTTCTCGACGACGCGCAGGGAGATGAAGCCGTCGTCGCTGATCCAGGCGCAGCGCACCACGACGAGGGCGAGCCCGGCGAGGAGGAGCCCGCCGACGAGCCCGCGGGGCGATGGTCTTCGCACGCTCCGGGCGAGCCTAGCGGCCCTGGTCCGGGGGAGTCAAGGCGAGACGAGGTGCGGCTCAGCGAAGGGGGGAGTCCTCTCTTTCCCCGCAGAGCAGCGCGAGACGACCTCCCTCTTCGGAGAGCCCCAGGCACTCGAAGAGGTTCCTCACGTGCTGGCCTAGCCGGTCGCCCCGCGCGGGCGTCGCGCGGATCGCCTCGACGAGGGCGCGGGCGAGCACCGCGACCTCGTCCGCTGCCCGGAGCGCCTCCTCGGCCGGCGGGTCCTCGTCGAAGCCGCGCAGCCGCCGCTCGACGGCGTCGAGGGCCGACGCGAGCGCCGCCGCGTCGCCGTTGCCCGATTCCCCGAAGGCCCCCAGCGCGTCCAGCGACCGCCCGATCCGCTGCGCGACCGTGCGGGCGTGGGGCAGGTTGAGGCGCACCCAGCGCCGGTAGTCGTCGTCGTTCATGGCGGAGGCTCGCCGCCCGCGAGTCTAGCATGTGCTAGTCTGGAAGCCCGCCGCGGAGGCGGCGCCACCCCCGAGATGAACGTCAAGGAGACCCTGCCGAACGGACTCACCCTGATCACGGAGTCGATGCCCGAGGTCCGCAGCGTGGCGGTGGGGGTCTGGCTGAAGCGGGGCAGCCGCCACGAGGCAGAGGAGGTGTGCGGGGTCAGCCACTTCATCGAGCACATGGTCTTCAAGGGCACGAAGACCCGCTCCGCGGAGCGCATCGCAGCCGAGGTGGACTCGATCGGCGGCTACATGGACGCCTTCACGGCGAAGGAGTACGCGTCCTTCCACCTCAAGGTGCTGGACGAGCACCTGCCGGTCGCGGTGGAGATCCTCGGCGACGTCCTCCTCAACCCGCTCTTCGACCCCCTGGAGATGGCCAAGGAGAAGAAGGTCATCTTCGAGGAGATGAGCATGGTCGAGGACACCCCGGACGACCTCGTCATGGAGACATTCGCGGAGGCCTTCTGGCCCGACCACCCGCTGGGCCGGCCCATCCTGGGGACGAGGCGCACCGTGGGGCGCTTCCGGCGCGAGGACCTCGCCTCCTACTTCGCGCGCGTCTATCGCCCGGCCAACATCCTCGTCGCCGCCGCCGGCCACCTCGAGCACGACGCGATGGCCGCCCTGGTGGGGCGCCATTTCGCGGGCCTCGAGGGCGGCCCGGCTCCGAAGAGGCCCCGGGGAGCCGGCCGAGGCACGGACGACGGCGATGGCGGCCGCCCTCCCGCGGTCGTCGCCCGCACGGTCACGCGCTCCAAGAGGGAGCTCGAGCAGGTGCACCTCTGCCTCGGGGCCCGGGCCCAGCCCCAGGCCCACCCCGACCGCTACGCCGCCTATGTGCTCAACACGGTCCTCGGCGGCTCGATGTCGTCGCGCCTCTTCCAGAACGTGCGCGAGAAGCGCGGCCTCGTCTACTCGATCTCGTCGGGGATCACCGCCTACTCCGACGCCGGACTCCTGAGCATCTACGCGGGGACGAGCCTTTCGGCGGTCCCGGAGGTCATCCGCCTGACGCTGGACGAGGTCCGCCGCCTGCGCGGCGAGCCGCTCGGGAGCGAGGAGCTGCGGCGAGCCAAGGATCACATCAAAGGGGGCCTCCTGCTGTCGCTCGAGGGCTCCGGCGCACGGATGAACCACCTCGCCCGGCAGGAGATCACCTTCGGCCGCCAGCTCCCGCTCGACGAGATCCTCGGCGGGATCGAGTCGGTCGCCGCTTCCGATGTCCGGCGCGTCGCGGCCGAGGTGTTCGACGGCCGGCTGGGAGCGAGCGTGCTCGGCAACCTCGAGGGGTGGCGGCCCCGGGACCGGGACCTCAGGGTGTGAGCCTCCGCTTCCGCGTCCTCGGCTCGGGCAGCGGCGGTAACGCCACCCTCGTCGAGGGTGGCGGCGCGCGGGTCCTCCTCGACGCCGGCCTCGGGCCGCGGCAGCTCGCGGAGAGGCTCCTCTCGGCCGGCGTCGATCCCGCCTCTCTCGACGCCGTCTTCCTGTCCCACGAGCACGGAGACCACGCCCGCGGCGCCGCGGCGTTCTCCAAGCGGTGGGGCGTGCCGCTCGCCGGGACGCGGGGCACCTTCCAGGCGACGGGCCTCGGCCGGGCCCGGCTGCCGGCCTACGAGCCGATCGCGCCCGGCGAGACGCGGACGATCCGCCGGCTCGCCGTGCGGGCGGTGGCCGTTCCCCACGACGCCGTCTCCCCGCTCGCCTTCGTCCTGTCGGCGGGCGCCTCGTCCCTCGGCCACGCCACCGACCTCGGCCACCTGAGCCGGCGCCTCGTCGACGCCTGCCGGGGGTGCGACGCGCTCCTCGTCGAGTCGAACTACGACCCTTCGATGCTGCGCGACGGCCCCTACCCGTGGTCGCTCAAGGAGCGGATCCTCGGACCGCTCGGCCATCTCTCGAACGGGGACGTGGGGCGGCTCCTCGAGAAGGGGCTCGGGGACGCCTGCCGCCTCGTCGTCCTTGCACACCTGTCGCAGAAGAACAACCACCCCGAGCTCGCCCTCCAGGCCGCCGGCGAGGCCCTCGGCCGGAGCGGGCGGCGCGGCGTCGAGGTGACGCTCGCGCCGCCTGCGGGCACGGGCTGGGTCGCCGTCCGCGCCTCGCGCGTGGAGGTCGGACGGCGAGAGGGCCAGCTGCGCCTCTTCTGACGCGCGCCCGCGCGCGTGCTACGCTCGCTTCGATGGCGTCGCGGGCCTCCGCCGTCCTCCTCGCCTGGGCGGCGCTCGCATCGCTGGCCTGCCCGCGCGGTGAGGGCGAGCGGCCCCCCGCCGCGGTCGGGGAGAGGGTCGCTCCCCTGGTCGTCCCTCCGGCCGAGATCCGGGCCGGCGGGGCGCTCGCCATCGCCGCCGTCTTCCCCACGATGGGCCGCTACGCCGTCTCCGGCGTCCAGTCCCTCCAGGGCGCCCGCATCGCGGTCGAGGAGCTGAACGCCAACGGCGGGGTGAACGGCCGGCCGCTCCGCCTCGCCGCGTACCGGATGGGCAGCTACTTCGTGGACGCACGCGAGGCCGCCGCCCAGGCCATCCGTGCCGGCGCCCTCGCCATCGTGGGCGCCAACTCGAGCGAGCTCTCCCAGGCGGTGGCCGAGGAGGCGGAGGCGAACGGCATCCTGCAGGTCACGAACGTCTCCACGGCGGCGGACCTCACCTGGGAGCCGCAGTCGAGCCGCACCCGCCCGTTCGTCTTCCGCATGTGCGCGACCGACGACGTGATGGGCGACCTGCTGGCCGGCTTCGCCCGCGACCGGCTCCACGCCCGGCGCGTGGCCGTCCTGTACGAGGTCGGGCGGCCCTACAGCCAGCGCCTCGCGCGGAGCTTCGTCGCGCGCTTCAGCGACGACGTGGCGGGGCACGCAGTGGCGAAGTTCTCCTACCTGACCCTCGAGACCGACTTCCGGCCGCAGCTCGAGCTCATCCGCAAGTTCCGCCCGGATGTGCTCTTCGTTCCCGGCTCCTTCCAGGACGCGACCCTCGTCTCCGCGCAGGCTGTCCAGGTCGGGCTCCACGTGACGATGCTGGGGGGCGACGCCTGGTCGAGCCCGCTCCTCTTCCAGAGGGGGGGGCCGCCGGGCGAGGCCTACTACGTCGAGCTCTGCTCCCCGACCCCGGAGTTCGACCGCCGCTACGAGGCGACCGTCGGCGAGGAGCCGCCCGGCTGTCGGGCCGTGCTCGCCTACGACGCCGTGCGCGTGATCGTGGCCGGGCTCCGCTCGCTCGGGCCGCTGTCGGACGACGCGCTCGACTCGGGCCTCGCGGAGACGAGGCGCCGCCTTCGCGACGCCGTCGCCCGCAACCGCGTGGACGGGGCGACCGGCCGCATCCGCTTCGACGTCCACGGGGACCGGCGCCAGGGGGTGGCCCTCTACTCGGTGGAGAAGACGCCGGTCGGGCCGCCGCGGGCGCTCGTCCGGGGCTGGCTGGGAGAGCCGTGAGGGGCCTCCTTCGCTCGCTGCGCGACCTGAGCCTCCGGCGCAAGGTCACCCTCGCCCTGGCCGTCGTCTTCCTCTTCAGCGTGAGCGCGGCGCTCCTGCTGCTCGTGCCCGTCCTGGCCGAGCAGCGCCAGCGGTTCCTCGACCAGGAGAAGCGCCTCCTCTCGACGCTGCGCGGGAACTACGAGCGCTACTTCATCTACGACCTGCTGAGCCGGAATCGCGAGTCGCTGGCCCTGGACCTGGGGCGGCTCGCGGGGCAGGAGGGGATTCTCTGGACGAGGGTCGAGGCGGGCGACCTCGACCTGGGCGCGACGGCCGACCCCGCCGTCATCCGGCGGCTCATGGGGCCGGATGCGGAGCCCCACCTGGGGACGCCGGGCGTCGTCCTCCTCGTGAACCGTGACGGCGAGGCCGACCTCGTGGGCCCGGGCGGCCGGCCGCTCGTCGCCGGACGCATCGTCGCGAGGGAGGAGGCGCAGGTGGGCGGCCTCCCGCACGGGCAGGAGGAGTTCCAGGAGACCCTCTTCGGGGGCCAGCGCGTTCTCGCCCTCGTGGCGACCCTCTCCGCGGCGGGGGACGCCTACGGCCGGCTGCACCTCCTGAAGAGCCTGGCCCCCCTCGAGAGGAGCGAGAGCGCGACCCGCTCGCTCTTCTACGGCGGCGTCACCCTTTCGTTCGTCCTCGTGCTGCTGCTCCTCAACCTCCTCCTGTCCCGGATGGTGCTCGTGCCCGTGCGGCGCGTCCACGACGCGATGGCCCGGGCCGCGACCGGCGACCTCCAGGCCCGGCTGCTCGTCCCCTCCCGCGACGAGGTGGGGAGCATGGCCGAGTCCTTCAATCGGATGGTGGGCGAGCTGGAGACGAGCCGGCGTGCGATCGAGGGCTACAGCCGCAACCTCGAGGAGATGGTGGAGGCCCGGACCGGGGAGCTGCGCGCCTCGCAGGCGAGCCTCCTCGCGCTCAAGAACCACCTCGCGACCGTCATCGCGAACGTCGACACCGGCGTCCTCTCCCTCGACGAGACCGGCCGGATCGAGACGTTCAACGAGAGGGCGGGCGCGATCCTCGGCCTCGCCCCGGAGGAGGCCCGGGGCCGCACCCTCGAGGAGGCGCTCGGGGGGGCGCCCACGGTGAGCCTCGTCGACGCGGTGGCCGTCGTGCGCGACGGACGGGAGGAGAGGCGGGACTCCCAGGTCGTCTGCGAGCTGGCCCAGGGCCGGCGCACGCTGTCGGTCGTGGCCTCGACCCTTCGGGGTGAGGGCCAGCGGACGATCGGCACCGTGGTCGTGGTCGAGGACCTCACCCAGATCCTGGCCACGCAACGGCTCACCGCGTGGAAGGAGGCTGTCGAGCGGGTCATCCACGAGATCAAGAACCCGCTGACGCCGGTGGGGCTCGCCGCGGAGACGCTCAAGACGGCCTGGGGCCGCGACCCGGCCCGCTTCGCCGACCTCTTTCCTTCCGCGATCGACATGATCCTGGGTGCGGTGCGGGACCTCACGGGGCTGATCGGGGAGTTCTCGCGCTTCTCGCGGCTGCCGGCGATGAAGCCGGAGCGCCTCGATCCCAACGCGCTCGTGCTCGACGCCCTCTCGCCCTACCGGCAGGCGCCGATCGAGCAGGTGAAGGTGCGGGTGGACCTGGCCCCCGACGCGCCGCCGGTCGAGGTGGACGCCGACCAGCTGAAGAGGGTCCTGCTGAACGTGATCAACAACGCCCTCGAGGCGATGGGGGAGAAGGGCGGGGAGCTGCGGCTCCGGACGGCGCCCGAGGAGGCCGGGGTGACCATCCGGGTCGACGACGACGGCCCCGGCGTCGAGGACGTGGAGCGGATCTTCGAGCCGCACTACACGACGAAGGTGAAGGGCACGGGCCTCGGCCTCGCCATCGCTCGCCAGATCGTCGAGGAGCACGGCGGCTGGATCCGTGCCGAGAGCGTCCCCGGCCAGGGGACGAGCGTGCGGATCCACCTGCCGGCAGCGGTCGGGATCGGGGCGGGCCGGTAGGAAGGGACGCCAACCGGGGGGTTCCACCTCCCGGCGCCCCCGGAGCGGCCCCCGGCGCCCCCGGGACAGCCGGGGTCAAGCCACGTCGATCGCCGGGTAGGCCGGGTCCCACATGGCGGCGGCGACGGCCTCGGCCGGGTCGCCGGGCGCGTTGCGCGCGACGCCCTCGCTCACCGCCTGTGCCACGACGGCCTCGGCCACGCGGGCGGTGACGCCTCGCAGAGCGGCGATCCGGGGGAAGAGGCATCCGGCCTGGCGGTCCTCGTCGGGGAGCTGCTCCGCCAGAGCGTCGGCCGCCGCCGCGAACATGCCGTCCGTCACCTCGCGCGCCTCCGACACGAGGACGCCGAGGCCGACGCCGGGGAAGACGAAGGCGTTGTTCCCCTGGCCGATGCGGACCGGGCGGCCCTCGACCTCCACCGGCTCGAAGGGGCTTCCCGTCGCGATCAGGGCCCGGCCGCCGGTCCAGGCCATGAGGTCGGCCGGCCGGGCCTCGGAGGAGCTCGTCGGGTTCGAGAGCGGGAAGACCGCCGGCCGCTCCACCTGCGAGGCCAGCGTGCGCACGACCTCCTCGCCGAAGAGCCCGGGGACGCCGGACACGCCGACGAGGACGGTGGGCCGGGCCGCCCGCACCACGTCGAGGAGCGGCGAGCCGGCGTGGAGGCCGCGCGCCTCGGCCAGCTCGGCGGTCCACGCGAGATCGCGGCGGTACTCGTCCTGCGCGTCCACCACGAGGCCCTTCGAGTCGAGGAGGGCGACGGTCGGCCGCAGCGCCTCGCCGGAGACCCCCTCCCGCCGCAGCGCGCTCCGGAAGAGCCGCGCGATCCCGACCCCCGCCGCGCCCGCACCCGCGATGACCATTCGCTCGTCCGCCATCTTCCGGCCGGCGACGCGGGAGGCGGCGAAGATGCCGGCCACCGCGACCGCGGCCGTACCCTGGATGTCGTCGTTGAAGGAGGGCAGCTCCTTGCGGTAGCGCTCGAGGAGCCGGAAGGCGTTCCACTGCTTGAAGTCCTCCCACTGGAGGAGGGCCTTCGGGAAGCGCACCTTCACCGCGCGCACGAACTCGTCGACCACCGCGTCGTAGGCCTCGCCGCGCAGCCGCGGCTGCCGCCAGCCGATGTAGAGGTCGTCGGCGAGGAGGTCCTTGTTGTCGGTGCCGACGTCGAGGCTCACCGGCAGCGTCTGCGCGGGGTGGATCCCGGCCGCCGCCACGTAGAGGGCGAGCTTGCCCACGGGGATCCCCATCCCGCCCGCGCCCTGGTCGCCAAGGCCGAGGATGCGCTCGTTGTCGGTGACGACGATGAGGCGCACGTCCTCGTAGGCCGCGTTGGCGAGCACCTCCGTCATCCGGCCCCGGTGCTCGGGCGTGATCCAGAGGCCGCGGGCGCGCCGGAAGATCCGGCTGTACTGCTGGCAGGCCTGCCCAACGGTCGGGGTGTAGACGATCGGGAGGAACTCCTCGAGGTGGTCCCCGAGCACCTTGTAGAAGAGGTGCTCGTTGCGGTCCTGGATGGCGGCGAGGCCGATGTAGCGCTCGAGCGGCTCCGCCTTTCGGGCGATGTTCCCGTAGGCGCGGCGGGCCTGCTGCTCCATCGAGCTGACGACGTCGGGCAGCAGGCCCTCGAGCCCGAGCTCGCGGCGCTCCTCGCGGGTGAAGGCGGTCGAGCGGTTGTACATCGGGTGGTTGAGGAGCTGAGGGCCGCGCAGCCTCGTCTCGACCCGCTCCCGTCCGTCCGCGCCGCGCTTTCTCCGGTACGCCTCCATCCGCTCGTCCCTCCTTCGGGGGCCGCTGCGGCCGCCCTCACGGTGCCCGTGCGAGCCGGAAGGCACCACAGGCAGGGGCTTCCCGGCGTGCAAAACCGGGCAAGCTTACTACGGCGGCCGGCCCGCCGCGCGGGACGCAGCCGTCCACAGTCCCCGTGGTCCGACCGCAGCTTCTTCCCAGGACGCCTCGACGCCGGCGAACTTCCTGCGGCCCGCGGTGACTCTCGCCCGGCGGTCGCCTCGCCCACCCGAGGACGGTGTCCCCTGCAAACCCCTGCTCCGCCTCCTCTACCTTCGGTCCGTCCCGCCCGGCCGCATTGGCGCGAAGGCGGCGCGAGGATTGCACCAGGGCAGGTGGAGGGTCTTCCCGAGAGGGGCTTCGACCCGCGCCGTGCGGGCGCACGGCAGGCCGGGGCGCCCCGTGGGGCCATCCGAGGAGGCCTGAGCCATGAGCACGACCATCGCGGAGCCTGTCCCTTCCCGAGCGGTGCCGGGCGCGATGAGCTTCAGCATCAAGGTCGACCCGTCGACCGGCCAGCAGTACATGGCCGTGTCCCAGAAGGGACGGGCGCTCCTGCTGAACCCGCACACGAACAAGGGCACGGCGTTCACGCGCCGGGAGCGCGTCGAGCTCGACATCGGCGGCCTGGTGCCGCCGGCCGTCTGCACCATGCACCAGCAGCTCGACCGGACGTACGAGGCTTTCAAGGTCAAGACGACCAACCTCGAGAAGTTCGTCTACCTGTCGAGCCTCCAGGACCGCAACGAGACGCTCTTCTACCGCCTGGTGCTCGAGCACATCGACGAGATGATGCCGATCGTCTACACCCCGGTGGTGGGCGAGGCGTGCCAGAAGTACTCCCACATCTACAGACGCGGCCGCGGCATCTACATCGCCTACGAGGACCGGGACCGCATCGAGGAGATCCTCCTGAACGCCGGGATCCCGCACCCCTCGGTGATCGTGGTGACCGACGGCGAGCGAATCCTGGGCCTCGGCGACCAGGGTGCGGGGGGGATGGGCATTCCGATCGGCAAGCTCTGCCTCTACACCCTCTGCGCCGGCATCTCCCCCTACAGCACGCTCCCGATCACCCTCGACGTGGGGACGAACAACCCGGAGCGGCTCTCCGACCCCCTGTACCTGGGCATGCGCCACCCGCGCGTGCGCGGGGCGGAGTACCAGGCGTTCATCGACGCCTTCGTGGCCGCGGTCAGGAGGGTCTTCCCCCGCGTGGTTCTCCAGTGGGAGGATTTCCTCAAGGAGAACGCGCTCTTCCAGCTCGCCCGCTTCCGCGACCAGCTCTGCACGTTCAACGACGACATCCAGGGCACGGCCGCGGTCGTCCTCGCCGGGGTGTACGGCGCGCTGCGCGTCACCGGCCAGAGGATGCGGGACCAGCGGGTCGTCTTCGCGGGGGCGGGGGCCTCGACCCAGGGCATCGCGGAGCTGCTGGTGGCGGCGATGATGGAGGACGGCCTCACCCACGAGGAGGCGGTCCGCGCCATCTGGACGGCCGACAGCCACGGCCTCGTCTCGCACGCGCGGCCGAACCTCGAGCAGTACAAGGCGACCTACGCGCGCTCCCGGGAGGAGGTGGCCGGCTACGCCTGCAAGGACCGCTCGCAGATCACGCTCCTCGAGACGGTCGAGAACGCGAAGCCGACCATGCTGATCGGGACCTCGGCCACGCCGGGCATCTTCGACGAGCCGGTGGTCCGGGCCATGGCCCGGCTCAACGCCCGGCCCATCGTCTTCCCGCTCTCGAACCCGACCTCGAAGACCGAGGTGACGCCGGAGGACGCGCTGCGGTGGTCGGAGGGGCAGGCCATCGTGGCCACGGGCAGCCCCTTCGATCCGGTGACCGTGGGCGGCAAGCGCCACCGCATCGGGCAGTGCAACAACTCCTTCGTGTTTCCGGGGGTGGGCCTCGGCCTCACGGTGAGCGGCGCCCGCCGCGTGTCGAACGGGATGTTCCTCGAGGCGGCCAAGGCGCTCGCCGCGATGGTGACGCCGGAGGACCTCGCCGAGTGCGCCGTCTACCCCCAGCTCTCGCGGATCCGGGACTGCTCCTTCGCGGTGGCGTGCGCGACGATCCGGCGCGCGGTGGCGGAGGGCCACACGGACCCGGAGGTCCTCGATCACCTCGAGAAGACGGTCGAGCGGGCGATGTGGTACCCGGAGTACCTGCCGATGAGGTACGAGGGGTAGCGCCGGCGCCTCAGGCAGCGGGCCGTCCGAGGGCGGGCCCGGTCGGACGGCCGGGCTCGGGAGGGCGAGGCCGGGCTGGATGGGCCCGGGCAGGAGTGGTAGTCTGCCCGCCGTTCGCCGGCGAGACGATCCCATGATCCCGCGCTACTCGCGTCCCGAGATGGCCCGCCTCTGGTCCGACGAGAACCGGTTCGCGACCTGGCTCGAGGTGGAGATCGCATCGACCGAGGTCCTCGCCGAGCGCGGGGTGGTGCCGAAGGAGGCCGTCCTCGCGATCAAGGAGAAGGCGCGCTTCGACGTCGCCCGGATCGAGGAGATCGAGAAGGAAGTCCAGCACGACGTCATCGCCTTCGTCTCCTGCGTGGCCGAGAGCGTGGGTCCCGAGGGGCGCTGGCTCCACTACGGGCTCACCTCGTCGGACGTCGTGGACACCGCCCTCGCCATCCTGATGCGGGACGCCTGCGACCTCCTCCGGGCCGACCTCCTCGACCTCATGTCGGCGGTGCGCGAGCGGGCGCTCCGCCACAAGCACGTCCCGATGGTCGGGCGCACGCACGGCGTCCACGCCGAGCCGATGACGTTCGGGCTGAAGCTCGCGGTGTGGCACGCGGAGCTGCAGCGCCACCTGGCCCGCCTCGACCGCGCCCGGGCCAACATCGCGTTCGGCAAGCTGTCCGGGGCGGTGGGGACCTTCTCCCACCTGCCCCCGGAGGTCGAGGAGGCGGTGTGCGCGAGGCTGGGCCTCCTCCCCGCCCCCGCCTCCTCCCAGATCCTGCAGCGGGACCGGCACGCCGAGGTGATGACGGCCCTCGCCCTCCTCGCGGCGAGCCTCGAGAAGTTCGCGACCGAGATCCGCGCCCTCCAGAGGACCGAGGTGCGCGAGGTGGAGGAGCCCTTCGCCGCGGGCCAGAAGGGCTCCTCGGCGATGCCCCACAAGAGGAACCCGGTGGGTTGCGAGCAGGTGGCCGGCCTCGCCCGCCTCGTGCGCACGAACGCCCTCGCCGCGCTCGAGAACGTGCCGCTCTGGCACGAGCGCGACATCTCGCACTCGTCGGTCGAGCGGGTCATCGTCCCCGACAGCTTCCTCGCCCTCGACCACATGCTGGCCCGGTTCACCCGCATCGTGAGGGGCATGACGGTGGACGAGGCCCGCATGCGACGCAACCTCGACCTCGGGCGGGGGCTCGTCTTCTCCGGCCAGCTGCTGCTCGAGCTGACCGCGAGGGGCATGCGCCGCGAGGACGCCTACCGCGTCGTGCAGTCGCACGCGATGGAGGCGTGGAGGAACGACGGCGACTTCCACCTCCGAGTCGCTTCCGATCCGGAGATCCTGAAGGTCCTAAGCGCGGCCGACCTCGAGGAGGTCTTCAGGCTCGAGCGCTACCTCACCCACGTCGACCTGATCTTCGAGCGGGTGTTCGGGACGGGGGCCTCGCCCGCCTGAGCGCGCGCTCGGGTCAGACGAGGTAGAAGGTCGGCGTCCGGCGACGCTGCGCCGCCCGCCGGTCGGGGGCCGCGAGGGCGAGCCGCGAGGAGCGGTCGCCCTTGCCGTCCCCGCGCCGCTCGCCCGCCCGCCGATCGACGACGATGGCGATCTCGGGCGCGCCGCGCAGCAGCGTGTGCAGCAGCGGGATCGTCTGGGCGCGATCGCGGCTCACCACGAGCACCGGGGCGTCCCCCAGCGCTTCGCGGTCGGAGCAGTCCGGACAGATGCCGTGGCTCACGGTGTGGTCGTGGAGTGGCTCCTTCGAGCCCATGTACTTCTGGCACCAGGCGCAAATGGTGATCATGCGGACCTCGTCCGGGGCGGACGCTCCTGTACGGCTCGGACGCCCGATCCTAGCGCATGGGGCACGGCCGGGGAAGGCCCCGCGTCGGCCGTGCCGTTCGAGGGCGGTGACGGCCCGAGGCTCCTTGAGGAGAAGCCACGGCCCGGACGATACTCGGCGTCGCCGCGCCGCGAGGAGGCCCTGATGACGACCCGCCGCCGCCTGCTGGAGTCCCTGTCCGCCGGAACGGGCGCCCTCGCCCTCGCGCCACGCGTTCTCGGGAGCGCCTGGCCGGCGGGCGTCGAGCCCGTCCAGGGGCGCGACCCGATCGACGACCCCGCGCAGGAGTGGCCCTCCTTCCGGCTCTTCGCCGACGAGCCGCTCCCCGAGCCGCTCGCCTTCGGCGTGGGCTTCAACTGGTTCGACCATCTCGGGGCGGGCGGGCTCTACGCGCGCAACCGCGGGTACCCGCTCGACGCCCGGATCTACCCGGACCTCGACGACGAGGCGGCGTGGGCCGAGATCCGGACCGCCCTCGACGAGATGAAGCCGGGGTTCATCCGCTTCGGCCTGCCCCCCGACCCTCACGTCGCCGACGACGGAACCTTCCTTCCCGGCACGGTCCACCTGAAGCGCCTCGCCTGGGTCGACGGTTGGGCGCGCGAGAACGGCTGCACGGTCCTCCTCGACACGTTCCTGATCCCGGCCGCCCACGAGTTCCCCGCGCCCGCGAACCTCGCCCCGGACGCCATCTGCAACATGGCGGCGCGCGACAACGAGGCCTACGCGGAGCGGTTCGTCGCTCCGCTCCTCCGCCACGTGACGCGCGACCTCCGCCTCGGGAGCGTCCGCTACTTCAACCCCGTCAACGAGCCGATGGAGTACGGGGTCTACCGCACGCCGGAGGGCGGGCCCGACGTCCACCGCCACTACGTCGACATGTACCGGCAGATGCGCCTCGCCCTCGACCGGGCCCGCGTGCCCCGAGCGCGCCTCGGGCTCGTGGGCGGCGACACCTACACCCACCGCACGCTCTTCCTCCCGGAGCAGATGGCGCGCGGCATCGACCTCGATCCCTTCGTCGACGCGTACTCGGTCCACTTCTACAGCCTGAGGCTCGACGCGCTGCCGCCGAGCGAGGGCTCGTGGACGTCGCCCATCGGCGACCTGATGAGCCTGACCGCCCGGCAGGCGGCGTACTGCCGCGAGCGCGGCAAGCGGCTGCTGGCCGCGGAGATGGGGACGTTCTACTACGGCTGGCGTCTGAACGACCCCGCGGGCGTCGCCTCGGCGGACGCGACGCTGACGGTGGCCGAGGGGGTCGTGCGGGGCATGAACGCCGGCCTCGCGGCCTTCGGCTTCTGGAGCTTCATGAACCCGAACGACATCGACGGCTGGTTCGGGATCGTGGGGCTCGACGAGCGCCGGAAGCTCGCGCGGTCCCGGCACCCCTGGGCTGTCTACGGCCTCCTGTCGCGCTTCGCGCGGCCGGGCTCGCGCGTCTACCCGCTCCAGCTCGCGCCGCCCCGCAACCTGAGCCCGGTCCACGGCACCGCCCTCGTCGCGCCCACGGGAGAGCGGACGATCCTGCTCGTGCACGACGAGGGGTCGCGCCGGGGCCGCGTCGAGCTGCGCCTGCCCGAGGCCGTGCGGGCGGGGCGCTGGGAGCGGCTGACGACCGACCGCGTGCGCCTCCGCGAGCCGCTGCCGGCGCTCGCGCCGAGGGACGCGGGGACGCTGTCCCTCGTGCTCAATCCGTTCAGCCTCACCGTACTCCACGCCCCGGCCTGAACCGCGAGCCCGGGACGACCTGGACGGCCGGCCCGGGATCAGACGACAGGCTCCGCCTTCCGGGACGCGGCCACGGAGGCCATCGCAGCCGGGCAGGGCGCGGGTTCCAGGCTCTCCCGCCAGGCGCGGAGGACGGCCGGGATGTGCCCGGGGAAGGCGATCTCCGCCGGCAGGTCGTCCGGGCCGAACCAGCCGATCTCGGCGACCTCGTTCGGATCGGTCCACGTGTCGGCGGGACCCTCCGCCGTCGCGTGGAAGTAGATGTTGAGCGTCACCTTGTCCGCGTTCGGACCGTCGGGGGCGTAGACGTCGATCCACATCCCGAGGATGCCGCCCACGCGCACGGCGAGGCCGGTCTCCTCGCGCACCTCGCGCGCGGCGGCCTCCGCCGGGTGCTCCCGCGGCCCGCAGAACCCGCCCGGCACGTCCCACGCCCCGCGCCAGGGCTCGTGGGCCCGGCGTACGAGCAGGAGCCTCCCGTGCCGGGTGACGAGGGCGCCCGCGCACGGCTTGGCGTCGAGCCAGTGGCTGGTGTCGCAGGCGGCGCAGGTGACGGGGGGCGGGGACGGCAGCGGCGCGGCGCAGTTGGAGCAGAACCGCGGCAGCGCCATGGCCACTCGCCTCCCTAACGGTTTCCTCAAGATACACGCGCCGCGCCCGCCGGCGCAAGGCTCTGGTACCCTCGGCCCCGTGCCGGAGCTGCCCGAGGTCGAGACCGCGCGGCGGCGCGCCGAGCGCGCGCTGCGCGGCCGCCGGATCGCCGCCGTGGCCGTGGCCCGTGACCCGATCGTGTACGAGGGCGTCACCCCGTCCCGCTTCGCGGCGGCCCTCCGCGGGCGGCGCGTCGTGGCCGTGCGCCGGAAGGGCAAGCACCTCTGGCTCGAGCTCGACCGCCGCCCGTGGCCGCTCCTCCATTTCGGCATGACGGGGTCCCTCCACGTCTCCCGGGCCGGCGAGCCCCGCCCCCGCTTCTGGAAGCTCGAGATCGCCACCGGCGACGGCAAGCGGCTCGTCATGAGCGACCCCCGCCGCCTCGGGCGCATCCGTCTCCAGGAGCGACCGGAGGCCGAGCATCCCCTGGCGAGCCTGGGGTTCGACGTGCTGGAGGGCCTGCCCCCGGAGCCGGAACTCGGGGCGCTCCTCGCTCGGCGGCGCGGGCCGGTGAAGGCGGCGCTGCTCGACCAGTCGCTCTTCGCCGGGGTCGGGAACTGGATTGCCGACGAGGCCCTCTACCAGGCCGCGATCGACCCCCGGCGCCCCGCGTCCTCGTTGGATGCGGTGGAGCTCCGGCGCCTGCGCACTCGGCTCCTCGCCATCGTGCGTCTCGCGGTGGCGGTTGGCGCAGACGACGGCCGCTTCCCGCGCTCGTGGCTCTTCCACCACCGCTGGGGCCGCGATCCCGGGGCCCGCACCGCGCGCGGAGAGCGCATCGTCCACGTCACGGTCGGCGGGCGGACGACCGCCTTCGCGCCGTCACGGCAGCGGTGACCGCCTTGACATCGCCGGGCCGAAGAAGGAAGGTAGTTCCTCTCTCCGAAAACTGGCCCGACGACATCGAGTCCTGGGGGAAGTATGGATCGTCGACGCTTCTTGGAGCTGGGTGCGGCGCTCGGGGGCGGCCTGCTCGCGGGGGATCCGGGGCGAGTGGCCGAGGCGGCGTCGGCCGCGGGGACGCGGCCCTGGTTCGAGCTGTCGATCGCGGAGCTCCAGGCGCTGATGGCCTCGGGGCCCCTGACCAGCTGGTGGCTGACCCTCGCCTACCTGGTCCGGATCGTCCAGCTCAACCCCTCCCTCGGAGCCGTGATCGAGTACGACGTGGGCGCCCTGTCGACCGCCAACGCCCTCGACCAGGAGCGGCAGTCGGGCCACGTGCGGGGACCGCTCCACGGGATCCCGGTCCTCGTCAAGGACAACATCGCGATCGCGGGCACGCTCCAGACCACGGCCGGATCGCTCGCCCTCGTCGGCAGCACGGTGCCTGGCGACGCCGCCCTCGTGACGCGCCTGCGCGCGGCCGGGGCGGTGATCGTGGGAAAGGCGAACCTGTCGGAGTGGGCCGGCTTCCGGGGCCTGAGCTCGCCGGCCGGCTGGAGCGCGCGCGGCGGTTTCACGCGCAACCCGTACCTGCTGGGAGCGACTCCCGGCGGCTCCAGCTCGGGCTCGGCGGTCGCCGCCGCGGCGGGCCTCTGCACGGCCGCCGTCGGAACGGAGACGAACGGCTCGATCGTGGGTCCGGCCGGTGACAACATGGTCGTGGGTGTCAAGCCCACGGTCGGGCTCGTCTCCCAGAGCGGCCTCATCCCGATCGGCGCCAGCCAGGACACGGCGGGCCCGCTGGCCCGGACGGTGATGGACGCCGCCATCCTCCTCGGCGCGCTGCAGTCCCCCTTCGGCGCGGTCGCCGGCCAGCCGCTCCCCGCCGACTACACGACTTTCCTGCGCCGCGGCGCCCTCGCCGGCGCTCGGATCGGCGTCGACCGGCGCTACTTCGATCCCGCCTACGGCGGCGAGGCCGACATCACGAACGTGGTCGAGCAGGCTCTCGACGTGATGGAGGGTCTCGGCGCCACCGTCGTCGACACCGACACCGGCGACCCCGTCGCCCTCTACGTCCCCGAGATCACCCTGATCTTGTACGAGTTCAAGGTGGGAATCGGCGCGTACCTCGCCGGGCTCGTCCGCACCCCCGTGCGCACGCTCGACGACCTGATCGCGTTCGATCGGGCGAACTGTGCCGCCGAGATGCGGTACTTCGGCCAGGAGTACTTCGAGGCGGCCGACGCGACGAGCGGGGACCTCACCGACCCCGCGTACCTCGCGGCGCGGGCCGAGTGCCTGCAGCTCGCCCGCACCCAGGGGATCGACGCCGCGCTCGAGCGCGACCAGCTCGACGCGATCGTGGCCCCGTGCAACACCCTGGCCTCGACGCCGGCCGCAGTCGCCGGATACCCCAGCCTCTCCGTGCCTTGTGGCCGCACCGCGCAGGGGCTCCCGGTGGGGCTCTGGATCTACGGCGGCTTCCTCCAGGAACCGAAGCTCCTCGCCCTGGCCTACGACTTCGAGCAGGAGGTGCAGGCGCGTGTCGTCCCCGGCCTCCTCGGCAGTCCGCCGCAGCCGCCCCCCGACGCGGGGCTCTGCGGCGTGGCGCCGGCGCGCACGGCAGGCGGCCAGATCCTGTACCTCGGCAACGGGAAGGCGCTTCCGCCGTCCTGGCCCCCGCCGCCGGCGGTCGAAAGGTAGCGGGGCGGCTACCGCCGGCCGCCGGGGCTCAGCCAGGCGTCGGCGATCGAGCCGAGCCACAGGGCCACGATCCCGACCGTCGCCCAGAGGAAGAAGAAGGCGTTCTCGCGGTGGATCTCGACGGCGAGGCGGAAGGGCAGCGCCGGGTCGAGGAGGGCCACCGGATCCTCCGGCAGCAGGCGTCGCGTCTCCCGGACGACGCGCAGGACCACCGCCACGAGGAGGGCCACGCTCGAGGCGCCGAAGGCGAGGCCGCGCCACGGATGGCCGGTGGTCAGCTGCCCCAGGCCCGGGAACACGAGGCCCGAGAGGAGGGCCGCGCGCAGGCGGCTGCGCGGGCTCGCGGTCACGGCGAGGCCAGGGCGAACGAGCGCAGCGACAGGGTCCCGTAGCGGAAGCCGTCGTAGACGCCCTCCACCCGATCCCTCGTGTCGCGCGCGCCGAGGACGAAGAACACGGGGTCGAAGTGCTCGCTCGTGGGCACGGCGAGCTCGGCGTGGGGCGCCTGGGCGGCGTAGGCGCGGAGCCCCGCAACGTCCAGCACGGCGAGACGCTCGTCCACCCACGTGCCGAAGGCCGCGGCCCACGCCTCGGGCGGCCCCCCGCCGTCGTCCCAGCGGAGCCGGTGCAGGTTGTGGACGATGCCGCCGCTGCCGAAGAGGAGCACGCCCTTCTCCCGCAGCGGCGAGAGGGCCCGCCCCATCGCGAGCAGGAGGTCGGGACTCCGCGGCACGGGGAGGGAGACTGCGACCACCGGCACGTCGGCCGCGGGGTAAAGGAGGTGCAGGGGGACCCAGACGCCGTGGTCCCAGCCCCGCTGCGCGTCGAGCACGGGCTCCATGCCGGCGTCGGCGAGGGCGCCCGCGACCTCCCGGGCGAGGTCGGGCGCGCCGGGGGCCGGGTAGCGCAAGGCATAGAGGGGGGGCGGGAAGCCGTAGAAGTCGTAGATGAGGGACGGCTGCGCGGAGACATTCACCCGCACCGGGCCGAGGGCCTCGGCGTGGGCGGAGACGACGATCACCGCGTGCGGCCGGGGTCTTCCGCGCGCCCACGCGCCGAGCGAGCGCGTGTAGGCGTCGTCCTCGAGAGCCGCGGTCGGCGCCCCGTGGGAGACGAAGAGGGCGGGGAACACCGCTACGCTCGCTCCGCCGGCGTGATCTCGCGCACGCGACTCTCCTTCGAGTCAGCCTATCATGTGGTCGCCGTGTCCGCGCTTCCCGTCGCTTCCGATCGCGGCTCTCGCCCGTATCAGGACGTCTCCCCGGAGGAGACCGAGCGCCTCCTCGCTCTCGGCGCCGTGGTCCTCGACGTGCGCACGCCCCGCGAGCACGACGAGCTCGGCCACATCCCGGGCGCGCTGCTCCTGCCCCTCGAGCTCGTGTCCGCCGCTCCAGCCGTCCTGCCCGACGACGGCCGACCCGTCGTGGTCGTGTGCGAGCACGGAGTGCGGTCCCGCCAGGCCGCCGCGTACCTTGCGGAGGCCGGGGTGCCCGCCTGCAACATGGCGGGAGGGATGGCCCGCTGGACGGGGCCTCGGGAGCACGGGCCGTCGCCGCTCCGCGGCCCGTCCTCCTGGCTCCTGGCGAACGCGCTCCTCGCGCCCCGCGGGGCGAAGACGCTCGACGTGGCGTGCGGCCGCGGGCGCCACGCGCTCGTCCTCGCGGCGGCCGGCTTCCCGGTGCGGGCGGTGGACCGCGACCCCGCCCACGTGGGGCGCCTCGACGACCTCGCGCGGCGCCTGCGGCTGCCGATCGAGACCCGGGTCGTGGACCTCGAGGAACACGGCGCGGGCCTCGGCGAGGAGGAGTGGGAGCTCGTCCTCGTCTTCAACTACCTCCACCGGCCGCTCTTCCCCGCCCTCGTCCGGGCCCTGGCGCCCGGGGGCGTCCTCCTCTGCGAGACGTACACGAGGGACCAGGCGAAGCGAGGCCGGCCGACGAGCCCCGATCACCTCCTCGAGCCGGGCGAGCTCCCTCGGCTCGTGGCTCCGCTGGAGGTGCTGCGTCAGCGGGAAGGCGAGTTCGAGGGCCGCTCGCTCGCTTCCGTCGCGGCGCGCAAGCGCCGATCCCCGCCCTCGCGGAGGACGGCCGCCAACCAAGCGAAGGACGCCACCAGCGTCGCCGACGCCCCGGCGAGCCAGAGGCGCCCCGCCCAGAGGGCGGCCCCCTCCTCGAGAGGCCCGGGCCGGAGGACGCCGGGGGCGAGGAAGAAGTAGAAGCCGACGAGCCCGGCGGTGGCGGCCGCCGCGTGGAGAGCGGCCTCCCGTCCGGGCCGCCTTAGGCCGAGGGGCAGCGGCCAGAGAAGGTACTGCGCGCTCTGCAGGCCGTAGAGGGAAGAGAAGCCGAGGAGCGCGGCGAGGGCCGACCGCTCCGCGCCCAGCCGCGATCGCCCCGTCCTCGCCGCGAAGGCGAGCCCGGCCCAGGCGGCGAGGAAGATCACGCGGGAAACTGCCGTGGCCACCGGCCAGAAGCGGGCCTCGCTGCGGGGCAGCACGCCCGTCGCGAGCCACGACGCCCCCCGCAGCACGCCCGTCCAGCCGAAGTCGGCGATGCCGCCGTAGGCGAAGAGCTCGCGGCGGAGCGCGCCCGGGTCGGCGGCGAGGAAGGGAAGCAGGAGCAGGGCGCCCGGCGCGAGGGCGAGGAAGGTGTAGCGAGCGGCCGAGCGGAGGGAGGCCTGCCGGTCGAAGGCGAGGAAGGGGAGGGCGAGGACGGGGAACGATTTCGTGGCGATGGCGGCGGCGAGGGCGACGGCGGACGCGTCGCGCCTTTCCCGCGCGAGCGCCTCGACGGCGAGGAGGAGGAAGAGGAGGGGCACGGAGTCGAACTGGCCGTGAGCGGCGCCCACGAGCACGCTCACGGGGTGGACGGCATAGAGCCACGGGGCGAGGGGCGAGGCGCGGCCGGCACGCGAGAGCGCGGCGAGGAGCGCCACGAGCGACAGGTCCGCGGCCAGCACGGGCAGCTTGACGTTCAACGCGAACGAGCCGACGCCGCGCCGGGCGAGCCACAGGGCACAGGCCTCGGCCGCCGCCCACGGCGGCGGGTAGGGGTAGAGGTGACGTGTCTCGTAGGGGTTCCACGACACGTCCAGGAGGTGCCGGGCCACGCGCTCGTAGCGCTCGACGTCGGCGACCACGCGGTCGCAGGCGAGGACGACGGCGAGCCGGAGGGCGAGGGCGAGGAGGACGGGGCCGAGGAGCGAGCCTCTCACCGCGGCGGCTCGCGTGAGCTGCGCACGAAGACGACCGGCAAGGCCCCTCCGACGGAGCCCGCGGCGAGCTGGGCGTAGAGCTCGCGCAGGGCGTCGGAGCCGAGGCGGCGGGGCCGTCCCCGATCGTCCCCGAGGACGTCGCCCGCCGCCGCCCGTCCCGAGGGCATGGGAGACTCGCGCTAGTGGCGGTCGGCGCGGTCGGAGCGGGTCCGGGGCCCGCGCCCGCCGGCGGGGCGCTCGGCCCGGGGCCTTTCCGTCTTCTCCGGCTTCGGCCGCACCTCGAAGAAGCGTCGGGTGGCCTGGTCGAAGCGGTCCGCGAGGCGCCGGCCCTCCTCGCCCGGTACCGGCCCCAGCCGCTTCCAGGCGGCCTGGGCCGACTCCACCTCGACCGAGGCCGAGTGCCACTTCGCCTCGACCGCCGCCCGCCCCCCGATCGTGTTGGCGGCGAGGGCGTCGCGGAGGCGCGTCGCCAGCTCCTCCGGGGTCTGGGCCAGCGACGCCCCCGCGGTGGGGGCGAGGTCCTCGACCAGGCCCTCGACGCGGACGACGAGCTTCTCCGCCTTGCGCCGGCTCGCCTCCGGATCGAGATCGGTGCCCTCGAAGGCGCGGGAGAAGGTCTGGACGAGCCGGTCGCGCGCGAGAGCGAAGCGGTGGTCGAGCGTGGCCATCTGGTCGTGCGGGAGGCTCCCGGCCTGCCGCCAGGCGGTCTGCGCCGCCTGAACGCGGGCCACGAGGTCACCCGGCGGCTCCGCCGCCCCGCCCTCCGTGGGCAGGAGCGCCTCGAGGTCGGCGCAGATGCGCTCGCGCGCCTCGAGCGCCGCCTGCCGCGCGTGCTCGTCGCGATTCTTGTAGCGGTCGAAGTAGTGGTCGCACGCGGCGCGGAAGCGTTGCCAGACCGCCTCCGAGCGGCTCTTCTTCACCGCGCCGACCGTGCGCCACTCGGCCTGGAGCCGCCGCAGCTCGGCGGACGCCGCCTCCCAGTCGGTCGAGTCGCGGAGGGCCTCGGCCTTCTCGCAGAGCGCCTCCTTCCGGGCGAGGTTCTCGGCCCACTCGTGGCTGCGCTGGCTGCGGTGCTCCTGCCAGCGGGTGAAGAACCGGTCGCAGGGCCGGCGGAACCGCTCCCACATCCTCTGCGACACCGCGCGCGGCACGGGGCCGATCGCCTTCCACTCGGCCTGGAGCCTCCGCAGGTCGTCCCCGGTCTTGAGCCAGTCCGTCGACTCGGCCAGGGCCTCGGCGCGGGCGCAGAGCTCCTCCTTCCGCCGGACGTTCTCGGCGAGCTCCTCGGCCTGATTCGCGAAGAAGGCGTCGGTCCTCGACTTCACCAGCTCGCGCGCCGCCTTGAAGCGCGTCCAGAGCGCCTCCGCCTGCTCCTTCGGCGCCTCCTTCGCCTGCTTCCAGCGGGCGTCGAGGTCGCGCAGGGCGGCGGCCGCCTTCTCGGCGTTCTCCTCGCCGACGAGGGCCTCCGCCCTCTGGCAGAGCTCCTCCTGGACGCTCACGTTGACCCAGCGCTTCCACTCCGCGTCCTCCCGCAGCTGCTGGAGGAGCGGGTAGAGGTGCTTGCGCGCCGCCTCCAGGCGGGCCACGGCAGCCTCGCGGTCCTTCCGGCTCGGCAGGTGGCCGGGGTGATCGAGCGCCTCGCGGATCTCTCGGAGCGCGTGGTCGGCGTCGCGCAGGGACACGGAGGCGCCCGTCGCGGCGAGGCCCTCCGCCCGCTCGGCGAGCCGCCGCAGGCTCTCGAGGTGCTCCTGCTCCTTGTGCGCCTGCTCGGCGCGCGCGGCATCGCTGCGCGAGCGCAGTTCCGCACCCGCCGCCTCGAACCGCGCGCGGAGGTCGGGCAGGTCGGCGCCGGCGGTCGCCTCCCGCCACTTCGCCTCGAGGGCCGCGAAGGCGGCGCGGGCCGGCCCGAGATCGTCCCCCGAGAGCCGCTCCGCCTGATCGACGAGGGCGGCGAGCTCGCCGTGCCGGGCGAGGCCCGCGCGGTGGGCGGCGTGCCGGTTCTCGGCCGCCTCGAGCGCCGCGGCGAGGCGGCCGTCGAGGGAGGGGGCCTCGGGTCCGGCGAGGGGCGACATCGCCCCGCGCTCCGCGCGGGCGCGCTCGATCGCGCCCGGGATCGCCTCGCCGGCGGCGTTCTCGAGGGAGGCGATCAGGTCGAGGCGAGCCTGGGTGGCCCGGGCGCGGTCGGCGGCCTCGCGCTCGTGCGCGGCCCGGGCCTCCTCGTAGGCGCGGCGCTCGGCCTCGTCGTCCTCCTCCGCGCGGGGTACGGCCGCGGGCGGCGGGGTCCCGGCGGGCTCGCCCGTCTCGAGGCGGGCCCGCGCGCGCCTCGCCGCCGCCCCCGCCCTCGCCTTCGTCGCCACCGCCTTCAACGCCTCGGGGTCCTCGATTCTCTCGGTGGCGGCCACCGCCACCGACTTCTGCTCGATCCGGAGGGCGAGGGAGAGGAGGGTGGCGCCGTCCGCGATGCGACCCAGGGCGAGGAGGCGGGTCGGGGTGTCCTGCGACTCCCGCACCACCGCGGCCAGGAGCCTCGGGTCGTCGAGGGCGCCGATCGCCGCCGCGCGCGCGGACGCAAGGGGGGCCGTCTTGGCCACGGCGGCGAGGTGCTTGGGGTCCCGGAGCCCCGCCACCGCCGACCTCGCTGCCGCCTCGTCGTGCTCGTGGACCGCGAGGTGGACGAGCCGGCCCTCCGCCTCGTCCCGTACGCCCGCGTCCGGGTCGGAGGCCACGACCCCGGCCAGGACGGGCACCTCGGCCAGCTTCCTCACCGCCGCCCGCCGCACGCGGGAGTCCGCGTCCTCGCGGGCGAGGGCGAGGAGGATCTCGCGCTCGGAGGAGGGCAGGCGCAGCACCGCCTCGGCCCTGACCGCGGGGTCGGCGTGCTGCCACTCGGGCTTGCTGCGGAACCGTTCGAGGAGCGTCTTCAGCGAGGTGTCCACCAAGGCGGCCTCCGCCCCCTCGACTATACTCCAAGGCCCCCGGGGAGTCGGTCCGCCCGGCCCCCGGCGTCGCGAACGAGCCCCGTCGTGCCTCTATCGGGCCGCCGCGCCGTCCAGCGACTCGATGGTGGCCGTCGACGGCTTCCGCTCCCTCTGGAGGCGGCGTGCGGTGTCCTCCGCCGCCCGCATGACCCGGAGCACGTTCCCGCTCGCGAGCTTTCCGAGGTCCTCGTCGCTCCAGCCGCGGCGCGCCAGCTCGGCGAGGAGGCGCGGGTAGCCGGAGACGTCCTCGAGGCCCTCCGGCCAGGAGTCGTTGCCGTCGTAGTCGCCCCCGAGTCCCACGTGGTCGACCCCGGCCACCTGCCGCACGTGGTCGACGTGGTCGGCCACCTGGGCGAGGGTGACCCGGATCTTCGGCATGCGCGCGCGGATCTCCTTCCCGATCCGCTCCCTCTCCGCCGGGTCCGCCACCCCCTTCGTGCGGTCCTCCCACTCCTTCCAGAGGGGCTCGCTCGCCCGGGCGAACTCGGTCGACACGAAGGCGCTCACGAAGGTCACCATCACCACGCCCCCGTTCGCCTTCAGCCTGGCCAGGACCGGGTCGGGGACGTTGCGCGGGTGGTCGCAGACTGCCCGCGCCGAGGAGTGGGAGAAGATGACCGGCGCCTCCGAGACCCGCAGCGCGCCCTCCATCGTCTCGACCGACACGTGGGAGAGGTCCACCAGCATGCCGAGGCGGTTCATCTCGCGCACCACCTCCTCCCCGAAGCGGGTGAGGCCGTGGTGGCGGGGGGTGTCGGTCGCGGAGTCGGCCCAGTCGAGGGTCTTCGAGTGAGTGAGGGTCATGTAGCGCACGCCGAGGTCGTAGAAGGCGCGGAGGGCGCCGAGGGAGTTCTCGATCGCGTGGCCGCCTTCCATCCCGAGGAGGGACGCGACCCGGCCTTCGTTCATGGCCCGCTCGATCTCGTCGGCCGTGGCCGCGAACGCGAGGCGGTCGGGGTAGCGAGCGATCACCCGGCGGGCGATGTCGATCTGCTCGAGCTGGACGCGGGCGAAGCCCTGGTCGAGCTCGGCCGGGACGTACACGGACCAGAACTGGCCGCCCACGCCGCCCTCCCGCAGCCGCTCGAGGTCGGTGTCGCCCTTCGTGCGCGAGCGCAGGTCGTAGGCCTCGACGTCCCGGGGGGAAGCCGCGTTCTCGCGGATCGCCCACGGCAGGTCGTTGTGCCCGTCGACGACGGGGTGCAGGGCGAGCACGCGCCTCGCCCGCGCGAGCGCTTCGTCCTCCGCGTTGGACGGAGCGGGGCTCGAGAGAAAAAGTGCGGCGAGAATGAACGACAGGGCTCCTTTGTGCGTCATACCGTGTAAGCGTACCTCCAGGCTCGAACGCGGGAGATTATGCACCCAGCGTCCAACCCGTTGAACGACGCGGCCGCGGGGCAGCTCGTCGCCCTGCGCTTCGGGCCCTTCGAGCTGGACGTGCGCAGCGGCGAGCTCCGGCGGAACGGGACGACGGTGCGGCTCCAGCCGCAGCCCTTCAAGGTGCTCGTCCTCCTCGCCTCCCGGCCGGGGGTCGTGGTGACGCGGGAGGAGATCCAGGCCGAGGTCTGGCCCGCCGGGACCTTCGTGGACTTCGAGCAGTCCCTGAACTTCTGCATCCGGCAGATCCGCTCGGCCCTCGGCGACAACGCCAACGCGCCCCGCTACGTCGAGACCCTTCCCCGCCGCGGGTACCGCTGGGTCGGCGGCTCCGTCGAGCGCGTCACCGGAGGGGCGACCCTGCGGGAGTGGCCGCGGGCGGTGACCGCCGAAGCGCGCCCGGCCCTGGACGAGGAGGCCGGCGAGCCCGGAGCCGCTCCCGTCGCGATCCCCGTGGCCCGGCCCGGAGCGCGGCGGTGGTGGCCCCTCCCGCTCGTCCTCGCGTTGTCCGGGTTCTCCGCCCTCGGGTGGCTGTGGCCGCGCCGGGAGGCGACGGTCGCGCCTCCGTCCTTCCAGCGGATGACGTTCCGGCGGGGCGCGATCGCCTCGGCGCGCTTCGGACCCGACGGAGAGGTCGTGTACTCCGCCTCCTGGGACGGAGGCCCCCGCCTCCTCCACGTCGCCCGCTCCGACCCGCGGGACTTCCGGCCCCTGGACCTCCAGGGCGTCGTCGTCGGCGTTTCGTCCTCGGGCGAGGTTGCGTTCCTGCGCGACGGCGTGCTCGGGCGGGCGCCGGTCGCCGGAGGGCCGCCCAAGGAGGTCCTGAAGCAGGTCGTGGCCGCGGACTGGACGGCCGATGGCTCCGAGTTCGCGGTCGCCCGGATGATCGAGGAGCGGTACCGGATCGAGTTCCCGATCGGGCACGTGATCGAGGAGACGCCGGCCCGGCCGAGCCGGCTCCGGCTGTCCCCGGACGCGCGGAAAATCGCGATCGCCTGGCACCCCGTGCTCTCCGACGACGGGGGCTTCGTCGCCATCGTGGACCGCGAGGGCCGGCGCGTCGCGTCCACGCCGCAGTGGGCGAGCCTCGACGGCCTCGCGTGGTCGAAGGACGGGCGGGAGGTCTGGTTCACCGCCTCCGAGGTCGGAGCCGACAACTCGCTCCGCGCACTCTCCATGGACGGCCGCGTGCGCCACGTCCTGTCCGGCATGGGGCGTCTCGTGCTGCACGACGTCGCGCCCGACGGGCGGGCCCTGCTCGAGCGGGCGACGCTGCGCTCGGAGGTCCTCTACCGGCGCGCCGGCGACCTGGAGGACCGCGACCTCTCGTGGCTGGACTTCTCGGCCGCGGAAGCGATCTCGGCCGACGGGAGCACGGTCCTCTTCGACGAGAGCGGGCAGGGGGGAGGGCCGGGCTACGCGACCTTCCTGCGCAGGACGGACGGCTCGCTCCCCGTCCGCGTCGGCTCCGGCCGCGCCCTCGCGCTGTCCCCGGACGGCCGCTTCGTCCTGTCGGCGAGCGTCGCGAACCCCGACCACCTCGAGCTCACGCCCACCGGACCCGGAGAGACCCGCAGCCTCCGGCTCCCCGGGGTCGCCGCCAACGAGGAGGCCGGCTTCGTGGGCGACGGCAGCCGGATCTTCGTCACCGGGCGCGACCCGGCCGGCCGGAGGGGCACCTGGCTCGCCGGCCTCGACGGCGCCGGCGTGCGGAAGCTCCCGCTGCCCGATGGCCGGATCCTGGGCCAGAACACGTTCTCGCCCGACGGCTCCCGCTTCGTGGCCTCGTGCCCCGCGGTGGAGGCGCCGTGCTTCTACGACACCGTCGTCGGGAAGCCGTCGCCAGTGCCGGGCGTGCCGAAGGACTGGTGGGCGGTCGGCTTCGACACTCGCGGCCGCCTCTACTTCCTGAGCGATTCCCACAAGATGCCGCAGACCCTCTTCCGGCTGGACCCGGAGAAGGGCCGCCCCGCCGCGCTCGCCGAGCTCGCGCCGCGCGACCGGGCCGGTGTCCTCGCCATCATCCGCGTGCGCGTGGCGGCGAGCGGCGAGGCCTGGACCTACAGCGTCATGCGCCGCCTCTCCGACCTCCACGTCGTGACCGGCGTGAGGTAGGGCCGTCCCTCACTTCCACCAGGGAAGCTTGAAGGGGGGCCGGGGCGGGGCGGTCGACACGACGGGAGGCGGCCCGGCGTCGGCGTAGCCGAGGACCGGGAGGATCGGGGACGGCCGGCTCGGGGCGAACACGAGCCAGATCAGGCCCCCCACGAGGACGACCAGGCTTCCGACCGCCAGGGCCTTCACGTCGGTGGGCAGGGGAGGGACGTGCCTTCCTCCGGCGGCTTCGGCCGGGCTCGGCCGGGGCACGAGCGCGGCGCCGGCCGTCCGCGCCTCGGCGGCCCGCGCCTCGGCCTCGGCACGGGTCGCGCCGCAGTGGCACGCCTCCACCCGCAGGGGCACCCGTCGCCCGCAGCCCGGACAGGTCCACGTGTGCAGCGTCTTCTCCACCACCGGCCCATCGTAGTTCAACTCCCCCCGTCCGCGGGTGAGCGAGCGCACCGGGCGCGCGCTCGCCCCCTGGGGCAGAATGGCCTCCTGGCCGGCGCCGGCCGGAGGTCACCGCCATGAACGACGCCCGCGCGCGATCGACGGTCCCCGCCCTCGAAGACCTCGGCCACGGCATCACCGCCATCGACACCGGCTTCGTGCGCCCGTTCTTCGACGCGAGCCACCTCCTCGTCGAGAACGGCCGGGCCGCCTTCGTGGACGTGGGCACGAATCACTCCGTGCCGGGCCTGCTGGCCGCCCTCGAGGCGAAGGGGATGGAGCCCGACGGGGTCGACTTCGTGATCCTCACCCACGTCCACCTCGACCACGCAGGCGGGGCGGGGGAGATGATGCGCCGGCTCCCGAAGGCCCGCCTCGTCGTCCACCCGCGCGGGGCCCGCCACATGGTGGACCCGGCGAAGCTGTGGGCTGGCGCGACGGCCGTTTACGGGGAGGAGGCGATGCGTCGCAACTACGGCGCTCTCGTCCCCGTCGACCCCTCCCGTGTCGTCGAGGCCCCGGAGGCCTTCGTGCTCGAGGTCGGGGGGCGGCCGCTCCGCTTCCTGGACACCCCAGGCCACGCCCGGCACCACGTCTGCGTCTGGGACGAGGCCTCCCGCTCGATGTTCACCGGCGACACGTTCGGCCTCGCCTACCGCGAGCTCGCGAGCGAGCGGGGCGCGCTCGTGCTGCCCACCACGACGCCCGTCCAGTTCGAGCCCGACGCGCTTCTCGCCTCGATCGACCGCCTGGTCGGCCACCGGCCCCGTGCGATGCTCCTGACCCACTACTCGCGGGTCGTCGAGGTCGAGCGGCTGGCCTCCGACCTGCGGCGGCAGATCGCCGACCTCGTGGCCCTGGGACGCTCCGCGGACGGACGGCCGGACCGCGCGGAGCGGCTGCGGGCCGGCGTCGGGGAGCTCTTCCTCGGCTGGGCGCGCGGCCACGGCACGCCGCTGCCCGCGGACAGGGTGCGCGAGCTGCTGGCCCTCGACATCGAGCTGAACGCCCAGGGCCTCGAGGCCTGGCTCGACCGAGACCGGACCGGCCGGTAGTCGCTCGACCCCGCGCCGGACGCGGCGGGATCGCGCATCCCAACGGCCGGCTCCTCGGAACGGCTTCGGGAGGACGGCCCGTTGTAGGATGGCTCTTCGATGTCCCGCCGCCTCGCCGCCCTGCGCCGCAGCCTCGACGCGATGCCCTCGCCGGTCGAGGATCGCCCCGGGCTCCTGCTGCGTGACCCGTTCGGCTACACGGACGACATCGTGATCGTGCCCCCGCCGCTCGTGCGCTTCCTCCGCTTCTTCGACGGGGAGCACGAGGAGGGGGACCTCGCGGCCGCCCTCTACCGGGCCACCGGGGAGCTCGGGGCCTCGGGCTTCGCCCGGGACCTCGCCGACCGGCTCGGCGGCGGTGGCTTCCTCGAGGACGAGGAGCTGGGGCGGCGGCGCGAGGCGCGCCACCGCGCGTTCGCCGAGGCGCCCACCCGCGAGCCGTCCCACGCCGGCGAGGGCTACCCGAGGGATGCCCGCGAGCTGGCCGCCCTCCTCGACCGGTGGCTCCTCGCGCGCTCCGAGGACGAGGCGCCGCCTCCGGGCGACGTGTACGCCGTCGCCGCGCCGCACGTGAGCCCGCAGGGAGGCTTCCGCTCGTACGCCTCCGCGTACTCCGCCCTGCCCGAAGACGCCGCCTCCCGGACCGTCGTTGTGCTCGGCACCTCGCACTACGGCGCGCCGGAGCGATTCGGCCTCACCGGCAAGCCCTACGTGACCCCCTTCGGCCCCGCCGGCACCGCCCCCGCCGTCGTGGCGAGGCTCGTCGCCGAGGGCGGGTCGGCCGTCGTCGCCGAGGACTACTGCCACGCCGTCGAGCACTCGATCGAGTTCCAGGCGCTGTTCCTCCAGCACCGGCTGGGGCCCGGCGTCCGGATCGTCCCCGTCCTCTGCGGTCCGTTCGCGGCGGCCACGTGCGGGCCGGGTCGGCCCGAGGACGACGCCGGCGTGGCCCGGTTCATCGACGCCCTCGGCGAGCTCCACGCGCGCGAGGGGAGCCGCCTCCTCTGGGTGCTGGGCGTCGACATGGCTCACGTCGGGCGCCGCTACGGGGACGAGATGGAGGCGCGGGCCGGGCTCGGGCCTCTGGCCGAGGTGGAGGCGAAGGACCGGGAGCGGATCGCGGCCCTCGCCGCGGGGGACGCGGACCGCTTCTGGGACCTCGTCCGCGAGAAGGAAGACGACCTCCGGTGGTGCGGGGCCTCGCCGCTCTACGCCTTCCTCCGGGCGACGTCGCCGAAGCGCGGCGCGCTGCTGCGCTACGAGCAGTGGAACATCGATGCGGCGAGCGTCGTGAGCTTCGCCGCCCTGGCCTTCGGCCGGGGCGAGGCGGCGGCTCCCGGGGAAGGAAGCGCATGAGGGAGAGGGTGGGAGCGTGGACGGTGGGGGTTCTGGTGCTCGGCGCCGCGGCGTCGGGGCAGCCGCCCGCCGAGGCCCCGGAAGGCCCGGCCGCGATCGTGGCCGGCAAGGCGATCGCGACGAAGGACGTGGACGAGCTCGTGCGCGGCCAGCTCATGGAGCTGCGGGCGCGGGAGTACCAGCTGCGCAGCCAGGCTCTCGACGCGCTCGTCGCCCAGGCCCTCCTCGAGAAGGAGGCCGAGGCCCGGGGCGTCACGCCGGAGGCCCTGCAGAAGGCGGAGATCGAGACGAAGGCCGTCGTCACCGAAGCGGAAGCCAGGGCCTTCTACGAGTCGAACAAGGCCCGCTTCGGAGCGACCTCCGAGGCGGACGCGCTCCAGCAGATCCGGACCGGCCTCGGCCAGCAGCGCCAGAACGAGCGCCGCGCGGCGTTCGCCCGCGAGCTGAAGGCGAAGTACGACGTGAAGGTCCTGCTCGAGCCCTACCGCGTCCCGGTCGAGGTCGGGAGCGCGCCCGTCCGCGGCAACCCCAAGGCGCCGGTGACCGTCGTCGAGTTCTCCGACTTCCAGTGCCCGTTCTGCGGCCGGGCCCGGCCTACCGTGGCGCGGGTGCGGGAGACCTACGGGGACCGATTGCGGTGGGTGTTCCGCCACTTCCCCCTCGACTTCCACGCCCAGGCGCAGAAAGCGGGGGAGGCGGCGGCCTGCGCCGGCGACCAGGGCAAGTTCTGGGAGATGCACGACCTGCTCTGGGCCAACAACGCGAAGCTGCAGGTGGCGGACCTCAAGGCCCACGCCGCGACGCTCGGCCTCGACGCGGCCGCCTTCGACCAGTGCCTCGACTCGGGTCGCGACGCGGCCCTCGTCGCGAGCGACGTCGCGGCCGGCCAGGGTTACGGCGTGTCGGGGACGCCCGCCTTCTTCGTGAACGGCCGGCTGCTCACCGGAGCCCAGCCGTTCGACGCGTTCGCGCAGGTGATCGACGACGAGCTGCGGCGGCAGGGGATCGCCCTCCCGGCAGCGAAGTGAGCGCCGGCACCGATCGGCGGCCCGACTGGCTTCGCTGGGCGCAGCGGCTGCAGGCGATCGCGCAGACGGGGCTCACCTACGCGCGCGACCCGTACGACCACGAGCGGTACGAGGAGCTGCGGGCGATCGCGGTGGAGATGGCGTCCTCCGCCTTGTCCCTCCCCGCCGACGAGGTCCGGGTGGTCTTCGGCTCGAGCCTCGGCTACCCGACCCCCAAGGTGGACGTGAGGGCGGTCGTCTTCCGGGGCGAGGAGCTCCTCCTCGTGCGCGAGCGGGCGAGCGGCCGATGGGCCTTCCCCGGGGGATGGGCCGACGCCGGCGACACGCCGTCGCTCGCCGCCGAGCGCGAGACGCTCGAGGAGAGCGGCTATCGCGTGAGGGCGGAGAAGGTCCTGGCCCTCCTCGACAAGTCCCGCCACGAGCACCCGCCGTCCGTCGACTACACGTACAAGGTGCTCATCGGCTGCCGGCTCGAGGGCGGCGAGGCGGCGACGTGCCACGAGATCCTGGAGGTCGGCTTCTTCTCGCGGCACGCGTTGCCCCCGTTGGACCTCGACCGCACGACGCCCGGCCAGGTCGACCTCGCGTGGGCCCACCTCGCCGACCCCACGCGGCCGACGGACTTCGACTAGCACCTCCCGGCCCGCGCTGGCGGGCGGGTGCCTCAGGTGCTCAGCGAGAACGGCGTGAAGTTCGTGTGGCGGTCGTAGTAGTCCTCGCTCTCCGCGCGCTTCAGGAAGTTCACGACGCGGTAGGTGAGCGGGGTCATTACGACCTCCCACAGCACCTTGACCGCGTAGTTGGTCATCGTCACCTGGAGCACGAGATCGTTCGACCACACGCCGAGGAAGGCCGTCGGGTAGAAGACGACGGAGTCCACCGCCTCGCCCACGATCGTGGAGCCGATCGTGCGGGTCCAGAGGAGCCGCCCCTCGGTGACGATCTTCATCTTGGCGAGGACGTACGAGTTGCAGAACTCCCCGCAGAAGTAGGCGACGAGCGAGGCGAGGACGATCCTTGGCGTGGCCCCGAACACCGTCTCGTAGGCGGCCTGGTGCGGCCAGCCGGGGGCGGGCGGGAAAGCGAGGATCGCCCAGCTCATGAACGAGGCGAAGGCCAGGGCCCCGAACCCGGCCCAGACGACCTTTCGTGCCCGCGCGTAGCCGTAGACCTCGGTCAGGACGTCGCCGAAGATGTAGCTGATCGGAAAGAAGAGGACCCCGGCCCCGAACGTGAAGGGGCCGATGCGCGCGACCTTGGCCGCCCCGATGACGTCGGCGCACAGCAGCACCGTCACGAAGGCCGCCATCACGAGGTCGTAGTAGCGGTAGCTGCGGTGCGTGCCTCCGCCGATGGTCCGCTCGCCTTCCACACGAGCCGAGGAGTGCTCGCCGGACCGTCGATCGGATGGCTGGAGCATCAATACTCGGCGATCGCGTCGTCCGGGTAGCAGTACAGCCACCGCTCTCCGGGCTCGGCGGAGGCGATCACCGGATGACGGGTCGAGCGCGCGTGCTTGGAGGCGTGACGGTTCGGCGAGTCGTCGCAGCAGCGGGTCCCCCCGCACTCCTGGCACGTCCGCAGGTGCACCCAGCGGCCGCCGCTCCGGACGCAGTCTTCGCACTCGCGTCGCTGCGGGCCCTTGACGCGCTCGACGGCTTCGATGTGGGAGCACGCGTCCGCTCGCATGACGGCTCTCCTCTACTCCTGAAGAGCCTTGTGGACGAAGGCGACGGCCGTCGAGCCCTCGCCCACGGCGGAGGCCACGCGCTTCATGCTGCCCCCGCGCACGTCGCCCACCGCGAAGACGCCGGGCAGGCTCGTCTCCAGGAGGTGGGGGGCGCGGGCGAGCGGCCACCGGGAGGCGGCCAGGTCCTCCGGCGTGAGATCCGGGCCCGTCTTGACGAACCCCTTGGCGTCGAGGGCGACGCAACCCTCCAGCCACCGCGTCGTGGGCTCGGCCCCGGTCATCACGAAGACGTGCCGGATGTCCCGCGTCTCGACGCTCCCCGCGCCGTCCCGCCACTGCACGCGCTCGACGTGGCGCCCGCCCTCCAGGGCCACGACCTCGGTCCGCGTTCGGAGGACGATGTCCGGGCTCTGCTCGATCCGGCGGACGAGGTAGCGCGACATGCTGTCGGCCAGGCCCGCGGACCGGACGAGCAGGTGCACGCGGCTCGCGTTCCGGGCCAGGAAGACCGCAGCCTGCCCCGCCGCGTTCCCCCCGCCCACCACGATCACCTCCTCGCCGCGGCAGAGCTGCGCCTCCATGAACGTCGCGCCGTAGTAGACCCCCGCGCCTTCGAAGCGAGCCAGGTCCGGGAGCGGGAGCTTCCGGTACGCCGCCCCGGTCGCGATGACGATGGTGCGCGCCGGCACCCGCTCGCCGCCCCCGATCTCGACGGCGTAGGGCCGGCGGGCGCAGGACACCCTGGTCGCGCCCTTGGCGACCAGGACCTGCGCCCCGAACTTCTGGGCCTGGTTGTAGGCGCGGGCGGCGAGCTCCTGCCCGGAGATCCCGGTGGGGAAGCCGAGGTAGTTCTCGATGCGGGAGCTGGAGCCGGCCTGGCCGCCGGGTGCCTCCGTCTCCAGGACGAGGACGTCGAGCCCTTCCGAAGCGCCGTAGACCGCCGCCGCGAGGCCGGCCGGTCCCGCCCCCACGACCACCAGGTCTCGGACGTGGGCCTCGTCGACGGGCTCGTTGAAGCCGAGGCAGTCGGCGATCTGCTGGTTCGTCGGGTTCCGCAGCACGAGGTCGCCGCGGCAGATGAGCACGGGCACGTCGGTGACGGCGACGTGGAAGCGGTCGAGCAGGTCCTGAACCCCGGGGTCGGCCTCGAGGTCGAGGTAGGAGTGAGGATGGCCGTTGCGCGTCAGGAACTCCTTCACTCGCAGCGTTCCGGCGCAGTGGCTCGAGCCCACGAGGACCACGTCGCCGACGCCGCGGGCGATCAGCTCGACCCGGCGCAGGATGAACGCCCGCATCAGGATCTCGCCCAGCTCGCTGTCCGTCTGCACGAGGGCCATGCCGGCCTCGCGGCCGACCTCGACGACCTCGCCGTCCTCGCTCGCCTGTATCCGCCCCAGGGCGCGGCGCCCGGAGAGGAGGCTCACCTCTCCCGTGAACTGTCCCGGGCGGAAGACGGCCACCCGCTCGGAGGTGTCACCGGAAACGCGGACGATCTCGACCTCGCCGGAGACGACGACGAAGAACCGGGCGATCCGATCGCTCGGCTCGACCAGGACCTCGCCGGCCCGGACTCGCCGCGCCCGCCCGTGCGCGGTGATCCGCGCGACCTGGGCGGGGGAGAGCGTGGGAAAGAGCCTCTCCTCGCTCGTGGTCAGCGGGGCGGGCGCAGCAGAGCCGGGATCGGTGGTACCCATCGTCGACCTGGACGGAGATCCGTGCGTCCATGGTACGGCATCTCGGGCGGCCAGGCATCCCGGCATCGACGACTCGTTCAGCCGCCTTGCGTTTCGAGGGTGATGACCTCGTGGCGCAGGGCGTACTTGACGATCTCGGTGACGTCGTGGAGGTCGGGCTTGCGGCGTGCGCACGTCGACGGTCTTGCGGCTCAGCCCCGGCCTGTCGGCGATGGCCTGGGAGTCCCTCCCTCGCCGCGAGGAGCGACCCCCGAGCAGCGCCGATCGTCACTGCGGCTGCCGCCGCCGCTGGACTGCGGGGATCGCTGCGCCGCCAACCCGTTGTCCGACCAGGGGAATGAGGGCGTGCCGCCTCGAAGCCGTGCCCGGAAGTGCAGTCTGGCGCAGTCTGCGCGACACTTGGGGCAGAGGCGGGCGCTCGACCGACAGAGGGGTGCCCGTGTCTGGCGCGGCCCTTGCAGAGAACATTGGGCTGAGGTGTGGTCATGAGCTCCTCCCTGCCGCTCCCATCGAGCCCCGTCGACCGATCCGGTGAGTCCGAGGCGCTGAGCGCGGTGCTGGCCGGCGTGGCGTCGGCGTTCGCGTCGATCGGCCGGGTGTTCTTCTGCGCCGACGCCTCCTTCCACGTGCTTCACGCGTCCTCTCACCTCGATCGGCTGCTGGGCCTCGGCGCGGCCGGCAGTGCCGAGGGTCGTCCGCTGTCCGATCTGCTGGGTGCGCCACTGTTCGGCCCCGAGGGAACGCTGCACCAGTTGCTGCTGGCGGGGGAACGTCGCGAGGGCTGGCGGTCCACGCTCACTGTGCCGGGCTGGCCGCCGCGGCCGGTCTCCGTGACCGCGGCCCCGTTCTGCCCGGAGCCGGGGGCGGTCTGCGACGCGCGGGTCTCGTACGTGATCGTGCTGCGGCCCGCGGAGGAGGACCAGGGGACGGCAGCGTCGCCCTTCCCGGGCCTGATCGGCCGGTCCACCGCGATGGAGCGCATCTTCCGGCTGATCGAGAACCTCGAGCACAGCGAGGCCACGGTGCTGCTCACCGGCGAGAGCGGCACCGGGAAGGAGATCCTCGCCAAGGCGATCCACGCTCGCTCGCCCCGCCGACGCGGGCCGTTCGTCGCCGTCAACTGCGGCGCCCTGCCCGGAGAGCTGCTGGAGAGCGAGCTGTTCGGCCACGTGCGGGGCGCGTTCACGGGGGCCGTGCGCGACCGCGCCGGCCGCTTCGAGGTCGCCGCGGGGGGCACGCTCTTCCTGGACGAGGTTGGCGACCTTCCCCTGCCCCTGCAGGTGAAGCTGCTGCGCGTCCTCCAGGAGCGGACGTTCGAGCGCGTGGGCGAGAGCCGGCCGCGGGCGAGCGACGCCCGGATCGTCGCCGCCACGAACGTCGACCTGCGCCGTGCGGTCCACGACGGCCGCTTCCGGGAGGACCTCTACTACCGCCTGCGCGTGGTGCCGATCGAGATCCCGCCCCTCCGCGAGCGCCGCGAGGACGTGGAGCCCCTCGCCACGTTCCTCCTCGCCCGCGTCGGAGCGCGCCAGGGACGTGCCCTGCGCTTCTCGCCCGACGCGCTGCGAATCATGCTCGCGTACTCCTGGCCGGGCAACGTGCGCGAACTGGAGAATGCTCTGGAGTACGCGGTCGCCGTCTGCAAGGGGCACACGATCGGCCCCGAGGACCTCCCGGGCGAGATCGGCGCGGACGGCCCCCCGCCCACCGAGTCTCCCGCCCGGGCGCACGGCCGCCAAGCAGAAGGAGTGGCGCTCGACACGGCACGGATCCGGGCCGCCCTCGAGCAGTGTCGCTGGAGCCGCCAGGGCGCCGCACGACTCCTCGCCGTGAGCCGGACGACGCTCTGGCGCCGCATGCGGGAGCTGGGCCTGGAGTGACCGTTACAAATGGCTCAAGAGCGAGACCAATCGTGTCCTTGCAACAGATAGTTGCAGGACGTTTCGTTTCATAGGAACGGCGGTCGAAACACGCCGAGTCTGCGGAGAAGCGGGCCCAGCAAACGAACATGCGCAATCGGCTGTCGATGCAGGCTTGGCCGACCTCGACGAGCGGCGGAAGGGCGCCCGTTGGAGCCGCGACCGGTTGGCACGGTCCCTGCTCTTCCGCCCCCGAGCGCGGACGTCCCGCGCCCCGGAGAACCCCATGAGCGCCGTTTCCCGACGTCGGTTCCTCAAGATCACCGGCGCCGGCGCTGGCCTCGCCGCGACTTCGGCCCTCGGCCCGCTGCCGCGGCTGCGCTCGCTCGACCGTCCGGCCGAGAAGGGCCTTCGCGCCGTCCCCACCTTCTGCGACCTCTGCTTCTGGAAGTGCAACGCCATCGCGACCGTGCGCGACGGCGTCCTCTGGAAGATCGAGGGCAACCCCGAGGACCCGCTCTCGCGGGGCCGCCTGTGCCCGCGGGGCACGGGTGGCGTCGGCGCCCATTTCGACGCCGACCGGCTCCGCGCCCCGCTCCTGCGGGCCAGCGTGCGCGGCGAGGAGCGGTGGACCGAGGTGACCTGGGACGAGGCCCTCGGCCACGTGGCGGAGAAGCTTCAGCGGATCAAGGCCGAGCACGGCCCGGAGGCGGTCGCCCTCTTCAGCCACGGCCTCGGCGGGAACTTCCTCAAGCACACGCTCCGGGCCTACGGCGTCGTCAACGTGGCCGCCCCGTCGTTCGCCCAGTGCCGCGGCCCGCGCGACGTCGGCTTCGAGCTGACCTTCGGCGAGGGCATCGGCTCCCCGGAGCGCACCGACATCCGCAACGCCCGGTGCCTCGTCCTCATCGGCTCCCACCTCGGCGAGAACATGCACAACACGCAGGTGCAGGAGTTCGCCGAGGCGGTCGGCAGCGGGGCGACGGTGATCGTCGCCGACCCCCGCTTCTCGATCGCGGCCTCGAAGGCGAAGCACTACCTGCCGGTCAAGCCGGGCACGGACCTCGCCCTCCTCCTCGCCTGGATGAACGTCCTCGTGCGGGAGGGGCTCTACGACCGGGAGTACGTCGCCGCCCACGGGTTCGGCTTCGAGGCCTTCGCCGCCGAGGTCCAGCCCTTCACGCCGGAGTGGGCGTACCCGGAGACCGGAATCGAGCCCGACCTCATCCGCGAGACCGCCCGCGAGATGGCCCGCCACCGGCCGGCCACGCTCGTCCACCCCGGCCGCCACACGTCCTGGTACGGCGACGACGCCCAGCGCTCGCGCGCCATCGCCCTCCTCAACGCTCTGCTGGGCAGCTGGGGCCGCAAGGGCGGGTTCTATCAGCCGGCGTCGATGGACGTCCCCGCGTACCCCTACCCGCCCTACCCCACCTCGGCCAAGGGCAAGGCCGACAACCCCGGCCGCCTCTACCCGTTCGCGAGCGAGGCGATCACCACCGGCCTCCGCGCGGCCACGATCACCGGCCAGCCGTATCCGATCAAGGGCTGGTTCGTCTACGCCACGAACCTGATCGAGGCCCTGCCCAACGAGGCCGAGACGATCGAGGCCGTGCGGAAGCTCGACCTGCTCGTGGTGGTGGACGTCGTCCCGAGCGAGATCGCCGGCTGGGCGGACGTGGTCCTGCCCGAGTCGACCTACCTCGAGCGGTACGACGACCTCAACGTGGAGCTCTTCCGCGAGCCCTTCGTGGGCCTGCGCCAGCCGGTGGTGGCCTCGCCCCACGACCAGAAGCCGAACTGGTGGATCGCCCGTGAGCTCGCCCTGAAGCTCGGCCTCGCCGCCTACTACCCGTGGAAGACGATCGAGGAGTACCTCGACTTCCGGCTGCAGAAGGCCGGGATGTCGCTCGCCGACCTCCAGCGGAAGGGCGTCGTCCGCGGGGCGCCGCCCGCGGTGTACTTCGAGGACGGCGTCCGGCCCGACTTCCCGACCCCCTCCCGGAAGATCGAGTTCTACTCGGTCCCGCTCCGGGACGCGGGCTTCGACCCGGTGCCCAGGTACAAGCGGCCGGCGGCGGGGCCGCCCGGCTCGTTCCGCCTGCTGTTCGGACGGGCGCCCGTGCACACGTTCAGCCGCACCCAGACGAACCCCGTCCTCCACCAGGCGATGCCCGAGAACGAGCTGTGGGTGAACGCGGACGTGGCCGCGCGGGCGGAGATCCGGAGCGGCGACCGGGTGCGGCTGCGCAACCAGGACGGGGTCGTGTCCAACCCCGTCCGGGTCAAGGCCACCCAGGCCATCCGCCCCGACTGCGTGTACATGGTCCACGGCTTCGGCCACACCGCGAAGGGCCTCCGGCGAGCCCTCGGCAAGGGGGCGAGCGACGCCCGCCTCGTCACGCGCTACGAGACCGATCCGCTGATGGGCGGCACCGGCATGAACGTCAACTTCGTGACCCTCGAGAGGGAGGCCTGAGGTGGCCCGTCTCGGGATGGTCATCGACACCCGCCGCTGCGTCGGCTGCATGGACTGCGTCGTCGCCTGCAAGACGGAGAACCAGACTCCGGAGGGCATGAACCGCGACTGGATCACCTACGCGACGCAGGGCCGCTTCCCCGACCTCCGTCTGACCATCCAGTCCGAGCGCTGCAACCACTGCGACCGCCCTCCGTGCGTGACCTGCTGCCCCACCGGGGCCTCCCACGTGCATGACTGGGGCGGGATCGTCCTCGTCACGAAGGAGGAGTGCATCGGCTGCAAGGCCTGCCTCGCCTCCTGTCCCTACGACGCCCGCTACGTGCACCCGGAGGGCTACGCCGACAAGTGCACCTTCTGCGTCCACCGGGTGGAGAAGGGCCAGGACCCGGCCTGTGTGTCCGTCTGCCCCACCCGCTGCATGCACTTCGGCGACCTCGACGATCCACACTCCGCGGTGAGCCGCCTCCTCGCCGAGCGGGCTCACCACGCTGTCCTCCCCGAGGCCGGTACGAGGCCCCGCATCTTCTATCTGGAGTAGCGCCCGTGAGCCCCGCCCTCACCGAGCTCGTCTCGACCGCGCACAGCCCCGCCACCGACCCCCACCTGCACGTGTGGGGCTGGGAGATACCCGTCTACCTCTTCCTGGGCGGGTTCACCGCCGGGATCATGATCCTCTCCGGGTGGGCCCTGTGGAAGGGCCGCCGGAATCTCCGCCCCCACACCACGTTCGCCCTCGCCTCGAGCGGCCTCTTCGTCCTCGCCCTCGCCGCGATCTCGCTGGGCATGCTCGCCCTCTTCCTCGACCTCGGCCACAAGCTCTACGTGTGGCGCCTCTACCTCACGATGGAGCCCTGGTCGCCGATGTCGTGGGGCTCGTGGATCCTCCTCCTCGTCTATCCGGTGCTCGCGGCGGGCGTCCTCCTCGACCCGCCGAAGGCGCTCCTCCGACGCGTCCCGGCCCTGGAGCCCGTCGTCGGATGGATGGAGGGGCGGCCCGTCGTGCGCCACGCCGTCGGCTTCGCTTCCATCGCGACCGGCGTCGCCCTCGGGATCTACACCGGCATCCTGCTCTCCGCGCTCGGCGCCCGGCCGCTGTGGTCGAGCGCGCTCCTGGGACCGCTCTTCCTGGTCTCCGGCCTCTCGACGGCCGCCGCCTTCGCCCACTGGGCCTCTCCGGAGCCGGACGAGCGGGTGCAGCTGGCCTGGCTCGACAACCTCTTCCTGACCATCGAGCTCGGCCTGATCGTCCTCCTGGTGGCCGGCCTGCTGACCTCCACCGAGGCCCACGCCGAGGCGGCGCGGCTGCTGCTCGGCGGGCCCTTCACCGCGGTCTTCTGGGTGGGCGTCGTCTTCCTCGGCATCCTGCTCCCCCTCGTCATCCAGACCCTGGCCGTCACCCATCGCATCGTCCATACGCCGATCGCCCCGATCCTGGTGATGGCGGGCGGCCTGGCGCTGCGCTTCGTCATCGTGTCCGCCGGCCAGGCCAGCCACTGGCCCCGGCTTCTCTGAAACGGAGGGTGACTTGGCTTCCCTGACCCACGCTGCCGCGGGCGAGGCGGCCGCCGAGGAGGCGCGGCGCCCGCAGCCGTACATGAACCCCTACCTGGCCGGGATCGGCCTCGGCCTCGTCCTGCTCGCGGCGTTCGTGCTCGTCGGCCGCGGCCTCGGGGCCTCCGGCGCCTTCAACTCCACCATCGCCTGGCTCGCCTCGATCGCCGCCCCCGGTTTCGCCCACCGGAACGAGTTCCTGTCCGGCTACCTGGCCGGCGACAGCCACCCCCTCAAGGCCTGGCTGGTCTTCGAGGTGGCGGGCGTCTTCGCCGGCGCGCTGCTCTCGGGCCTCCTCGCCGGGCGCGCGGTGGCCACGATCGAGAAGGGGCCGCGGGCGAGCGTCGCCGGCCGCCTCATCCTCGCTTTCATCGGCGGAGCGCTCATGGCCCTCGGCGCCGCCCTCGCCCGCGGGTGCACGAGCGGCCAGGCCCTGACCGGAGGCTCGCTGCTCAACCTCGGCAGCTGGGCCTTCATGCTGTGCGTGTTCGGCGGCGCGTACGCCGTCGCCTGGTTCTTCCGGAAGGAGTGGCGATGATCGCCCCCCTCTTCAAGCTCGGCGCGTTCGGCGAGGAGACGAGCCTCGTCCTCGCCTTCCTCATCGGCATCGGCTTCGGCTTCTTCCTCGAGCGGGCCGGCTTCGGCAGCGCGCGCAAGCTCGTCTCGCAGTTCTACCTGGACGACCTCGCGGTCTTCAAGGTGATGTTCACCGCGATCGTCACCGCGATGCTCGGCACCACCTACCTAGCCTGGATGGGGATCCTCGACCTCTCCCTCGTCTACCTCGTCCCCACCTACTGGGTGGCCCAGGTCGTGGGCGGCCTCCTCCTCGGGGTCGGCTTCGTGGTCGGCGGCTACTGCCCCGGCACGTCCATCGTCTCCACCGCCACTGGACGCCTCGACGGTCTCGTCTTCGTGCTCGGCTTCGCGTCCGGCACTTTCGCCTTCGCGCTGGCGTTCCCGCTGCTCAAGGGCCTGTACCTCGCCGGCGACATGGGCACGAAGACGCTGCCCGGGGTCACCGGGCTGTCGTACGGCGTCGTCGTGTTCGCGGTGGTGCTGATGGCCATAGGTGGCTTCGCCGGCGCGACGTGGGTGGAGAGGAAGATGGCCACCGCCAAGGGGGGCGCGCCCGACGAGGTCTCCCGATGAGGTCCTTCTACTCCCGCCTCTCCCTCAACCAGCGGCTGGGGCTGCTGGCCTTCGCCCTGGGGGCGCTCGCGGTCTTCGCCCGCGTCGCGCCCTCCCGCACGGTGACCGTCCACGAGAAGGAGCTCCTGACCGCGGTCGAGCGCCGCGAGGACCACGTGACCCCTTCCGAGCTCGCGTCGTGGATCGTCGAGGGCCGGGCCGACTACCGGCTCGTCGACATCCGCGATCCGAAGGCCTACGCCGAGTACCACATCCCCACCGCTGAGAACGTCCCCCTCGCCGAGATCGCCGACGGGGAGATCCCCCGCACCGACAAGGTCGTCCTCTACGGGGACGGAGGGATCCACGCCGCGCAGGCGTGGATGGTCCTCAAGGGCAAGGGCTACACGTCCGTCTACACCCTGCTCGAGGGCCTCGACGCGTGGAAGGAGTCGGTCCTCTTCCCGGTCCTGCCCGCGGGCGCGACCCCCGAGGAGCAGGCGCAGTTCGAGCGCGCCGCGCAGCTCGCCCGGTTCTTCGGTGGCCAGCCGCGCGCGGCCGCGGCGGGGGCCGGCGCGCCACCCTCGGCGGCGCTGCCCGCGGCCCCGAGCCTGCCCGCGGTGGCCGCACCCGCCCTCCCGGGCGGAGGAGCCGCGCCCCCGCCGAGGAAGAAGAAGGAAGGCTGCTGAGCCCCCGGCGGGGCCGCTGCTCGTGGGCGCGGCAGTGTCCGGGGACCCCGATCGCCCGCCGGCCGTTGTCGATTCCGTTCCAGGCACCCTCGATCTCTCCCGCGCGGGCTTGGCGGGAGGAGCGTTCATGGCCACGACGGACCCGATCCTGAACGCGCTGACGCGCGTGGAAGAGCGGGTCGAGGAGATCGAGAAGCGCCTGCCGCGGGACTGAGCTGACGAGCGGGGGTTGCCCGTCCTGTGGCAGCCAGGACTTCCGCCGTGTCGACCGGTGGCCCTGATCGCCGGCCCGGCCCTCCCGCCCGCCCTAGCGAGTGCCGGCAGTCGCAGGCTGGATCTGCGTGGAGAGCTCGTCCTGGATCGACCCCGGCATGCCCATGTTCTTCATGAACGCCCACTTTCCCGCGTCCTCGAAGAACATCTTCATGCGGTACATGGTGTCGACCACGCGCACGCGCACCGCGCCCGGCTCGGCCGTGACCACGACCTCGATCGGGTAGGCGCCGGCGTGGGCGAGGCCGGGGCACTTGAACCCGTCCCTGGTCGAGTCCGCGCCGGCACCCACGATCTCGAAGGAGCGGCTGTCCATGGGGCTCCCGGTCGAGCCGAGCACCGTGGTCTCGGCTTCCGGCAGCTCGAGCGCGTAGGCGAGCTGGAGGCCCCATCGGCTCCCCCGCTTCTCGAGGGCCGCGCGCATGCGCTCGGCGACCGCCTTCCAGTCGCCCCCACCGACGACCGCCACGTCCTGCACCTTGTCCGCGAAGCGACCGCCCGCCATCACGCCCATGGTCTTGCCGATGTAGCCGCTTTCTCGCGCTGGCCCGTAGTCCTGCTCGACGCTCGTGCCCTTGACCGCCCCCGTCACCAGCGCGCGCAGGCTCGCGAGATGCTGCTCGATCAGCGGGCCGTACGACTGGTCGTCCATCAGCACGGTGCGCAGCAAGGAGCGCGGGTTGAGCACGGAGACGTGCACGCCACGCTCGTCCTCG
>DATJYX010000110.1:0-71633 GCA_035577965.1 Vicinamibacteria bacterium | reverse complement strand
CTAGCGGGATTGCCGCGGCGCGGCGGCGCGCGCAATCTGGCGCACCGAAGGTTCATCGTAGTGGGCGTGAACGACGGTCTGAGGGCCGGCGCTTTTACTGCACCGTATCCGACTTCTTCCGGATCTTGATGTCCAGCCGCTTGATCTTCTGATTCAGCGTGGAAAGCGGGACGCGCAAACTTTCCGCGGCTTCCGTCTGGCTCCACCCGCATTGCTCCAGCCGCTCGATGATCACCCGCCGCTCGAAATCGTTGACGATTTCGAACAGCGACGCGTCGGCGGGAAGAGGGCCGCCGTCGCCGCGCGGGATGCGAACGCCGTTGGCTTGCAGTAAGGATTCGGGCAGGACATCCAGCGGGACGGAGTTTTCAGTAGCCAGCACCACGGCGCGCTCGACAACGTTTTCCAACTCGCGCACATTGCCGGGCCAGGCGTGCTCCATCAGGACCTGCATGGCGTCGGCCTGAAACTGCAGGACGGAGCGTCCTGAGGAATCGAGAAACTTGTTGTTCTCGCGGCAATAGTGCGTGAAGAAATGCTCGGCCAGCAGCGGAATATCTTCGCGGCGCTCGCGGAGCGGCGGCAGGGCGATGTTGATGACGTTGAGCCGGTAGTAGAGGTCCTCCCGAAAGCGCCCCTCCTCGACCGCGCGCCGGAGGTCGATGTTCGTCGCCGCGACGACGCGCACGTCCACCTTGACCGTCTCCACCCCGCCCAGGCGCATGAACTCGCGCTCCTGCATCACCCGCAGGAGCTTCGCCTGGGTCTCGATCGGGATGTTGCCGATCTCGTCGAAGAAGAGCGTGCCCTTGTCGGCGAGCTCGAAGAGGCCCTTCTTCGCGTAGACGGCGCCGGTGAACGCCCCCTTCACGTGCCCGAACAGGTTCGACTCGAGGAGCTCGTGGGGGAGGCTCCCCGAGTTCACGACCACGAAGGGCCGGTCCCGCCGCGGCGAGTTCTGGTGGACGGCCTTGGCCACCAGCTCCTTGCCGGTGCCGCTCTCGCCCACCACGAGGATCGTCGAGCGCGAGGGGGCGACCTGGGACACGAGCTGGAACACCTGGAGCATCTTCGGGCTCTTGCCCACGAGCTCCATGAAGCGGCCCTGGTCGCGCAGCGCCGTGCGCAGCTCCCGGTTCTCGCCCTCGAGCCGCCTCTGGAGGAGGCCGCGGGCGAGGATGTGCAGGAGCTGCTGGTTGTCGAACGGCTTGGGGACGAAGTAGAAGGCCCCCTTCTTGATCGCCTCGATGGCCATCTCCATCGTCGCGAAGGCGGTGATCATGAGGACCACCATCTCGGGGTCGTGCTTCTTGAGCTCCTCGAGGACCTCGAGCCCCCCCATCTCGGGGAGCATCACGTCCACGATGGCGGCGGCGTAGCTGCCCCGGCGGGCGGCCTCCAGCCCCTGGGGGCCGGTCTCGGCGAAGGCGACGGCGTAGCCCGCCTGGCCGAGCACGCGGCCCAGCACGTCCCTCATGACCTCCTCGTCGTCGACGACGAGGACCTCTTCCTGGCTCATCTCACCCCTGCTGCGCGGCCTCGGAGAGCACGAGGGCGGGCAGCGCCACCTGGAAGGTGGTGCCCTGTCCGGGGCTGCTCTCCACGAAGATCGCGCCCCCGTGCTCCTGCACGATCCCGTACGAGACGCTCAGGCCGAGCCCGGTGCCCTTGCCGATGCCCTTGGTCGTGAAGAACGGGTCGTAGATCCGCTTGATGTGCTCCCGGCGGATCCCGTGGCCGGTGTCCGCCACCTCGACCACGACGGTGTCGGCGTCGGCGGAGGTGCGCAGGGTCAGCCAGCCGCCGCTCGGCATGGCGTCGCGGGCGTTCAGGACGAGGTTGAAGAACACCTGCTGGATCCGGTTCTCGTTGCCGCGGATCGGGGGCACGCGGGGCGCGAGCTCGCGGCGCACCCGGATCCGCGACCCCTCGAGCTGGTGCTCCACGAGCGAGAGCACGTCGAGGAGGACCTTGTTCACGTCCACCCGGTCGAACTCGGTCCCGCTCGAGCGCGAGAAGTTGAGGAGGCTGTTGATGATCCGGGCCGCGCGCCGGCTCTGCTTCTCGATCTTCTCGAGCACCTGCTGGCGCGGGTCCCCCTCGTCGATCTGGCCGCGGAGGAGCTGCGTGTAGGACGAGATCCCGGCGAGGGGCGTGTTCACCTCGTGGGCCACCCCGGCGGCGAGGAGGCCGACCGAGGCCATCTTCTCCGCGTGCTGGAGCTGCTCCTCGAGCCGCACCCGAGCCGTCACGTCGTCGACGATCAGGATCGTCCCGTGCCGCTCGCCGGGAGCGGCCTGGAAGGGCGCCACCGACACGTTCACCATGAGGCTGCGCCCGTCCGCCGAGGGCAGGTGCAGCTTGTAGATGTGCGCGATGTCCTCGCCCTCGCCGAGCACGAGGGCGCCCCGCAGCGCCTCCAGGAACGCCTCGGGGAACACGGCGTCGAGCGGGCGGCCCAGCACCTCTCCTCGCGCCCGCGCGAAGAGCGCCTCCATGGCGCGGTTCCAGCGCACCACCCGGCCCTCGAGGTCGAGCACCACGATGCCGGAGTCGAGGCTCTCGAGGATGTTCTCGTTGTACTCCTTGAGCCCGCGGAGCTCGTCCGCCTTCTCGCTCAGGCTCCGGTAGAGCCGGCCGTTCATGATGGCGGTCGCCGCCTGCGCGGCCAGCGTCTTGAGGATGTCGACCTCCTCGCTGTTCAGGGGGTCGAGGCCGTCCTTCCTCCCCACCCCGAGGACCGCGATCACCTCTCCCTTCACTCGGCACGGGAAGAGCCAGACGAGGCCGGTGGCGGCGAGGACGGGCGGCTCGCCGCCCGAGTCCAGGTCGGCGGGGTGGCCGAGAGCGAGCCGGGCGAGGAGCGCGCTGCCCTTCGCGATCCGGGACCCCTCCCCCGAGCGCGGGACGCCGCGGGCCCGGAACGGGGCGAAGTCCCCGCTCTCGGCGGGCAGGAAGAGGGCCATCTCGCGGAGGCCGAGCGCGGCCCCGATCCCCTCCAGGAGCCGCTCGCTCGTGCGCTCGAGGTCGAGGTCGGCGTTCAGGTCCTCGGACAGGCGGACGAGGGCCTTTCGGGAGCTGTAGCGCTCCTTGTAGAAGAGGCGGTCGAGCGTCTCCTGGATCCGGGCCTTGACCGGCGTGAAGAGCACCACCACCACGAACGCGCTCAGGAGCGCGATCACGGTCGCGTGCGGCTCCTCCCAGAGGACGTCGGTCAGGCCCGCGGTGAGGAGGGCCAGGCCCACGATCACGGCGACCGCGAGCACGTAGCCGAGTGCGCGGCGGAAGATGAGCTCGACGTCCATCAGCCGGTGCTTGACGACGGCGTAGGCGAGCGACAGCGGGACGAGGGCGAGCGGGCCGTAGCCCGCGATCTGGAGGGCGAGCCCGGGCTCGCGGCCGAGCGCGAAGGGCAGAGCGTAGAAGGCGAGGAACGGGAAGACGCCGGCCGCGGTGCCCCACAGCACCCACTTCACCTGGCGGCGCGCGGTGAAGCCGCGCGTGCGCCGGTAGGAGTCGAGCAGCACCGACACGGCGAGCACCAGGTAGGCCGAGAAGTACAGGGGTCGGATGCGGTTGATCGCTTCGGCGATCCGCCACAGGACTCCCGGCTCCCCGCCCGCGGCGAGGAGCGCGTGGCTCGCCGCGGCGGCGCCGGTGAGCACGAGCGCCGGCACGTAGAGCATCGGCACGACCCAGGTCCTCTGGGCCCGGAGGCGCCGCTCGGGGAAGGTCAGGCAGAAGTGCAGGAAGACGACGGGCAGGAAGAGCCCGGCGAGGAAGTCGGCCCAGAAGAGCACCCAGTCCCCGAGGCTCAGCTTCCCGGTGTACGAGGTGGAGTAGAGGAGGAAGAAGAGTACGCAGACCGCGTAGAAGTGCAGCGACGAGCGGTCCGCCGGCCGCCGCAGCATGACGACCGTGCCCACCACCAGGCTGAAGAACCCGACGAGCGAAAGGTAGTAGAAGGCGCTCACGTTGCCTTCGGGCAACGGTTGAACCACCACGTCGAGCTGCCGCCTCTCGTTCTCGCGGAGGAGCGAGTAGGTCAGGCGGCTCCCCGCCCGCCTCCCGGCGAGGGCGCTCTCGAGCCGGGCCGGGCTCAGGGCCTCCTCGCCGTCCACCGCCAGCAGGATGTCGCCCTCGTGCACGCCGGCCCTCGCGGCCGGGCCGCCGGGGTCGAGCCGGGACGCCACGAGCCCCTGGGGCGCCTGGCGCCAGAAGACGCCGTCGTCCATCAGCGTCCAAGTGGCCTTGAGGACGATGTTGTAGACGCCGAGGGCGGCGAGAGCGAGCCCCGCCAGAACGACGAGCGTGTTCTTGAGGCGCCGCCCGGTCATGAGTTGCGTGGTCGGCCGGTCAGGACACGACCCCTATCCACGACTAGCAAGGGACGTGCCGGAAAGGCTCGCGTAGTGACTTCGGTAAGTTGTTCCTGTACCTTGGCTTCTTCCGGATCGCTTGCCGTTGAATCCGGTTTCCCGGAGCAGGAACCAAACCGTTGGATGGCCGGCCGAGGCAAACGTGAACTCCACACTCAAGCCCAACCCGGTACCTCGGCGGACGCCTTCAGAAGCGAACCGAGATGCCCCCGACGACCCGCGTCGGCGGGTCCTGAACCGCGAGCTCGTCCAGGAAGCCGGCCTGCGACGCCTCGTAGAACATGTTGCGGACGGCCACGAGAATCTCCCAGTCCGCCCGGGTGAGCGGCTGGAGGAACGGAAGGCCCTGCGTGAGCTGGATGTCGAAGCGCGTCGCCGTGTTGGACGTGCCCGTCGAGCCCGGTGCGATGGGGCCGTCCTCGACGCACGTGTTCAGCCGGTAGAGCGCCGCGACCCGCGTGTCGGACCAGTCGATCACGGTCTCCAGCCTCGCGACGAGGTCGTGGAACCCCGCCCCCTCGGAACCGGCCGAGCTGAGCATCGGGAGGCTCGCGGGGTAGGGCGCGCCCGCGAAGCGCCGGCCGCGGCCGAACGTGTACGTAACCGAGCCGTTGACGACGTTGCCGAACCGGCGGCCGAACGAGACCCCGAACCCCCGCGCGCCCGCGCCACCCGCGTTGCGGATGATCGGGGTGTCCCCGTCGAACGTCGTCAGCAGCAGGTCGCGCGTCGACTCGTCGAAGATCCGGGCGCCGAGGGTCGAGCTGCTGCCGAGCGTGCGGTCGATGCCGAGCTCGTACCTCATCGAGCGGGCCGGGCGTAGACCGTCCTCGAGCCGCGCCCAGGTGATGGCGGGCGACGCCGCCACGGTGGACAAGGTCAGGAGATCGCCGCCCGGGGTCTGGGTCCGCGCCGCGACGGACCCGTGGAGCCGCGTGTGCTCGTCCCCTCGGACCTCGACCTGCAGCACCGCGTCGACGTGTTGCGAGTCCGGCAGGAAGCCGAGGTAGGTGTACCGGGCGCTCGTCGTGGCGGTGATGCGGTCCCCCAGGCTCCAGCGGTCGCGGACGAACGCGGCCCCGACGGTGCGGGTCGGCACGGGCAGGGCGTCGGTGAAGTACGGGTGCGAGTCGGCCGCCCCGTACCCGGCGCCGACCTCGAGCTGGTGGCCGCCCCCGGGCTCGATCACGAACTCGGCGGCCATGCGCCAGGCGCGGCCCGCAGTCTCCGCGACGAGTCCGCCGAGGTCCCAGCGCACGCCGTCGGCGAGCCGCCCTTCGAGCCTCAGCGACCCGAGGCCGCCCGGCAGAACCGGAGCGCCCGTGTCCGACAACGGCCGGGCTCCGGACGTCGTCGCCGCGAACTCCATGCTGCCGCCGACGGGGCCCAGGTCCGCAAGGGCGGGCGAGGTGGGACGCGCCTGCGCCGCCGCGGCCGACGGGGCCTCCACGTCCTGGGTCTCCGTCTCGAGGACCGAGCGCCGCTTGTGGCGCACGAGCCACTTCCACTCGCGCGCCGCCTCCGCCGCGTCCTCGGAACTCGCCTCCGCGGCGGGCTTATCTCCCACCGGGGTCAGGCTGAGCGTGAAGAGGGCGTCCCGGTTGGGAAGCACCGTCACCTGCTGGGCCGCCGAGGGCTGGTGGCCGCTGGAGACGGCCCGCAGCGTGTAGGAGCCGGCGGGCAAGGAAGGCAGGACGAACTGCCCGTGGCTGTCCGCGAGCGTGATGAGGCTTCCGCCGCGGATGCCCTTGCCGAAGATCGAGACCACGGCGCCGGCGATCGGCACTCCCTGCGTGCTCTCGACCCACCCGACCAGGCCGCCGCCGTCCGCAGCCCTGACCTCGGCATCGGTGCAGACGAGGAACGCGAAGGCAGCGACAGCCCACCCGAGACGGCGGCAGGTGCTCAACGCGCTTTCCTCCAGAGGGATGCAGCGCCCCGTCGGCATCCCCGACCGTATCAAGGGCCAGGAGGGGTGTCAATATCCCCTCGGATCCGGTCCCCCGCTCCTCGGATCCGTACCCTGAGGGTGCCGTTCCGGCCGGTCCAGCGGGGGCGGATCCGAGGAAATCTGGCTCGTCGAGCATCCTTGGTCCTTTCCGTGTTCCCACTCCTTCCGCGTGGCTTCTCGGGACGGCGAGGAATCAGAGACGAAGAGAGAGAGGCCAACGGATCGGCCAGGTCGACCCGCGCTTCGCGCGGGTCGTGCATCGTCGAGGACGTGTGCTATAAGGGGCGGCGGCACAGCGGCCCCATGGCCAGGATCCACGACGTGACCGTGCCCCTCACCCCGGGGATTCCGACCTACCCCGGCGACCCACCATTCGAGCTCGTCCCCGTCCGGACCCTCGCCGAGGACCGCTACCAGCTCTCCCGCATGGTGCTGAGCACCCACGTGGGGACGCACGTCGACGCTCCCGCCCACTTCCTGGCCGGCGCGGCGACGGTGGACCAACTTCCCCTCGAGATCCTCCTCGGAAAGGCCCGCGTCGTGGAGCTCGCGTCGCGAGAGCGGGTGGAGCGGGCGGACCTCGAGGCGTGCGACCTCCGGGACGACCTGAGGGTCTTGCTGAAGACGAGGATGTCCGGCCAGCTGCTCAAGGCGGGGTACCAGGAGGACCACCTCTACGTCACCGTCGACGCCGCCCACTACCTCGCCCAGGCCGGCATCAAGCTCGTCGGCTTCGACTACCTCTCGATCGACCGCGCCCGCTCGGCCGACTTCCCGGCCCACCAGGCCCTGCTCGGCGCCGGCGTCGTGGTGGTCGAGGGCCTGGACCTCTCGGAGGTGGAGCCGGGCGAGTACGACATGGCCTGCCTCCCCCTCCGCGTGGCCGGGGGGGACGCGGCGCCCGCCCGCGTCGTCCTCCGCTCGCGCGCGTGAGGGGGGGCGGGAGCCGGAAGGGGGACGCGGATGAACGTCCTGCTCCTCCGGGACGTCGTGGCCATCCTGCTCGCCGGCGGGGCCGGGGAGAGGCTCTACCCGCTCACCCGCGAGCGGGCCAAGCCCGCCGTCCCCTTCGGCGGCCCGTACCGCATCGTGGACTTCACCCTCTCCAACTGCATCAACTCCGGCCTCCGCAAGATCCTCCTCGCCACGCAGTACAAGGCGCAGAGCCTGAACCGCCACGTCCGCATGGGCTGGAACGTCGTCAACCGCGAGCTCGGCGAGTTCATCGAGATCCTGCCCCCTCAGAAGCGCATGGGCGAGCACTGGTACCTCGGCACCGCCGACGCGGTGTGGCAGAACGTGCACGCGATCGAGCGCGAGCGGCCGCGCTGGGTGATCGTGCTCGCCGGCGACCACATCTACAAGATGGACTACGGGAAGATGCTGGACGACCACATCGCCCGGGGGGCGCGGCTCACCGTGGCCGCGATCGAGGTGCCGCTCGCGGACTCGCACCGGTACGGGGTGCTGGAGGTGGACGCCGACGCCCGCGTGGTGGGCTTCCGGGAGAAGCCGGAGGCCGTGCCGGCGACGCCATGGAACCCCGCGGCGTGCCTCGCGTCGATGGGCATCTACATCTTCGACGCGGACGTCCTCGTGCGCGAGCTGCAGCGGGACGCCGAGGCCGACTCCACCCACGACTTCGGCCGTGACCTCATCCCCCACCTCGTGGCGGCCGGGGAGCGCGTCTTCGCCTACCTCTTCTGGGACGAGAACAAGAAGGAGTCCCAGTACTGGAGGGACGTGGGGACGATCGACGCCTACTACGACGCCTCGATGGACCTCGTCCAGGTCGACCCCGTCTTCAACCTCTACGACCCCGGCTGGCCGCTGCGCACCTACCAGCCCCAGCTCCCGCCGGCCAAGTTCGTGTTCGCCGAGGAGGGGAGGCGGGGGGTGGCCACGGAGTCGATCGTGTCGATGGGCTGCATCGTCTCGGGGAGCGAGGTGCGCCGCTCCATCCTCTGCCCCGACGTGCGCGTCCACTCGTTCTGCGACATCCAGGACTCGATCCTGCTCCCGGGGGCGGTGATCCGCCGGCACTCCCGGATCCGGCGGGCGATCGTCGACCGGGGGGTCGAGGTGCCGCGCGGCGCCCTCGTGGGCTACGATCCCGTGGAGGACCGCCGGCGCCACACCGTCTCCGAGGGCGGCGTGGTCGTGGTGACGCCCGGCGAGGAGTGCCTGGTCAACCCGGATTACCGGTAGCTCATTGCGAGAGGGAGTGCATTCATGACGACGATCGATTCTGTCTTCGCCCGCGAGATCCTGGACAGCCGCGGGAACCCGACGGTGGAGGTCGAGGTGGTGCTCGAGGGCGGGGCCATGGGCCGGGCCGCGGTGCCCTCCGGCGCCTCGACCGGCGAGCGCGAGGCCCTGGAGCTGCGCGACGGCGACAAGAAGCGCTTCTCGGGCAAAGGGGTCCTGAAGGCGGTGGCGGCGGTCAACGACCTCCTGTCGACCGAGGTCATCGGGGAGGACGCGCTCGACCAGGCCCTCGTCGACCAGCTGATGATCGACCTCGACGGCACCGAGACGAAGAAGAAGCTCGGGGCCAACGCCATCCTCGGGGTGTCCCTCGCGGTGGCCAAGGCGGCGGCGGAGGCGACCGGCCTCCCGCTCTACCGCTACATCGGGGGGACGAACGGCCGCACCCTTCCGGTGCCGTTCATGAACGTCCTGAACGGCGGCGCCCACGCCGACAACAAGGTCGACTTCCAGGAGTTCATGATCGTCCCCCACGGCTTCGAGAGCTTCGCCGATGCGCTCCGTGCGGGAGCCGAGGTCTTCCACGCGCTGAAGGGCGCTCTCAAGAAGAAGGGCTACTCGACCTCGGTGGGCGACGAGGGCGGCTTCGCCCCGAACGTCAAGTCCAACGAGGAGGGGATCGAGACGATCCTGGAGGCGATCACCGCCGCCGGCTACAAGACCGGCACCCAGGTCGCCGTCGCCTTCGACGTGGCCGCCTCGGAGTTCCACGAGGGCAAGAACAAGTACCTGCTCAAGAAGTCGGGGGGAGGGACGAAGACCTCCGACCAGCTGATCGCCCTCTACGAGAAGTGGGTGAAGGTCTACCCGCTCGTCTCGATCGAGGACGGGCTCGGGGAGAAGGACTGGGCGGGCTGGGCCGACCTCACGAAGGCGCTCGGGACGAAGGTCCAGCTCGTGGGCGACGACATCTTCGTGACCAACCCCAAGATCCTCGCCGAGGGGATCCAGAAGGGGATTGCGAACTCGATCCTGATCAAGCTGAACCAGATCGGCTCGCTGACGGAGACGCTCGACTGCATGGCCCTCGCCTCGCGGGCCGGCTACACCTGCCAGGTGAGCCACCGCTCGGGCGAGACCGAGGACGCGACGATCGCCGACCTCGCGGTGGCCACGAGCTGCGGAATGATCAAGACGGGCTCCGCCTCCCGGACCGACCGCATCGCGAAGTACAACCAGCTGCTGCGGATCGAGGAGGAGCTGGGGCCGATGGCTCGCTTCGCCGGCCGCGCGGCGCTGAACCCGAGGGCCTGAGCGAAGCCGGGGCTACTCCCCTTCCTCGTCGACCGTGATCTTCAGGGAGCGCAGGAACTTCTTGTCGAGGGGGGTCATCCGGATGGGGAGGGGCTCCGCCTTCTCGACCCGGACGTCGAAGGCGGGGGCAGCGGCGGGGGCCGGGCGCTCGCTGCGGCTGAAGCCGATGGTGGCCTCGAGGACGATCGACACGTCGTAGCCCTCGGCTCGGATGCGGCTCAGGCAGTGGGCGACCTGCGGCGACTCGGCCAGCACGCGACGCAGCGTGGCCCCCACTTCCTCCGTCAGCCGGGTGACGTCCTCGCCGGTCGCCTGCTCCATCCGCGTGCCCTCGCTCTTCGATCTCGGTGCCGTCGAGATGATGACAACCCGCGCGGAAGCGTGTCAAGCGAGAGGCTCACACGCGGGTCGTGCTAACGTGACCGTCCGATGACCGAGCCCCGGGAGGACAAGGAGTTCCGGACCGCCTCGGACCTGGAGCGCCCCCGGCTCTTCGGGCCGGCGAGCCTTCCCGGCCCGGAGGCCATCGGCGAACCCGGCGCGTTCCCGTTCACCCGCGGGCTCCACGCGACCGGCTACCGGGGCCGGCGCTGGACGATGCGCCAGTACGCCGGTTTCGGGACCGCCGCCGAGTCGAACCGCCGTTACCGCTATCTGCTCGATCAGGGAACGACCGGCCTCTCGGTGGCCTTCGACCTTCCCACCCAGCTCGGCTACGACTCCGACGATCCCGCCGCCCTCGGCGAGGTGGGACGGGTGGGGGTGGCGATCGACAGCCTCGAGGACGTGGAGCTGCTCTTCGACGGCATCCCCCTCGACCGCGTCTCCACCTCGATGACCATCAACGCCACGGCGGCGGTCCTCCTCGCCCTCTACGTGGCGGTGGCCCGCCGGCGGGGCATCCCCGAGGCCGCGCTCTCGGGCACGGTGCAGAACGACATTCTCAAGGAGTACGTCGCCCGCGGGACGTGGATCTACCCCCCCGCACCCTCGATGCGGCTCGTGACCGACGTCTTCGCCTACTGCGCGGAGCGCGTGCCGCGGTGGAACCCGATCTCGATCTCCGGCTACCACATCCGCGAGGCGGGGGCGACGGCGCCCCAGGAGCTCGCCTTCACCTTCGCGAACGCGATGGAGTACGTGCGGGCGGCGCGGGGAGCGGGGCTGCCCCCCGACCGCTTTGGCGAGCGGCTCTCCTTCTTCTTCGCCTGCCACTCCGACTTCCTCGAGGAGGTGGCGAAGTTCCGCTGCGCACGGAGGCTCTGGGCGCGCCTCATGAAGGAACGGTTCGGGGTCGTGAACCCGAAGGCCCAGCAGTGCCGGTTCCACGTCCAGACGGGCGGGGTGACCCTCACCGCCCAGCAGCCCGACACCAACGTGGTGCGGGTGGCGCTCCAGACGCTGGCCGCCGTCCTCGGCGGCTGCCAGAGCCTGCACACGAACGGGCGGGACGAGGCGCTCGCCCTGCCGACCGAGGCCTCGGCGCGCCTCGCCCTCCGCACCCAGCAGATCGTGGCCTTCGAGTCGGGGGTGGCGGACACCGTGGACCCGCTCGGCGGCAGCTACGCGGTCGAGGCGGCCACGAGCCTCCTCGAGGCGGAGGCGCTGCGGCTCATCGACCGCATCGAGGCCCGGGGCGGGGCGCTCGCCGCGATCGAGCGCGGAGACTTCCAGAGGGACGTTCAGGAGTCGGCCTACCGGCACCAGCGGCAGGTGGAGTCCGGCGAGCGCGTGATCGTCGGAGTGAACCGCTTCCAGGAGGAGGAGGCCGGGCCTGCGGCCGACATCCTCCGCATCGACGCCGAGGTGGAGCGGGCTCAGGTGGAGCGGGTGCGGGCGCTGCGCGCGCGGCGGCCCGCCGGCCCCTGGCGGTCCGCTCTCGACGCCCTCGAGTCGACGGCGCGCTCGGGCGGCAACCTGGTGCCGGCGATGGTGGACGCGGTCATGGCCTGGGCCACGGTGGGCGAGATCGCGGCCCGCCTCCGGACGGTGTTCGGCGAGCACCGCGAGACGCTCGTCCCCTAGGCCGGGACCTCCGCTCTCCCCCTGATCGGCGCCTCGACCGGCCGACAGACCCGGGGCCGGGCCCTCGCCGTTGCGGCCCGGCTACTTCGCGGGCGCGATCTCGGTCGACCAGGCCTGGTCGGCCCAGGCGAAAGTCATCGTCGCCCCCGAGCCCCGCGGCGCGAAGCTGATCGTGAAGTTCTCGTTGGCGGTCACCGACTTCCCGGACTTGAGGTCCACCCTCAAGACCTCCTTCGCCTTGATCTTCTCCTCGTAGTTCCCGAGGTAGGGGTACGGCTGGTTCTTGACGTTCTCCGGCGCCTCCTTCCAGAGGACACCGAGGGGCTGACCGAGGTCGCCGTTCAGGACGAGCCCCCACTTTCCAGACTCCGGGACGTGGATGTAGAGGCTGTACTTGCCGGCCTTGAGCGTCTTGCCGCCGATCTTGAGGTCGGCATCGGTCGAGAACGTGGTGACCTCGTTCTCGCCGGCGCGCCAGATCCGCTCCTTCGGCAGCTGCTTCAGCAGCGCGTCGATCGTGCGCCCCTTCAGCGCCGGACGGCCGTAGTCGACGGCGACCTTCTTGTCACCCAGGGTCGTGACCGCGGCTCCCCGCGGGTTCTGGGCGAGGACGGGGCCGGCGAGGGAGACTGCGGCGAGGGTGAGCACGGCGCTACGCGTCTTCATGTCGGATCGCTCCTTGCGCGGGAATGGGTCCCTGTCGAACGGGAGTCCGTCGAACCACTATAGCGCCGCCGTGCGCCGTCGGGCCTACCCTCGACCCTTCGGGTCGGCCCCCCCGAGGGCCCTTCGCAGGAGGGCGTTGACCCGCTGGGGGTTGGCCCGCCCCCCGGTCCGCCGCATCACCTGGCCCACGAACCAGCCGAGGGCCGCCGCCTTGCCTCCGCGGTAGCTCGCGGCCTGCTCGGGGCTCTGCGCCACGACCTCGGCCACGACGCCCTCGAGGGCGGAGTCGTCCGAGAGCTGCGTGAGCCCCTCCCGCTCGACGATCGCCGGGGCCGCGTCGCCCGTCGCCCACATCCTCTCGAAGACGTCCTTCGCGATCTTCCCGCTGATCGTGCCCGCGTCGATGAGCCGCACGAGCCCGGCGAGGGCAGCGGGAGGGATCGGGCTCGACGCGATCCCGCGGCCGTCCTCCTTCAGCTTGCGCAGGACCTCCGTCATGACCCAGTTCGAGGCGGCCTTGGGGTTGCCGCTCGCCTGCGCCGCGGCCTCGAAGTACTCGGCCACCTCCCGCTCCTGGGTGAGGACGGAGGCGTCGTAGGCGGGAAGGGCGTACTCGCACGCGAAGCGCTTCCGCCTCTCCGCCGGCAGCTCGGGCAGCGACCGCCGCGCTTCCTCGATCCACTCCGCCCCGACCACGAGCGGGGGCAGGTCGGGCTCCGGGAAGTAGCGGTAGTCGTGCGCCTCCTCCTTCGAGCGCATCGAGGCCGTCTCCCCCCGGTCGGGGTTCCAGAGGAGCGTCTCCTGCGCCACCTCGCCTCCCGCCTCGACGACCGCCACCTGCCGCGCGATCTCGTGCTCGAGGGCCCGGGCGACGTTCCGGAAGGAGTTGAGGTTCTTGATCTCGGTGCGCGTCCCGAGGGCCTCCGCGCCTCGCCGCCGCACGGACACGTTCGCGTCGCAGCGAAGGGAGCCCTCCTCCATGTTGCAGTCGGAGACCGCCGCGTAGAGGAGCACCGCCCGCAGGGAGGTGAGGTACTCGTGCGCCTCCGCGGGGCTGCGGAGGTCGGGCTCGCTCACGATCTCGATGAGGGGGACGCCGGCCCGGTTGAGGTCGACCCCGCTCTTCTCGCCCGACCACGGGAAGCCCTCGTGGAGCAGCTTCCCCGCGTCCTCCTCCATGTGGATGCGGGCGAGGCGCACCCCGCGCTCCGCGCCGTCCAGGCCGGCGATCGCGACCGCGCCGCCCGTGGCGAGCGGCCGCTCGTACTGCGAGATCTGGTAGCCCTTGGGCAGGTCGGGATAGAAGTAGTTCTTCCGCTCGAAGACGGACGTCTCGTGGACGGTGCAGCCGGTGGCGAGCGCGGCCCGCAGGGCGAGCGAGACCGCCTGCCGGTTGAGAACGGGGAGCGCTCCGGGAAGCCCGAGGCAGACCGGGCAGACGAGGGTGTTCGGCGCCGCCCCGAAGCGGTTCGCGCAGGAGCAGAAGAGCTTCGTCCGGGTGAGGAGCTGCGCGTGGACCTCGAGCCCGATCACCGGCTCGTAGCCGGCAAGGCGGTCCTCGGGTCGTCGCGCGGGAGCAGGCACGGAACGCCCAGTCTACACTGCTCCCCGAGGCCGGGATCCGGCTACTCCTGCACCCAGACCGAGACCGATCCCCCTTCGCAGCGGAACTCGCCCCAGCCGGCGTCGTTGGTGACCACCGGCTCCTTGACGTGCTCGGTCAGGTCGACGAACCGCGCATGGGTCCGCCCCACCTCCATCCACTTCGTCCCTCCCGGGCCGTCGCTCATCAGGACGGCCATGGCCTTCGGGTGGCGGTCGTCGCCGAGCCGGACCCAGCCGACGCGGTTCCAGTGGTCGAGGTAGTCGATCTGCGGGCCCCAGGCGTGCTGCCGCCGCGCGTGGAGGAACTTGTCGATGAGCCAGCGGTGGGAGGGCATCACGATCCGGTGCGGGTTGCCGTCCCGGCCGAAGTCCTCGTAGTCGGCCCCGTAGTAGTCGGCGTGGAAGACGCACGGATAGCCCTCGCGACGCAGCAGGACGAGCGCGTAGGCGAGCGGCTTGAACCAGGGCTCGACCACCGACTCGAGCGCTTGCAGGGGCTGGGAGTCGTGGTTCTCGACGAAGGTGACCACGTCCCGGCCGCGCTGGCGCATGAGGGTGCCGTCGAGGAGGCGGCGCATGTCGTAGTTGCCGCCGGCCCGGCTCGCGTGGTGGAGGTGGTAGTGGAGCGGCACCCCGAACACGGTGATCCGCCCGCCGAGCCGGTCCAGGTACCAGTGGAGGGTGTCGATGTCCGTCGTCCAGTACTCGACCGCGACGAACATGTCCTTCCCCGCGTGCCGTTCCATCTCCTCCAGCCACTGCGCGAAGAACCCGGCCGAGAGGTGCTTGACGGCGTCCAGGCGGAAGCCGTCCACCCCGGTCGTGTCGAGGTACCACCGGCCCCACCTCGTCACCTCGTCCCGCACCTGCTGGCTCTCGTAATCGACGTCGGCCCCCATGAGGTAGGAGAAGTTCCCGCTCTCGAGCGCGACCCGATCGTCGAACTCCTTGCCCTCGATCAGGTAGACCGTGTTCCTCTCCGCGGGGCGTCGGTGGTCGTAGTCCACGGCGTCGAAGTGGCGCGCGTGCCACTCGAACTTCGAGTGCCTCCCCTTGCGGCCGGGGAAGCGGAAGTGCGTGTAGGCCTCGATCTCCCGCCGCTCGCCCTTGGGCCGCAGGCGGTCGTCCTGGGGGAAAGGCGTGGCGTTCACGAGCTCCGTCCCGTCGCCGCCCATCCGATGATTCAGGACCGCGTCGGCGTACACCTGGAGCCCCGCCTCCCGGAGCGCCTTCACCGCCGCCAGGTACTGCTTCCGCGTCCCGTACTTGGTGCGGACCGAGCCCTTCTGGTCGAACTCGCCGAGGTCGTAGGCGTCGTAGACGCCGTAGCCGACCTCGCTCGCGCCCCCGATTCCCTTGTAGGCGGGGGGCAGCCAGACGCCGGTGAATCCGGCCGCGACGAGCTCCTTCGCCTGCGAAGCGGCCTCCTCCCACAGGGTCCCGTCGGCCGGGCTGTACCAGTGGAAGTACTGCATCATGACGCCGTTCTGTATCGGCATGGGCCCCCTCCTGCAGTCAGGCCCTATGGTACGCGCCCGACCAAGGCGCGGCGTCGGGCCGGCTTGACAGGCTGCCCGCCCGTGGCTACAGGTGAGTCATGCGACACCGCGGCGGGACGCCACCCCGACAGTTCGAGGAGCTCCAAGCCTCCGCGCTCTTCTGCCCGCGCTGCCAGACCGCCCGGCCCGTGCGCGAGCGCCTCCTCTTGGTCCTGCCCGACGGCGAGCTCTACGAGTACCTCTGCGCCGCGTGCAACACGTCGGTCGGCAAGCGGAAGGTCACCGCGCCGCCTTCGCCCCTGCTCCTCGCCTGACCGCGGCCCGGGCGTTCTCGCGCCTCAGCGGCCGCCCTTCGCTCCCTCGCGCAGGCGGGCGGCCTCCGCCAGGGTCCCCGCCGCCCCGGCCACGAGAACGACGCACCCCAGGAGCGCCAGGAGCCCCGCCGCCAGGACGCCCAAGCGGCCCACCACGAAGAGCCCATGTCGCGCCGCAAACCCGAGGACGCGCACCATCCCGAGCCCGGCCGCCTGGAGCCCGAAGCCCAGCAGCAGCGCCCCCGCCCAGGACACCCGGCCGATGTACATCGCGCTCACCACGACCCCGCAGAGCAACACGAGAACCGAGAGCCAGCCCAGCGCCTCACCGATCATCAGCGCCACCGTTCACCTCCTCGTGGTCGGCACTCCAGAGAACGCCCTCGCCAGCAGCGCGCGATTGCGGACGGTTCGGTTTGTCAGCGGCCTTCGCACAAGGGTATCAGGAACCGGGGGGGACCCGCCTTGCGAGGCGGTCTCGTCAGTGGCGCGCCCGGAGGGAGTCGAACCCCCGACCTCCAGGTTCGAAGCCTGGCGCTCTGATCCAGTTGAGCTACGGGCGCCCGGAGCATGATACGACGAGCGGGGCCGAGCCGGGAGCGGGCTTTGACACTCCGGACGGCGGGGAAGTAACGTCGCCGCCATGGAGCCGATCGATCTGAGGTCCGACACCGTCACCCGCCCGACGCCCGAGATGCGGAAGGCCATGGCCGAGGCGGAGGTCGGGGACGACGTCTACGGCGAGGACCCGACCGTCAACCGCCTCGAGGCGCGGGCGGCGGAGACGCTCGGGATGGAGGCGGCGCTCTTCGTGCCCTCGGGGACGATGGGCAACGCGATCGCCGTCCGGATCCTGACGAAGCGCGGCGACGAGGTGCTGGTCGAGCGACGGAGCCACGTCGTGCGCTTCGAGCTCTCGGGGATGAGCGTCCTCTCCGGCGTCCTGCCGAGGATGGTCGACGCGCCGGGAGGCCACGTCACGCCCGAGCACGTGCGGGCCGCGGTCGCGCCGCGGGCCTACTACAAGTCGGACGTGAGCCTCGTGGTGCTCGAGAACACGCACAACCTCGGCGGGGGAACGGTGCAGAAGGTCGGGGAAGTCGAGGCCGTGGTCGGGGCGGCGCGCGAGTGCGGCTTCCGCGTCCACGTGGACGGGGCCCGGATCTGGCACGCGGCGGTCGCCCTCGGCGTCCCTCCCGCCGCCCTGACGAAGGGAGCCGACACGGTGATGGCCTGCTTCTCGAAGGGCCTCTGCGCTCCCGTGGGATCGGTCCTTGCCTCGTCGAAGGAGCGGATCGCCGAGGCGCGCCAGGCGCGCAAGCTCCTCGGCGGCGGGATGCGGCAGGCCGGCGTCCTGGCCGCGGCGGCGCTCGTCGCGCTCGACACCCTCGTCCCGCGCCTGGCCGAGGACCACCAGAACGCGCGCCTGCTGGGCGCCGCGCTCGGTCGGGCGACGGGCGTGGCCGTGGCCCCGGTCGAGACGAACATCGTGGTCGGGACGCTGGACGGCCGCACCGCGTCGGAGGCGGTCGTCGCCCTGCGGGCCGACGGCGTCCTCGCCACGGCCATGGACGCGCGGACGCTGCGCCTCGTCACCCACCGCGACGTGAGCCGGCAGGACTGCGAGCGCGCAGCCTCCGTGATCGAGCGCGTCCTCGGCTGAGGCGCGGCGCCTACCAGCCGAGCCGAGGCTGCGTGGTAGGCTGGGCGGGTCATGCGGCAGAGGAGCGACAGCCTCGCCGTGGCGACGCGGCGGGGCCTGACCGAGATCACCCCCGCCGTGGCCGCGGCCGTGCGGGCCTCCGGCGTTCGCGAGGGGCTCTGCACCGTCTTCATCCGCCACACCTCGGCCAGCCTGGTCATCCAGGAGAACGCCGATCCCGCGGTGCGCCGCGACCTCGAGGCGTTCCTCTCGCGCCTCGTCCCCGACGGTGACCCCCTGTTCACGCACGTGGACGAAGGGGACGACGACATGCCGGCCCACGTGAAGGCGGCCGTCCTGAAGACGTCGGAGCAGATCCCGGTGAAGGAGGGCGAGCTCCTCCTCGGGACGTGGCAGGGTCTCTACGTTTGGGAGCACCGGACCGGCTCCCATCGGAGGCACGTGGCCGTACACGTGGTGGGCGAGTGACGCGATGAGGCTCCGCACCCAGCTCGCGATCGCGTTCTTCCTCCTCGCGGTGCTCCCCCTCCTCGGGGTCACGCTCTACACGTGGCTCGGCTCGCAGCGGGCCTTCCGCCAGGCCGTGGCGGCCGAGGCGGGCGACCTCGCGACCGAGATGTCGACGCGGGTCGACGTCGTGGCCGACGAGCTGAAGACGCGCCTGCAGCGGATGCGGAACCGGCTGGACGGGCGGCAGGAGTCCCCCTACGAGAAGGCGCGACGGGAGGCCCTCGTCGCCGCGGAGGGCGACGAGCTGCGGCTCCTCCTGCGTGCCATCCTCTCGGGCGCGGAGCGGCGGCAGGGCGCCATTCCGTTCGCACGAGACGCCGAGGGCAAGATCTACGCGCCCGACCCGGCCGACGAGGCCGTCCTGGAGGGCCTGGGGCAGGTCCCCGGCAAGCCGGTCACCCGCCGGGACGCGGCGGAGTGGGTGGTCGCGGAGCGGCCGGATCCGGACACTGGGATCGTCATCGCGGTCGCCCGCCCGGTGGGTCCGGCCCTGCAGGAGATAAGGCGCACTGCGGCCCGCAACCTCGGGCTCGGCCTGGGGCTCGCGGTGGTGGCCCTCCTCGGCATCCTCCCGCTCTCGCACCGCATGACGCGGCACATCGCGTCGCTGACCGAAGGGGCGGGCCGCCTCGCCCGGGGGGACCTCGACGTGCGCGTCCCCCTGCCGCACGGCCGCGAGTTCCGCCAGCTGGCGGAGGCGTTCAACCGGATGGCCCGCGACCTCCGGCTGAACCAGGAGCGCCTCCTCGAGCAGGAGCGCCTGCGGAAGGAGCTCGAGATCGGCCGGCGGATCCAGGAGGAGCTGCTGCCGCGCGGGCCGCTGCGCGGTCCCTTCGCCGAGGTGGGAGGGGTCTCGATCCCGGCCCGGGAGGTGGGGGGCGACTTCTTCAACTACTTCCTGCTCTCCGACGCCGAGGTGGCGATCCTCGTCGGCGACGTCTCCGGCAAAGGGGTGCCGGCCGCGCTGCTCATGGCCAGCCTCCAGGCGACCATCCGCGGACGGCTCGGCCACGAGCGGGACCTCGCGCGGCTCGCGGGCGACCTCGACCGGGAGATGGGGAGCGAGGAGCCGCTCGCGCCCTACTACACGCTCTTCCTCGCCGTCCTGGACGGCGACTGCGGGCGGCTCCGCTACGTGAACGCCGGGCACAACACGCAGTTCGTCGTGCGCCAGGACGGCCGCACCGAGAGCCTCGCCTCGACGGGGCGGCCCCCCGGCCTTTATCCGGGCGGATCCTACGAGGAGCAGGCGGTCGACATGCGGAAGGGCGACGCGCTCTTCCTGTTCACGGACGGGCTCGTCGAGACCGAGGACGAGACCGGCGAGCCCTTCGGGATGTCCCGGCTCGAGGCGCTCCTGCGGGTCCACCGGGCACACGACCTCCCGGCCCTCCTCGCCCAGGTCGACGCGGCCGTGCGCGCCCACCGGGGCCCGCTCGAGGCGGCCGACGACGCGACGATGGTCGCCCTGCGCTTCTCCGGGGTCGAGGGAGCCCGCGCGTGAAGCGGGACCTCGCGGCCCTCGCGGCGCGGGAGTGGGACGTCGCGGTCGTCGGGGGCGGGATCTACGGCGCCGCCGTGGCCTGGGACGCCGCCCAGCGCGGCCTCGCCGTGGCCCTCGTGGAGCGCGAGGACTTCGGGGCGGGGGCATCCTGGAGCAGCCTGAAGACGATCCACGGCGGGATGCGCTACCTCCAGAAGCTCGACCTCGTGCGGCTGCGGCAGTCGGCGCGGGAGCGCAGCACGCTCCTCGCGATCGCGCCCGGGATCGTGCGTCCCCTGCCGTTCGTCGTCCCGACCTACGGCCACGGCCCGACGGGACGCGAAGCCCTCGCCCTGGGCCTCCTCCTGAACGACGGGCTCACCCGCGACCGCAACCGCGGGCTTCCTCCCGATCACCAGATCCCCGCCGCCCGCACCGTCTCGCGGGCCGAGGCTCTGCGGCTCGTGCCCGGCATCGAGAGCCGGGGTCTCACCGGGGCCGCCCTCTGGCACGACGCGCAGGCCTCGAGCACGGAGCGGCTCACCCTCGCCTTCCTCCACGCCGCGGTCGGCGCGGGGGCGCTCGTGGCCAACCACGCGGAGGCGGTCTCGCTCCCGCGGGCCTCCGGCCGGGTCGCCGGAGTCGCCGTGCGCGACACGCTCGACGGCCGGACGATCGAGGTCCGGGCCCGCCTGGTCGTGAACGCCGCCGGACCGTGGGCGGACGAGGTCCTGGCCCGAGGCGGGCTGCGCCGGGCGAAGGCGCCGCTCCTGCGCGCGCGCAACGTCGTCCTGCGGAAGCCCCCCGCCGTTCCTTTCGCGGTGGCGGCGAAGAGCGAGGGCCGCTTCCTCTTCCTCGTCCCCTGGGAGGGGCACACCATCGTGGGCACGTCCTACGAGCCCGCCGATGGCCCTCCGAGCGACCCGATGGCGTTCCTCGACGAGGCGACCCGGGCCTTCCCCTGGGCCGGCATCGAACGGGCCGACGCCGCTCTCGTCCACGAGGGGCTCGTCCCCGGGCGGGGCGGCGCCTCGGGCCTCTCGACCCGCGCTCGTCTCCACGACCACGAGGCCGAGGACGGGGTTCCGGGGCTCGTGAGCCTGCAGGGCGTCAAGTACACGACGGCGAGGCTGGTCGCCGAGCAGGCAGTGGACCTCGCGGTGCGGCGGCTCGGCCGTCACGTGCCGGCCTGCCGGACGGCGGTGACGCCCCTTCCCGCGGCCCGGCCTCTCGCCGGACCGCTCGAGGAGCGGGCCAGGACCGCCGTCCGTGACGAGATGGCGCTGACCCTCGCCGACGCCGTCCTTCGCCGCCTCGACCTCGGCACCGCGGGGCCGCCTTCCCCCGCCGAGGCGGACGCGGTCGCCCGGGTCATGACGGCGGAGCTCGGCTGGGACGCGGGCCGGGAGCGGGCCGAAAAAGACGCGCTCGCCCGCTTCTACCGCAGCTGAGCGCGCGCGGCGGCGGGCCCGGGAGCCCTGGCCAACCCCTGCTAGAATGCCAGCCCAACCGGCAGCCGGGCCCGAGCCCGGGGAGCCGTCAACCGGCATGAATCCACCCCCTGGAAGCCGCGCCCCGTCCCCCCTCCGCCGAGGGCCGCGACCTCCCGTGCCCCGCGCCCCGGTCCAGAGCGACGACCGCCTGCTCCGCACGCTCGTCTCCCTCGTGGACGACCTGACCGTCGAGCGCGAGGAGGGGGCGCTGCTCCGCTCGATGCTCGAGCACGTGGTGGACTCGCTCGACCTCGCGGGCGGCGTCGTCTTCGCGCCGGGAGACGACGGCGATCTCGGGGAGCTGGCCGAGCACCGCCTCGCCGCGGACCTCTCCGCGGGACGCGACCTCGCGCGGGCCGTCCTCCAGCAGGACGCCCCGCTCGTGCTGGAGCTGCCCGGGGCGGGCTGGCTCGCCGCGACGCCGCTGCGGGCGCGCCGCACGTCGCTCGGCGTCCTCGTCCTGCACGAGGCCGGCACGGCCGGGCCGTCCCTCGACCGCGGCCTCCTGGAGGTGCTCGGCAAGCAGGTCGGGAACGGCATCGACAACGCGCGGCTGTACGCGGAGCTGCGCGCGTCGTCGGGCCGCGCGGAGGTGCTGCGCCGGATCACCGCCGCCGCGACCTCGGGCAGCGAGCTCGCGGGCATCGTGCCCGCGTTCGCCGCCGAGGTCCAGGCGCTCCAGGCCTTCGACCGCTTGGCCTGCGGCTTCGTCAACGACACCGGCGACTACATCGAGATGGTGAGCCACCCGGAGGGCACGTCGTGGGGGCTGGGCGGCGTGCTCCCCGTGGTGGGGAGCGGCCCCGGCTTCGTCGCCCTCAACAACCGTGCCGTCCTGCAGAAGGACCTCGTGCACGAGCACCGCTACCTTGAGGACATGCGGCTGCTCGAGGAGGGGCTCCGCTCGTACGCCCTCTTCCCGCTCACCTCCCGCGAGCGGGCGATCGGCGTCCTCGCCCTCGGCTCCCGCGCGGGCGGGGCCTTCGACGAGGGCACCCTCGCCCGTCTCCAGCCCCTCGCCGACGCGGTGGCCCTCGCGTTCGAGAACGTGCGCCTCTTCCAGAGGACGCGCGAGCTCTCGATCACCGACGAGGTGACGCCCCTCCACAACTTCCGCTACTTCCACCAGGCGCTCGAGCGGGAGCTGAAGCTCGTCAACCGCTACGGCTCGACGCTCTCGCTCCTCTTCGTGGACCTCGACCGCTTCAAGCCCATCAACGACCAGTACGGGCACCTGCGGGGCAGCCGGACCCTGCGCGAGGTGGGCTTCCTCATCCGGGCCGCGGTGCGCGAGACCGACATCCCGGCCCGCTACGGGGGCGACGAGTTCGTGGTGATCCTGCCCCAGACGGACGGGCCGTCGGCGCGGGTGCTGGCGGAGAAGCTGCGGCACCTCGTGGAGGGACACACCTTCCTCCAGGAGGAGGGGATCAACGCCCGGCTGGGGGTCTCGCTCGGGATCGCGAACTACCCCGAGGAGGCGACCACCAAGGAGGCGCTCATCCGCCTCGCCGACAAGCGCATGTACGAGGACAAGGAGTCGCGGAGGACGGAGCGGTGATCGAGTCCGCGGGGACGCTCCTCTACAGGCGCAACGGCGGCACGCTCGAGGTCCTGATCGTCCACCCGTGGGGCCCGTACAACCGGCGCGCGCCGTGGAGCATCCCCAAGGGCCGGACGAACCCCGGCGAGAACCTGGAGGCGGCGGCTCGGCGCGAGACCGAGGAGGAGACCGGCGTCCGCCCGGGACCGCTCCACTCGATCGGCAGCGTCGACCTCGCCCGCAGCCGCAAGCGCATCCACGGCTTCACGGGACCCGCGCCCGAGGACGCCACTCCCCGCTGCGATGAGAAGGAGGTCGACGAGGCCAAGTTCGTGGCCCTCGACCGCGCGCGCTTCCTCCTCCACCCGGCCCAGGTCACCTTCCTCGACCGGCTGCTGGCGACGATCGACGGCGTCTAGCGAGCGTGGGCCCGCGCGTCCTCTTCCTCTGCTTCCTCCTGTCGGGATTCACCGGGCTCCTCTACCAGACGGTGTGGATCCGCCTCTCGCTCGCGAGCTTCGGGGTCAACTCCTCGGTCGTGGCGACAGTGCTGGCGGTCTTCATGCTCGGCCTCGCCCTGGGCACGGTCCTGGCCGGGCGATACGGGGAGACCGTCGAGCGACGGCTCGGATGGCGCGGCCTGCAGCTCTACGCTCTCGCCGAGCTCCTGATCGGGCTCGGCGGGATGAGCGTCCCGAGCCTCCTCGAGGCGGCGCGGACGCGCCTGCTGGCGGTCGGCCCGGCCGACGGCGCCCTGTACACCCTCGCGAGCGCCGTCCTCTTCTCTTCCGTCCTGCTGCCCTTCTGCACCGCGATGGGTCTCACCTTCCCGACGGCGCTCTCGTACCTCAAGCGCCGCGCGGCTTCCGGACAGGAAAGCGAGACGTTCAGCTACCTGTACCTGGCGAACGTGGCGGGCGCGCTCGCGGGCGTGCTCCTGACCTCCGTGGTCCTGATCGAGGAGCTCGGGTTCCTCACGACCTCGTTCGTGGCCGCCGGCGTGAACGCTCTCATCGCCACGCTGGCCGTCACCCTCGTCCCGAGCGTCGGGCCGGGAGGCGCCGCCGAGGCAGAGCCAGGCCCCCTGCCCGCAGGCGACGGCGGCCTGACGTCACGTGCCCGGCTCACGGCGCTCTTCCTGACCGGCTTCTGCACGATGGGCGTGGAGGTCGTGTGGACGCGCATCTATCCCTTCTTCGTCAGCACCTTCGTGTACTCGTTCGCGGGGATCCTGGCCACGTACCTCGTGGCGACGGCCTTCGGATCTTCCCTCTACCGGATGCGCCTCCGCTCCGGCCGGACGGTCCGCCTGGAGTCGTGGTGGCCCTGGCTCGGCGCGGCGGCGCTCCTGCCGCTCTTCTCCGCCTCGATCCGATACTCGCTCTGGGGCCCGTGGCGGATCCTGCTCGGCCTCACGCCCTTCTGCGCCCTCCTCGGCTTCGTGACCCCGTCCATCGTGGACGCCGAGGCCGGCAACGACCCCCGCCGGATCGGGCGCGCCTACGGGCTCAACCTCGTGGGCGGGGTTCTCGGCCCGCTCGCGGCCGGCTTCCTCCTCGTTCCCGCCTTCGGCCCGAGGACGGCCACGCTCGTCCTCGCCCTGCCCCTCTTCCTCTTCCTGCCGTCCTTCCGTTTCCGCACCCGCGCGAGCCTCCTCCCGGCCGTCGCCGCGCTCGCCGGCGGGGCGGCCCTCTGGTCGTCGACGCGGCTCTTCGAGGAGCAGTTTCCCCGGGAGCAGGTCCGGAACGACCACGCGGCCACCGTGGTGGCGGCCGGCTCCGGACGGGAGGCGCAGCTCTTCGTGAACGGGGTCGGCATGACGGGGCTCACGCCGATCACGAAGATGATGGCGCACTTCCCGGCCGCCCATCTGCCGCCACGACCGGGGCGGCCGCTCGACGGCCTCGTGATCTGCTTCGGCATGGGGACGAGCCTCCGGTCGCTCGCGGCGTGGGGCGCGAACGTCACGTCGGTGGAGCTCATCCCTTCCGTGCCGAAGCTCTTCGGCTACTTCTACCCCGACGGCCCGGACCTCCTCCGGTCCCGCGACCGGACCGTCCGCGTCGAGATCGACGACGGCCGGCGCTACCTCGACCGCACGCGCGAGACGTTCGACCTCATCCTCGTCGACCCGCCGCCCCCGGTGGAGGCCGCGGCGAGCAGCCTCCTGTACTCGAAGGAGTTCTATCGCAGCGCGATCGCGAGGCTGCGGCCCGAGGGAATCCTGCAGGCCTGGCTGCCCGGCGGGGACGGCGAGACGGTGGCCGCCGTCACCGAGGCGATCCTCGAGTCGTTCGCCCACGTCCGCGCATTCCGGTCCGTCGGGGGCTGGGGCATCCACTACCTGGCCTCCCGGCGGCCGATCCCGCCCCTCACGGCGGAGGAGCTGCGGGACCGCATGCCCGAGGCGGCCGTTCGCGACATGACGGAGTGGGGCGGCGGCTCTCGCCAGCCCTTGAGGCTCATGCTCGCCCGGGAGCTCGATCCGCGATCCCTCGCGACGGCTGCGGGGGAGACGGCGCCGATCACCGACGATCGGCCCCTCAACGAGTTCTTCCTCGTCCGGCGTTACCTGGCCCGCCGTCCCTAGGGCCGCGCCCTCGGGCCCGGTCGCGTCCCGACGAGCCGTCGGCCGCGCCTCGAGGCCGGGCCGTCGATCAGCCTCGCCTCCGCAGGGCCGCGATGAGCATGTATCCCGGGGCGGGGACGAGCGCGTCGAGACGCGTGGCCGCCCGAACGAGGGGGTAGATCGCCCCGTAGGCGCGGAACGTCCGCCGGTGTCGCGCGAGGTCGTCTCCCGTCACGACCATGCCCTTGGCCGACGATTTCTTGCCGAGGCGCTCCATCCCCCAGTTGAGGGCGGTGTCGACCGCCTCCGAGAAGAAGCGCGAGTAGGTCCGGTGGCGCTCCAGATCGAAATCATGAGCGAGGAGCTGGCGCAGGCCCTCCGGCGTGTAGCCGGGGCGGAGGTGCCCGTGCTTCTCGTCGGTCTGGCCGAGCGCGTGGCGCAGGCGCCGGAGAGCGCTGCGCTTCAGGTGGGGCGTGTTCACGACCAGGAGCCCGCCGGCCTTCGTCACGCGGGCGAGCTCGGCGGCGAACGCGCGATCGTCCGGGACGTGCTCGAGCATGTCGACGACCGCCACACGGTCGAACTGGGCGTCGGGGAACGGCAGCCGGTCCCCCCGGACGAGGTGGACGTCCTCGCCCACGAGCGAGCGGATCGAGCCCACTGCCTCCTCCGTCAGGTCGCCCGACGCCCAGGCGCCGCCCCGCTCGCGCAGCAGCAGGCTCACGACGCCGTTGTCGGAGCCGAGGTCGAGGCAGCGCAGGCCGGTCGTGGGGCCGAGCATCGCCTCGACCTCGGCGAGCTTCCGCTGCTTCAGCACCGAGCGGCGGAAGAGCGCGATCGCCCACTCCCGCGCGGACGAAGGCTCAGCCACGGCGCTCGAGCCTCAGGATGACGGGGGAGCCGAAGGCGCGCGTCAGCCCCACCGCCCGAGCCGTGCCCTCCAGGGCGTGCGCGAGCGCGGCCGAGCCGGTCGCGCGATGGAGCGCCATCGGGAAGAAGAACTGCGGCCGCCGCCCGGTGGGCGAGAACCCCCGCGCGGCGAACGCTCCCTCCACTTCGGCGTCGGAGAAGACGGCGAACGGGCGCGTGTCTTTCTCCACGCCCTTCTTCAGGCCGAAGAGGAGATCGGCCGCCGCGTTCACGCTGCGGCGCGTCGGGTAGTCGACGACCACCGCCCGGCGGGCCAGCCTCGCGAGCGCCGCCACGAGCTCAGCCCAGCGGCGCACGTGGGGCAGCAGGCGATAGGAGAGGACGACGTCGAAGGAGCGTTCGGGGAAGGGAGGTGCCATGAGGTCGCCTTCGGCGAAGCGGGCTCGGCCCGTCGACGTCCACCCGCGCACCCGCGCCTCGCAGGACGGGTCGCTCCCGAGGACGGTCACCGCGTGACCCGCGTCAACGAGCGGTCCCGTCACCTGGCCGTGCCCGCCGCCCACGTCGAGGACGCTCGCTCCCGGAAAGGGCCGGAGCAGGTCGAGCGTGGCCCCGGCCTGGCGTTCGAGGAAGAACCGTCCGACCGGGCCGGCGAACCGGCGGGCGTACCCGTCCGACGAGGTCAGGACGTCGGCGTCCTCGCGCGCCTCGGGCAAGACGGCCTCAGGCGCCCCTCGCCTCCCGCAGCGCGTCCACGAGGGCCCGGATGAGGTCGTTGTCGGTGAGGATCCCCACCACGCGGCCCCCCGACACCACCGGCAGCGCTCCGTACTTTGTGTTGAGGAGGATCTCGGCCGCGTCGAGGAGAGGGGTGTCGGCGGTGGTCGTGACCGGGTTCTGGATCATGATGCGCGAGATCGGCGTCTCCTCCATGACGCGGTTGAAGTCGGCCTCGGAGTCGGTGAGCGTCGAGGGCTCGGCGCGCTTGAGGTCGCCCTCGGTGAGGAGGCCCACCAGCATGCCGCCGACCGTCACCGGCAGCCGGCGCACGCCGCGGAGCCGGATGGTCTCGAGCGCCTGCATCAGCGAGTCCTCCGGCTCCACGACGATCGGGTTCGCCGTCATGTAGTCCGACACCAGCAGGGAGGAGAGCCTCATGCGTGGATGGTATGCCATCCCGGAGGTTTTCGACGGTACGGGCCCGAGGTCCTGGGCTTCCCGGCTCGCTCGCTGCGGCGACCCCGCCTGCTCACCTCGGCCGACTCTCGTTCGGGGGCCCTTCGGCGGGCGGCTCCCCCTCGTCCTCGGAGGCGATCTCGGCCGGCGGCTCGGCTCCGAGGCCGGCGACGTCGCGGCCGACGTAGCCCGCCCGTCCCATGAGCCACAGCACGCGCCGGGTGGCCCGCTCGTGGCGGGCCGCGTTCACGCGGGGGTTGATGCGACGCGGGTTCGGAATCATGGCCGCGAGCCCCGCCGCCTCGACCGCCGAGAGCTCCGCCGCCGGCTTGCCGTACCACCGGCGCGCCGCGGCCTCGCAGCCGTAGACCCCGTCGCCCCACTCGATGAGGTTCAGGTAGAGGGCGAGGATGCGGGGCTTCGTGAGATCCGCCTCCAGCCAGCGCGTCACGACGAGCTCCCGCACCTTGCGGGCGAGGCTCTTCCGGGTGCCGAAGTAGAGGTTCTTCGCGAGCTGCTGGGTGATCGTGCTGCCTCCGCGGACGTATCGGCCCTTCTCCACGTTCGCCTGGATCGACTCCTCGATCGCCTTCCAGTCGACGCCCTCGTGCCCGAAGAAGCCCTGGTCCTCCGAGGAGAGGACGGCGAGGATCAGCTGCCGCGAGACGCGGGAGAGGGGGACCCACGACTGCACGACGTGCGCCTTGCGTCCCCTCGCCCTCGCCTCCTCCCGGCGCTCCTCCATCAGGCGGGTCCTCTCTGGGTTCGTCGTCGCGAGGGCCCGCACGTCCGAGCGAGCCGGGAGGCCGACCAAGATCCAGCCCGCCAGGACGAGGAGGGCGAGGGCGGCGACGGCCGTGAGGCGGACGGCGAGGCGCAGCACGGCCTCGCGGTATACCATGAACGCCGTGGACTTCGAGCCGAGCGGGGAGCAGGCGCTCCTCCGGAAGACCGTGCGGGACTTCGCGGAGAGGGAGCTCGCCCCGCACTCCCGCGAGTGGGACGAGAAGCAGGAGTTCCCGCGCGAGGTGTTCGCGAAGCTGGGCGATCTCGGCCTCGCCGGCTGCTGCTGGCCGGAGGAGTACGGCGGCTCGGGCCTCTCGACCGTCGACTGGGCGATCGTGATGGAGGAGGTGGCCCGGGTGGACGCCGGGGTGGCGCTCTCGCTCGCCGCCCACCACGGCCTGTGCTCGGCCCACATCCACCTCGCCGGCAGCGAGGAGCAGAGGAGGCGCCTCCTGCCCCCGCTCGCCCGCGGGGAGAAGGTGGGCTGCTGGGGACTCACCGAGGCCGGCTCGGGCTCGGACGCGGGCGGGATGCGGACGACCGCGGTGCGGGACGGCGACCGCTTCGTCCTGAACGGCGCGAAGACCTTCATCACCAACGGCGGCATCGCCGACACCGCGGTGGTCATGGCGGTCACCGACCGCTCGGCGGGCAAGAAGGGCATCTCGGCGATCGTGGTCGAGCGCGGCACGCCCGGATTCCGGTCGGGGAGGAAGGAGGACAAGCTCGGCGTGCGGTCGTCGGACACCTCGGAGATCGTCTTCGAGGACTGCCGGGTCCCCGCCGCGAACCTCCTCGGCCGCGAGGGGATGGGCTTCGTCGACACCCTGCGGATCCTCGACAAGGGGCGGGTGGGCATCGCCGCCTTCTCGGTCGGCATCGCCGAGGCCGCGCTCGAGGCCTCGATCCGCTACGCGCGCGAAAGGCGGCAGTTCGGCCACCCGATCGCCGACTTCCAGGCCGTCCAGTTCAAGGTGGCCGAGATGGCCACGAGGACCGCCGCCGCGCGCCTCCTGACCTGGCGGGCGGCGACGATGGCCGACGCGGGCAGGCCCCACACGGCCGAGTCCTCGATGGCCAAGCTCTTCGCGAGCGAAGCCGCGGTGGAGATCGCCCTCGACGCGATCCAGATCCACGGCGGCTACGGGTACGTCAAGGAGTACCCGGTCGAGCGCTACCTCCGCGACGCGAAGATCGGGACGATCGGCGAGGGCACGAGCGAGGTCCAACGCCTGGTCATCGCCCGCCAGCTCCTGCAGCTGCGGCCGGTGGTCCGGTAGTGGCGGCCGGCGAGCCCGCCGCCTCCGCCCTCGCGGCCCGGGTGCGGGAGGGCGACGTGCGGGCGATCGCGCGCGCGATCACCCTCGTCGAGGAAGGGCTCCCGGAGGCGCGGGCGCTCCTCGCCGCGCTCTTCCCCCACGCGGGCCGGGCGCTCGTCGTCGGCGTGACCGGCCCGCCGGGGGCCGGCAAGTCGTCCCTCGTCGACCGCCTGACCGCCCACCTGCGGAAGGTCGGGCGCACGGTCGGGATCGTGGCCGTGGACCCCACGTCGCCCTTCAGCGGCGGGGCCATCCTCGGCGACCGCATCCGCATGCAGTCCCACGCCACCGACTCCGGCGTCTTCATCCGCTCGATGGCCACCCGCGGGCACCTGGGCGGCCTCGCCGCCGCCACCGACGACGCCCTGACCGTGCTCGACGCGTCGGGCAAGGACGTGATCCTCGTCGAGACGGTCGGGGTGGGGCAGGACGAGGTCGAGATCGTGGGCACTGCCGACGTGAGCCTCGTGGTCCTCGTGCCGGGCCTGGGCGACGAGGTGCAGGCGCTGAAGGCCGGGATCATGGAGATCGCCGACGTGTTCGTGGTGAACAAGGCGGACCGGGAGGGGGTGGAGCGCGTCGTGGCGGAGATCGAGTCGACGCTCTCCCTCGCGCCGCCGGAGGCGAAGAGGCCGGCGATCGTGAAGACGGTGGCGACGCGGGACGAGGGAGTGGACGCGCTCCTCGAGGCCGTCCTGGGCTTCGAGCGGCGCGCCTCGGGGTCCGGAGCTCTCGGGCGCAAGCGCCGGGCGCAGCTCCGGCGGCGGCTCGAGGAGGCGGTGCGGCAGCGGGTCATGGAGCGAGTGTTCCGGACGGTGATCGCGCCCGGCGAGCTCGACGCGACGGTCGAGCGGCTGGCCGAGCGCGCCTTGGACCCCTTCACCGCCGCCGACGAGATCGTGAGGAGGATGGGGCTCGCATGACGCACCTGAAGATCGACCACCTCGGCATCGCGGTGCCGAGCCTCGACCGGGCGATCGCGGCCTACGAGGCGCTCGGGTTCCGCGTCGAGGAGACCCACGACGTGCCGACGGAGAAGGTGCGGGCGGCCTTCCTCCGAGTCGGGGACTCGCGGCTCGAGCTCCTGGAGCCCACCGACCCGACGTCGGTCGTGGCGCGCTTCCTCGAGAAGCGGTCCGGCCTCCACCACGTCTGTGTCCTCGTCGACGACCTCGACGCCGCCCTCGCGGAGATGAAGGCGCGAGGGGTGCCGCTCCTGGACGAGAAGGCCCGCGCCGGGGCCGGAGGCTGCCGCGTGGCGTTCGTCCACCCCCGGGCTGCCTTGGGCGTGCTCCTCGAGCTCAAGGAGGAGCCGGGAGCGTAGCCGGAGCCAGGGTTGCCCGGCGCGGTCCGGCGACATAGGATCGCCGGTCGGCGCGCCGGCCACCGAGGGAGCAGGAGACATGAGCGAGCGGGTCGAGATCGGGATCATCGGGGGCACCGGCCTCTACCAGATGGAGGGCTTCACGGGCCTCCGGGAGTTCGCCGCGGAGACGCCCTTCGGCCCGCCCTCCGACCGCCTCGTGATCGGCTCGCTCGAGGGTCGCCGGGTGGCCTTCCTGCCCCGCCACGGCCGCGGGCACCGGATCCTCCCCCACGAGCTCAACTTCCGCGCCAACGTGTTCGCGATGAAGGAGCTCGGCGCCGAGTGGATCCTCTCCGTGTCGGCGGTGGGCTCGCTCAAGGAGCGCTACGCGCCGCTTCACGTCCTCGTGCCCGACCAGTTCATCGACCGCACGATGCAGCGGCCGTCCACCTTCTTCGGCCGCGGCCTCGTCGCCCACGTCGCCTTCGCCCACCCGTTCTGCCGGAACCTCTCCCGGGTGATGGTCGAAGCCTGCGCCGACGCCGGGGCCACCCACCACGTCGGCGGCACCTACGTCTGCATGGAGGGCCCGGCCTTCTCGACCCTCGCCGAGTCCGAGCTCTACCGCTCGTGGGGGGCGGACGTGATCGGCATGACGAACCTCCAGGAGGCGAAGCTCGCCCGGGAGGCCGAGATCTGCTACGCGACCCTCGCCATGGTGACCGACTACGATTGCTGGCACCCCGACCACGACGCCGTGACCGCGGAGCAGATCCTCGCCGTCCTCGGGCGGAACGCGGAGACGGCGAAGGCCGTCCTGCGGGCGGCGGTGAGGCGGCTCCCCATCCCCCGCGACTGCGAGTGCGCGAGCGCCCTCAAGTTCGCCCTCGTGACCCCGGCCGAGCTCGTGCCGGAAGAGGTGAAGCGCGAGCTCGCCCCGATCGTGGGGCGCTACATGAAGTCAGGAGCGTGAATGTCCATCCTCGTGGTCGGCAGCGTCGCCTACGACACCGTCGAGACGCCCCTCGGCCGCGCCGAGCGCGTCCTCGGAGGCAGCGCCTCCTACTTCGCGGTGGCGGCGTCCTTCTTCGGACCCGTGAGCCTCGTCGGCGTGGTGGGCCGCGACTTCGGGGAGGCCCAGCTCGCCGCGTTCCGGGGCCGGCCGATCGACCTCGAGGGGCTCGAGCGGATGGACGGGAAGACGTTCCACTGGCAGGGGCGCTACTCGCTCGACCTCAACTCCCGCGAGACGATCTGCACCGACCTCAACGTCTTCGAGTTCTTCCAGCCGAAGATCCCGGCCTCCTACCGCGGCTCGGAGGTCGTCTTCCTCGGCAACATCGACCCCGTGCTGCAGCGCCGCGTCCTTGAGCAGGTCGAGCGTCCCCGGGTGGTCGCTTGCGACACGATGAACTTCTGGATCCACGGCAAGGCGGCCGAGCTGCGGGAGACGCTACGGAAGGTCCAGATCCTCCTCGTCAACGACCAGGAGGCGCGCGAGCTGAGCGGGGAGTGGAACCTCGTGAAGGCCGCGCGGGCGATCCGCGCCCTGGGGCCGCGCACCCTCGTCGTGAAGAAGGGCGAGCACGGCGTGCTGATGTTCGGCGAGGAGGGCTCCTTCGCCGCCCCCGCCCTGCCCCTCGACGTGGTGGTCGACCCCACCGGGGCCGGGGACACGTTCGCGGGCGGGTTCCTCGGGTACCTCGCGAGCGCCGGGCAGGAGGGAGACGCCGCCCTCCGCCGCGCCGTCGTCATGGGCAGCACGATGGCCTCGTTCTCCGTCGAGGCCTTCAGCCTCGATCGGCTGCTGACGCTCACCCGCCCCGAGATCGACGCCCGCTACCGCGAGTTCGAGAGCCTGACCCGCTTCGAGAGCGTGTAGCGGCGGCGGGGGCTGGGGGGCGGCGAGCCCCCGGGTAGCGGGCCTACTGGCTCGCCGCCTGCTCGAGCATCGTGTTCACGATGGTCAGCAGCTTGTTCGCGGTGAAGGGCTTGTTGATGTACATGACCGCTCCCGACTCGAACCCCTCGGCGAGCGCCTCGCCGCCGCCCTTCGCGGTGAGGAAGATGACCGGGATCGTCTTCGTCCGGGTGTCCTGCTTGATCTGGCGGCAGACCTCGAAGCCGTCCTTGTCCGGCATCATCACGTCGAGGAGGACGAGGTCGAAGACCTGCGCCCGCAGGAGCTTCAGCGCCTCCTCGCCCCCGGCCGCGGTCGTGACGTTGAAGCCCTTCTGCTCGAGGATCGTGCGCTCGAGGCTCAGGATGTTCTCGTCATCGTCCACGACCAGGATTCGCTTGGCCATCGATCCCTCCGGCCGGGAGCCTCACGCGGTGGCCGGGATTCTACATCGAGTCAGTGGAGCGTGATCTCCCCGCACAGACCGCTCGCGGCGCAAGCCCTGAAGACGCCGGACCCGAACGCGAACGCCAGGTACTGGTTGTCGGGATGGTTGAGGCAGGAGGCGCCCCCGTCGGGGCCGTTGCAGGCCTTCCCGTCGGCCGACCACGTCGGCCCGGCGCGACCGGTGTCCGTCGCGACGCCCACGAGCACCGTCTCGCAGGCGACGCGCTGGGGATGGCCGTCGGGCCGCACCGGGCAGAGCGAACGGCCGTCGGTGAAGCCGATCTGCCGGCAGTAGGACGCGTCCGGGCCCACGAGGGGGGTCGCGTCGAGGAGGGCGCGGTCCGCGGACTGGTTCTGCACGTTGACGTTCATCCGGGCGAGCGGCGGCGGCGCCGGGGCCCCGCAGCCGTCGCTCCCGCTTCCTCCACCCGGGTGGCCCGGCCTCGCCGGGATGGTCGCGTCGTCGGGCGTCGGCCCCGGCGTGGGCTTGGGCGTCGGCTGCGGGGCCGGCGCGTCGGGAATGTAGGAGGAGGCGTTCGGCAGCCGCTGGACCTCGTCCGCCGTCTTCTCTCCGCCGCACGAGCCGAACGCGACCGCGGCGGAGAGGACGACCGCGGGGACGAGTTGCCTCACGCGGGAGCGGCCCACGGGGCGACGCTCACACAGGGCGGCGGCCCTGTCAAGCGGGAGCTACTTGTCGACGTCGACCTCGCCGCAGACGCCGTTCTTGCCGCAGGCGGTGAAGGCCCCGCCCAGGTAGGCGAGGGCCAGGTACTGGTTGTCGGAGTGGTTCGCGCATCCGCTCGCCGGCCCGGTGCACGGGCTCCCGTTCCGGTACCACGTCGGCCCCGGCCGGCCCGTGTCCGCCGCCCGGCCGGTCACGAGCAGCTCGCAGGCCGACCGCTGCGGGTCGCCCTCCTGGCGGACGGGGCAGATCGAGCGCCCGTCGGTGAACCCGATCTGCGCGCAGTACTGGACGTTCGGGCCCACCTGCGGTGTCGAGTCGAGCACCCATCGGTCGCTGCCCCTCTGGAGCACGCTCACCGCGATCCGGGAGAGCTCGGGCGGGGTCGGGCTCCCGCACCCGCTCCCGTCCGGATCGGGGGTCGCGGTCGGGCTCGGCGACGGGCTGGACGTCGGCGTCGGGGTGGGCTTGGGAGCGGGCGCGCCGAGAACCGGGGAAGGAGTCGGACTGGCGCCCGGATCGGGCGACGGCGTGGGCGCGGCGGTCTTGGTCGGCTGGGGCTCGGTGGGCGACTGGGAGAGCGAGCACGCGCAGACGGCCAAGCCCAGGAGAGCGCCACACAGCGTCCTCGTCGCGAGCCCTCCTTCCACGCGCGAACGGTCCCACGCCGTGGTGCCCGACGTCAAGCCCGCGGCCCTCGCCCGATCAGCGGTCGACATCCACCGACCCGCAGATGCCGTCCGCGGTGCACGCGTTGTACGTGCCGTCGCCCCACGCGAGCAGCAGGTACTGGTTGTCCGGGTGGTTGTCGCAGTCGCCGACCGCGCCCGTGCAGAGCTGGCCGTTGCGGTACCAGGTCGGGCCGTACCTCCCGGTGTCGGCGGCCTTTCCCACGGCGTACGACTCGCACGCCACGCGCTGCGGGTCGCCCTCCTGGCGGACGGCGCAGATCGAGCGGCCGTCGGTGAACCCGACCTGCCGGCAGTAGTCCGCGTCCGGACCCACGAGAGGCGTCGTGTCCAGGATCCACTGGTTCGGGCCGCGAATGTGCACCTTCGTCCCCATCCGTGTCACGACGGGGAGCGGGTTCCCGCACCCGCTGCCGCTCGGGGGCGTCGCACTCGGCGCGGGAGTGGGCGTCGGGGCCGGCGTCGGAGTCGGAGCCGGTTTCGGCGCGGGGGTCGGCGTCGGCAGCGGAACCGTGGGAATGGGCACGGTGATGACGCCCGACGAGAGCGGCTGGCTGGGCTGGGTTGGCGACGAGTCGGTGATCGAGTGGCACCCGATCAGCACGAAGCCGGCGACGACCGTTGCGCAGACCGCTGACTTCATCGCGATCCCTTCTATCTAGAATCCACCTCACTTAATGGCACATAAGTCCTTTCGATGTCAAGTTTTTTCGATATCTCGCAAGAGGCGGGTCACGACCGCCGCTGCGCGCCCCGAAGCCCCGGCGTCGCCGAGGCGGTTCCGTACCTCGGCGAGCCCGCCGCGCAGAGCTCTGCGGCGAGCGTCGTCCTCGAGCAGCCCCCGTGTCTCCGACGCCAGCGCCTCCGGACGGAAGTCTCTTTGTATCAGCTCCTTGACGACCTCGCGTCCCGCGATGAGGTTGGGCATGGCGTAGTGGGGCACGCTCACGAACGGCCGGCCCAACGCGTAGGTGAGCGGCGACAGCCGATAGACGACCACGAACGGCAGATCGAGGAGCGCGGCCTCGACGGTGGCGGTCCCCGACGCCACGATGCCGGCCGAAGCGACGCTCAGCAGCGCGTGAGTGCCGCCGGCGATGCGCGTGACGGGCAGCCCCTGGAGGGTGCGGCCGAACAGGCGGGCGTCGAGGCCGGGCGCCACCGCGAGCGCGAACTGGAGGTCGGGCCGCTGCGCGCGCAGGAGGCGCAGGGCTCCCGCGATCGGGGGAAGGTTGTGCCCGACCTCCTGTCGGCGGCTGCCCGGCAGCACGGCCAGGACGGGACGCGCCGGGTCGAGGCCCCGTCCGGCGAGGAACCGCTCGCCGTCCGCCACGGGTCGCACGAGGTCGACGAGCGGATGCCCGACGAAGGTGACCGGCACGCCGGCCGCGCGGTAGAGCGGCTCCTCGAAGGGGAAGATCACGATCATGTGCTCGACGCTCGCCCGGATGGCCGCGAGACGGCCGCGGCGCCACGCCCAGACCTGCGGCGAGACGTAGTAGACGACGCGGACGCCACGCCGCTTCAGCTCGCGCGCGAGCCGGAGGTTGAAGTCGGCGTAGTCGACGAGGACGGCGAGGCCGGGGCGTCGCCGGTCGACCTCCGCGAGGACGGACCGGAAGATCGCTCTCAGCCGCCGCAGGTGCCGGATCACCTCGAAGAGACCCACGACCGCGAGCTCGCTGACGTGAGCGAGGAGGTGGCTGCCCTGGGCCTGGAGGCGGTCGCCGCCGAGGCCGAACACGTCGACCTCGCCCGCCTGCAGCTTGAGGTGGCCGACGAGATCCCCCGCGTACAGGTCTCCGGACGGCTCGCCGCAGCAGACGAGGAGGGACGCCTTGGACCCGTTGGTCACGCGGCGCGAGTATACCGGGGAGTGTCCGCCTGCCGTGGAGGCGTTGTCCCCGAGCGTGGACGACCGGTCGGGACCGGGGGGCCGTCCGGCGGAATAACGTGCCCCAGGTCAGTGGCTTAGAGGAAGACGAGCCGATCGGACCACGGGCACGCCAGTTGCAGACACTTCGGGTGTCGTCCTGCCGGACGACGACGGAGGCCGCGATGACCGCCCGCTCGACGATCCTCATCCTTGCGACGAGCCTCGCGCTCGCCCCTGCCCTGGTGGCTGCGCAGAACCATGCCGTGCCCCGCGGCGGCGGTGGTGGCGGCGGTGGCGCGTCGGGTGGGGGGAGCCACCCTTCGCCGGGGGTCCAGTCGAGCGGGAGCGGCTCGTCGTCGACTTCTGGCTCTTCGAGTTCCGGGTCGGGCTCGTCCTCGGGATCGACGGCCGAGCAGCGACATCCCCGCCCAGGCCACGGCCACTATCCCGGCTATCCCGGTTACCCGGGCTACTACCCTGGATGGGGCTGGGCTGGTGGCCTCTACTGGGGCTCCTGGTGGCCGTACGGGGCCTACGGATGGTACGGCTACGGCTATCCCTGGGGCTGGAGCGGGTCGTACCCGTACTACGAGGGCGCCGAGGGCTCGATGCGGGTGCTCGTGAACCCAGCCGAGGCCCGGGTGTACGTGGACGGCTACTATGCGGGGACCGTGGACGACTTCGACGGACTCTTCCAGCGCCTGCACGTCCCGCCCGGCCGCCACGAGATCACCCTCAAGCTCGAGGGCTACAAGACGCACCGGATGAGGGTGTTCGTCTCGCCCAACGCGACGGTGAAGCTCCACTACGACCTCGAGAAGGGACAGGGAGAGACCTTCGAGGACCTCGCGAAGAACGTCCCCGAGAACGAGGTGCGTCGCGAGCGGGACGACGGCCCGGCCGGCGGCGAGGGGCGCCCTTGGGGTGAGCCGCTGCCCGCGGTCGGGACCCTCCATTTGAACGTGCGTCCCGCCGACGCCTCGGTCTACGTGGACGGGGCCTTCCGTGGCTCGGCGCGCGAGGCGTCGTCGCTGAGGCTGCCGCCGGGCAAGCACCGCATCGAGGTCGTCCGTCCCGGCTACCGCACCCAGGAGCGCGACGTTGACGTGACGCCCGGCGCGCCGACGGACCTCACGATCGAGCTGGAGCGCCCGAGCGTCTGACGAGGGCCGTCTCGTCGACTCAGGGCATCCCGGCGGCGACCGGGCCGCCACCCGGCCCGAACAACTCGCGGAACATGCGGCCGGCCACGGCGGACGCGCCGTGGCCGCTGCCGTAGCGGAGGAAGACGACGACCACGAGCTGAGGACCGTCGGCCGGCGCGTAGGACGCGAACCAGCCGAGCTGCGAGCACGTGCCGGTCTTCCCGGCCACCGCCACCTCCGGATCGAACGCCGCGCTCGCGCTGCCCTCGTTCACCGCCGCGGCGAAGCCGTCCGCGAGGCCCTCGAGCCGCGTCGTCGCCGGCAGGTGCCACCGCTCGCGCGGAACGAAGTCTGCCGGTCCGCTCACTTGCGGGGTGAGGATCGAGCCGCCGTTGACCGTCGCCGAGACGAGCACCGCGAGCTGGACGGCCGAGGTCTCGACGCCCGCCGCGTGGCTCGAGAGGTGGCCGACGGCCTCGGGCCGGACGAACGTGGGCACTCTCCCGGCCGTCTCACCGGTCAGGTTGATGCCCGAGGGCTCCCCGAGCCCCAGGAGGTGCGCGTAGCGCTGGATCTTCTCGTAGCCGAGTTGCTCGCCGACCCACTCGAAGTAGGGGTTGCAGGACACGGCGAGCGCGCGCCGGAGGTCGATGGGCCCGTGGCCGGCCCACATCCAGCAGCCCTTGCGGCAGTTGTAGACCGTCTCGGGCGTGATCACGCCTTCCGAGAGCCCGGCGATCCCGACCACGATCTTGAAGACCGAGCAGGGCTGGAAGCCCCGCTGCATCCCGAGCGCGGGATTGACGAGCGCGTGCACGCGGCCGGTGTGCGGATCCATCGCGACGACCGCCCCCTGTGCGTGGCCGAGGGCGCTGCGCGCCGCCTGGCCGACCGCCAGGTCCCACGCCGACGCGGTCGCGGGCAGGATGACGGCCGCCGGGGCCCTGACGGTCGAGCGCGACGCGCGGTGCGAGGTCGTGGCCGGCGCGGCCGTGCCGGGTGACAGGGAGGCGGCCACCAAGGTGCTGAGGGCGAGGGAGTATCGCAGGACGCAGGCGCGCACGAGGGCGGAGAGTAGCACAGAGCGTGCCTGCGGTCCCGGAGCTCCTCGTCGTCGTGCGGCGCCCTGGGGTGGCTTCGGACGCTCGAGCGCGCTCCCGGGCCCCGCGGCCCACGTCCTCGAGGAGGACCGAGGATGACAAATGCCTGAGCCTGCGGGTGTTGTGAGGGCGGAAGCCCGGGCGTAGAATCACCCCTGGAAGAAGGAAGGAGATCGACGCGATGTGCAACCGGACGAGCCGTTTCGCCATCATCCTGGCCGTGGCCCTCCTGCCGCCCGGCCTCGCCGTCGCCCAGAAACTGGACAAAGACGACAAGCAGTTCCTCGACGACGTCCGCCCGATCCTGCTCCAGGACGAGGAGAAGACGTTCAAGGGTCTCAAGGACAAGAGCGACCGGCTCGAGTTCCAGAAGATCTTCTGGGCACGCCGCGACCCCGACCTCGCGACCCCGGAGAACGAGTTCCAGACCGCGTACACGAAGGCCCGCGAGGAGGCCGAGCGCACGTATCGCATGCCGACGCAGGCCGGCTCGATGACGGACTGCGGCCGCACGTTCATCCTGCTCGGCAAGCCGGACGAGGTGCAGCGGGAGTCGTCCGAGAACCCCGGGCTGCGCGCGCCCGAGACCTGGACCTACCGCAGTCGGCCCGGCCAGGCCTTCACCGGCGGCAAGGCGGTGATCGCGTTCGACGCCGATTGCCGCGCGCCGGCCGGCTTCTCGGACCAGCTCGACCGGATCGCCCGGGCCAAGGTCGTGCAGCCCAGCCTCGACTACCGCGTCGGGAAGGACGGCCACCTGACCAAGCTCGTGGACCTCCTGCCGAAGGACACCGCCGCGCGCGCCCTCTTCAAGCAGCCGAAGCAGGACTTCCCCCTGGCCGTCCAGGCCGGCTACCTCAAGGTCGCCGACGGCGGCACCGCCCTCCTCGGCCTCGTGCGCGGCGAGGCGGGCTCCCTGGCGGTCGTGGAGAGCGGAGGGACGAAGGCGGTGAACCTGTCGATCGCGGCGAGCGCGGTGGGCGCGGACGGCAAGGAGGCCGGCTGGACGGAGCAGACCCTGAAGGTGCCCGTGGGCGCCGACGGCGCCTTCGTGAGCTCGTTCAAGCTGGGCCTGAAGCCGGGCCAGTACACGCTCAAGGCCGGCGCCGTGGACGTCAAGGACGGCAAGGCCTCCCTCGCCTCGATGCCCGTGGACGTCCCCGACCTCAGCCGGGTCGAGGCCGGCCCCGACGGCGCCGCCTCCAAGGTCGCGACGGCGGGGTCGGTCTTTGTCGTTCGGGGGATCGAGGAGATCACGGGCGGCTCCGACCCGCAGCACCCGTTCGCGGCCTTCGAGCTCGGGCGGGTGAGGCTCATCCCCGCCTTCGGAGGCGTGCTCCGGAAGTCCGAGCAGGTGGAGTTCTTCTACCAGGTGTACGACCTGCGGCTGGACCCCGCGACGGGGAAGGCCAACGCGACCGCGGTGGTGAGCGTCCTGAAGGAGAAGGACAAGGCGACGGTCGCGAAGGCGCCCGCGAACCAGATCGAGACGGAGTTCTCCGGGTCGTCGGTGGGCCCCGTCCCCCTCGCCGGCTTCGAGCCCGGCAAGTACGTGGTCCAGCTGAAGGTCACCGACAAGGTCGCGAAGAAGGAGCTGGTCCAGGAAGCACCGCTCGAGGTCGTGCCCTAGGAGCGGCGTTGAACAAGGCTCAGCTCGTGGCCCGGGTCGCGCGGGACACCGGCCTCACGAAGGCCGACGTCCTGCGCGCCCTGGACGGCTTCGTGGAGCAGGTCGCCCGCTCGCTGAAGAGGGGCGAGGCGGTGAAGCTCGTCGACTTCGGGACGTTCCTCGTGAGCCGGCGGCGGGCCCGCGCCGCCCACAACCCCCACACCGGCGAGGCGATGAGGGTGCCGGCGCGCCGGTGGCCGCGGTTCGCGCCGGGAAAGGCCCTGAAGAAGGTCGTCCGCTAGTAGGTGCCGCGACGGCGCCGACCGGGGGGCGCCGGCGGGCGATTCAGGCGGCCGTCTTGGCGGCAGGCGCCTCGGCCTTGACGACCTCGAGCGCCTTCTCGAGGATGCGGTCCGGACGCGTCGCCCCCGCCGGCAGGTCCTCGTCCTCGTCTCGCTCCGCGGCCACGGGCACCGAGGGCTCGAGCCCCTGGCCGTGGATCGCGGTCCCCTTCGGCGAGACGTACTTGCCGACGGTCAGCAGCAGGCCGCCCTCGACCAGCGGGACCGTCTTCGAGACGGCCGCCCGGCCGAACGTGTGCTCCCCGACGAGCTTCGCCCGCCCGGCGTCGAGGAGCGCCGCGGCGACGATCTCGCCCGGCCCGGCGGTCCCGCTGTCCACCACGACCGCGAGCGGTCCGCTCCAGGCCGAACGCCCGGCGTCCGCCTGCAGCACCTGCTCCTCCGCACGCCGGCTCACGAGCTTCGCCACCGGACCGCCCTGGAGGAAGACCTCGGCCACCTTCGCCCCGTCCGCGGGGTCTCCCCAGGCCGCGCTGCGGACGTCGAGGACGAGCCGCGACGCTCCCTCCCGCTTCAGCGCCTCCACCTGGGTCCGCGCTTCTTCCGCCGTGGAGGGGGTGAAGTCGGCGATCCTCACGTAGCCGGTTCCGCTCTCGAGGATGCGGGACTGGGGCGCCGCGGGCAGGATCCGCTCGCGGACGGCCGTCACGTCGAACGGGTCCGCGCCCGCCCGCAGGACGCCGAGCCGCACCGAAGAGCCGGGGGCGCCGCGCAGGAGCCGCTGGGCCACGACCGCCGGCATCGGCCGCGTGTGCCGATCGTCGATGCTCTTGAGGAGGTCGCCGGGCCGCAGGCCCGCCTTCTCGGCCGGGGAGCCGGGGCGCGCGGCCACCACCATCACGAACGAGAAGCGCCGGGTCAGCACGAGGCCGACCTCTGCGTCGTCCGACCGGGGCTGCTGGTAGAGCCGGAACTCCTCGGGGTCGAGGTAGGCGCTGTCGCCGTCGAGGGCGTCCGACATCCCGAGCCGGGCCCCGGCCATCGCCCGGTCCACGTTGACCGGCTCCACGTAGGCGTCGAGCACCAGCCGCACGACCTCGTTGAAGATGGCGAGCTGGCCGTAGCTCGTGTCGCCGAGCACCCTCCCGAGGAGCGAACCCGCGGCGACGTAGCCGATGAGGCCCGTGGACACGAGAGCGAGCAGGAGGCGGGTGCGGTGGCTCATGGTTTCAGCATAGCATCCCCGACCGGCGGGGTCAGGGTCGGCGGAGCCAGTCCAGAGGGTCCTCCGGGCGGCCCTGGTAGCGCATCTCGAAGTAGACCCCCGGCCCGTCGGGGCCGGCCGGGTCGGCCGTGCCCACCTTCGCTCCCTCCGCGACGTCCTGACCGGGGGCCACCGCGACGTCCGCCAGGTGAGCGTAGAGGGAGTGGTGCTTCCCGCCGTGGTCCACAACGACCATGAGGCCGTAGCCCCGGAAACGGTCCGCGAACACGACCTTCCCCGCGTGGACGGCCCGGACCTCGGCGTCGGGCGCCGCCTCGATCTCGATGCCGTTGTGGATCGTGTAGGTGTCGAACCGGGGGTGCTTGCGTCGCCCGAAGCCCGCGCGGACCCGGCCCTCCACCGGCCACGGCAGCGCGCCCCGGAAGGCGCCGAGGGGCACCGGCACCTCCCCCTCGGCGAGGCCGGCCAGGAGCTGCTGGAGGCGCGACTCCGCCTGCCCGAGCTCCTCCACGTAGGCGGCGTTCAGCTCCTTCCTCTCCACGAGCGACGTGAGGAGCTCCGTCTTGCGGGCCCGCTGCGCGTCGAGGTCGCGGCGGGCGGCGGTGAGCCGCGTCCGCAGCGCGATCGACTCGCGGGTCCGCTGCTCGAGCTCCGCCTTCTCGGCCACGAGGGCCCGGAGGTCGGACCGGAAGGCGGCGACCCGCGCGTTGTCCCGCCGGGCGAGCGTCGTGACGAAGCGGTAGCCGCGGAAGAAGTCGGAGGGCCGGTCGATCGAGAGGAGGAGGCGCACGTAGCTCATCTCGCCGAGCTTGTAGAGGGCCCGCGCGTGGGCGGCGAGGACGGGGCGGGCCGCGGCCAGGCTCGTCTCGAGCTGCCGGACACGGGCGACCGTGGCGTCCAGCCGGTCCCGGGTGCGCTTCAGCGTGATCTGGATCTCGGTGAGCTCCTCGGTGCGCAGGCGGAGCTCGAGCTCCAGCCGCTCCACCTCGCCGAGGAGGCTCTTCTCCTCGCCGCGCATCCGCTCGAGCTCCTTCTGGAGGGCGGCGCGGCGCTCGCGCACGCGGGCGAGACGCTCCTCGTCGGTCGAGCGCGTCGGGGCCGCGGGAGATCCGGTCGTCGCCGGGGCGGCCGCAGGAGGCGGCTCCTGGAGGGAGGCGGCGAGGGCGAGGAGCAGGAGAGCCGCGGTCACCAGAGGGACTGGCCGTCGTAGTCGGCCGGGATCGGGGCCTCGAGCACCTTCAGCACCGAGGGCGCGAGGTCCATGATGCTCGGGTCGGCGCGTGCGATCTTCCGGTTGCAGAAGAAGACGCCGTGGCTGATCTCGGTCGCCGTCGCGCAGTGGTCGCCCGACCACTTCTTGTTGTTGTTCTCGACCACCCCGCGCCGGATGGTGCCGAGCGTGTCCTGCCAGCCGACCCGATAGCCGTCGAGGAAGCCGACCTGCAGGTCGGGCGCCATCTGGAGGTACTCGCCCTTGTAGATGTCGTCGCGGCGGTAGACGTCCGCGAAGACACGCTCGCCGGTCTCGGGATCCCGGAGCGGGAGCAGCTTCGCCCGAATCTCCTCCTGGAGCTGGCGGTACTCCTCCCCGGCGGAGACGATGCCCTTCGACTCGCGGCCCTTCAAGTTGAAGTAGATCTGGCCGAGGCCGACCGCGTAGGCCCGGGTCTGCGACCAGTCGACACCCTCGAAGAACTTGCCCCGGCCGAAGAGGTCCTGGAGCGTCTTCGCCCGGCTCGCCCCCTGGACCACCATGTAGCCGTTCTGGACGAGCCAGGTGTTGAGGTTCACCTCCCGGCGGAAGGAGTGGAAGCCGTGGTCGGACATGACCATGAAGAGGACGTCCTTCGGCAGCCTGGCGCGCAGCCGCCCGACGAAGTCGTCGGCGCGCCTATAGATCTTCTCGATCGAGTCGCCGTACTTCGCGGCGAGCGCGGCGTCGTACATCGGGTGGCGGGGGTCGATGAGCCTCCACATCATGTGGGAGATCCGGTCGGTCGTCTCGATCGCGGCCACGAAAAGGTCCCAGTCGTCGCGCTTCAGCTCCTCGAGGATCACCTTCTCACGGTCGTCCATGGCCCGGTCGGAGTCGTAGAGGAACTCCGCCTCGTCGAGCCGTCCTTCGGTGAGGGGCTTGTCCGCCGACTCCGCCCACCCGAGCGTCCGGTAGAGGCCGATCTTCTCCGCGAGGTCGGCCGAGAGCGAGTCCGGCTTGGAGATGGGGATCGGGGGATCGCGCGGGTCCATGTTCACCGGCGAGGCGTAGAGCCGCAGCTCCCGGTCGGCCTGGATCACGTGGAACTGGGTCATCCCGTGCACGCGCACGAGCGCGTTGACCTTGAACGTCAGCGGGACCCACTCGCTCCACTCGCCGGCCTTCAGGCTCAGGCGGTGGCCCTGGATCTCGATGTCCGCCCGTCCCGAGCCCTCGCTCCAGCGCACGGTCATCGGGATGTTGATGTCCTTGCCGGTCGCGAGCTCGTCGAGCCGGGCCTGCTCCTTCTCGGACAGGCCCCCGGCCTTCTTCTTGTCCTTGAGGTCCTTCTCCTCGTGCCAGAGGATCGGGCTCTGGGGGCCTTTGAGGCTCGTCTCGGAGGCGCCGGCGTCGAAGAGGAGCCGCTTCAGGAACCCGTTGAACTCCGTGTTGCCCTCCTCGTAGGAACTGAGGTCGGTCGCCCAGTAGTAGAAGGTGCCGAGGTTCCCGCGGATGTCGGGGAGGGGCAGCCCGCCGAGCATCTCGCCGTGGTGGAGCTCCTCCGGAGGGAACGTCACCGGCACCGTCAGGACGATGCTCTCGACCCCGTCGGCGGAGGCCGTCTTCCAGAAGGACGTGCCCCCGCGCGTCGAGGCGATCTTAGGCCTCTCCATCGGGATGAGGCCCCAGAGGAACCTCGGCGGCTCCTTGGGACGGCGCACCATGTTCAGGTCCGGAAAGTAGGTGTCGAGGTCCCGGATGAGGAAGTCGTAGATGCCGTGCTTGCCCGGGTTCACGCCGGTGGCGAAGGTCGACCACGCGGTGGGCGACTCCGACGGCTGGGTCGAGGCGAGCCGCGCGAACGTGCCCTCGTCGGCGAGGGCCTTGAGGCTCGGCAGCTTGCCCTCGTCCATCCACTTGCGGGCGAGGGTCGGGTCCATGCCGTCGAAGCCCATGACGAAGACGCGCGCCTTCGTCCGGCGGAGGGGCTTCCCGCCCTGCGGACCCCTCCGGCAGTCGAGGAGGGGGAAGGCGAGAAGGAGGACGGCCGCGAGCGACGCGAGGAGTCCGACGCGGGAAAGCAACGGCTTCATGAAGGGCACCTGCCTCAATGGCCCGAGTTTACCCGACGCCCCGCCGCGGCCGATAATGGCCGCTCATGCCCCGCCCCTCCTCCGTCCTCTGTCCCTCGTGCGGCTCGCTGGTGGGGGTCAAGGACCCGCAGTGCCTGACCTGCGGCCGGCGCCACCCCGGGATGTGGGGCTTCGCCCACCTGCTCCGCAACGTCGGCGAGGACATGGGGTTCACCGACATCGTCATGTGGGGATGCGGCGCGCTCTACCTCGCGAGCCTCGCCGCCGACCTCCAGGGCGTGGCCGGCTCCGCGGGCCTCTCCTTCTTCTCGCCGTCGAGCCGCAGCCTCTTCCTGTTCGGGGCGAGCGGCGCGATGCCGGTCTTCGCGTACGGGCGCTGGTGGACGGTGCTCAGCGCCGCGTGGCTCCACGGGGGCGTCCTGCACATCCTGCTCAACATGATGGGGGTCCGGAACCTCCTCCGGCCGGTCGCCCACCTCTACGGCCCGGCGCGGACGATCCTGATCTACACGGTCGCGTCCGTCATCGGGTTCTCCGCGAGCAGCGCCGCCGGCGCCTTCCTGCCGCGCCTGCTGGGTGGCTCCTTCCTCACGGTGGGCGCCTCGGCTCCTCTCATGGGCCTCGTCGGCGCGCTGTCGTACTACGGCCGGCGCGGAGGGAGCACCCACATCGGCCAGCAGGCGAAGGGCATCGTCGTGGCGATGATCGTGTTCGGCTTCGTCATGCCGGGCATCGACAACTGGGCCCATCTGGGCGGCTTCGCCGGCGGCTGGGTGGCGGCGAGGGTGCTCGACCCCTTGAAGCCGGAGCGGGGCGACCACGTCCTCATGGCCGTCGCCTGCCTGGCCCTCTCGCTGATCTCGGTCGTCCTCTCGGTCGTGCTGGGCCTGCCCCTCTTCCGCCCGTAGCGGGGAGCGGCCTCACTTCCGCGAGCGGGGGCTCTTCGGTGTCCTCGGCGCGCCCGGCTTCGGCGTCGGCGCGCGGACGATCACCTTCTTGAGCGGCGAGACCACGCGCGTCGGCTCGCCGTCCTCCGTCCGGCGCATCTCGTCGCGGAGGGGGATGAGGGTCGGCTCGCGCGAGCGGGCCTCGTCGGCGGACTCGTTGTCGAGGCCGCGCCCGAAGATGGAGGCGAGGTAGTGCTTGAGGGTGAGGTTCGTGGGCCCGTAGCCCTTGTCGTAGAGGTAGTGCTCGCAGGCCTCGCCCATCGCCGCCGCGGAGACGAAGCGGCGGGCCGGGCTGCGCTCGAGGGCGCGGGCCAGGATCGACTCCACCGACTCCGGCACCGCGGGGTTCAGCGAGGCCGCCTTCGGGATGTCCCCGGTCACGACCTTCTCCAGGATCTCGGTCGTGGTGTCGGCGGCGAAGAGGCGCTCGCCGGTCAGAATCTCGAAGAGGATGGTGCCGAGGGAGAAGACGTCGCTCCTCTGATCGGCCCGCATCTCGACCACCATCTCGGGGGCCATGTACGACGGCTTGCCGGCCAGGTAGTTCTCGCGGATGCCGCTGCGGGCGGCGATGCCGAAGTCGATGAGCTTGACCGTGCCCTCGGTCGTCATCATGACGTTGCTCGGGCTCACGTCGCGGTGCACGATGCGGGCCTTCTCGAAGACGTACTGCAGCCCGCGGCACACGCGGCTCGCGATGAAGACGGACAGCTCGACGTCGGGCAGGCAGCCGAGGGACCGGTGGCGCTCGAGGTACTCGACGAGGCTCCAGCCGTCGATGTACTCGAGGACGATGCACAGCTCTCCGTCCACCCGCTCGAAGTCGAAGATCCGGCCGATGTTCTCGTGGTCGAGGACGGCGTACCGGCGGGCCTCCTCCACGAAGAGGCGCAGGTGCTCGGGGTCCGGGTTCTTGAGCTGCTTGACGACGATCGGCCGCTGGAAGCCGGCTTGCCCGAGCAGCAGCCCCTTGCGCACGGTGCCCATGCCGCCGGCGCCCAGCTGGTGGAGAATGCGGTACTTCGGCTCGGACAACAGGGAGCCCCCTCGGGGTTCCGGGCGAGGATTGCAGAGCCCCCCGAGCGGTGTCAAGGCGAAGGAGCCGGACGCTATACTGCCGCGGTGCGCCTCCTGGCCCTCGACGTGGGCGACGTGCGGATCGGGGTGGCCCTCTCGGACGAGACGGCGACTCTCGCCTCGGGCCTCGCCACCGTGAAGGCGGTGGGCCCCCGCAAGGACGTCCAGGCCGTCGCCGCGCTCGTGCGCGAGCACGAGGTGCGCGAGGTCGTGGTCGGCCTGCCCCTGCGTCTCGACGGGTCGATCGGGCCGCAGGCCGAGAAGGTCATGGCCTTCGTCGAGCGCCTCCGCCGGGCCCTCCGGGTTCCGGTCGTCACCCGGGACGAGCGCCTCACCTCCGTCGCCGCCTCCGAGCGGCTCGCCGAGGTCGGGGCGAGGCGGCGGGAGGGCAGGGCGCGCCTCGACCGGGCCGCGGCGACGCTGATCCTCCAGGAGCACCTCGACGAGCGGAAGGCGGGCGCGACGCCGGGAGGCGCGTCCCGGTGAGGCCGAGGGCGGACCGGCCGGCCCCCCGACGGCGGCGCTGGCCGCGGCGCCTCGCGCTGGACCTCTTCGGCCTCCTGGCCCTCGCGGGGGGCGGCGTCGGCGCGTGGCGGTACGAGACGACGGGCTTGAAGATCGGCGCGGGCGCGCCGCCGAGGACGTTCGTGGTGCCCCCCGGAGCGAGCGCCGACGCCATCGCGAGGCAGCTCTTCAGCCTCGGCCTCGTCCGCCACCCCCTCGTCTTCCGCTTCCTCGCGCGCGAGCGAGGGCTGGAGACGCAGCTCAAGGCCGGCGAGTACGCCCTCTCCGGGCCGCTCTCGCTCGAGGGAATCCTCGACGCCCTCGCGCGCGGCGACGTCGTCCGCCACGACGTGACGATCCCGGAGGGACGCAACCTCGACGAGGTCGCCGTCCTCGTGCTCGCCGACGGGCTCGAGATCGCGGCCTTCCGGGAGGCCGTCCGCGATCCCGCTCCCGTGCACGACCTCGACCCCGCCGCCACCGACCTCGAGGGCTACCTCTTCCCCGACACCTACGAGGTGCCCCGCTCGCCCGAGGCGCCGCGCGTCCTCGTGCGCCGGATGACCCAGCGCTTCCGCGAGGTCATCTCGCCCGCGCTCGGCCGCATCGCCGAGAAGGGGATGACCGTCCGCCAGGTCGTGACCCTCGCCTCGATCGTGGAGCTCGAGACCGCGAGCGCCGAGGAGCGTCCCCGAATCGCCGCCGTCTTCCTGAACCGGCTCGGGAGGGGCATGCCCCTCCAGACCGACCCCTCGATCGTGTACGCGCTCAAGAGAGCCGGCCGCTGGGACGGCAACATCCGCAAGCGCGACCTCGACATCGACTCGCCGTACAACACCTACCGGCGTGCCGGGCTCCCGCCGGGACCGCTCGGCTCCCCCGGGCGCGAGGCGATCCGGGCCGTGCTCGAGCCCTCGGACACGAAGGAGCTCTACTTCGTGAGCCGCAACGACGGCACCCACCAGTTCAGCGAGACGCTCGCCGAGCACAACCGCGCGGTGAACCGCTACCAGCGGCACCGGGCGAGCTCCTGAGCCGTGGGCGTCCGCACCCGGACCGGAGCGCCGACCCCGCAGGTCCGACCCGCCGGGCCCGGCTTCGCTGCCACGCTCGTCGTCGTCCTGGTGGCTCTCATCCTGCTGCTCGCGAACGGCCGGCCGGTCGGCACGCCCGACCTCTCGGGGCCGGCCTCGTGGCTCCTCCGCGGGGCACCGACCCTCGCCGGCAAGGCGCTCGCCGCCCTCTTCGCCGCGCTCGCCGCGGGCGCCCTCTTCGCGGCGGTGGCGCGCCGCCACGGCCTGGGTGAGGCCCGCTGGGCCGCCTTTCTCCTGGCCCTGGGTACGACGCTCGCGGCGGCCGCTCAGGCCTGGTCGGGCGAGGCGGCCGCCACCTGCGCGGTGGCGGTGGCGGTGCTGCTCCTCCTCCGCTCCGAGGAGGAGGCGGACGCCTCTCCGGCCGCCCGCGCGGGCCTGCCGCTCGGCCTGGCGGTGGCGCTCCAACCCTCGACCGTCGCCCTCGCCGCGTTGCTCGTCGTCGCCGTGATCGTCCGCTGGCGCCGCGAGAGCCTGCTCGTCCTCGTGTGGGCCGCACCGGGACCGCTCCTCGCCCTGGCCTCCGGCCTCGCCTCGCCGTCCGCCGCCTGGTCCATCGCACGAGGTCCGCTCGCCTCTTCGCCCGGACCGGCGGCCCTGGCCCTCCTCGCCTCGCCCGCCAAAGGGGCGCTCGTCTTCGCACCGGTCGCGCTCGTCGGGATCGCCGGTCTGGCCCGTGCCCTCCGCGCCCCGAAGTCGCGACTGTGGGACCAGCCCCAGCCCTCCCGCCTCTTCCCCGCCGCCTTCGCCCTCGCCGTCGTCGCCCACTTCGCCGCGCTCGCCGTCGTCGGCGGCTGGGCGTCCGGCGAGTTCTGGGGGCCGCGCGGGGTCGCCCCCTCCTGGCCGCTCCTCCTCGCGTTCGTTCCCGAAGGCTTCGGATCCCTGGGCGTCGTTGCGAGACTCCTCGCCGTCGTGTCCGTCGCCGTTCAGGCCCTGGGGGCGCTCACCTACGACGGCCGGTGGGACCGGCTTCACAGGGGACCGTCGGGCGATCGGCGCGACGTGATGTGGAGCGTGGCCGACAGTCCGATCGCGTACCAGGCCCGCGAGGCCATGGCTCGGGTCGGCCTGCCCGCTGTCGCCGGGCGGGCCGGCGGGGCCCACGGGAGCGCCGCGACCGCTTCCGGAGCGACCGGCTCCTTCGTCTCGTTCGCGCAGTCGCCGCCGCGGCCGACCGGCGTCGAGGGAACGATGTCGGCGGTGCGGGTCGAGGCCGGGGCCCGCGTGGAAGGAGGTCACCTCGTGCTCGAGACGGTGGGGGACGGCCTCGCCTTCCACGTGCCCGAGGGGGCGTGGCCCCGGCGCCTCGAGCTGCGAGTGGTCGGGCGCGGGAGGGGCACGCTGGGCGTCGGCGAGAGCGCCGCCGGAGGCGAGGCGCGCTGGCGCGACCGCGCCGTCTCCGGCTCCTTCCGCCTCCGCCTGCCGTACCACGAGCCCGAAGCGGGCGGCCCCGACGTGCGCGTCTCGCTCCGGTCGGTCGGCCCGATCGTCCTCGAGTCGGTGGCGCTCGTCCCGCCGACCGAGCCGGAGGACGTGATCCGACTGCCTTAGACCCGATCGGCGCGGGCGCCGGGAACGAGGCTCACGGGCCTCAGATGTAGACGCGGACGCGCGGCCAGAGGACCGACATCGGCAGCTTCATGCGACGGCAGAGGTGCACCGCCACGTCCCTGTCCTGCGCGTACGGGCTGTTGACGACCTCGACGAGCCGCACCTCCTCGAACACGCCTTCGAGATCGCACTGCGCGGCCCCGATCGTGATCACCACCTCGCCCGTGTAGCCCCGCGGCCCCCAGAGCCAGTAGCTGTTGTGTCCGCCGATCGCCTTCGGCAGCCCGTACCGGGGTCCGAAGTAGTCGACGGCGGCCGCGTTCCCGTATCCGGCGCCGAAGATGGCGGTCGCCGCCCGCTCCCCCTCGGGCAGCGCGCGGTAGACGCGGGCCACGGCGCGCACGCGGTCTTCGAATCCGAGCATCGACGCGAAGATCACCGGCAGCTGCGTCGGCGCGTGTCCACGCTCCTCGGCCCGGGGCAGGAGACCGAGCCGGGCCTGGTAGCGGACGAGCGCCTCCTCGTGCAGGACCGGCAGGAACAGGGGGCACGCGATCAGGAACGGCACGACGACGATCGAGACCAGCGCCGCTCTAGCCCACGGCCTTCCGCCCGCCAGCGACTCGGCGAAGCACGCGCCCGCGGCGAAGAGGGAGAAGTAGGTCGGGACGAGGTAGTACGGCTTGCCGTGGTTCGCCTGAAACACGACCAGCAGGACGGGGTAGACGAACCCCAGCGCTCGATAGGGTCGCCCTCGGCGCGACAGCAGCAGAAACCCGAGCCCGGCCGCCCAGATGGGCACCGTCAGCGGGTTCATCATCACGACGCTCGCCCGCCAGAACTCGAGCAACGAGAGCGGCAGGTTCTTCCTCGTCGAGACGTTGCGCATGAACTCGAGGCTCGCCCAGTCGTGCCTCATCTGCCACGCGACGTGCGGAAGCACGATCACGACGGCAATCGCCGCGCCCAGCCAGAACCGGCGGTCGGCCAGGTGCCGGCGCGCCGGGGTCAGGAGCAGGCCCAGCCCAAGGGCGGCACAGAAGAAGCCGATCGAGTACTTGTTCAGGATCCCGATCCCCACGACGAGGCCGAACAGAGGCCACAGTCGTGGCTCACCCCGGCCGAGGATGCGAGCCGTGAGCAGCAGCGCGAGCGTCCAGAAGAGGTGGTCGAAGGGGTTCATGGACAGCGTGTGGCGAATGGCCGCGCACCCCGGCGCGAGCGTGACGCACAGGCAGGCCAGGAGCTGTCCAAAGCGCCCGGCGCCCAGTTCCCGTGCGATCAGGCCGGCCACGAGGGCAGACGTCAGGCCCGCCACGAGCCCGGGAAACCGCAGCGCCGGGAGCGAGTCGCCCAGGACGGACCGCGCAGCCGCGACGATGGCCGCGACGAGCGGCGGGTGGTCGACGTACCCCCAGTCCAGGTGGTCGGCACAGGCGACGTAGTACAGCTCGTCCCAGCCGATGCCGTAGCGGCCGAGCACGGCCAGGTGGAGGATCAGAACGGCCCCCAGCGGAATCAGGAGCCACGCCCAGGCGATCGGTCCGGGCCTCCGGCCTTTGCCGTTCCCCGCCGGGTCCACCACCCCGGCCCGGAACGGCTCTGGACCCGCGCTCTCGCTCAGACCGTTCACCAGGCCGAAGGGGTGCCCGCCGTGGTGGGAACGAACAGGCGCACGCAGTCGCGCCCGGCGTGCTTCGCCGCGTAGAGCGCCGAGTCGGCCCGACCGAGGAGAGTCTCGACGCTGTCGGGCTTCGGGGTGAGCTCCGCGATCCCGATGCTCACCGTCACCGAGATCGTCACGTCCTGGCCGCGCCGCTCGTCGTCCCCCGAGAACACGAAGCCGTGGGTGGCGATCCTCTCCCGCAGCCGGCTGCAGACGACCTTCGCCTCCTCGGCTCCAGCGTGGATCATGAGGATCGCGAACTCCTCGCCGCCGTAGCGGGCCACCACGTCGGTGGCGCGCACCGAGGCCACCACGATGCCGCCCAGGTGCGACAGCACCATGTCGCCCGCGCGGTGGCCGTACGTGTCGTTCACGGTCTTGAAGCGGTCGACGTCGATCATCGCCAGCGTGAGGGGCTGGCCGTAGCGGTGGGCGCGGGCCACCTCCTGGCCCATGCGCAGGCGGAAGAACTTGTGGTTGTAGCACTGGGTGAGGCCGTCGCGGATCGCCATCTCGCGCAGCACGGCCAGCCGGTTGAGGTGCGAGCGGACGCGTGCCACCAGCTCCTGCGGCTCGAACGGCTTGGCGATGTAGTCGTTGCCCCCGACCTCGAGGCCGCGCACGCGCTCCTCGAGCTCGCCCTTGCGGGTGACGAAGATGATCGGCGTGAACTGCAGCGCCGGGTGCTGTCGGACGCGGCGGCACAGCTCGAACCCGTCGATCGCGGGCATCATGACGTCCATCACGATCAGGTCGGGCAGCTCCGCCTCGATCGTGGCCAGGGCCTGCTCCGGGTCGCAGGTGTAGGAGCTCACGAAGCCGGCGCTCCGCAGCACCCCGTCGACCAGCTCGGCGCTCAGCCGGTCGTCGTCGACCACGAGGACCTTCGACAGCTCCCGCCCCGTGCCGAGCGCCGCCGGCACCGAGAGCCCCTGGAAGAGGGGCTTCATGCCGTCGAGCGGGCGCTCGGTGGCGCCGCTGCCGTGGGCGTCGAGCGCCGCCGCCACCCCGGCCAGGCCGTGGGCGACGAGCTGCGCGGCCTCGCGGGGATCGGAGGGCGTGCCGGCCGCGCTCCGGCTCACCGCCCGCTCGCAGAGCGCGGCCAGGTGGCCGAGCAGGGGCAGCTGGACCATGTGCGCCGTGCCGGCGATCCGGTGGAAGAAGGCGACGAGGGCGTCGATCGCGGTGTGGTCGCCCGGGCTGCGGAGGAAACGCTCCTGCTGCTCGCGCGCCTCGCGGTAGCCGTCGGCCAGCTCGCGGAAGAAGAGGAGCTTCAGCTCGAAGAGCTCGGCGGCGGCGAGGTCGTCCCGCTCCTCCACGGCGCAGAGTATCTCACGGCCTCCGGGCCCGGTGCGTGATCCGCGCGGGGCCGTCGGCCCTCAGCCCCGCCGCGGCGGGGCGCCGGCGTCGCCCCACTTGAGCTTGGTGCGCAGGACCTCGTAGTAGTCCCGGCCGGGGGCCTTCACGAGCTTGAGCCGGCGCGGGCTGCCGGTGACGATCACGTGGTCGCCGTCCGCGAAGGCGAACGTCTCCTGGCCGTCGAGGGCGGCGTAGACCTCGACGTCTCGCGCGGCGCGGAGCCGGACCTCGATCCGCGCCTCGTCGCCCACCACGAGCGGCCGGTTCGTGAGCATGTGGGGGCAGATGGGGGTGATGACGACCGCGGGCAGCGTGGGGTGCAGGATCGGGCCCCCGGCGGCGAGGTTGTAGGCGGTGGAGCCGGTGGGGGAGGAGACGATGATCCCGTCGGCCCGGAAAGAGGAGACGAAGGAGCCGTCGACCGTCACGTCCACCTCGATGATCCGGGACGGGCCGGCCTTGGTGATCACGACGTCGTTCAGGACGTCCGTGGTCACGTCGGCCCGGCTCCGCCGCCGGACGACCGTGCGCAGGAGCCGCCTCTCCTCGTGCACGTAGCGGCCGGCGAGGACGCCCTCGAGGGCGGGGTAGAGGTCGTCCAGCGTGATCTCGGTGAGGAAGCCGAGGCTCCCGAAGTTCACCCCGAGGACGGGGATGGGCTTGTCGACGAGGCGGCTCGCGGCGAGCAGCGTGCCGTCCCCCCCGAGGACGACGAGGGCGTCGGCGAGGCCGGCCATGTCGCGGCCGGAGGCCACCAGGCAGGAACCGGCGAGGCGGCTGTCCCCGAGGGCCGCCGTGGCCTCCTCGAGGCAGACCCGGACGTTCTTCCGACCCAGCCAGTCGACGAGGCCGGCGAGGGCCGGCGCCGCCTCCCGGAGGTCGGGCCGTGCGAGGACGCCGATCGTGTTCATGGCGACGCCACCTTTCCGAGACACGCCTCGAGCTCGTCCGGCGCGAGCGGCTCGCCGCCGGTGACGAGGTGCAGGAAGAGCTCGCGGTTGCCCTCGGCGCCGGGCAAGGGGGACGGGCAGGCCCCGCGGACCGCGTAGCCGAGGCGCTGCGCCTCCGCGGCCACGTCGCGGAGGGCCTGGAGCCGGAGCGCGGGCTCCCTCACGATCCCGCCCCGGCCGACCTGGAAGCGGCCCACCTCGAACTGGGGCTTGACGAGGACGACCGCCTCCGCGCCCGGCGCGAGCACCGAGCGGAGGGCGGGGAGGATCTTCCGCACGGAGATGAACGACACGTCCACGACCGCGAGCGAGCACGGCTCGGGCACGACCTCCGGGGACAGCGCTCGCGCGTTCGTCCGGTCGCGGACGACGACGCGCGGGTCCCGGCCGAGCCGCTCGTGGAGCTGGCCGCGTCCCACGTCGACCGCGTAGACGCGGAGGGCGCCCCTCGCGAGGAGGATCTCGGTGAAGCCGCCCGTCGACGCGCCCACGTCCACGGCGACCTTCCCCGCCGGGTCCACGCCGAGCGCATCGAGAGCCCCGGCCAGCTTCAGGGCTCCGCGGCCCACGGGCCCCGGTCCGGCCTCGACGGCCACCGCCGCGTCCTCGCGGACGCGCGAGCCCGGCTTTGACGCCTTGCGGCCGTCGACCGTCACGCGTCCGGCCATGACCAGCGCCTGGGCCTTCTCGCGGGACTCGGCGAGGCCGTGCTCGGCCAGCCAGACGTCGAGGCGGATCATGACGTCACGAGTGCCGGTCCACGACGAGGCGCGCGATCGCGGCGAGGAGGTCGCCCCTCGGGCCGAAGGGCGCCACGGCCGCGAGGGCCTCGTCCCGGAGCGAGGCCGCCATGGCCCGCGCCTTCTCGAGGCCGTGGACGCTCACGTAGGTGGCCTTCTTCGCCGCCTCGTCCTTGCCCGCGGTCTTGCCGAGGTGCGCCGCGTCCTCCGTGGCGTCGAGCACGTCGTCCACCACCTGGAAGGCGAGGCCGATCGCGCGGGCGTAGCGGGTGAGTCGCTCCAGGTCGTCCTCGGCCGCGCCGCCGAGGATCGCTCCGCCGCGGACGCAGGCGGAGAGGAGCGCCCCCGTCTTCGCGCGGTGCAGGCGCTCGAGGTCGGAGGCGCCGATCGACCGGCCCTCCGACTCGAGGTCCATCACCTGCCCGCCGATGAGCCCGGTCGTCCCGCAGGCCGCGCCGAGGACGGCGGTCGCGCGCACGCTCCGGCGGAGGCGCTCCTCGTCTCCGGCTTCGGACGCCTCGGCGAGGAGATGGAAGGCGCGCGTCAGCAGCGCGTCGCCGGCCAGGATCGCGATCGCCTCCCCGAACACCTTGTGCGACGTCGGCTTGCCTCGCCGGAGGTCGTCGTCGTCCATGGCCGGCAGGTCGTCGTGGATCAGGCTGTAGGTGTGGATCATCTCCACCGCGCAGGCGAACGGCATCACGTCCTCGCGCGCCCCGGCGACCGCCTGGCCGGAGGCGAGCACGAGCACCGGCCGGATGCGCTTGCCGCCCGCGAACAGGCTGTACCGCGCCGCGCGGTGGATCGTGGCCGGCCACGCCGGCTCCGGGGGAAGGGCGCGGTCGAGCGCCTCCTCGACCGCGAGGCGGAGAGCCTCCATCTCCGCCGCCGCGTCCCCCACGGCCGAGGTCATCGGCCCTCCTCGTCCTCGGGCGGGGCGAGAGGGACGGTCCGCGGCCGGCCCTGCGCGTCGAGGGCGGCCTCGCCGCGGGCGTCCTTCACGAGCATCTCGATCTTGCCCTCGGCCTCCTCGAGCTTCCCGTGGCAGAGCCGCGAGAGCCGGATGCCGTCCTCGTAGAGCCGGAGCGACTCCTCGAGGGGAAGCTCGCCCTTCTCCAGCTTCTGCACGATCTGCTCGAGCTGCTGCAGGGCCTGCTCGAACGTGGGCTCGTCGGTCTTCTTCACTCGGTCTCCCTCGAGGTGACGGTGGCGCGCAGGGCGCCCCGGTGGAGTCGGATGCCCAGACGCTGGCCCGCCTCGACGTCGGCCGCGTCGCGCACGAGCCTCTGCCCGTTCTCGTCCCAGACGAGGGCGTAGCCACGGCCGAGGACGGCGAGCGGCGAGAGGCCGTCGACCGAGGCGGCGAGGCGGGCGAGGGCGCCCCGCCGGCGCTCGATTCCGCCCCGGAAGGCGGAGAGGAGCCGGTCGGACTGCCGGCCCAGCCGCTCGCGCCGCGCGGCGAGCTGTCGGTCGAGGCGGAAGGCCTCGAGCCGCTCGCTCAGCCGGCGCGCGCCCTCCCGCCCGCGCTCGAGGCCACGGACGAGGCCGGACTCCCCGCGCCGGACGAGCTCGTCCACGCGCTGGGCCTGGACGCGCAGCCGGCCCCGCTCCGCGGCGAACACCCGGTGCGCCGCCGCCGCCTCGACGCGCGCCCGCACCCGTGCGAGCCGGAGGCGGAGGGCCGCCGAGCAGCGCTCCTCGAGGGAGGCGACCCGCGCCGCGAGCTCCTCCTTGGCCTGCACCACGCGCTCGGCGGCCGCAGAGGGGGTCGGCGCCCGCAGGTCGGCGACGAAGTCGGCGATCGTGAAGTCCGTCTCGTGGCCGACCGCCGAGATCGTGGGGATGCGGGACGCGGCGATCGCTCGGGCCACGCCCTCCTCGTTGAACGCCCACAGGTCCTCGAGGCTGCCCCCGCCGCGGGCGAGGACGATCACGTCGAGGCCGCCGAGGCGCCCGAGGACCCGGATCCCCTGGGCGATCTCGGCCGAAGCACCCTCGCCCTGAACGAGCGCGGGGTAGACGAGCACCTCGAGGTTCGGGTAGCGGGACCGGAGGACGCGGAGGATGTCGCGGAGGACGGCCCCGGTCGGGGAAGTCACCACCCCGATCCGGCGCGGCAGCATCGGCAGGGGACGCTTGCGGGCGGCATCGAAGAGCCCCTCCCGCTCGAGCCTCTCCTTGAGCTCCTCGAAGGCCTGCTGGAGCGAGCCCTTGCCGAGGGGCTCGAGCACCTGGACGGTGAGCTGGTAGTCCCCGCGGGGCGGATAGACCCGCACCGTGCCGCGGGCCAGGACCTTGAGGCCGTCCCGCGGACGGAACTTGACGAGACGCGCGTCCGTCTTCCAGACCACGGCGCGGATCTGGGCCTCCTCGTCCTTGAGCGAGAAGTAGTAGTGTCCGGAGGCCGCGTGCTTGAGGTTCGAGATCTCGCCCTCGACCCACACGTCGACGAACTCGGTCTCCAGAACGCCCTGGATCCTCTCCGTGAGCTCGGAGACGGTGAGCCCTCGTCGCCGGCCGGCGGGCGCCTCGGGCCGTGGCGCGCTCCGCGGCGCGATCCCGCCCCTGGGAGCGGCCGCGGCGGGCCGGCCGAGGCGGGGCGGCTCGTCGCCGAAGTCGAGTCCCTTCTGCCGCATGCGCGCAGGTCATTCTGATATGGGCCGGTCGCGGAAGTCCAACGACGCCGTCCCGAGGCGATGCGGCGGAGACGGACGCCGAGGGACCTCTCTTCGCTCCCTCGGAAGGAGCCCGCGAGCCGGCATCGGTGCCAGGCCAGGTGAGCCCGGGCTATGATTGCCCCTGCAGCGCAGGAGCCTTGATGAGAATTCGATCGCGCTTCTTCTTCCTCGGCAGCCTCTTCCTGGGCGTCGTGCTCGGCCTCTTCGTCTCGGCCGGCCTCCAGCGCGCCCTCTCGCCGTCGCCGCGCCCGGCCGAGGGTGATCCGGCGGCTGCGGCCCAGGCCCGGCCCATCGCCGAGCGGTCCGACCTCGACCCGGAGGAGAAGCACACGATCGCCCTCTTCAAGAGCGCCCAGAGATCGGTGGCCTACATCACGACGCAGGTGGAGCGGGTGGACTTCTGGACCCGCAACGTCCTCGAGGTCCCGCAGGGGACCGGCTCCGGCTTCGTTTGGGACGACCGCGGCCACGTCGTCACGAACTTCCACGTCGTGCAGGACTCGGACTCGCAGAAGGTCACCCTCGGCGACACCGAGTACGACGCCAAGACGGTGGGAGTGGCCCGCGACCAGGACATCGCGGTGCTGCGGATCGTGGCGCCTCGGGACAGGCTCGTCCCGATCCGGGTCGGGACGAGCGCCGATCTCCAGGTCGGCCAGAAGGTGTACGCGATCGGCAACCCCTTCGGCCTCGACTTCACCCTCACCCGCGGGATCGTGAGCGCGCTCGGGCGGACGATCCAGGGGGCGAGCGGAGCCACGATCTTCGACGTCGTCCAGACCGACGCCGCCATCAACCCCGGCAACTCCGGCGGGCCCCTGCTCGACAGCTCCGGCCGGCTCATCGGCGTCAACACGGCGATCTACAGCCCGTCCGGCGCGAGCGCCGGCATCGGCTTCGCCGTTCCGGTGGACACCGTGAGCCGGGTCGTGCCTCAGCTCATCGCCCACGGCCGCGTCATCCGGCCCATCCTCGGCGTCGGTCTCGACGAGCACCTGAGCGTCTACGTCACCCGGCGGCTCGGGGTCGAAGGGGTGCTCCTCAGGGACGTCGACCAGAACTCGGGCGCGGGGCGGGCTGGGCTCCGGGGGACGACCCTGAGCCGCGGAGGGCAGGTCAACCCGGGCGACGTCGTGCAGGAGATCGACGGCAAGCCGGTGAAGAGCACCGGGGACCTGCAGGGCCGTCTGGGGGACTACCGGCCGGGAGACACGGTGACCCTCACCGTCTGGCGGGACGGGAAGACCCGCAAGGTCCAGGTCCGGCTGCAGGCTCCGGACTGACACGGGCGCGTCCGATCCGCGGTCAGGCGCCGGACGCGCTTCACCCAAGTCCTTCTCGATCAACGCCGTGCCGATGGTACGCACGTTGCTGTCACCGGGGGCGTGAGACCGGCGCGTGTGGTGCTCCTCGTCGAGTCGGACGCCCGCTGCGGTCAGGCGCTCGCGCGCCTCGTCCGCCGCAGGGGCGACCGCGTGCGCCTCGTGCGCACGCCCGGGGCGGCCTTGGCTGCGGCCCAGCGGGAGAGCTTCGACCTCGCGGTCGTGGACCTCCTCGTGAAGGGGGGAGGAGTGGTCCTCGCGCGCCGGCTCACGCGCCGCGTGCCGCGCGTCTACTTGAGCGTCGGGGCGAGGCTCCTCACGGACGAGCTCTTCGAGGCCGCGGTCGGCTTCCCGGTCCTCCGCAAGCGCGACATCCCGGGAGTCGCCGGCCCCATGGGCAACGGGCTTCGGGCGAAGGCTAAAGCCCCAGCTTCTTGATCCAGCGGTAGAGGGTGCGCGGCGAGACCCCGAGGATCTCGGCCGCCTTCTCGCGCCTCCACTTCGCCCGCTCGAGCGCCGCCCGCACGCGGGCGAGGTCGGGACCCTCCTCCGACCCTTCCGGGGGGTCGAGCGGCGTGGGCGGGGGCGGCGGGGCGGAGACGGACGGCGCGACCGCGGCCGGCGTCCGGCCCGTCTTCTCGATGATCTCGGGAGGAAGGTCCGCCACGTCGATCATCTCGCCCTCTGCGAGAAGCCCCGCCCGCTCCACCGCGAAGTGCAGCTCGCGCACGTTGCCCGGCCAGTCGTAGTCCGAGAGCGCCGCGAGGGCCGCCGGCGTCAGGCGCTTCTGGTTCGGGAGCTGCCTCGCGAAGTGGTCCACGAGGAGCGGGATGTCCTCCGGACGCTCGCGCAGCGGAGGGATCACGACCTTCACGCCGTTCACCCGGAAGAAGAGGTCCTTCCGGAAGCGGCCTTCCGAGACCTCGCCCTTCAAGTCGCGGTTCGTCGCGCAGACGAGGCGGAAGTCGGCCCGGCGCTTGCGGGTCGCCCCGACGCGGTAGAACGTCCCCGAGTCGAGCACCCGGAGGAACTTCGACTGGATCTCGGCGATCATCTCGCCGACCTCGTCGAGGAAGAGCGTTCCCCCGTCCGCCACCTCCACGAGGCCCGGCTTCTCGTTCCCGGCCCCGGTGAACGCCCCCCGCTCGTAGCCGAAGAGCTCGCTCTCCAGGAGCGAGGAGGGCACGGCCGCGCAGTTCAGGTCCACGAAGGCCTTGTTGGAGCGCGGGGAGAGGCGGTGCACGTGCTGGGCGAGCAGCTCCTTGCCCACCCCGCTCTCGCCCTCGATGAGCACCGGGGTCCGGGCCGCGGCCACCATCTCGATCGTGCGCAGCACCTTCTGGAGGAGCGGCGAGCGGGTCAGGATATCCGGGGAGAGGTGGCGCTGGACGTGGACGCGCAGCCTCCGGTTCTCCCGCTCGAGGAGCGTCTTCTCGCCCGCCTTCTCCACCCGCATCCCCAGCTCCTCGAAGTTCGGGGGCTTGGTCAGGTAGTCGAACGCGCCGAGCCTCATGGTGTCGATCGCCGACTGCACGTTCGCGAAGCCGGTGACGATGATCGTCTGCAGCTCGGGCTGCTCCTTGCGCACGCGGGCGAGGATGTCCACCCCGTCGGCGTCGGGGAGCTTGAGGTCGAGCAGGAGCACGTCCCACTCGGCGGCGTCGAGGGCCTTGAGGGTGGCCTTCCCGTTGGTGCAGATCTTCACCTCGTGGCCCGCCTTCTGGAGGAAGCGGGTCACCGTGAGGCCGAACGTCTGCTCGTCCTCGGCGACGAGCACGCGGAAGCCGGTGGCGTTCATGGCGCACCTGTAGCGACGCGGAGGACGACGCGGAACGCGTTGCCGCCCGTGCGGGGCCGGTAGAGGAGATCGCCCCCGCGGCTGCGGAGCAGGCTCCGGGCGATGGCGAGCCCGAGGCCGGCCCCCCGCTGGGCATCGTCGGCGGCGTACGGCTCGAAGAGGCGGGAGCGCCGGGCCTCCGGCACCGCGGGGCCGGTGTCGGCGACGTCGAGGAGGAGGACCCGTCCCTTCCGCCGGGCGCGGACGGTCAGGGTGCCGCCGTCGGGCATCGCCGCCGAGGCGTTCATGGCGAGGGCCATGACCACCTGCTTGAGCGAGTCGGTGTCGATCCGCGCCCGCGGCAGGGACTCCGGGACGCTCGCCCTCACGCGGAGGCGGGCGAGCGCGGGGTGCCGGTCGAGGAGCCGCAGGGCGAGGGCGACGGCAGCGCCGAGGTCCGCCCGCTCCCCCGGCGCGGCGCGGGAGGAGTCGAGCAGGAAGCGGACGATCCTCTCGCAGCGGAAGACCTCGGTCCGGATGAGGTCGCGGAACTGCCGCGCCTCGCGGGCCGAGCGGCGGTCCGTCTTCGCGGCCAGCGAGGCCAGGGCCTCGGCGCAGCCGGCGATGCCGGCGAGGGGGTTCGAGATCTCGTGGGCGACGCCGGAGACGAGCTGTCCCAGGAAGGCGAGGCGGTCGGACGCGATGAGGCGCAGCTCCATCTCGCGGCGGGCCGTGATGTCCTCGAACCACGAGACGACGTGCGTCACCTCCCCGCGATGGCGGACCGGGAGGCGCCGGACGTGGAAGAGGCCGCCCGGGGTCTCGATCACCTCCTCGTGCGGCCGGCCGGTCTCGAACACGTGCCGGAGCACGGGCTCCGTCGTCCGGAAGCCGGCCGCGCCCAGCACCGCCCGGAGCGGCCGCCCGACCGCCCGCCGGCGGGGGAGGCCGATCGGCCCCTGCTCGCGCCCCCGGTTCCAGGCCACGACACCGAGGCCGCGGTCCACGACGTAGAGGCCGAAGGGCAGGGCGTCGAAGACGGGCCCCAGGCCGTCGGCCCGAGCCTGGCTGGCCGGGTGTCGTGGCACGGCGAGAGTATATGCCGGGCTCAGAGCCGGCGGATGTCTTCCTCGGCGAGGAGCATCCTCTCGATCGACCGGGCGCGTCCTGTCTGCTCGTCGACGTCCACCACCGCGGCCGCGAAGCGCGGATCGCCCTTCGCGGTCTCGAACCGGCTGGGCATGCCGGTGAGGAAACGGTGGATGACCGCGTCCTTCTCGACGCCGATGATCGAGTCGTAGGGTCCGGTCATGCCGAGGTCGGTGCAGTAGGCCGTGCCCCGGGGCAGGATCCGGTGGTCGCAGGTCGGCACGTGGGTGTGGGTGCCCACCACGGCCGAGACGAGGCCGTCGAAGTAGCTCGCGATGGCGGTCTTCTCCGAGGTCGCCTCGCCGTGCATGTCGACCACGATGACCTTCGCCTCCTCGCGCAGCCGCTCGATCTCCCGGAGCCCGAGGGCGAACGGGTCGTCCATCGCCCCGTGCATGAAGACGCGGCCGCTCAGGTTCAACGTGGCCACGGGGACACCGGACCGCCGGCCCTTCCCGACGTGCGACCCGCGGCCGGGCTGCCGGGCGGGGTAGTTGAGCGGCCGCAGGAGCTGCGGGATGAGGTCGACGACGCCGAGGATCTCCTTCTTGTCCCAGATGTGGTTTCCCGAGGTGAGGCAGTCGACCCCCATGTCGAGGATCTCGTCGCAGACCTCCTTCGTGACCCCGAAGCCGCCGGCCGCGTTCTCGACGTTGGCGACGCAATAGTCGACGTCGTACTTCCGCGTGACGACCGGCAGGGCCTTCCTGAGGATCGTGCGCCCGGGGCTCCCCACGACGTCCCCGATCAGGAGGATGTTCATCCGGCCACTCTAGCAGGTCTGCGCCGGGCGGTGCCGGTCGTGCGCCGCGGGTCGCCGCCCTCTCCCTCGTGAAGCCGCGTGGAGCCCGCCGCCTTCGGGAAAACCGGAGGCCGCGTCCGTCCGGTACACGAGACGAGTGTCGCAGGTCCTGCTCGACGGCAGGGCGTCGAAGGAGGGATCTCATGCGCGGGCGATCGAAGTCGCACCTGCTCTTTCTCGTGGCGTCGGCCGGACTCGCGGCGCTCGTCGGGCCAGGAAGCGTCCTCGCCGCTACGCCAGTCACCGGCCCCCTCGTCGACGCCACGCCGCTGCCGGCGCCGCCCTCCCCGGCTTCCGGTGCCCAGGCCGACACGACGGCCCAGGCGGGCGAGCCCGCTCCCGCCCATCAGCGGCCGGCGGTCGGCCGCGGCCAGTGGGTTCGGGTGGTGACGGCGCGGGAGCTGGACGGCGAGCGCCCAGTCAGGGACGGCGGGACCCCGTCGCGGCCGCGTCTCGAGCCGGGGGGCTCGGTCGAAGTCGGCGGCCACTCCCTGAAGGTCGCCCGGCTCGGCACGACGGTCGAGGGCACGGTGGACGAGCTGGACGAGAGGGCGCTCTTTCTCATGGACGCGAACGGGCACCCGACGGTCGCTGTTCCCCGGAACGCCATCTCGAACGTCGACATCCGGGTTCGAGAATCGAAGAAGGGCGCGGGACTCCTCATCGGCCTCGTCGCGGGGGCCGCGATCGGCTTCGGGGTCGGCGCCGCGACGAGCGGCCAGGGCGAGTTCAGCGACATCGGCCAGGTCGCGGGCGCCATCTTCGGCGCCGCCGGCGGCGGGCTCCTCGGTCTCGCCATCGCGCCCGGGGCGGAGTGGGAGAGGGCGGCGTCTCCCGGCCGCGTGCGCGTGAGCCTCTGGCCCGCGCCTCGCAGCGGAATGAGGCTGTCGGTCTCGCTGGGGTTCTGAGCGGAGCCTCGACCGCCCGTTCGCCGGGCGTTCACCAGGCTCGGAGTGGCCATTGGGCTGCGGGGCCCTTCTGCTGTGGACCGACGACTTGCAGCCGGGTCGTTCCTGGGGGACGATTCGCCCCAGAGCCCACAGCCACGTGGACCGCACCCGGAAGGACGCCTCGAAGGCGGAGCCCGGACCGGCACGGACGGAAGGCGGCGTGACGCTCGAGCAGCTCTTCCTCGAGCAGCTCCCCGTCATCGACCGCGTCGTCGCCTGGGTCTGCGCGCGCCGCTGCCTGCGCGGGGCCGACGCCGAGGACTTCTCGTCCGTCGTCAAGAGCCGCCTCGTCGAGAACGACTACCAGGTCCTCGCGAAGTTCGAGGGACGCAGCTCGCTCAAGACCTACCTGGCCGCGGTGGTGAACCGCATGTACCTGGACTTCCAGGTGCAGCGCTTCGGGAAGTGGCGGCCCTCCGCCGAGGCCCGCCGGCTGGGGACGACGGCGCTGCGCCTCGAGTGCCTCCTCTATCGCGACAATCTGAGCCTCGACGAAGCCTGCGGCGTCTTGGAGTCGGACCCCCGCGTGAGCGAGAGCCGCGACGCTCTCCGGGACTGGTGCCAGAAGATCCCGCCTCGGAGCCGGCGGGGGCCGCCCACCGAGGGCCCGGAGCCGGTCACGACCGACCGCCCGTCCGCGGAGATCGAGCGGGCCGAGCGGCAGGTCCTGGCCGAGCGGACCTTCTCCGTCATCCGCCGGTCCCTGGCCCGGCTGCCGGCCCGGGACCGCCTCTTCCTCCGACTGCATCTCAACTCGGGGCTGACCCTGGCCGAGGCCGCACGGTCCCTCGGCCTGGAGCAGAAGCCTCTCTACCGGCGGAAGGAGGAGATCCTGAAGGGCCTGCGGGTCGATCTCGAAACGGAAGGCATCGGGCCCGGCGAGGCCCGGGAGCTGCTCTCGTCCCTCGACTGGGACGCGGTCCTGACGATCGACGCCCCGGCGAGCGACGGGGCTCCGGAAAACGCCGTTCCGCGTCCGTCTGAGAAGCAGGTGGACGCCGGCCTGCGGGAAGGTGGGCGGTGACAGGAGGGCCACAAAGCGGGCCGCGACCGGGCGGATGCCCGGACCCGGGACTCATCGCGGCCCACGCCGAGAGACGGCTCGTCGGGGCGGAGGCGGCGCGGATGGACGAGCACCTGGCCTCCTGCCCGATCTGCGGCGAGGTGTTCGCGGAGACCGTCCGGTTCCTCCTCGAGGAGGAAGAGGCGGAGGACGTCGTCTCGCCGGTGATTCCGTTCGTCCGCCGGAAGGCGTTCCTCGTGCCCGCCGCGCTCGCCGCTGCGGCCGCCCTGGCGTTCGTGGCGTTCCGCCTTCCGTGGCGGAGATCGGCTCCCTCGACGCCGATGGTCGCCGCCCTGGCCGAGGCCATGGGCACCGAGCGCTTCGTCGAGCCGCGCCTCACCGGCGGCTTCCGCCACGGGCCTCTCGTCGTCCTTCGAGGGGAGGCGCCGCACGGCCTCGACGCCTATCCGCCGGCCGTCCTTGGCGCGGTGGCCCGCGTCCGTGAGCGCGCCGCGGCGGAGCCCTCTCCCGAGGCTCTGGGCGCCCTCGGCGTGACGTACCTCGTCTCGGGAGACGTCGGCGCGGCGGTGAAGGCCCTCGAGTCGGCCACCGCCCAGGCGCCCCGGAATCCCCGCCTCCTGAGCGATCTCTCGGCCGCCTACCTCGTCCGGGCGAGCCGCCTCGACGAGCCGTCGGACGTCCCGAGGGCGCTCGAGGCCGCCGAGAAGGCGATCGCCCTCGATGCGCCGCCGGCCGAGGCCTGGTTCAACCGCGCCCTGGCGCTCGAGAGCCTGCACCTCGTCGACGCCGCTCGAAAGGCCTGGCAGGACTACCTGGCGCGCGACGCCGCGTCAGGCTGGGCCGACGAGGCCCGCCGCCATCTCGAAGGGCTCGCCGCGGCGCACCAGTCCTCGGTCGAGGAGGACAAGGGCCTGGCGCGGACCGCGCTCCGGGAAGGGCCGGCCGCCGTCGATCGCCTGGCCCAGGAGGCGCCGTCCGCGCTGCGCGCCTGGTTCCAGGACGAGCTCCTCCCGGCCTGGGCCGACGCCACCCTCGAGGGCCGCACCGACGCCGCCGACCTGCGCGCTCAGGCGCAGGTCATCGGCGACGCGCTCCTGGCGAGGACCGGCGACGCCCTGGCCAGGGACGCGGCGCGAGCGCTTGAGCCCTCGTCAACCTCGCCCGACGCGCTCCGCGCTCAAGCCTCCGGCTACCGAGCCCTCCACGAGGCCGAGCGTCTGGCCGACCTCCAGCAGTCCGCGTGCGAGACCTTTCGCGAAGCGCATCGCCTCCTGGACGAAGGCGGAAGCCCCTACGCGTTGCACGCCCGCGAACGTGGCGTCACGCAGTGTCTCGATCGGATCAAACCGGAGGCGGCCCTGGCCGAGCTCGACCGCGTCGAAGTCCTCGCGCAGCAGCACTCCTACGGCCAGCTCGTCGGCCGCGCGCGCTGGGTCCAAGGCTACGTCCACGTGAGTCGCGGGGAGCTGGCCGCCTCGCTCGAGCGCTATCGTCTGGCCTACTCCGCGTTACACGCGGCACGAGACCCGGACAGCGAAAGCTTCATCCTCTCTCTTCGAGCCGAGAACCTCCGCATTCTCGGCGATGGCCGTGGCGCCTGGAGCGAGCGGACGCGGGGCCTCGCCCTAATCCGCCTCGTGCGGTCCCCTCGTTACCGATACGCAATCCTCGAAGAAGCGGCGATCACCAGCTTGGAGGAACGCCGGTCCCGGAGCGCCCTCCACTTCCAGACCGCCGTCGTCGAAGTAGCTCGTCGCTGGTCCCGAACCGCAACCATGATCGACGCCTTCGTCCAGAGGGCGGCTCTCAGGCACGCCCTCGGCTCCGACGACCTGGCCGCTGCGGATCTCGCCGAGGCTCGTCGCCTCATCCCGCAGATTGGCGACCGGTCCCTCGGCAAACGGTTCGAGGCTGAAGCCGATGCAGTGGAGGGTCAGACGTTGGCGAACCACGGCGCCGAACAGGCCGCCGCGTCCCTGGGCCGGGCATTGGGCTACTTCCAGCGCGCGATGCCCGCGCGGGTCCCCCCGCTTCGCCTCCTGCTCGCACGAGCCCAGGCCTCGCGCGGCCTCGACGACGCCGTCGAGCAGGAGCTCGAGGCCGGCATCGAGGAGCTCGAGCGCCAGCGGGTGTCCCTCCGGGATGCGGCCCTCCAGGCGTCGTTCTTCGACCAGGCTCTTCCGTTGTTCGACGACATGGTCGATCTCCAGCTGGAGAAGCGCCGCAAACCCGAGCGAGCGCTCGCCTTCGTCGAGCGCGGCCGGGCCCGGCAGCTCGCGGACTCGCTCGCCGGCCCTCCAGCTCCCGGGCCGGCGGGGAGAAAAGCCTCGGCGCGAAGCGCCGTGCCGCCCCCCGAGCCCGAGTCCCTGCGGCACGAGCTGCCGGAAGGCGTCGCGCTCGTCTACTACGCCTCGCGTCCGGATCGCCTGCTCACCTGGGTTCTGACGCGGAACGGCTGCCGCTTCGTCGAGCGCCCCGTTCCAGCCGACGAGCTGCGACGACTCGCCGCCGCGTACCAGGCGGCGGTCGAGGAACGCGCGGACCCCGCCGCCGTGCGCGAGCCGGCGGCCCGCCTCTACGACGAGATGGTGCGTCCCCTGGCGGCCGCCGTCCAATCGGAGGAGACCCTCATCCTGGTTCCCGACCTCGCGCTGCAGACCGTGGCCTTCGGTAGCCTCTATGACCGCGAGACCGGCCGCTATCTCGTCGAGGACCACGTCGTCGGCTTCGCCCCGAGCGGCGCGGTGTTCGTCCGCGCCTCCGCCGCGGCGGGGGCGGTGCCGCGCGACCCGGCTCCGGCCGTGCTCGCGGTCGGCAATCCCCGGCTCGATCGCGACCTCGGACGCGGGCTGCCGAGCCTGCCCGGCGCCGAGGCCGAGGCCGCGGAGATCGCCCGCCTCTACGAGCACGCCGGCCTGCTCACCGGGAGCGCGGCCACCAAGGGGGCGTTCCTGGAGCGCATGCGCACGAGCTGGATCGTCCACTTCGCCGGACACGCCGGGGGTGGTGACCTCCCCGGAACTGCCCATCTCCTCCTCGCGCCCGATCCCGCGCGAGCCGATACCGGCGCCCTCTACGTCCGCGAGCTGGACGGCAAGAACTACAGTCGCACGCGTGTCGTCGTGCTGGCCGCCTGTCGCTCCGGGGCGGGCGTCGTCTCGCGGGCCGAAGGCGCCTGGAGCCTCGCCCGACCCTTCCTGGCGGCCGGCGTGCCGAGCGTCGTCGCCAGCCTGTGGGACGTCGACGACGCGGTCAGCCGGACCTTCTTCGTCGCGTTCCACCGTGCGCTGATCGCCGAGGGAGATCCCCTGATCGCCCTGCGCCGGACCCAGGTCGCCCTGCTGCACGACCGCGACGCCTCGCTCTCCCATCCCGCCACCTGGGCCGGCTTCGCCTGCATCGGCGGGCTCGATCCTCGCGCGCGGGCCGACAGACCGCCGAAGCCTTCCACCCGATCCCTGTAGCCGCGGAGCCGCGCGCCTCGTCGTCCGCGACGGCCGCCGGCGACGCCCGTCCGTCCCGACCCTCCGGCCTTGTGACAGTCGAGGAACTGTCCCGGCGGCCCGTAACGCCTCCTCTCGCCTTCTTCCCTCCGCGGTGAGGGCCGATGTCGGGGGCAAGCGGCCCGAGGGGGATGGGACATGTGTGTTGCTCTGTCGATCGTTTTCACTGGTCTGTGCGCGGTGGTGGCGAATGGGGACCGCGCGCCGGCCGAGGTGCTTCTCGTGGACGCGAGTCATGTGGGTGAGGTCGGTGGCGTGGCCATTCCCGGGCACGCGCCGACGCTCGTCGTGAGCCTCGATGCGCTCACGAACGCTCCGTCGAGTGCACCGACGCGCGTCGTCCTGGCCGGGTCGGGAGGCGGGGTCTCGGAGCAGCTCGGCATCTGGGATCTCACGGGTTCCGAGGTCCGGATGCGGGTCCAGGGCGGAAAGACGGAGGCCTCTGCTCGGCCTTCTCGCGTGGCGTCTTCGTGGCCCGAGCCGCCCCGTGACCTCGACGACCCCGAGGCCTGGAGCGATCTCCGGTACGTGCCGAACATGGGCCGGATCGTCGGGGACGGGCGCATCGATCCCGTTCTGCTCGGCGCGAACGGCGGCTCGACTGGGCTGCCGCGACCGATCTCGGCCCGGATCCACCTGGACGGCGGACGACTCGAGGCCGCGATGCCGACCCAGCACGCCCACCGCGCCGACGTCTTCGAGTTTCGGGGCCGCGGAGAGGCGTCGAAGCTTCGACAGGCCATGACCGACGTCGTCCGCTGGAGCCTCGAGGCCGACGCGGGCGCGGTCGTGATCGAGATCGCTCCCGTGGACGGCGGACCGGCCCGGCGGCTCGTCCTCGCTCCGAGCGCGTCTCCGCACGTGCTCTACGTCAGCAACCTGCCGACGGAGAACGTCGGCGGCCACACCCACCACTCTGTCAACGAGGAGCAGGTGGGTGCGCTCCACTTCGGCGCGTACTACAGGCTGCTCATGAACGAGCCCGTCGATCAGCCCGTGCCGACGGTCGTGCCCGAAGCTCGCCGCGGAGCGGGCCACCTGTACCCGTTCATCTGCACGCCGGCGCTCTTCACCCGGGACTAGCTCGGGTCCACTCGGCTCCGACCGGAGGCTCGGATGTTCCGCCCGGAGGCGATCCTGCTCGTCGCGGTGGCGGCCCTCGCGGCCGCCCCCGCGGCGGGCCGGGAAGCCTGCCCCGAGCGGACACTGAGCCTCCGCTTCGCGCCGCAGGCGGCCGGCCACTGGTGCTGGGCGGCGAGCGGGCAGATGGCCATGGAACTTCTTGGCGTGCGGACGGCGGAGGCGTGCCAGTGCCGACAGGCGGAAGAGGTGCTCGGCGTCGCGGGCTGCTGCGCCGGTCCCCGCTCCTGCCTGCCAGCCGACCGGGCGCCCGCCTCCTGCGCCGCCCCGCGCTGGCCGGCGTTCGCCGAGAACCCGGAGCGTTACGCCTTCGACTACCTGACGACCTGCGACTCGCTTCCGGGACGCCAGGACGACGAGCGGTGCGACACGAAGCCTCTCTCCTGGCCGGGCCTGTCGGCCGAGATCTGCGCCGGCCGGCCGGTCCTCGCGACGCTCCACTCGCCCGGCTCGACGACGGGGCACATGGTCGTCGTCAAGGGTTTCTCGGCTCGTCCCCGCCCGCGGGTCCTGGTCGTGGACCCGGCCGGGCTCTGCCCGCCGGGCCGTGACTGCGAGGGCGAGCTGGACGAGGCCTTCTGGCTCTCCTACGAGGAGTACGCCGCCGGCTGGGACGGCAGGATCCACTGGGTCGACTTCTACGGCATCCGGCGCGCATCTCGCCCTCGCTGAGGGAAGAGCTCCGGCCGCGTCCGTCCAAACGGGAAACGAGCGTCTCCGAGCCGCGCCCGACGGCCGAGCCGTCCAGGAGATCCCTCATGCACGGACAAATGAAACCGCGCCTCGCCGGGGGGCGGTCACGACGGGTGGCGCGTGAAGGCGCGCGGGCTGGAGGCTTCTCATGCGAAGCGTGAGCTGGACGGGTGCCGTCGGCGTGGCCGGACTGCTCGGCATCCTGGCCGTCCCTGGGGCCGGGCGAGCCGAGGAGATGGCTCTCGCCGCCGGGCAGACGATCCGTGTCACGCCGCCGCCGAAGGTCGACGTTCCCGGCGTTGTCAGCGTGTCGCCGAAGGGCGAGGTCACGTCGTCCTTGCCCGTCGTTCGTGAGGGCGATGGGACAGTGAGGCTGCAGCTCGGCGAGAAGACCTTGTGCGTCCCGACGCGCGGTACCCGGGTCGTCGGCAAGCTCGTCTCGGTCGACGAGAAGGGGATCACGATCCTGAGGAACCAGGAGCCGCGGGAGGTCCTCGTGCCGAGGGAGGCGCTGGCCAAGATCGAGGTCCGGCCGGGTCTCGGTGCCACGGGCGTCGGTATGGCCGTCGGGGCGGCTGCGGGCTTTGCGGCGGGCTGGGCGGTGGGAAACTGCCACGACATTGGCTGCGGCCCCCCCTCGTCGGCGGTGTTGGGCGTGCTCTTCGCGTTCCCGGCCGGCGCCATTGGGGGTCTCATCGGTCACGCGATGGACGGCGGGAATTGGAGGCCGGTGTCCCCGGAGAGGCTGAGGCTCGTGCTCGCCCCGCGGCCGCGCGGAGCGGTGGCGGCGGTCACCGTGAGGTTCTGATCCCCGACGACGGGATTCCGCGGCGGCCACCCGCCGGAAAACCGGACGGCGCGTCCGTCTAGTGGGCAAACACACTCGGCCGATGCCGAGAAGAGGAGACGACACATGAAGACGAAGCGTTTGCTGACACTGGCGGGCGCGGCGACGGCGGTAGCTTGGCTGGGCGCGTGCAGCTCTGGGCCCGCGGGCTGTCCCCCCGGCGAGACCGGCGCGCCGCCGAACTGCACGGTCATCCCGACTCCATCGACGTGCACCCAGGCCAAGCTCGTCTCGGCGCCTTTTGGGATCGACGCGAAGGCTCTCGACTACGCCGACTTTTCCGTCCCGAACAAGGGACGCCTCGACATGACTCTCGACTGGACGAATGCCCCGAGCCCGATGGGCCTGTACCTAGTGCCGGCCAACACCTGCTCCCTCGACGAGTTCAACAAGCGCACCTGCAACTTCCTCGTGCAGTCGGAGCCGTCTGCGACGAAGCCTCGGAAGGTGTCGGCGCCCAACCTCGCCGCCGGCAACTACCGTTGGCTCGTCGCGAACTTCAGCGACGCCCAGGAGTCGGTGTCCCTCCAGATCGTGCTGTCCCAGGGGGACGGCTGTCCGGCCTTCGGAAGCGCCGCGCCGGGCGGGCTCGCCCGGGGGAGCGGCTTGCCGCTCACCGTGGAGCGGGCTGTCCGTCCGTGAGCTTCGGTGTCCGGCCCGCGCGCGGGATCGCCGCGCGCGGGCCGGCCCCTCCCGCGGCGACGGTGCTTCTGGCGCTCGTCGCCTGGCTGGCCGCGGTTGGCGGAGGCTCTCGCACCTGGGCCTCCGACGAGGATCGCGAAGGGCGGCCCACGCTGCCGCCCGGCGCGCGCGTTCAACTCGAGATCGCGGGCGAGGCCGTTCCTCTCGAGGGCCGGCTGGTGTCGCTAAACGGCGACGAGGTCGTGCTGAAGGGCGGTGACGGCGCACCGGATCGGA
>DATJYX010000109.1:0-15953 GCA_035577965.1 Vicinamibacteria bacterium | reverse complement strand
CCCCCGAGGCCTACGACAGCGTGGTCGACTTCGGCTGCGGCTGCGGGCGCGTCGCGCGACAGTCTGCTGCTGCAGAGCCCGAGGCCGCGCCGCTACGTCGGCATCGACGTCCACCGGGAGATGATCGAGTGGTGCCAGAGGCACTACTAGAGACCCCTGTCGATCCCGAGTTCCGGTTCTTCCATCACGACGTCTATGCTCACTCGTACGCGCCGGGGAACACGCTCCGGCTCGGGCAGCCCGTCCCCCTTCCGGATGGCGAGTGCTCTCTCGTGATCGCCATCTCCGTCTTCACCCATCTCTACAGCAGGCAGGCTCTCTACTACCTCCGCGAGGTGGCCCGGATCCTGAGGCAGGACGGAACGGCGCTCACCACCTGGTTCTTCTTCGACCGCGACAGCTTCCCCTGCCTGGTCGAGGGCCCCTTCTCCCTGTTCGCGGGGGAGAGTGATCCGACGCAAGCGGTCCTCCACGACCGCTGCTGGTTCGTCGAGACCGTGCGCAAGATGGGACTGGGTGTCCAAAGCACGACGCCCCCTCCGGTGGCCGGACACCAGTGGACCGTCTGCCTCACGAAGCGGAGCCCAGACACGACGGACCACTTCCCTCTCGGCGAGGAGGCTGCGGAGTGGCTGAGCGGAGCGACGCTCCGGCCCATCGCGAAACCGGCCGTGCCGCCCGATGTCGCACAAATGACGAGGGTGAAGCCGGTGGACATCCAGAGCGCTTCGTCCTGGCCGCAACCCGCGCCCCTCTTCGGCGCGCTGGCGGAGCTCGGGGCCGTGCGGCGAGAGCTGGAGAGGGCGAGGCGCAATCTCGCCGTCGGCCGCCGGATCCGAGATCTCTTCTCGGGTCGCCGTCCCCGTTCCGGCTGAAGCAGCCGGTTCCCCCGCCCCAACGCGGGCCGAGTGACGACGGTCACGACGCCCCTTGCCCGACGAGGCTCCGTTCTGTAACGTGAACGAGGCGGGTGTGCCCTGGTGAGAATCGCGACGGTGATCGTCAACTGGAACGGCGGGGATCACCTGGCCGCGTGCCTGCGCTCGGTCGCGGCCCAGGAGCGGCGGGCGGACCGCGTTGTCGTGGTCGACAACGGCAGCACCGACGGCTCGCTCGACCGGGCGCTCGGCCCGTTTCCGCACGTGGAGGCGATCCGACTCGGCACGAACGTGGGCTTCGCGGCCGCGAACAACGTCGCGCTGGAAGCTTGTTCCGACTGCGAGTGGGTCGCGCTGCTCAACCCGGACGCCTTCCCCGCGCCGTCGTGGCTGGCCGTCCTCGCCGCCGCCGCGGAACGGAATCCCGCCCACGTCGCCTTTGCGAGCCAGCTCCGGTCGGCGGGCGACGGGAGCGTCCTCGACGGATGCGGCGACGTGTACCACGTGAGCGGGCTCACCTGGCGCGCTGGGCATGGGGCACCCCTGCCCCCGCCGGAGCCGGCGCGCGACGTCTTCTCGGCCTGCGCCGCCGCCGCCCTCTACCGGCGGGACGCGCTCCTCGAGATCGGCGGGTTCGACGAGACGTACTTCTGCTACGTGGAGGACGTGGACGCCGGCTTCCGGCTTCGTCTGCGGGGCTACCGCTGCCTGTACGTGCCCGACGCCGTGGCCTACCACGTCGGATCGGCGAGCAGCGGCCGCAGAAGCAGCTTCTCCATCTACCACGGCCACCGCAACCTCGTGTGGACGTTCTTCAAGGACATGCCCGCGGCCCTCCTCGCGGCCTACCTTCCCCAGCACGTCCTGCTCAACGTGCTGAGCGTCTTGTGGTTCTCGGCCCGCGGACAGGGGCGTGCGATCGTGAGGGCGAAGTGGGACGCACTCCGCGGCCTTCCCCGCGTGCTCCATGAGCGGAAGGCGGTGCAGCGGCAGAGGCGCGTCGGCGCTCGCGATCTGAAGGTCGCGATGGCGCGTGGCTGGTTGGCGCCGTACTCCAGCGTCGCGCGCGCGGCCAGCGGGGCGACGGTCCAGGGTGCCGCATGAGGCTGAACGCTTCCGTCCTCCCGTGGCTCGTGTCCGGACTCGCCTTCGCGCGGCCGGTCGCGGGCACCGACGTGGTCGTGGGCAGCGGCCCCGGGACGTGCACCGAAGCGGCGTTCGCCAGCGCGGTAGCCACCGTTAGCTCCGCCGGAGGAACGATCACGTTCAACTGCGGGGGGCCGGCCACCATCACACTGACGAGCCAGAAGGTCTTCCAGAATGGCGCGAATGTGAACCTCGTCTACACGCTCGACGGGGGAGGAAACGTCACGTTGAGCGGCGGGGGGGGCACCCGCATCCTGCTGCACGAGACGGGGACGTTGAACGTCAGGAACATGACCCTCACCGGGGGGCTGGCTCAAGGCGCCCAGGACGATGCGAGCGGCGGAGCCCTTCGCAGTGAAGGCGAGGACTTCCCCGGGGCGGCGCCCCTCCACCTGAACCTGACCAACGTCACGTTCACCGGCAACGCCACGAACCTCACAGCGGCGCCGCCGTCCCCCTTCAGCCCCTTCGACTACGGCGGAGGTGCTTTGTTCACGCGGTGGGGGACCGTGACGATGGCCAACTGCACGTTCACGAGCAACACCGCCTACGACACCTCCGGGGGCGCAATCCACGGTCGGTCCAGCACGATCGTCATCACCGGCTCCACGTTCAGCGGCAACGCCTCGAACGGCAGCGGGTTCGGGGGGGCGATCTGGGTCGACGGGGTGAGCCCCGCCCCTGCGAACCTGGGCGGCACGCTTCAGATCTCGACCACGCGTTTCACCGGCAATACGTCCCGCAACCAGGGCGGGGCGATCGGCTTCTCTCTCCATCCGGCGCAGAGCGAATCCGTCACCCTCGACACGGTGAGCGTGATCGGCAACCAGGTTGTCGACAGCAGCGGGACATACCTCGGCGTGCGTTCGTTCGGTGGGGGGATGATCGGTGAGCGAGGTGACGTCACGATCGTCAACTCGACGTTCGCGAACAACGTGGTGCACTCGAACGGCGGGGGCGGCACCGGGGGTGGCCTCGCCCTCGTCTCGAACGGCGCGGTCACGATCGTCAACACGACGATCAGCGGCAACCGGGCCGAGGGGACGGACGTTAACGCGATCGGCGGCGGGCTCGTGATCTCCGGCAACACCCTGCCTTTCCAAGTGACCCACGCGACGATCGCCTACAACTTCGCCGCCTATTCGGGCGGCGGCGTCACGAGCCAGAGCAACGGGACGCTCCTCAACACGATCGTCGCCAACAACCAGGCGGCGGGCGTCGCTCCCCCCAACTACGCGCAGTGCTCCGCCCAGCTCACGAACGGGGGGGGCGTGCTGGAGTACCCCGCGAACAACCCTCCCTGCGTGGGGGGGGCGCGCATCACCGCCGATCCGCGCCTCGGAACACTGAGCACGACGGTCGGCTTCTCGCCCACGCACCTCCTCCTCGCCGGCAGCCCGGCCATCGACGCGGGCGCGTGCGTGATCGGACGGGACGAGCGCGGGGTGACCCGGCCGCAGGGGGCAGGCTGCGACCTGGGGGCGGTCGAGGTCGGGACCCCGCCCCCGCCCGCCACGAGCTACTTCACGCTCGACCCCTGCCGCGTCCTCGACACCCGCCTCGCGACCGGGCCCACCGGCGGTGCTGCCCTCATCTGCGGGGTCGAGCTGGTGTTCGCCGCGACGGGCCCGTCGTGCGGCGTGCCCAGCGGGGCGAAGGCCATATCGGCCAACGTGACAGTGGCCCAGACCTCGGGTGTCGGGAGCCTCAACGCGTACCCGGCGGGCGTCTACCCTCCCCAGACGTCGATCGTGAACTACAAGGCCGGGATGGCCCGCGCGAACAACGCGGTCATCGCGTTGAGCGGCACCGGGCAGATCGGGGTGGGGTGTGCCCCGACGGGAACGCTCCACCTCGTCATCGACGTGAACGGCTACTTCCAGTAGCCGGCCGGTGTAGACTCCGGCTCGTGAACGGCTCCCAGTCACGCGATGCGGGCGGCCTCGCCCGCGCCGCAGGCGCCGGGCCGGGCGCGCGGCTGGCGGCGGGAAGCCGCTGATGGACGAGGTCCGCGCCGCGTCCGGCCCGGAATTCGACCGCCTGGCCGCACTCTCCGAGGAGGCTTGGTACGAGCGAATCCTGGCCGGATACCAGCCGGACAGCGCGCCGCGGGGCGTGCTCTGCGGCTATCCGAGCGAGGAGCTCCAGGCGAACACCGTGGGGTGCGCCGGCCGTGCCGCGCTCACCTTCCCATTCCGCTTCTGGGTCGATGTCAGGCAGTCCTGCGGCCGACTGGGCGTCGCCCTCACGCCCTCGACACGCATTCTCGACTTCGGGTGCGGGTGGGGGAGGATCACCCGGTTCTTCTTCCGGGACACGAGCCCCGAGAACATCACCGGCATCGACGTCGACACGGAATTCATCGGCATCTGCCGGCGGATCATGAGCGGCGGTACCTATCAGGTGGTCGATCCGCTGCCCCCCACCGATCTGCCCTCGGGCAGCTTCGAGCTCGTGGTCGGCTATTCCGTCTTCTCCCACCTCGCGCAGCACGCGGCGGACGCCTGGATGAAGGAGTTGGCCCGTCTCCTGAAGCCGGGAGGCCTCCTGGCCGTGACCATACGTCCGCGCCAGTTCCTCGACTACTGCGAGTCGCTGAAGGGGACGAAGGCGCGGGTCCGCCGCTGGCTCTCGGCCTTCCGGGGGACGCGCGCACCGGCACATCCCTACTTGGAGGCCCTGGCCGGCATGTTCCCGGACTTCGGCGAAGCCCGGAGGCGATACGACGCCGGAGAGTTCGTGTACGCACCCCTCGGCGGGGGCGGCCCGCGTGACCGTTCCTTCTACGGAGAGGCCCTCATCCCGGAGCGGTACGTTCGGCAGGCCTGGGCACCGCACCTCCTCCTTCGTGACTTCAGATTCGATCCCGACCGGCACGAGCTGACTCTGATGGTCCTCCAGAAGCCGCAGGAACCGCAGGCCTCGGGAGCCACGACCCCTCAGGGCTCGCGCGACCCCGACTGACGGGTCCGCCCGCCAACGCTATGAACGGAGAGAACGTGAGCACCAGAGAGACGCTGCTGGAGGAGGTTGCGCGCCACGTCTGGCATTACTCCCAGGATCTGGGAGGGGGTGTCACCACCCCCGGCCGCTTCGGTCCGGCCAATCCCCAGATCATGGAAGCGTTCGGCCAGGTGGACTTCCGGGGAAAGCAGGTGCTGGACATCGGCTGCTGGGAGGGCCAGTGGTCCTTCGAAGCGGAAAGGCGCGGCGCCGCCGCCGTCGTCGCCACCGACTACCTGGTGGGCGATCCCCGAGCCCGACCCTCGGAACGCGGCGTCCAGGAGCTGCCCACCTTCCGGCTCGCCCACACCATCCTCGGCTCGCGCGCGGAGTATGTCCCCGACGTGTCGGTGTACGACGTCACCCGTCTGGGCCGGCGCGACTTCGACATCGTCCTCTTCTGCGGTGTCTACTACCACCTGAAGAACCCCATCCTCGCGCTGAGCCGCCTTCGCCAGGTCATCCGGAACGGCGGGACGCTGGTCGTGGAAGGACCGGTCATCGACGGCCGGCGCGATTCACACGCGCGGTTCTTCTACAACGACGTCCTGGCGGACGATCGCTCGAACTGGTGGGTGCCCACCCTTCCCTGCCTGCGCGAGTGGATCGAGTGCTCCTACTTCGAGGTCGAGCGAGTGTCGGGCCCGACCTTGCAGGAGGTGCGACCGGTCGTCGCCGGAGAGGAGTCCAGGAGGCGATGGCTGCCGCGCCGGACCGAGAAGATCGTCCGCCACACGGTTCTCGCCCGCGCGACCGTCCGCAAGGACTGGCGCTACGTGCTCCCTGACGAAGAGCTGGAGCCGTTCGATCGCAGCTGAGCGGAGCGTGGTGTCCAGGCCCTCGACAAGCGATCGGCTCGCGAACGTCCGGCGTGTCTGGCGCCAGGAGGGCTGGCCCGGCGTGGCCTGGAGGCTCCAGGTGCGGCTTCCGTGGTGGCTGGGCCTCCCACCCGTCGCACGACGCCTTCCCCGCCTTCGGCGGCCCGAGCTGCTGCAGATGGCCGGCCGCTCGCGCGAGGGCTTCGCGAGGAGCATCGTCTTCCCGGCCGTGGAGGCGCCCCTCGTCTCCGTGATCGTGCCGGTTCTCGACCAGGTCGACTACACCCTGTGCTGTCTCGTCGCGATGTGCCGGCATGCGCCCCGGGCTTCCTTCGAGGTGGTCGTGATGGACGACGGCTCCGCCGACGACACCAAGCGGCTCCTGCCCGCCGTGCCGAACCTGGTGTACCTGCGGAGCGAGGTCACGCAGGGCTTCGTGCGCTCGGTGAATCGAGCGGCGCGTGCCGCCCGGGGGCGGTTCCTGCTGCTCTTGAACAACGACACGCAGGTGCAGGCCGGGTGGCTCGACGAGCTCGTCGCCGTGTTCGACGATCCGGCGGTCGGGATCGCCGGATCGAAGCTCGTCTATCCCTCTGGCCACCTGCAGGAAGCCGGCGCCGTGCTCCGGGCCGACGGCACCGTGGAGCTCGTGGGCCTCAACGACGACCCACGCCTCCCCCAGTACAACGTGGTCCGGGAGGTCGACCACTGCTCGGGGGCCAGCCTGATGATCCCAAGAGACCTCTTCCAGGAGATGGGCGGCCTCGACGAGGCCTACGCACCGGCGTACTTCGAGGACTGCGACCTGGCCCTGCGGGTCCGAAGCCGAGGGCGAAAGGTCGTCTACGTTCCGGGCTCGCTCGTCGTGCATCACCTGAGCGTGACGACGTCCGCCGTCGGCGCCAAGGAGCGGCAGATCGAAGTGAACCGTCGGCGGCTGCTCGAGCGCTGGGGCGACGTCATCGCCCGCCAGGAGCGCGTTCGAGCCATCGCCTTCTACCTGCCGCAGTTCCACCCGATCCCGGAGAACGACGCCTGGTGGGGGGAAGGCTTCACCGAGTGGACGAACGTGACTCGCGCCGAGCCGCTGTTCGCGGGCCACGACCAGCCCCGCCGGCCGGCCGACCTCGGGTACTACGACCTGCGTCAGGCCGGAGCCCGAGAGGCCCAGGCGGAGCTCGCGGCCCGTCACGGCCTGGCCGGCTTCTGCTACTACTACTACTGGTTCGGCGGCAAGCGGCTGCTCGAGCGGCCGCTCCTCGACGTGCTCGCCCAGAAGAGGCCGGCGTTCCCGTTCTGCGTCTGCTGGGCCAACGAGAACTGGACGAGGCGGTGGGACGGGCGTGACGACCAGATCCTGATCGGACAGCAGCACTCACCGGAAGACGATCGGCGCTTCCTCGAGAGCCTCCTGCCCTGCTTCCGGGACGAGCGCTACATCCGCGTGAACGGACGGCCGCTGCTCCTGCTGTATCGCGCGCAGCTGCTGCCCGACCTCGAGCGCACGACCGAGATCTGGAGGAAGGTCGCCCGCGAGGCCGGCGTCGGGGACCTGTATCTCGCCGCCGTCCAGAGCTTCGACGCGGCGTGGGACGCCGACCCGAGGCCGTGGGGCTTCGACGCGGCCGTGGAGTTCCCTCCCCACGGGCTCTCGGCGCCCATGGCCCGGCCGGGCCGGTCGCCGCGGACGGCCCGCTTCTACGACTACGCGAAGAGCGCCGAGCGGTTCATGGCCCGACGGCTTCCCGGGTACCCTCTCCTGCGAACCGTCATGCCCTCCTGGGACAACAGCCCGCGCCGTCGCGAGCGCGCCCACGTCTTCCTGAACGGGTCGCCCGAGGCCTACGGGCGCTGGCTCGACGCGATGGTGAGGCAGACCCGGCAGCTCCGCTTCGGCGACGAGCGCCTCCTCTTCATCAATGCCTGGAACGAATGGGCCGAAGGCAACTACCTGGAGCCGGACCAGGTACGCGGCCACACCTACCTCGAGGCCACGGCTCGCGCGCTCGGTGTGGTGCGGCCTTGAGCGACTTCGTCCACGACGTCTGGCACCGGCTGACCGGGCCGGGCGCGCCCTTGCGCCGCTGCGCCCGCCTGCTCGGGCTGTCCCGTCCCCGGCGCCGTGGAACGCTCCCTGCGCGGCCACGGACGCTCGCCGCCACTTGCGACTCCGAGCCCGCCCCCGGGGCGCTCCTCGTGGGCCATCCGTACGGGGTTCTCGGCGTCGGCGAGTACGTGCGCGCCTCCGCGGCGGCGTTCGCGGCCGCTGGAGTCCCGTTCCACATCCGCAACACGTACGACTGGGGGGAGCACCTCGCCGAGAAGCATCCCGACTTCGCCTTCTGGGATCGGCTCACGACCGGACGCCCCCATCGGGCCAACGTGTTCCACATCAACGCCGACGAGATGGCCGACGCGCGCCGTCATCTGGGCGACGCCTTCTTCGCCGACCGCTACAACATCGCCGCCTGGCACTGGGAGCTGAGCCACTTCCCGGAGGCCTGGCTTAAGGCCCTGGAGGGCGTGGACGAGCTCTGGGCTTCGTCGCGCTTCATCCAGCACACGCTGGCCGAGCGAGCCCGAGTGCCCGTGGTGTGGATGCCTCATCCCGTGGAAGTGACCGGTGCCCCGACGACGGAGGCCCTCGATCTGCCGGTGCCGGACGAGCGCTTCCTCTTCCTGACCTTCTTCGACTTCACTTCCTTCGTGACGCGCAAGAACCCCTTCGGCGCGATCCGCGCGTTCCGCGCCGCTTTTCCCCGGGGAGGGGCTCCGCGCGTGGGGCTGATCGTCAAGGCGAACGGAGCCTCGGCACGTCCCGCCGAGGCGAAGGCCTTTCTCGCCTCTCCCGAGCTCCGCGATCCCCGCATCACCGTGGTCAACGAGACGCTCGACCGCCGCCGCCTCCTCGGCCTCATCCGGCGCTGCGACTGCTTCGTGTCACTCCACCGGTCGGAAGGCTTCGGCCGGGGGATCGCCGAGGCCCTGCTCTTCGAGAAGCCGGTGATCGTGACCGGCTACTCCGGCAACATGGACTTCACCAACCCGCAGAACGCCTGCATCGTCGACTACCAGCTCGTCGACGTCGGCCCGGACGAATACCCGCACCCCGCCGGCCAAAGGTGGGCGGACCCGGACCTGGAGCAGGCCGCCGAGCACATGAGGAGGGTGGTGACCGATCCGGCGTGGGCCGTCGCCCTCGCGAGGAGGGGCCGGGAGCTGGTGGAGAGCCAGCACGGGGTCGAGGCGGTCGGTCGGCGCTGCCGGGCGCGCCTCGAGAAGCTCGGCTTCGTCTAGGGAGGCCAACCGGGCCCGGCCGAGGACGTCATGGAGCCCGTCGTCTTTCCGCGCGCTACGTGCGGCCTAGAGCGCCAGTGATCGCTCAGTCCGGGACGCTTGCCCCGGCCGCCAGCGCGCCCGCGATCATGTCGTCGAGCTGGCGACCGAGTGCCTCGGGGTCGTGGTGGCGGCGGACGAAGTCGAGGGCGTTGGCTCGAAGATCGTTCCACAGCGCTTCGTCGGAGTAGAGTCTCACGACCTGCTCGGCCAGCTCGTCGGCCGTACGTCCGACGAGGACCTCTCGTCCGTCCTCCACTCCGAGTTGGAGGGCGGTGAGCTCGGAGACGACCGCGGGCAGCCCCCGAGCCATGGCCTCGCTGAGCTTCAAGGGAATCCCCGCCGAATGCCGATGGGGCACCACGAAGACGCGACGGCCGTCGTAGTGGGGCGTTGGATCGTCGACGCGGCCGACGACCCGCACCCGGTCGGAGGCGAGGTGTCCGACGGCCTCGGAGGCGTTGTAGCCGACGATCTCGAGCCGGCAGTCGAGGAGCCGATTGATGCGGGAGAGGACGTCGTGGGCGAAGAACGACGCCGCCTCCGTGTTCGGGGACTGAGGGGCAAGAAAGCTCCCCAGGAACAGCAGATCGCGTCGCTCCGCGAAGGGCCGCGGTGTCGGGCGGGCCTCGATCGCGTGCCCCCACACGGCCATCTGGCCCTGGAAGTCCGGGGCCGCCCGGGCGAGGAGCCGTTTCTCTCTTTCCGAAACCGTCACCACGAGATGCGCGAAGCGGAGCAGGTCCAGCTCCTGGTGCTGCTTCCGAGCGAGGTCGTCCAGGGCCGCCGAGTCCGTGATCGACGCCTTCGCTTCGTCCCGGACGAAAAAGAGCGCCTCCGCGTCGTAGATGACGACCGCTCGCGGGAACGAGCGCTGGAGGGCCCCGCGGACCATGGCGAAGTTGTGGGGCCGGCTCACGAGCACCACGTCGTAGAGCCCCGCCCGCTCCGCGGCGAGATCGTCGAAGGACCGGCCGTCGCAGATCATCTCGACGCCGGCGCGCTGGAGGTCCCGCAGCCACGGCTGGTAGGGTGTCGGGTCGTAGGCAGGGAAGAAGGTGACCGGGTACTCGCGGCGCCGGAGGAGGCTCAGGAGAGCGTGGGCGCGCGGGTATCCCGAGCCCGCGTCGCGCGTGGGCACGCGGTCGTCGACGACGAGAAGCCGGGGACGCGTGACCCGTTCGCGGGCGCGAAGACGGTTGGCCTGAGCTCGCGGGTGCTGGCGCCCGAGCTCCTCGCCCCACTTCTCCACGAGCCGAGCGTGGTTCCTCTGCATGAGCGCCGATGCCTGCCCGGCAGGGCTGCTGCCGTACTCGCGATGGCGGGCCGTGGCCCCCGGCTGGTAGACCACGCGGTAGCCCAACCTGCCGAGGCCCAGGCACAGATCGGCGTCCTCGTAGTATGCGGGCGCGTAGCGGTCGTCGAACCCTCCGAGTTCGTCGAAGAGATCCCGCCGGACGAGCAGCAGCGCTCCCGAGCAGTAGTCCACCTCCCGCCGGAACGTGAACTCGGGGGCGAGAGGATCCGAGCCGCGCCCGTACCCCTCCGCGGTTCCATCGCTCCACAGGATGCTGCCCGCTTCCTGCAGGCGCCCGTCCGGCCACACCAGGCGTCCCCCGACGGCGCCACAGCGGGGATCCGCCCGCGCGGTCTCCACCAAGGCCGAGAGGCTGGCCGGACCGAGCACGGCGTCGCTGTTGAGGAAGAGCAGGTACCTCCCGGTCGCCCGCGCCGCGGCCTGGTTGCAGGCCCTTCCGAAACCGAGGTTCCCGTCGTTCCGCAAAACCGTCGCGCCCCGCAGGCGCGAGAGAAGATCAGCGGTCTGGTCGGTCGAGGCGTTGTCCACCACGATCAACTCGTAGGTGACGTCGGCGTGGGCCAGGACGCTTTCCAGGCATTCGTACGTGTTTTCGACTCCATTGAAGGTGACGACGACGATCGACACCTCGGGATGCTCAGTCCGGGGGAAGGCCAGGGCCCAGCCCGGATCCGCCAGCAGGACGCGGGCGAAGGTGCGCGAAGGGGGGGGCGGGGCGCCGGCGTCCGAGGCACGCGGCGCCGTGGCCGGCTCCCGGGGAGGTTCCGGCGACACCCTCGCTGCTGCCCTCGGCCGTGCTCCTCCATCCCGGTCCCGATCACCGTGCCGAAGCCGCAGGGCTCGGCTCGCCAGGCGCAAGGGGGCGGACACTCTCCATGAGGTGGACCGGTACAGAGCATCCCGCTCGGCATCGAGGAACGCGACGCGCTGCTCCCGCTCCTGGAGCGAGCCCTGGAGCTCCGCGATCTTCACGCGTTGCCGCGCCATGGCCTGGTGGGCGCTCTGGAGCCGGACCGCATCTCCCAAGCGGGCGAACAGCCGGCGGACGTCCTCCGCCCTCTGTCCCTCGAGGCGCGTCAGGAGGCGCAACGGTTCGGGCGGGCTCTCTCCCACGGCCAGGACCCCCAGGCCGTGGCTGTGGGGGAACGAGAACGACGGGTACGTGTGCCGCAGCTCCTCCCACAGCCGCCAGACGCCGAAATCTCCCTCGCGGACCTCGATGTCGTGGAAGAGCACGGCGCCCGCCGGGCCGACCTTGGGAAGCCACGTCGAGAAGTCGTGGCGGACCTCTTGGTAGCCGTGGGCGCCGTCGACGTGGAGGACGTCGACGCTCCCGTCGGCGAACCGCGAGAGCGCCTCGTCGAAGGTGGATCGCAGCAGCGAGGAGAAGCGTCCGTAGCGGGGCTCGTGGTACTGACGGAGCTCCTCGAACACTTCGTCGCCGTAGAACCCGGCGTGGGGATCGCCTCGCCAGGTGTCCACCGCGTAGCACCGCGTGTCGGCGAAGGTCTCCGCCACGGCCTGGCAGAACGCGCAGTAGGAGTCTCCCTTGTGGGTCCCGAGCTCCACGAGCACGCGCGGCTTCAGCGCCTCGATGCACCAGAACGCGAACGGGATGTGGCCGTGCCAGCTGTCCTTGTTGGTGCAGCGCAGCGGCGCCCGCAGCACACCGGGGCGGACGAGGTCTCCGAGGACCATCTCGATCGGCGGATCGGGCAAGGCCGACATTCTACACCGGGCCCCGGGAGGACCTCCGCTTCGTCGATCGTCGATCCGGTGTCACAATGTGCGGGCGAATGGAGCCGATGCCGATCGAGCCCGCCTGCGCCACCCGCCTTCTTCGCGCAGCGGCGAGGTGAGCAGGCCGATGGATCCGATGCAGGCACCGTCGATCCGCGCCCTCCCGCCGCGCGCCCCTCTGGCCCGAGTCGCCGCGGGCCACGACTCCATCGCCCGGAACCTCAGCCCCCTGGCCCTCGCCTCTGACGTCTGGCGGCTCCGCAACCTCGTCTGGCAGCTCACGCGCCGGGAGATCGAGGGACGCTACCGGGGTTCCTTCCTCGGCACCTTCTGGTCCTTCCTCTCTCCGCTGATGCTGCTCGCCATCTACGCGTTCGTGGGAGGAGTGGTGCTGAGGCTCCGTTGGCCCGATTCGCCCGCGGGCGGGCTCGGCGAGTTCGCGCTCATGCTCTTCGCGGGTCTCGTGGCGTACAACGTCTTCAGCGAGTGCTTCAGCCGGGCGCCCGGTCTCATCGTGGCGGTGCCGAGCTACGTGAAGAAGGTGGTCTTTCCGCTCGAGGTGCTTCCCCTCAGCGTGCTCGGCTCCGCGCTCTTCCACGGGCTCGTGAGCCTTACCGCCCTCCTCGTCTTCACCGCTGTCCGCCGCGGCGGCCTCCCGTGGACCGTGCTGCTCCTGCCGCTGGCCGTCGTGCCCCTCGCCCTGCTGAGCCTCGGGCTGAGCTGGTTCCTGGCCAGCATCGGGGTCTTCTTCCGGGACCTCGGGTACGCGGCTCCGCTGCTCCTCCAGGTCGCGTTCTTCGCCACTCCGATCATGTACCCGGTCGAGATCGTGCCCGCGCAGTTCAGGGTCTTGGTGCGCTTCAACCCACTGGCCTGGACCGTCGAGACGTTGCGGAACCTCATCTTCCGCGGCGTGCCCCCGCATTTGTGGGGGCTCGCGGCCTGGACGGCGGCTTCGGCTGCTCTGATGCTCCTCGGCTACGCCTGGTTCATGAAGACCCGCAAAGGGTTCGCGGACGTGATGTGAGCAGTCGGGCAAGTCCGGGCCACGATCCTGGCGCAGTCGGGCCCCGGGAAGCGGATGCCCTGAGCGAGGAGGCGGTGGCGGTCCGAGTGCGGAGCGTGGGCAAGATGCATCGGATCTATCGGAAGCCGCAGGACCGCTTGAAGCAGATGGTGTTCTCTCGGCTGGGCGGGAGCTGGGGGCACGAGTTCTGGGCTCTCCGGCAGGTCTCCTTCGAGGTGAGGAGGGGCGAGCGTCTCGGCATCATCGGCAGCAACGGCTCCGGGAAGAGCACGCTCCTCCAGCTGATCGCAGGGATCACCGCCCCGAGCGAGGGCGAGGTCTACGTGAGCGGTCGCGTCTCTGCGCTGCTGGAGCTGGGCAGCGGCTTCAATCCCGAGTTCACGGGGCGCGAGAACGCCGTCATGAACGGCTCCATTCTCGGCGTGCCGGCCCCGGAGATGGAGTCCCGCCTCGAGCGGATCGCCGCCTTCGCCGACATCGGCGAGTTCTTCGATCAGCCGGTCAAGCTATACTCGAGCGGGATGTTCCTGCGCCTGGCCTTCTCGGTGGCGACCAGCGTCGACGCCGAGGTCGTCCTGATCGACGAGGCCCTGGCCGTCGGCGACGTGTTCTTCCAGCAGAAGTGCTATCGCCGGCTCGAGGCCCTGCGCGACGACGGGATCACGGTCCTGCTCGTCTCGCACTCCATGTCCGACATCGAGCAGTTCTGCGAGCGGGCCATGCTCCTCGATCAGGGCGAGATGTGCTTCCTCGGCCCGGCAGTGCAGGCGGTGCGGCAGTACTACCTCGTGGCGCAGAGCGGACGCGTCGCCTCTCCCTCGGGTCCCGCGGCCCCGGGCTCCCCACCCGACGACGCGAAGAGAGAGACGGCGCCGGCCGCGGCCTGGCCACCCGCCGAGGCGTTCCTCGACATCTCGGGCGTCGCCCAGGCCTCCACCGGCTGGGCCCGCTGCACGGGCGTCGCTCTCTGCGACGAGGAGGGCCGACCGAGCCAGACCTTCGCCCAGGGTCGCACCGCCACCTTCTTCTACGAGTTCGAGCTGCTCCGGGACATGGAGGTGCCGATCGGGGGGATGAACATCTACAACAGCCGGGCGGTGCTGGTGCATGGGCGGAACACCCTGCAGTACGACTGCCAGGTGCCCCTCTCGGTGGCCCGCGGCGAGCGGATCCGATTCCGCCACGACGTTCGCCTCGGCCTCGGCCCGGACGAGTACACCCTCGAGGTGGGCCTCGCCACCATCGGCCGCGAGCCGTTCGAGCGCCGGGACCTCTATTCGGAGGAGATCCTGCACTCCCACATCGTGCGCGTCTGCCACTTGGCGACGGCGGCGCGCTTCACCGTGGTCCTCGCGCGCGACGACGCGCGAGCCCGGACGACCCGCTACTACGGCGTGACCGAGCTCCCGGGCGACTGCCAGGTGGCCACAGTGAGGCCCCGGTGACGCGAGGCCGGAGGTCGAGGGGGCTCCTCGGCGCGTCCGCCGTCGGCCTTCTCGTCCTTCTTCGCTGCGCCCCCTCCCGCGAGGAGGCACCCACCTGGATGGACCTCGCCGCCGAGCATCGGTTCGCCGAAGCCTACCTCGCCCCCGAGTACCGGCTGGAGGGCTCCGACCCCGGCGAAGTCGCCTTCCTCGACGCCCGTTGGCGCGGCGCGGCGCCGAACGGGCAGGGCTTCCTCAGCACGGGCGCGTCGGCCGCGTTCGTGCTTCCCCTGGTCCCCATGCCCCTCTCGGTCACCGTCAGCCTCCTCCCCGACTGGGGCCGCCAGGGCGAGCGACTGGTGACCCTCCGCATGAACGGCGCACCCCTCCTGACCTTCGCCGCTCCGACGCAGGCCCGCCAGCGGGTCGACATCCCGCCGGAGCAGGTCCGAGCGGGAACGAACGAGCTGGAGATCGAGTGCCGCGGAGCGAGGTCGTTCCGGGTGAGAAGGCTCCTCGTGCGCCCCCGGCTGGAGGGAAGGATAGCCGGCCGGGACCCCGCCAGAGGCTCGTGGGTCGAGCCTGCCGGCCACACGACGAGCATCCTGCAGATCCCGGGCGCTCAGCTCTCGTACTACGTCCGACCGCCACGGCGGGCTCTCCTGCGGTTCGATCTCCCGCCGGCGCACGGCGGGACGGCCTCGTACACCGTCCGGATCCGGGGGACGCGGGGTCTCCCCGAAGCCGTTTTCATGGGGAAATCGGGCGACGGCCGGGTGGAAATGCCCCTCGCGGCTTCCGAAGGAACTCCCCTCCGGATCGCCTTCGACGTGAAACGGCTCTCGAGCGGCCCCGGACCCGTCGCGTTCCCCTGGGGATCGCCGCGCCTCCTGTGCCCGTCCGTTCCCCGCAACGCGGCACCCTCGCCCGGCCGGAGCCTCGGCGGACCGGCCCGGAAGCTCCCCAACATCGTCCTCTACGTCATGGACGCGCTGCGGGCCGACCACCTCGAGACGTACGGCTACGATCGTCCTACCTCGCCGGAGGTCGCGAAGTTCAGCCGCGACGCGCTCGTCTTCGACCATGCCTACGCTCAGTCGGTCTGGACCCGTCCGTGCGTCGGCAGTCTCCTGACGGGGCTCTTCCCGGACCAGCACCTGGCCGTGAACGACGTCGGGCACCTCTCGGAGTCGGTGAAGCTCCTCTCGAGCCACCTCCGCCGCCTGGGCTACACAAGCATCGGCCTCCAGTCGAACGCCAACG
>DATJYX010000108.1:0-24146 GCA_035577965.1 Vicinamibacteria bacterium | reverse complement strand
CGCGGCGGTCGTCGTCCACGGGCGGGCCGGCGATCTCGCGGCGCGGGAGCGCGGCGAGGAGGGCCTGACCGCGGGGGACGTCGTGGAGGCCCTGCCCGCGGCGATCGAGTCGGTCCGCCGCCCCCGGGGAGGTGGCGCATCCGCGACCTGACGAGCCGCGGCGAGGAGGAGACGATCGCGCTGGCGGCCGAGATGGCCGCCGCCTTCCGGGGAGGGGAAGTGGTCCTGCTCTCGGGCGAGCTGGGGTCGGGCAAGACCGCGTTCGTCCGCGGCCTCGCACGAGGCCTGGGCGCCGACCCGGACGAGGTCGCGAGCCCCACGTTCGTCCTCCTGACCGCATACCCGGGCCGCCTGACCCTCCACCATGCCGACCTCTACCGGCTGCGGGGCGACGGAGACGAAGGGGACCTGGGCCTCGAGGATCTGCCCGGGCCCGGCGGCGTCCTCGCGGTGGAGTGGGCGGAGCGCCTCCGCGACCGGCCGTGGCGAGGGGCGCTGCGGGTGCGGCTCCACCACGCCGGGGACGACGTCCGGCGCATCGTGATCGAGGAGGCGGCATGAGGCGGGCGACGGAGGCCCTCCTGGCCGCCGTCGTGTCCCTCGCCGCCTGCCGCCAACCCCCGTCGAGCCAGGGAAAGGCCGGCGCGGGCACGCGTCCGTTGTCGGCCGGCAACCGGTGGAACGTCCTCCTCGTCACGATCGACACCCTGAGAGCGGACCACCTGGGGACCTACGGGTACCGCCGGGCGACGAGCCCGAGGATCGACGCTCTGGCCCGGCGGGGTGTCGTCTTCACCGAAGCCTACACGTACTGGCCCAAGACCCGGGGCAGCTTCGTCGCCCTCCTGACCGGGCGCCTGGCTTCGCAGACTGGCTACGGGAAGACGCACCCGCTGCTCCTCGACTTCAACCCGACGCTGGCGAGCGTCCTGAAGGACGCGGGGTACGAGACGGTGGCGGCGGTCGACAATCCGAACGTCGCCGCGTCGCTCGGCTACGCGCGGGGATTCCTCCGCTACCGCGAGACCTGGGAGGAGAAGGCGCTCCCCACGGAGATGGACCGAGCGCGGGCGGTCACCGCGGACGGCGTGCGCACCCTCGGCCAGGCGAGGCCCGAGCGGCCCTTCTTCCTCTGGCTGCACTACGTGAACCCGCACGCGCCCTACGAGCCGCCCCCCCCGTGGGACACCGCCTTCCTCGACGCCGAGGCGGCGCGCGGGCCCGGGCTGAAGCCGGTCGAGGGCTTCCACGGCGGCGTCCCCAAGGCGTGGGCGAAGCCCGGGAAGAGCCTCGGCTTCTACGTCGCACAGTACGACGGCGAGATCGCGGCCGCGGACGCCGAGGTGGGCCGGGTGATGGACGCCCTCGCCGCCTCCGCGGTTGCCGAGCGGACCCTCGTCCTTCTCGCCTCGGACCACGGCGAGAGCCTCGGCGAGCACGGCTACTACTTCGACCACGGCGAGAACCTCTTCGACCCGTCGCTGCGGATCCCGCTCGTGGTCGCCGGGCCCGGGATCCCGGCCGGCCGGCGCACGGACGTTCTCGCCACGACGCTGGACATCGTGCCGACGGTGCTCGACGCGCTCAAGGTCTCCTACCCGCCGGACCTCGCCGGGGAGAGCCTACTGCCCGCGATCCGCGGCGAGCGCCGGCCCGACCGGCCGCGCCTCCAGGGCCAGAACGACCGGAACCTCCTCGCCGCCTGGGACCGGCGCTTCAAGGTGGTGGCCACGCCCTCGGAGGCGGGGTCGCGCTACGCTCTCTACGACCGGGAGAGGGACCCCGGCGAGACGGTGGACGCCGCACGGGCGAGCCCCGAGCGGATGCGCGAGGAGCGGCGCGAGCTGGAGCTCTTCCGGGAGAGGATCGACGGTCTCATGGTGAAGACGCGCCGGCTGCTGGAGGGCCAGAGAGGCGAGGAGCGCCTGAGCCCGGAGGCGTGCGAGAAGCTGAAGGCGATGGGCTACGTGCAGCAGGGCTGCTCGTAGCCCGGACACTGGAGGCCGGAAGGTGGAGAAGGCCGCTCTCGACCTGACGCGAGCGCTCGTCGCCGAGGAGATCGCCCGCGTGCGGGAGGAAGGCTGGTCCGGAGTGCTGGCCCTCCGCCAGGGCCAGGTCGCGAAGGGGCTCTTCGTCGTGGACGGGGACATCGTGTTCGCGGCGTCGACCGTGGAGGAGGACCGGCTGGGGGCCGGCCTGTATCGGGCGGGCAAGATCACCGAAAGCCAGTTCCGGGCCACGATGCGCGAGTCCGAGGCTTCCGGCCGTCCGTTCGGCCACGCGGTGGTCGACCTGGGGTACATCGGCCCGGAGGAGCTCGCGGCCGCCGTCGAGACGCAGGCGGAGCGCATCGTCCTCTCGGTGCTGCGCTGGACCACCGGCTGGCTGAGCCGGGAGCCGATGGACCGCCCCTTGCCGGCCGACTTGACCGTCCACCTCGACGCGCACCGGCTGCTCCTGCTGGGCACCCGCCAGTTCCCCGACGCGGGACGCCTCGAGCGGGCCCTGGGCGGGCCGGAGCGCCGGCTCCGCCGGGTGAGCGCGTGGCCGTTCGACTACGACCGGGTCGAGCCTTCGCCAGCCGAGCGCGCGGTGCTCGCCCTCTGCGCGCGCTCGGCGGCCCTGGGCGACCTGCTCGCGCTGCCCCACGACCGGGCCGAGCTCGCGCGCGGGACCTACGCCCTGCTCGTGGGGGGCCTCGTCGAGGACGCGCCCGCGCCGGCGCGTCGCTCGCCGGAGGAGTCGCAGGTCACCCCGTCTCCCCCTGTGCCGACGACACCCGCCGAGGTCGAGAGCACGGCCCGCGGCCTCCTGGAGAGAGGCTTCCGGCAGCGCGCGCTCGAGCTCCTCGAAGGGGCGGTGGCGCGCGACCCGGGTGCGCACGGCCCCCGCCGCCTGCTGGCCATGACGCTGGCCCGGGAGGCCGGCTTCCGGGCCGAGGTCGAGAAGCTCTTCCTGGCCTCGCTCGAGCAGGGACCGGAGGACGTGGAGCTGCGCTACGCGCTCGCCTCCTACTACCGCCGGGCGGGCATGGCCGCCCGGGCCGTGCTCCAGCTCAAGCTCGTGCTGTCCGCGGACTCCGGCCACGCCGGCGCCTGGCGCGACCTCGGCGAGCTCGAAGCGGGGGAGAGCCGGCGCGGACGCTGATCGGCGCCCTGGGGGGGGGACGGGCTACTTCAGCCCCTGGCAGCGGGCGCAGACGTCCAAGAGCCGCCCTTCCCCCATGTCCTCGAGACGGCGCCGCCGCGTCTCGCCCCGCCAGACCTCCTCGACCGAGCTCGCGAACACGTTCGCGGTCTTGGTGAGCCCTTCGTAGTCCGTGCAGCAGCTCACGACGTCGCCGTTCCACTGCACCACGAACTGGTCGTGGGGGGCCGGGCAGTAGGTGTCGACGACCTCCGCGGCCTTGTGCCCGCCGATGACGTTGCCCCACGTGTGGCACCGCTTCCAGACGAGGTGGACGCCGTCGAGCAGGGCGTAGCGGCTGCCGTTCTCGTCCCGGTCGAGGAAGCGCTCGCTCCGGATGCGGGCGAGGTCGTGCTCCCGGGGCGGGAGCGAGTAGCGCCTCTCCAGCTCCCGGCTGAAGGCGATCCAGTCCGCCACGAACGCCGCCGCCTGCTCGTCCTCGCTGACGATGCGGGTGCCGTCGGCGTGCTTCGTGTTCATGATGTCGATCTCGAGGTTGGTCCGCGCCCGGAGGGCCACCTTGCGCTCGACGGCCAGCCGCACCTTGTCGCGGTACTCGTCGAACAGGAGCTTCGGCGCCTTGCGGGTCCGGAAGGTCTCGGGGTCCGGGGTCTGGTAGGAGAGGATGAGGTTCGTGAGCCCGGCCCGGTAGAGCCCGTCGACCCGCTCGGCGGTGATGAGGCCGCAGTTGGTGTTGAGCTCGATCGGCACCCCGCGGCCCTCGGCGCGGGCCACGATCTCGGCGAGGTCCGGGTGGAGCATCGGCTCGCCCATCTGGTGCAGCTTGACCGGGAAGAGCGGGCCCAGGAAGGGCCGCTTCAGGGCGATCTCGTCGAGGATGCGGAAGACCCGCTCCTTCTTCATGAAGCCGCGCCTTCGGCCCATGATCTCGTCCGGGCACCACGTGCACTTGAAGTTGCACGCGTTCGTGATCTCCACGAACAGATAGTCGATGGGGTAGAAGCGGCCCGGCATCTTCCTGAGGTCGGGCAGGGGCGCGACCGCGGGGAACGCCTCGACGTCCGGGGGCGGGTCGAGGCTCACCGCGATCCTCGACAGGAGCAGCTCGCGCCGGAACTCGAAGCGGAACGAGGCGCCGAGGTTCTGGGTCCGGCCGGGGTCGAACTGGCGCAGGGGAAAGACCGCGCGGCGGAACCGCCGGAGGCCGGTCGCCTCCGGCGACCAGCGCTGCTCGGCCGCCTCGTAGAGGCCGTTCCAGGGCTCCCCGCGGCCGGTCGAGGCGTACTGCAGCCGGAACTCGCCGTAGCGGGGGCCGAAGTACTCCACCTCCACCCAGAGCCCCGCGCGCGCCCGCCGGCGGAACGCCTCCGGCAGGACGCAGTAGAGGTAGTAGGACGAGGCCTTCGGGCGCAGGCAGGGGCGGCCCTGCACGACGGTCGTCTCCCATTCCCCGTCGCCTCCCGACGGCACGGCGAAGGCGCCGGCCGGGCCCTCCGGCCCCACCTCGACGAGCAGCCTCTCGGCGCCGTGCAGCAGCCGGCCGAGGCCGTCGCCGAGGCGGGCGAGGGTGGCGTTCACTTCGAGGCGGTCCCCGCGTCGCCGAAGGTCAGCGTGGAGGCGATGTAGTCCGCCCAGCGCGAGGCCCGGGGAAAGACGTCCTCGCGGGCCTCGAAGCTCAGCGAGCACCCGCGGCCCTTCCGCGCGAAGTAGAACCGCTTGACGAAGGAGACGGCGAGCGGCGTCTCCGTGCGCATCACGTCGACATAGCCGTTCTTGAACGACGAGTGGTTGGTGACCTGGAAGTTCTGGCCGAGGCGCCCGCGGGCCGCGTCGTAGTAGGCGTCCAGGCCGCCTCCCTCGGGGACCGCCTCGAACGTGACCGAGAGCGACGCGTGCACGGTCTGGCGGCCCTTGTCCACGGCGAGGGCCGGGCTCACGAACTGCGCGAGGAGCGTGCCTCCCCCCGAGAAGCGCCTCGTCTCCCGCCAGGACGCGGGGAGGCCGAGCGACGCCTGCTGGTCCTTCCACGTCGTCACCGGGTATCGGTCGGGGCGCTCGACGGTGAGGCTCGACCACATCTCGTCGAGGACGGGCGACTGCCTCTCCACCGCCGCCGAATCGCCCTGGGCGTAGAGGCCGACCACGCGGCCCCCGAGGGCGAGGAGCAGGAGGCGGTAGCGGCTCTTCCCGTCGGCCGAGGCGAAGACCCAGGACTGGCCGGGTATCCCCTGGCGCTCCTCGGGCCGGGTCGAGGCCACGGTGTGACCGGCGAGGTAGCTCTTCGCGTACTCCTCGACGGGCACCGCCATCGCCCCCGCCATCAGCGTCACCGAGACCGGCGCCCGGCCCTGCGCATCCTCCGGGGGAGCGAGGAAGTAGCGGTACCAGACGCCGTCCTGCTCGGCCTGGTCGGTGCGCCAGCTCGCCGGGTGCCGCAGCGACACCGCGTGGTCGCCGTTGAAGTAGGTGACGAACGTCTCCCGGGCCGTCCCCCCGCAGGAGACGAGGGCGAGGGCCGCGGGAAGGACGAGGCTCCTACTCCAGCCGGTAGTTCGGCGCTTCCTTCGTGATGATGACGTCGTGCACATGGCTCTCCTTGAGCCCGGCGGGCGAGATCTTGACGAATCGGGCACGGGTCTGGAGCTCGCGGATGCTCGCGGTCCCGCAGTAGCCCATCCCGGCCCGCAGGCCGCCGACGAGCTGCTGGACCATGGCCGAGATGGAGCCCTTGTAGGGCACCATGCCCTCGATGCCCTCCGGCACCAGCTTGTCGGTGGCCAGCTCGAACTCCTGGAAATACCGGTCCCGGGAGCCGGCCTTCATGGCCCCGATCGAGCCCATGCCGCGATAGCTCTTGAAGGACCGTCCCTGGCGCAGGATCAGCTCGCCCGGGCTCTCGTCCGTGCCCGCGAAGAGCGAGCCGATCATGACCGAGGAGGCGCCGGCGGCGATCGCCTTGCTGACGTCGCCCGAGAACTTCACCCCGCCGTCGGCGATGATCGGGGTGTCGGATCGGGCGGCGGCCCGCGCCGCCTCGGCGATGGCGGTGATCTGCGGCATGCCGGCGCCGGACACGACTCGGGTCGTGCAGATCGACCCCGGCCCCATGCCGACCTTCACCGCGCTCACCCCGGCCGCGATGAGGTCCAGCGTCCCCTCGTAGGTCCCCACGTTCCCCGCCACGAGCTCGAGGTCGGGGTGGGCCGTCCTCACCCGCTCCACGGTGTCGCGGACCCCCCGGCTGTGGCCGTGGGCGGTGTCGACGGCCACGACGTCCACCTTCGCCTCGACGAGCGCCGCTACCCGCTCCAGGGTGTCCCCGGCCACGCCCACCGCCGCCCCGACCCGGAGCCGGCCGAGCGAGTCCTTGCACGCGCTCGGGTACTTGATCTGCTTCTGGATGTCCTTGACCGTGATGAGGCCCTTGAGGTTGTAGTCGCGGTCGACGACCAGGAGCTTCTCCACCTTGTGCTTGTGGAGGATCTCCTTCGCCTCGTCGAGGGTCGTCCCCACCGGGACGGTGATGAGGTCGTCCTTGGTCATCAGCTCCGACACGCGGAGGGTCGTGCGGGTCTCGAAGCGCAGGTCGCGGTTCGTGAGGATGCCCACGAGTTTCGGCCCCACGGTCACCGGCACCCCGCTGATGCGGTACTTCGCCATGAGGGCCAGGGCCTCGGCCACCGGCGCGTCGGGGCCGACCGTCACCGGGTCCACGATCATCCCGGACTCGGACCGCTTGACCTTGTCCACCTCGGCCGCCTGGGCCTCGATGCTCATGTTCTTGTGGATGAAGCCGATCCCTCCTTCCTGGGCGAGGGCGATCGCGAGGTGGGCCTCGGTCACCGTGTCCATGGCCGCGGCGACGATCGGGATGCGGAGGGAGATGCCCTTCGTGAGACGGGTGGCCACGTCCACCTGGGACGGGAGCACGTCCGAGCGCTGGGGGACGAGGAGGACGTCGTCGAACGTCAGCGCTTCGGTGAGCCCTTCTTCGATCATCCGAGGCAGCCCCCTGTCCTCCGATCAGCTCCCATGGCACTTCTTGTACTTCTTCCCGCTCCCGCAGGGGCAGGGGTCGTTGCGCCCGACCTTCGGCCCCTGTCGGCGGACCGTCTGCACCTCGTCCGTCCCGCCGGACGCCTCGCGCGGAGCGGCGGCGCGGGCGAAGGCCGAGGGCGCCGCGCCGGGGTCGTTGAAGGAGAGGTTGCGCGGCACCGTCTTCACCCCGGCCAGGGCGAGCTCGGGCTCCCGCGCCCGGACCGGAGCGGCGGGCCGGGGGCGCGGCGCCTCCTCGGGCGCGGCCTCCTCGGGGGCGCCCTCCGGCACCACGACCGGCTGGTAGAGGAAGCTCCAGCGCAGGATCTCCTCGTCGATCCGGTCCATGAGGGCCTGGAACATCTCGTACGACTCCTTCTTGTACTCGACGAGCGGGTCGCGCTGCCCGTACCCGCGGAGACCGATGCCCTCCTTGAGGTGGTCGAGCGAGTAGAGGTGGTCCTTCCACTGCCCGTCCACGATCTGGAGCATGATCATGCGCTGGTGGAAGAGCATCCGCTCGGTGCCGATGAGCCGCTCCCGCTCCGCGTACTTCTCCTTGATGCGGCCGGCGAGGGTCCCCACCAGGTCGCCGCGGCCGAGGGCGCGCAGGTCGGAGAGCCCCGCCTCGACTCCGAACGTCTCCTTGAGGGCGCCCTGCAGGCTCTCGTGGCTCCAGTCGTTCGGGCTGTCCTTCTCCGAGCAGTAGCTGTCCGCGTACCACTCGACGATCTCGTCCACGAGGCCCAGAAGGTGCTCGCGGGTGTTCTTCCCTTCCAGGATCATGCGCCGCATGTCGTAGACCGCGTGGCGCTGCTTGTTCATCACGTCGTCGTACTCGAGGAGGTGCTTGCGGACCCCGAAGTTCTGCGCCTCGACCTGCCTCTGGGCGCGCTCGATCGACTTCGTGACCATGCCGTGCTCGATCGGCACCCCCTCCTCCATGCCCAGGCGGAGCATGAGGCCGCTGATGCGCTCGGAGCCGAAGATGCGCATGAGGTCGTCCTGGAGCGAGAGGTAGAAGCGTGAGGAGCCGGGGTCGCCCTGGCGGCCGGCGCGGCCGCGGAGCTGGTTGTCGATGCGGCGGGCCTCGTGCCGCTCCGTGCCCAGGATGTGGAGGCCGCCCAGGGCCACCACGCGCTCGCGCTCGTTCGAGTCGAGGATCGTCTCCACCCCGGCGAACTCCGGGGTCGCGACGAGGGACTCGATCTGGGCCTTCAGCGGATGGACGGCGAGGAAGTCGACGGGGTTCTCGATCTCGGGGTAGAACGCCTTGGCGACCCTCTCCTTCGTGACCCGGGGCAGAGCGCGCGCGGTGTCGAGGTAGGAGGCGAGGGGCGTCCCCTCGCCGGCGATCGCCCGCACCGCGACGACCGAGGGGTGGTCGTGGGCGAAGGAAGCCATGAGGCCGAGGTAGCGCCGGGCCAGGGTGTGGCGCTCCTCGGGAGGAGGCTTCCGCTGCTGGAGCTCGCGGCGGAACTCGCCCGCCATCTCGCCTTGCACCTGCTCGGCGGCCGCCTGCCGCTCCACGGGGGCGGCCGTGTCGGGGTCCTTCTGCTGCGCGACGAGGACGGCCTTCGCCCGGTGGTCGGGCACGCCCCCCAGGATGATGTCGGTGCCGCGGCCGGCCATGTTGGTGGCGATCGTGACCGCGCCGTAGCGCCCGGCCTGGGCCACGATCTCCGCCTCCTGCTCGTGGTACTTGGCGTTCAGCACCACGTGACGGATGCCGGCCTTCTTGAGGAGCCCCGACAGCTCCTCCGACTTCTCGATCGAGATCGTGCCCACGAGGACCGGCCGTCCGGACCCGTGCAGCTCCTCGATCTCCTTCTCCACCGCGGTGAACTTCTCCCGCTCCGTCCGGTAGACGACGTCCGGGTTCTCGACGCGGATGAGGGGCCGGTTGGTGGGGATGACCAGGACCTCGAGCTTGTAGATCTTGTCGAACTCCGCGGCCTCGGTCTCCGCGGTGCCGGTCATGCCGGAGAGCTTCCCGTACATCCGGAAGTAGTTCTGGAAGGTGATCGTGGCGAGGGTCTGGTTCTCGCGCTCGATCTTCACCTTCTCCTTGGCCTCGACGGCCTGGTGGAGCCCGTCCGACCAGCGCCGGCCGGGCATGAGGCGCCCCGTGAACTCGTCGACGATCGTGACCTGGCCGTCCTTCACCACGTAGTCGACGTCGCGGTGGAAGAGGGTGTGGGCGCGGAGGCCCTGGTTCACGTGGTGGAGGATGTCCATGTTGGAGGGGTCCCAGAGGTTCTTCACCCCCAGCAGCCTCTCCGCGTGGGCCATCCCCATCTCGGTGAGGGTGACCGTCTTCGCCTTCTCGTCGACGATGTAGTCGCCGGTCTTCTCGAGCTCGGCCCGCTCCTCGGCCTTCTTGTCTCCGGTGATGCGCGCCCCGGGCTTCAGCTTGGGGATGATCTGGTCGATCCGGTAGTACTTGTCGGTCGACTCCTCGGCGGGGCCGCTGATGATGAGCGGGGTCCGCGCCTCGTCGATGAGGATCGAGTCCACCTCGTCCACGATCGCGAAGTTGTGGCCCCGCTGGACGTACATCCCGAGATCGAACTTCATGTTGTCGCGCAGGTAGTCGAACCCGAACTCGTTGTTCGTGCCGTAGGTGATGTCGGCGGCGTAGGCCACCTGCCGCTCTCGGTCGTCCATGTGGTGCTGGATGACCCCGACCGAGAGGCCGAGGAACCGGTAGAGCCTCCCCATCCACTCCGAGTCGCGCTTGGCGAGGTAGTCGTTGACGGTGACGACGTGGACGCCCTTCCCACCGAGCGCGTTCAGGTACGCGGCCAGGGTGGCGACGAGGGTCTTGCCCTCGCCCGTCTTCATCTCGGCGATCATCCCGCGGTGGAGGGCCATCCCGCCGATGAGCTGGACGTCGAAGTGGCGCATGCTGAGGGCGCGCCGTCCGGCCTCGCGCACCGTGGCGAAGGCCTCCGGCAGGAGGTCGTCGAGGCTCGCGCCCTGCGCGATCCGGCCGCGGTACTCGGCCGTCTTCGCCGCGAGGGCCCGGTCGTCGAGCGCCCGCAGGCCGGGCTCGAGCGAGCCCACCTGCTCCACGACCGGCCGGATCCGCTTCAGCTCCCGCTCGTTCTTGGTGCCGACGATGCGGGTGAGGATGGAGTCGATCATGTGCGGCGATGGCCCCCCGGCGGGTGCACCTGGAGCGCCCTCTCCGCGGCGCCCTGAGGCGCCGGCGACGGCGGGCCCTCTCCCGTGATCCAGAGAGAATACCAACCCCCACCGGGGATTGCCACCGGAGAGGGGGGAGAGGCGGTCACACGACGGGCCCTCGGGATGGACCGGGCGCCCTCGGGGATGGACTCGGGACGGACCCTAGCCGAAGCTGCGGTACTCGTCGATGATGTACTCGATCGGGTTCCGCACCTGGTCGTTCACCCACACCTCGTAGTGCAGGTGGGGCGCGGTCGACCTCCCGGTGTTCCCGCTGAAGCCGATGACGTCGCCGCGGCGGACGCGCTGCCCCGGCCGCACGTTGAAGCCGTCCAGGTGGCCGTACCGTGTCACGATTCCGTAGCCGTGGTCGATGACCATGGCATTGCCGTAGCCCTGCTTCGTCCCGCAGAAGACCACGACGCCGTCCGCCGGGGCGTGAACCTTGGTCCCCCGCGGGACCGAGATGTCGATGCCCGGGTGGAAGTCGCGGAGGCCCGTGAAGGGATCGATCCGGTTCCCGAAACGCTCCGAGAGGTAGCCCCGGAGAGGCCAGATCGAAGGCGTGGACGCCAGGATCTCCCGCCGGTCCTTGAAGTAGGTCTCGAGGCTCGAAGACTTCTCGGAGAGCGTTCCCACCGTCTGGTCGATGCTCTGGAGCGTCGAGGCGATGTCGACCGAAGGAGGCGTCGTCTCGCTCCGGGAGAGGCCGCCCACGCCGCCGAGCGACGCGTCGGGGAGACTCTGGTCGACCCCCGCCATGATGCCGAGCTTGGTGACGATGTTCTGGAGCTGCAGCACCTTGGCCTGGAGGTGACCCGCGTTCTCCTCGTAGGCCCTGGCCTTCGTGGCGAGAGCGAGGTTCTCGGACCGCAACCGGCGGAGCTCGGCCACTTCGACGGCGATCCAGGTGTAGTGGGTCAGGATGCCCACGAGGACGAGGACCATCACGCCGAGGGCGGCGAGGACCCACCGGGTGAGTCGAACCGAGACCTGGAACTTCCGGAAACGGGCTTTGGCGTGGGGCACGACGATGAGCGTGTAGAACTCGTTGGCCATCCGCACCGTCTCTCCGAAGCGTCGGGACCCCTGACGGCCAGGGACCCATCCGCGACGTGGGGGCCGCTTCGCCAGCCGCCACCGTTTACCGCTACAAAACCCGCGCGAGGCTAGCACGGCCGTCACCGGAGGGTCAAGGCGTTTCTCCAAAACCTTGAAGTGGGATTGGCCCTTCCGTATCCGCTTCGCAACGACGGTAACTGAGTGCCTCAGCCACATTCTGCGACGTAACCCATTCTGAATCATCGAGATCAGCGATCGTCCGGGCGACGCGCAGGACGCGGTCGAGGCCCCGTGCGGAGAGGCCGAGACGCTCGACGGCGTGCCGGAGCAGACGTTCTGCGTCGGCTCCGACATGTGCGGCTCTTCGGACGACCGCTGGGGGGAGGCGGGCGTTCACGAACGGTGGAGTCGACCCCGCCCGGCGGGCCTGCCGTTCCCGGGCCTGGAGCACCCTCTCCCGAACGGAGGCCGAAGCCTCACCTGGGGAGGCCACCATCTCGTCGAAGGCCAGGGCCGGGACGGTGACGTGGAGATCGATCCGGTCGACGAGCGGGCTCGAGATCCGCCCGAGGTAGGAGCGCACCTCCCCCGGCGTGCAGGTGCACGCTGCCATGGGCGAGCCCAGGCGACCGCACGGGCAGGGGTTCATGGCCCCGACGAGCTGGAACCGAGCCGGCATGCGGAAGGCCCCCCGGTGGCGGGCCACGGTGACGTGGCCCTCCTCGAGCGGCTGGCGAAGCACCTCGAGCGCGGCCCTCCGGAACTCCGGCAGCTCGTCGAGGAAGAGGACGCCGTTGTGGGCGAGGCTGACCTCCCCGGGCCGCGGGCGCTGGCCGCCCCCCACGAGGGCCACGTCGCTCGCCGTGTGGTGCGGGCTCCGAAAAGGCCGGTGGCGCACGGCCTCCTCCGCCGAGAGACCCGCGGCGGAGTGGATGGCCGCCGTCTCGACCGCCTCGCCGGGGCTGAGCGGTGGCAAGATGCCGGGAAGACGCCGGGCCAGCATCGTCTTGCCCGATCCGGGCGGGCCGACCAGGAGCAGGTTGTGGCCGCCGGCGGCGGCGATCTCGAGCGCCCGACGGGCGAGGCCCTGGCCCCGCACGTCGGCGAGGTCGGCCTCCATCCCGGGTCCACCAGCCTCCGGGGCCGGCGCGGGCGTGGCCGCGGCCAGCTCCTCCCGGCCGAGGATCGAGAGCGCCTCCTGGAGCGTCGCGGCGGGGTGGACGGAAAGGCCGGGGGCCATCGCGGCCTCGGAGTGGTTCGCCGCGGGCACGATCGCCGCCGCGAGGCGCTCTCGGAGCGCGAGGAGCAGCGTGGGGAGGACGCCGGCCACGGGCCGCAGCGACCCGTCGAGCGCCAGCTCGCCGACGAGCAGGACCGAGGCCAGGTGGTGCGGCGAGGCGGCTCCGTCCGCGGCCAGGAGGCCGACCGCCGTCGCGAGGTCGAAGGACGAGCCGTACTTCCGCAGGCTGGCCGGGGCCAGGTTGACCGTGATCCGCCGGTCCCACTTGAACGGGATTCCGCAGTTCCGGAGGGCGGCGCGGATCCGCGCCTCGCTCTCCTTCACCGCGGAGTCGGCGAGACCGACCATGGTGAAGCGGGGAAACCCGGGCGCCGAGTCCGCCTCGACCCGGACGAGGTGGGCCTCGACGCCGAGGACGGCGGCGGTGAGCGACGTGGCGAGCATGGCTCTCTCCTCGTTGGGCGGCGGGAGAGGGCCGTTCGGCTTCCACCCTACACGCGGCAGCGGGCGCGGGAGGTCCGATCGGAGTCGGGCGAGCCGCCCCTGGCGGGGGCTCCGTGAACAGCGGCGGTGAACGGCGGTTTGCGCGCCCGGTCGGCTCTCAGCTATTCTTGACGGGTTTCTGCCGTGCGTTCGTCCCGTCCCTGACACTGCCGCGAGGAGAACAAGATGACATTCCGCCGCACCTTGGGGCTCGGCCTCGTGGCCGCCCTCGCCGGGATCCTCGTGCTGCCGGCCTGCAGCCGCCGCCGGCCGGTCGAGGTGAACGCGATCGTGCCGTCGATCAAGATGAACCGGGTCAAGGTCCCGCTCGGGAGCGCGCTCGAGATCACGTACACCTGGACCCTCGAGCCCGGAGCCAAGAAGCCCGACCAGGACTACTGGGCTCTCGTCCACTTCCTCGACAACCACGAGGTCATGCTCTTCTCGGACGACCACGTGCCCGAGCCGCCGCCGTCCACCTGGGAGCCCGGCAAGACCTACAGCTACACCCGCACGCGCTTCGTGCCCGTCTACCCGTACGTGGGCGACGTCGAGGTGCGCATGGGCCTCTACCCCCACCCCGGACGGGGCGACCGGCCGGCGCTCAAGGGCGACGACCGCGGGTTCCACGAGTACAAGGTGGCGACGATCGAGCTCCTGCCCCAGACCGAGAACATCTTCCTCATCTACAAGGAAGGCTGGCACAACCCGGAGACCCACCCCGACAATCCGAGCGTCGAGCGGACGTGGACGAAGAAGGAGGCGCTCGCGTCGTTCAAGAACCCGAAGAAGGACGTGATCGTCTACCTCGAGGGCGACACCTGCGTGAAGTGCTTCACGAAGACCCCCGAGGTCACGCTCTCGGTCGGGAACAACGCGGGGCTGCGGTTCCCGGTGGATGGCCCGCAGGTCTACCTCAAGAAGGTCCGGGTCAAGGCCGCGGACCTGGGCACGGACGACTGGGTGGACCTCCGCATCATCAACGCCGAGTCCTTCGTGCCGAAGAACCTGAACCCGCCGATGAACAACGACGACCGCGAGCTCGGGTTCAACGTCTACCACCTCTACGTGGCCGACGCCGAGCAGGCGGGCACGGTGGACGGCGTCGTCGACGCGGTGGCCCTCGGTCCGTCGGGTCCCTCGCCGAAGAAGGCCGCCGCCGCGCCGAAGGCCGCGCCCGCGGCCCGCTGAGCCTCCCGCCCGACGACCCACCCGGGCCCGGACGGGCCGGGTGGGCCGGCGGGCGGCCCGTGACCGACGGGGAGCTTCGATGGACCAGTGGACGGGACCGGACGGCCGGGTGGACGTGGCCCGGATCATGGCCGGCATCCGGGAGAAGATCCGGGCCCGGCGCGACCTCGGCCTCTACACGGACGAGGAGGTCGACGAGCTCACCGCGCTCAAGCTCCAGGCCTTCGCCGACGACGCCGGGATCGACCCCGAGCTGCTCGCCCGGCTCATGGCCCCGAACCACAACTGGAACATCTCGACCGACTACCGCATCGAGACCCACCGCCGCGGCCTCGGCGCCCGCCTGCTGCTGCTGCTGAAGAGGCTCGTCCGGCCCTGGGTCCGCCTCTACACCGACCATCCCCTGAGCCGCCAGGCCCAGATCAACCTCTACCTCCACTACCTCGGCACGAACGTCGTGCGCGAGCTCGTGCGGCTCCAGGTCGAGCACGCGGCGCTCCGGAACCGGGTGGACGCCCTCGGCAAGGAGCGCGGGGGGGCGGGGGAGGGCGGCCGGGGTTGAGGGTCGCGTTCGTCGTCCAGCGCTACGGCACCGAGGTGGTGGGCGGCGCCGAGCTGCACTGCCGCTGGGTCGCCGAGCACGTGGCCGCGCGCCACGAGGTCGAGGTGCTCACCACGACCGCCACCGACTACCTGAGCTGGGCGAACGTCCTTCCCCCGGGCGTCTCGCGGGTGAACGGGGTCGCGGTGCGGCGCTTCCCGGTGGCCCGCGAGCGGCGGGAGGACGTCTTCTTCCCGGTGGCGAACAGGGTCTGCTTCTTCGACCACACCGACGAGGACGAGCGGCTCTGGCTGGAGGAGCACGGGCCGGTCGTGCCCGGGCTCCTCGACCACCTGCGCCGCCACGAGGCGGACTACGACGCGATCGTCTTCTTCTCGTACCGGTACTGGACGACCTACTTCGGCGTGCAGGTGGCCCCGGCCAAGAGCCTGCTCGTCCCGACCGCCGAGCACGATCGCGTGATCTACCTCCGCCTCTTCCGCGACTTCTTCCGCCTGCCCGCCGCCGTCGTGTTCAACACCCCGGAGGAGAGGGACCTCATCGAGCGGGCGACCGGGAACGAAGGGCTCCGCGGCGAGGTCGTGGGGACGGGCATCGAGCGTCCGGCCGTGGTCCCCGTCGACGAGGTCGCGCCGCGGCTCGACCTCCTCGGCGACTACCTCGTCTACGTGGGGCGCATCGAGCCCGAGAAGGGCTGCGCGGTGATGATCGACCACTTCCTGCGCTGGCAGCGCGAGACCCGGGCCGCGGCCACCCTCGCCCTCTTCGGGCGCAGCACCATGACCTTCTCCGAGAACGCCCACGTCCGCCTGATGGGTGTCGTGCCGGACGGGGAGAAGCTCGCCGCGATCGCGCGATCGCGCGGCCTCCTCATGCCCTCGCGCCACGAGAGCCTCTCCATGGTCGTCCTCGAGGCGTGGATGATGGGGCGGCCGGTCCTCGTGAACGGCGACTGCGAGGTGCTGCGGGGGCAGGTGCTGCGGGCCGACGGCGGCCTCTACTACCGGCGCTACGAGGAGTTCGCGGCGGCGATGGACCTCCTCGTCTCCGACCGGGCGCTCGGCGACCGGCTCGGAAGGCAGGGGAGGGACTTCTTCGAGGCGAACTACTCCTGGGACCGCGTCATGGAGAAGTACGAGCGCCTGCTCCTCCAGGCTGCGGCCGGCGCCGGGCGCGCGGACGTGGGGGGCGTCGGGTCGGGGCTCGCCGGGACGGGGGAGGAGAGCGCCGTCCGGTGAGGCTCGCCTTCGTCATCCAGCGCTACGGGCTCGAGGTGAACGGGGGGGCGGAGCTGCACTGCCGCTGGCTGGCCGAGCGGCTGGCCCGGCGCCACGAGGTCGAGGTGTTCGCGACCCGCGCCCTCGACTACCTCGAGTGGCGGAACCACTACCCGAGGGGCACCGAGGTGGTGAACGGAATCCCCGTCCACCGCTCGACCGTCCGGAGGCCGCGCGATGCGCGGGTCTTCGGCTCCCTCTCGAACCTCTGCTTCCTGGAGGCCCACACCCGGCAGGAGGAGGAGGCATGGGTGCGCGAGAACGGGCCCTTCTCGCCGGCGCTCGTGAGGGCGGTCTCCGCGGCGCGCTCCCGCTTCGACCGGTTCCTCTTCTACTGCTACCGCTACTACCACTGCTACCACGGCCTCCCCGCGGTCCGGGACAAGTCGATCCTCGTGCCCACGGCCGAGGAAGACCCGGCCATCCACCTCGGCATCTTCAAGCCGTTCTTCCGCTCCCCGCGCGGGATCGTGTACCTGACGCCGGAAGAGCAGTCCCTCGTCGAGGACGCGAGCGGGAACCGCGAGGTACCGAGCGTCGTGATCGGCAGCGGCGTGAACCTCCCCGACGCCCCGTCGGGCATGGACTTCCGCGCCCGGCACGGCCTCGCGCGCCCGTTCCTCCTCTACGTCGGCCGGGTCGACCGGAACAAGGGCGCCGTGACCCTCTTCGCCTACTTCCAGAAGTTCCTGGAGGAGAGCGGGGCGGACGTGGACCTGGTGCTGGCCGGCAAGGCGGTGGTTCCCGTCCCGCCCCACCCGCGCGTGCGGCACCTCGGCTTCATCAGCGAGGAGGAGAAGGTCGCCGCCCTGCGGCAGTGCCGCCTGCTGGTGGTCCCGTCCCCGTACGAGAGCCTTTCCGTGATCACGCTCGAGGCGTGGAAGCTCGGGGTGCCCGTGCTCGCCAACGCCCGGTGCAAGGTGCTCATGGGGCAGTGCCTGCGCTCGAACGGGGGGCTCTCGTTCCACGGCTACGCCGAGTTCGCCGAGAGCCTGCGGCTCCTGCTCGGCGAGCCCGGCCTCGCCGAGGCGCTCGGGCGACAGGGCCGGGACTACGTCGAGCGCGAGTACTCCTGGGAGGCGATCGACGCCAAGATGGAGGAGCTCTTCCTCAGGACGGCGTGAGGGGCTACTTGCCCTTCAGCTCGAGGTCGAGCTGGAGGCGGAGCCGGTTGAGCTGGCGGGTGCGCACGAGGGTGACCCGGACCGCGTCGCGCACGATCTCCTCGCGGCCGCTCCGGTCGAAGCCGAGGTGGATCCGGAGGTCGGTCAGGCCCCGCAGCAGGTGCTCCGGCACCTCGACGGACGCCTTCCGCTCGACTTCCTGGCCCGGCTCGCCGCTCGGCGCCATCATCTCCTTGAAGAGACGGTCCACGTCGCGGTCCTTGACCGCGGTGGGCGCCTTCATCTTGCTCTCGGCGGTGATGGCGCGCAGCTTCTCGAGCTCCTTCCCGATGTCGAGAGTGCCCCGGGTGCGCACCGGGCGCACCCTGAGCTTGTCGGTGTCCTCCTCCGCGAACTCGACCCGCAGAGGCTCCATGAGGGCGGGGTCGGTGCCCGCCGCGGCCGGCGCGGATGCGGCCGGCCCCGGCGAGGCGGTGGCCGGGGCCTCCATCGAGGTCGCGGACGCCGCGGCCGCGGCGGCCCTCCCGCTGCCGGCGAGCCCCGCCCGCTTCTCCTCCGCGATCCGGGCCCGGATCGCGTCCAGCGAGAGGCGCGAGATCTCCTTGAGCGTCTCGAAGACGCCCACCCCGTGCACGGCCGCCGCCTCGAAGGCCGGCGCCCCTGCGGGGTTCAGCGCCTTCTGCAGCGCCTCGACGGGCACGATGTTCCGCAGGTCGCGCTTGTTGTACTGGAAGACGAAGGGCACCGTGCGCGGCTCGAGGCCCAGCTCCTCGAGGTTCTGGCGCAGGTTCGACAGCGACTCCTCGTTCGGCTCCGCGGCCGGGACCTGGCTGTCGGCCACGAAGACGACCCCGTCCACCCCCTTGAGGACGAGCCTCCTCGTCGCGTTGTAGAAGACCTGGCCGGGGACCGTGTAGAGCTGCAGGCGGACCTTCATGCCCCCGATCATGCCCACGTCGAGCGGGAGGAGGTCGAAGAAGAGGGTGCGGTCGGTCTCCGTTTCGAGGCTCACCATGTCGCCCCGGGACTTGGGGGCCGTCTTGTCGTGGATCCAGTGGAGGTTCGTGGTCTTCCCGCAGAGGCCAGGGCCGTAGTAGACGATCTTCGCCGTCATCTGCATCGCGGTGTAGTTGAGGAAGACCATCGTGGCGGGCGAAGTGTAGCACCGCGGCCGGGCCGCGGCGCGCGGCTCAGAAGCTGATGCCCAAGGCGACGAAGTAGCGCGCGTCGAGGGGCACGAGCACGGTCTTGGGCAGGGTGGTCCACTGGTACTCGCCGCGGATCACGAGCCCGAACGGGAACTTCAGCTTGGCGCCGACGAAGACGAGGCCGATCGTGCCCTGGTCGCTCTGGGCGGGCAGGCTCTCTCGGTAGCCCCCGATGCCGAGCCCCGCGTACGGCACGAACCGGCCGATGGGCGGGCCGAGATAGGCCTTGCCGGAGAGGGTGCCGATGCTCGTGTCGGGGAGGGCGCTGCCCTGCCAGGCGCCCTCGATCTCCCCGTTCACGAAGCTGAAGAGCGTGATGGTCAGCATGCCCCCGTAGCCCGTGTTCCAGGTGTCGCCCGGCTTGCCGCCGGTCGCGAAGGCGCTGATCTCGGCCCCGGCGGCCGAGCGGCCCGGCAAGGCGGCGAGCACGGCCACGAGGAGAAAGGGGAGGACGAGCCCGCGCCGGCCGATGGGGTTCACCATGCTCCCCATGGTAGCAGCCTCACTCGACTTCGACCCTCCGGCCCCTCCGGCCGGCCGCGGCCGGCGGCCGATCCTCTTCCATCCGCTGCAGCTGCCACTGGCACATCAGGATGATCCCCTCGAGCACCTGGCGCCGGATCCGGCGCGCCCGCTCGCGGTCGATGCCCGCCTCCTCGAGGATCTCGGAGACCATGCAGCAGGGCTTCTGGGCCGAGCGTCTCTCCCGGGTCACGAAGCCTCCTTGCTCCCGAACGCCACCCGCAGGCGCTGGTCGGTGAAGCCGGCGCTCGCCACCGCCCGCCCGGCGAGCGTCCGCGGGAGGACGAGGTGCCGGCGCTGGTTGTCCACCTGGACGACGAGCTCGTCGCCCTTCGCGTAGACCTGGATTCTGTCCTTCTCCGCGAACGGCAGCCGCACGTAGAGCGCGTACGACTGGCCCTCCTTCTTCACCTCGACCGGCCGGTCGCGGTGGAGGACGGCCGAGGGATCCGTCTTGCCGAAGACCCGCCGGCCGAACTCGTCCAGCATCTCCGTGCCCACCATCTCGCGGTCGAAGAGAGGCGCCTCGAAGAAGGGCAGGGGAGCGAAGTCGGCCCGGGCCGTGGCGAGGTGGCCGGCCTGGATGGAGAACCACCGGTCGAAGTAGCTCGAGCGCGCTTCCTCGGGCAGCACGCGGTTCGCGACCACGGCGTCCACCGGGAAGCCGAAGAGGCTCAGGTAGGTGTAGAGGCGCTGCGACTCGTTGATCACCATCCGCTCGGGGTTCAGGACGATGCGGATGGAGCTGCGCTTCGGGTCCTGGAGGAGCGGTCCCATCCCCTCCATCTGCTCGTACACGCGCTTCACCGCCCCGAAGACGTCGTCGGAGGGGATCGGCATGTCGGTGATGCGCTGGGCCACCGGACGCACCGTGCGCACCACCGTGCGCTGGATCGGGAAGATCCGGGAGAAGTAGAAGCTCAGCACCTCCGGCACGGCGAGCATCCGGACGGTGTCGCCGGTGGGGGCGCAATCGATCACGATGAAGTCGTAGCGGCGGCTCTCCGACCAGGCCTTCACCCGGACGAGGCTGAACAGCTCCTCCATGCCGGGCAGGATGGCGATCTCCTCCGCCACCGTCTCGTCCACGCCGCGGAAGGTCATGAACCGGGTGAGGTACTCGTGGATCGTGCCCCAGTGGGAGGCGAGCTCCCGGTTCACGTCCACCTCGACCGCCTCCAGGTTGGGCAGGACCTCCGTGGGCTCCGCGCCCACCTTCCGGTCGAGGGCGTCGGCCAGGCTGTGGGCGGAGTCGGTGGAGACGACGAGCGTGCGGTGGCCGAGCTTCGCGGCCCGGATGGCGGTGGCCGCGGACAGGCTCGTCTTGCCGACCCCGCCCTTGCCGGAGTAGAGGACGAGGCGCACGCTCACCGCCCGACCGCGGCCCGGGCGGGCCGGCTCCGCGCCCGCGCGCCGCCGAAGACGAGGTCGCCGAACTCGGCGAGGCCCCGCAGGTCGTGCACGTCCTGCTCGAGCTCGGGCACGAGGACGGGCCGCTCGCGCGTGTCGACCTCGAGCCGCGCCACCGCCCGGCGCTCGACCCGGGCCAGCACCTGCTGCTCGCGCAGCGTCTCGGCGAGCCGGGCGGCGAGGCCGGGAGGGAGCGCGGGCCGGACCCCGCGCCGCGCCCGTCGCTCCCGGGCGGGGTCCAGGTGCACGCGGTTCACGACGAACGCGACGAAGGGCATCCCCTTCTCGGCGAGCCGGCGGTGGAAGTAGAGGGCTTCCTCGAGCGCGAGCGGCTGCGGCCCCGCCACCATGACGAAGCCCGACGAGCCGTCGCGCAGCAGTGCGTGCACCCTCGTCGCGCGCTCCTTGAAGCCATCGTACATGCTCTCGAAGGCGAGGAAGAACTCGGACAGGTCCTGGAGGAACTGGAGGCCGAGGAACCGGTCGGCGAGGCGGAGGGCGACCGCCCCGGTGCGGGTCGCCACCTTCAGGGTCAGCCGGCCGGCCACGAAGTACGGGCGCAGGAACCAGCGCAGGACGCTCGTGTCGAGGAAGCCGAGCAGGCGGTCCGGGGCGTCCAGGAAGTCGAGGGCGTGGCGGGTGGGCGGCGTGTCGAGCACGACGAGGTCCCACCGCTCGTCGGCGCGGAGCTCGAGGAGCTTCTCCATCGCCATGTACTCGTGGGTCCCGGCGAGGGCGGCGGAGACGTGCCGGTAGAAGCGATTCTCCAGGATGCGGGCGCGGGCCGCCGCGTCGGGGGTGTACCGGGCGACGAGGGCGTCGAAGGTGCTCTTCACGTCGAGCACCATCGCCCAGAGCGCCCCCCCGCGGGCGGGATACGGGGCGAGGCGCGACAGATCGATCGGCCGGGGCCGGCCCGAGAGCTGGTTGAGGCCGAGGCTCGTGGCGAGGCGGCGGGACGGGTCGATCGTGCACACGAGGACCCGCCGCCCGGAGCGGGCCGCCCGCACCGCGAGCGCCGCCGCGGTGGTCGTCTTGCCGACCCCGCCCGAGCCGCAGGCCACGAGGATGCGCCGCTCCACGAGGGCCCGCTCCAGCGCCTCGGCGGGGGAGAGGCGGGGCGCCATCAGGCCGCCTCGAGGAGGCCGGCCAGGAGCCGCACGTCGTCGAGGGAGAGGGCCTCCCGGAAGAGGAAGGGCAGCGACACGAGGGGGGCGTCGACGTTTCTCCGCAGGCGCGCCTCGTAGAAGCGGGTGAGCTTGCGCCGCCGGATCTGCCGGCGGGCCGCGCGCAGGGCGGCGGAGAGGGGAACGTCCGGCTCGAGGGTCCCGTCCGCGCCCTCGGCGGTCAGGCGCAGCACCTCGGCCTCCTCGTCGTCGCTGAAGCGCCGCTCGTGGCACGCGTTCAGGACGACCGCCGCCGGGCGCATGTCCATGTCCTCGGCGGCGAGCCTGTGGAACTGGACCGCCTCCACGACGGCCATCTCCTCGGGGACGGCGACCAGCACGAGCGCCGTCTTCGCGGGGTCGCGGAGGAGCGCCAGCACCCGGCGGGCGTTGTGGCCGATCGGGCCCACCGGCACGGCCGCCGAGGCGGCGAGGGGGACCTTGAGGAACTGGAGGCCGTGGCCGGTGGCCGGCGCGTCGAGCACGATCAGGTCCCAGAGCGGCCGGTGCGAGAAGCGGGCCCGGGCCTCCTCGAGCACCATGATCTTGCCGAGGGTCATCAGCTCCTTGAGGCCGGGGGCGGCAGCGAAGAAGCGGTGGTAGACGGGGCTCTCGAGGACCCGGCGGGCGAGGATCTCGAGCTTCACGACGCGGCGGACGTACTCGTCCATCACCGCCGCGGGGTCGAGGTTCAGCGTGTAGAGGCCCGGGCGGACCTCGGCCTCGCGGCCGGCCGGGCCCGGCTCCCGGCGCGCGGGGCCGGGGCCGGCGAAGAGCGCCGCCGCGGCGACCGGCGCCTTGATCTCGACGAGGAGCACGCGCCTTCTTCGCTCGCAGGCGGCGAGGGCGATCGCCGCGCCGACGACGCTCTTGCCCACCCCGCCCTTGCCGGTGAGGACGACGAGCCGCCGCGAGAGGAGCGCGTCGAGCAGCATCCGAGGCGAGCCTAGCACACGGGCGGCGGCGGGGAGGCTGCTGTAGAATGCCCGTCACCATGGCCGAGCCGGCGACGGCCGAGAGCGCCCCCGAGGCGGGGACGAGGCCGTCGAAGATCGTGATCGTGATGCCGGCCTACAACGCGGCGCGCACGATCGAGGAGACCTTCCGCGCGATCCCCGAGGGCTACTACGACGAGATCGTCGTCGTGGACGACCACAGCCGGGACGACACGGTCGAGCGCGCCCGGGCCCTCCACCTGAAGGCCATCCGCCATCCCCACAACGTCGGGTACGGCGGCAACCAGAAGACCTGCTACATGGAGGCCCTCCGCGACGGTGCCGGGATCGTGGTGATGCTCCACCCCGACGGGCAGTACGATCCCGCCATCATCCCGGAGATGATCCGCCCGATCCGCGAGGGCCGGGCCGACATGGTGCTCGGCTCGCGCATGATGGTTCCCGGAGCGGCGAAGCGCGGGGGCATGCCCCTCTGGAAACGGGTGGCCAACCGGTTCCTGACCACGGCCGAGAACCTGGCGATGGGCCGCAGGTTCGCCGAGTGCCACACCGGCTACCGCGCCTACAGCCGGCGGTTCCTGGAGACCGTCCCCTTCCTGCGGAACTCGAACGGCTTCGTCTTCGACACCGAGGTCATCTTCCAGGCGGTGCACTTCGGCCTGCCCGTGGTCGAGGTCCCGGTGGCCAGCCGCTACTTCGACGACGCCTCCTCGGTCGGCTTCCGGCAGGGCGTCGTCTACGGCCTCGGCACGCTCTGGACGGCGGCGCGCTACCTGCTGAACCGCTGGGGCCTCGTCGCCAGCGACAGGTTCCGGTCCTGATGGAGAGCCGCCCTTCCCGAACTGGAGGTTGACGACCATGAACCGACCGGCCGCGCTGCTCCTCTCGCTCGCCCTCGCCGCTCCCGCCTTCTCCCAGGAAGTCCTGGAGCCGAAGTCGGGGGTCAAGTTCGCCGCCCGGAGCGGCGACATGTCCCTCCTCGGCGTCGGGCTCCGCACCAAGACCATGCTGAAGGTCAAGGTCTACGCGGTCGGGCTCTACGTGGCCGACTCCGCGCTCGCCGGGCCCCTCGCGGCGTTCAAGGGCAAGACGGACTCGGCGCCCTTCTACAAGGAGCTCGTGTGGGGCGACTTCGAGAAGCAGATCGTCATGAAGTTCACCCGGGACGTGTCCACGGACCAGATCCGCGGGGCCTTCCGCGAGACCCTCGAGGGAGCCTCGAAGGTGGACCTCTTCGTCGGCTACTTCAGCGACACCAAGGAAGGCCAGGAGTACGTGCTCACCTGGAAGCCGGGCGGCATCCTGGAGACGAAGGCGGCCGGGCTGAACAAGCCCGAGATCCACGACAAGGCCTTCGCCGCCGCCGTCTTCGGGATCTGGCTCGGCGAGAAGCCCATCCAGGACGACATCAAGAAGGGGCTCTCCTCCCGGGCGGGGGAACTCATCAAGTAGGCCCGCCGGCCACCTCCGGCGCCCGGGGCGTGCCCGCGCCGCCGGCCCGTGCTATATTCCGGAGTCGGTCGCTGCGCCCGTAGCTCAACTGGATAGAGCGTCGGCCTCCGGAGCCGAAGGTT
>DATJYX010000107.1:0-15885 GCA_035577965.1 Vicinamibacteria bacterium | reverse complement strand
AGCCGGAACGTGGACCGGACGATCAAGCAGAACTCGTTCTCGATCAGCGACAACGTCACCTGGGTCCTGGGCGGCCACTCGGTCAAGGTCGGGGCCCTCTGGAACCACAACACGGCCCAGGACGGCTTCGGCCTCGGGGTCAACTTCCGCGGACAGTACACGTTCAACGGCGCCGCGACGGGCAGCGCTCTCGCGGACATGCTCCTCGGCACCACCCGCTACGCGCGCGACCAGGTGACCAACCGCGGCATCCTGGACGGGCACTCCGATGACATCGCCGGCTTCGTCCAGGACGACTGGAGGGTCAACAACGACCTGACCATCTTCCTGGGCCTGCGTTACGAGCTGGTCGGAGTCTGGCACGAGAAGGACAACACGCTCGCCAACTTCCAGCCCGTCGACGGCGGCTATATGGTCGTGCCCAACTCCAGCATCGAGGCCAAGCTCCCGCCCGCCCTCCTCGCGATCGGAACCGTCAAGACCGCGGCCCAGGCGGGCCTTCCGGAGACCCTGGTCAACCCCGACACGAACAACATCAGCCCCCGGGTCGGCTTCGCGTGGCGGATCGGCGGCAACGACAAGACGGTCCTGCGCGGCGGGTTCGGCCTCTTCCACCCGACGGTGGCCGTCCAGGGCATCCGCGACCTGCTCGCCACGAACGAGTTCCGGTACATCAACACCTACGTGGGCGGGGGCCTGGCGCACGCGTTCTCGGCCGGCACGCCGACCTTCGATCCCGCCGACTTCGGCAACCAGGGCATCAACCCCAACGTCCAGAGCCCGGACATCTACCAGTACAACATCAGCCTCGAGCGGGAGCTGCCGGGCAACCTCGGCCTGCGGGTGAGCTACATCGGGGCCACCATGAGGAAGCTCCTCGTCGACCGCGACTACAACACGCTGCCCGCGAGCACGACCCCGTTCGACCCCAGCAACCCCGCCGACCTCATGCGGCTGCCCTTCTACCCGTACGGCTACTACATGGACAACGTCGACAACCGCGGGAAGGGACAGCTCCACGCCGCCCAGATCGAGCTGCGCCGCCGGTGGAAGGAGGGGTTCGCTCTCGAAGTCGCCTACACCCTCGCTCACTCGAGCGGGAACGCCCCGGACTCCGGGAACGCCACGATCGGTACCGTGATGTTCGACCCGTACGACATCTCGAAGGACGAAGGCCCCGACCCCAACGTGGTCCGGCACCGCGTCGTCGCGAACGCGACGTGGGACATCCCCCTCGGTCACGGGCGCAGCCACGGCTCGAACATGCCGGGCTGGGCGGACGCGCTCTTCGGCGGCTGGACGGTTTCGACCATCTTCCAGGCCAAGAGCGGCAACAACCTGACTCCCTTCTTCACGAGCTTCTACACGACCAGCCCCTGGAACACCGGCAAGCCACTCGACGGGCTCGGCAACAACTTCTGCTGCGCGTGGCGGCCCGACCAGGTCAGCAACCCGAACGTGGGCGGAACGCGCGACGCGTTCTTCAACCAGCAGGCCTACGCGCTGCCCGCGCCGGGCAAGCTCGGGAACGCCGGCAAGGGCAGCCTGCTCGGTCCCGGGACGTGGGTCGTCAACTTCGCCTTCTACAAGGACGTGGTCAAGAAGGGCAGCTTCCGCCTGCAGCTCTCGGCTCTGCTCGACAACGCGTTCAACCATCCCCAGTTCTTCGTCCCGTACGGCGACGGCTTCGCGCAGCTCGACGACTGGTTGCTCAACGGTGACCCGCACAACGGGACGACCGGCGTGCTCGGATCGGGCTCGATCGCCAACCAGGAAGGCTTCGCCACCGGGAGAGTCGTCAGGCTCGGCATAAGAGCCACCTTCTAGGACCCTCCAAGAGGCGGCGTGGCTTTCGCTCCTGTCCGCGGGAGCGGGGGCCACGCCGCCGCCGTTTCTCCTCCCATCGGGGGACCCGCAGTGGACGCGGCACACCGCCTCCCCGAGACCGTGCGGAGCGAGGAAGAGCTGGAGGAGCTGCTGTCCCGGCCCTCCCCGGCGGACGTCGCCTTCGCCCGGACCCTGGGCGCCGACGTCGTCGTCCTGGGCGCGGGCGGGAAGATGGGCCCGTCTCTCGCCCGTCGGGTGCGCCGGGCCCTCGACGCCGCCGGATCGAGGCGCCGCGTCCTCGCCGTCGCGCGCTTTTCCGAGCCCGGCCTCGCCGCGCGGCTCGTGCGCGAGGGCGTCGAGACGATCGCCTGCGATCTCCTCGACCCCGCCCAGGTGGCGCGGCTGCCGAAGGTCGAGAACGTCCTCTTCCTCGCCGGCCGGAAGTTCGGCTCGACGGGACGCCCGGACCTGACCTGGGCCCAGAACGTCGTCGTCCCGTCGATCGTGGCTCCACACTTCGCGGAGAGCCGCATCGTCGTCTTCTCGAGCGGCAACGTCTACCCGCTCGTCGTCCCGGGCAGTCGAGGCTCGACCGAGGAAGACCCGCCCGGCCCCGTCGGCGAGTACGCCCAGACCTGCGTCGGCCGGGAGCGGGTTTTCGAGCACGCGTCTCTCGAGCGCGGCGCCCGGTGCGTCCTCTTCCGGCTCTTCTACGCCGTCGACCTGCGGTACGGCACCCTCGTGGACGTGGCCCGGCAGGTCCACGAGGGGGAGCCCCTGGACCTGCGGGCTTCCCACGTCAACGCGATCTGGCAGGGCGACGCGAGCTCCTACGCGTTCCGCGCGCTGTCGCTCTGCGAGAGCCCGCCCCGACCGCTCGTCGTGACCGGCCCCGACGTGGTATCGGTCCGCGCGGCGGCGGAGACCTTCGGGGAGCGCTTCTCCCGACCTCCGCGCTTCGTCGGCGAGCCCGGCCCGGCGCTCCTGGGCGATCCCGCCCTCTGCGTCTCGCTCCTCGGCCCACCGGAGGTCGAGCTGGCGCGGCTCCTCGACTGGGTGGCGGCGTGGGTCGAGCGGGGCGGGCGCAGCCTGGGCAAGCCCACGCACTTCGAGGCGACCGATGGGCGCTTCTGACCGCCTCGCTCGCCTGCGCGCCCGGCTCCTCGAGGGCCTCGTGATCCCCGCCCACCCGCTGGCCCTCACCGCGGAGCGCCGGCTCGACGAGCGCCGGCAGGTGGCCCTCACGCGCTACTACGCCGACGCGGGCGCGGGCGGGATCGCGGTGGGCGTTCACTCCACACAGTTCGGGATCCGCGCCGCAGGCCTCTTCGAGCCCGTCCTGCGCCTCGCCGGGGAGGCGGCCGTCGAGGCCGAGGGCCGGACCGGACGGCCCCTCGTCCGGATCGCCGGCGCCGTCGGCCCGACGAGCCAGGCCGTGGCGGAGGCGGACACGGCTCGTCGCCTCGGCTACGAGGCCGTCCTCCTGAGCCTGGGGGCGCTCGGCGACGCGAGCGTCCCCGAGCTCGTCGCCCACTGCCGCCGGGTGGCCGAGGTGCTGCCGCTCTTCGGGTTCTACCTCCAGCCCGCCGTCGGCGGGCGGCCGCTCGACGAGGGGTTCTGGCGGCGGTTCCTCGAGATCGACACGGTCGTGGCGGTGAAGGTCGCGCCCTTCGACCGATACCGGACGCTCGACGTCGTCCGCGCGCTCGCCGCGAGCGGCCGCGCGGGAGAGATCGCGCTCTACACGGGCAACGACGACGCGATCGTCCTCGACCTCCTCGCCGAGCTCCCGGGCGACCCTCCCGTCCGCTTCGTGGGCGGCCTCCTCGGCCAGTGGGGCGTCTGGACGCGCTGTGCGGTGGAGCTCCTCGAGGCGGTGAAGCGGTGCCGCCAGGACGGGGGGGCCGGGGCCGCCGGGCTCCTCGCCCTCGGCCAGCAGATCACGGACGCGAACGCCGCCCTCTTCGACGCCCGCAACGGCTTCCGCGGCTCGATCCCCGGCATTCACGAGGTCCTGAGGCGGCAGGGGCTCCTCGCCGGCCGGTTCTGCCTCGACCCGCGCGAGGACCTCTCGCCCGGCCAGATCGACGAGATCGACCGCGTCCTCGCCGCCTACCCGCACCTCACCGACGACGGCTTCGTAGGGGAGAACCTCGAGCGATGGCTGAGCTGAGCAGCGGCGGCGCTCTCGCGGACGTGGTGACGGCCCAGAAGCGGGGCCGCGCCCTCGGGATCACCTCGGTCTGCTCCGCCCACCCGGTCGTGCTGCGGGCCGCCTTCGAGCAGGCGCTCGACGAAGGGGGGGCGGTGCTCGTCGAGTCGACCTCGAACCAGGTGAACCAGGAGGGCGGCTACACGGGGGTGACGCCTTCGGGGTTCGCGGAGTTCGTCGGCCGGCTCGCGCAGGAGGCCGGCGTGCCACGGGAGCGCGTGGTCCTGGGCGGAGACCACCTCGGCCCGCACCCTTGGCGGGCGGCAGGTGTGGCGGTCGCGATGGCGCGCGCGGCGGAGATGGTCCGGCAGTACGTGCGCGCGGGCTGCGCCAAGATCCACCTCGACGCGAGCATGGCCTGCGCCGACGACCCCGAGGGCCCGCTCGCGGAGGCGGTGGCGGCGGCCCGGACCGCCGATCTCGCCGCCGCCGCGGAGGCGGCCGTCGCCGAAGGGCCGAGGGGCGGCGCCCCGCTGTACGTCGTCGGCACGGAGGTCCCGCCGCCCGGCGGCCAGGCGGGAGGCCACGAGGGTCCTGTCCCGACGCGGGCCTCGGACGCGGAGCGAACGATCGAGCTGACGCGGCAGGCCTTCGCCCGGCGGGGACTCGAGCGGGCCTGGGAGCGCGTCGTCGCCGTCGTCGTGCAGCCGGGGGTGGAGTTCGGCGACGACGTGGTGTTCCCGTACCGGCGGGGAACAGCCGATCTCGGGGCCCTCGCCGCTGCGAGGGGCCTCGTGTACGAGGCCCACTCCACGGATTACCAGGACGAGTCGGCGCTGCGGGCCCTCGTCGAGGACCGCTTCGCGATCCTCAAGGTGGGACCGGAGCTCACCTTCGCGTTCCGGGAGGCGGCCTTCGCCCTCGAGGCCGTGGAGCGCGAGCTCCTCGGCCGGACGGTCGGGCGGCTCTCGGGCCTCCGGCAGGCTCTCGACGACGCGATGCGCGCGGACCCCCGGCACTGGAGGGACTGGTACGCGGGCGACGACGAGGAGGCGCTGCGCCTCCGGCGGGCGTTCAGCTTGAGCGACCGCTGCCGGTACTACTGGACCGCACCGCCCGTGCAGGAGGCCCTGCACCGCCTCCACGCCAACCTCGAAGGACGGCGCCTGCCGCGCGGGCTCCTGAGCCAGCACCTCCGCGACCGCGGAGAGGGTGCAGGGGCGGACGAGCCCGGCCTCGCCGAGCGGCTCGAGCGTGGACACGTCCGCCGCGTGCTCGGCCGCTACGCCCGGGCCTGCGACCCGGACCCAGCCGCGGTCTCGCCCGACGCGGGGAGGGTCCCAAGGTGAACGCCATGCGCAACCGGAAGAGGGAAGACGCGGAGAAGGGAGGGCCTCCGCGCCTCCTCGTCGAGGAGAGGCGGCGAAGGATCCTCGAGCTCCTCGAGTCGCAGGAGCGGGTCACCGTGGACGAGCTCGTTCGCCGTTTCGAGGTCTCGGCGGTCACCATCCGCGGCGACCTCGACGCCCTCGCCGACATCGGCGCTGCCGTGCGCTCCCACGGGGGAGCGCTGAAGCGCACGGACGCCCCCGAGGACGTGCCCATCACCGTCAAGGAGACCCTCCACCACGCGGAGAAGGTGCGGATCGGGCACTGCGCGGCGCAGATGGTCCGGGACGGCGAGACGATCATGCTCGACTCCGGCACCACCACCGCCGAGGTGGCGCGGCAGTTCCGCTTCCTGAAGCTGCGCTCGCTGAACGTGATCACGAACGCCCTCAACATCGCGATGGAGCTCGCGAGCCTGCCCCACGTGCGGCTGATCATGATCGGGGGCGTGCTCCGCCAGATGTCTTACTCCCTGGCCGGCCCCCCGGCCGAGCAGACGCTCCGCGGCCTGCACGCCGACCGCCTGTTCCTCGGCGTGGACGGCCTCGACCCCGAGATCGGCCTCATGACGCCGGACGTGGTCGAGGCCCAGCTCAACGCGGTGATGATCCAGGTCTCCCGCGAGGTGGTCGTGGTCGCGGACTCCTCCAAGTTCCAGCGTCGGAGCCTCTCCGTGATCGCGAAGCTCGACGCGGTGCACAAGGTGATCACCGACTCCGGGGCGAGCCCGGAGGCGCTCGCCGCGCTTCGCGCGCGCAACCTCGAGGTGGTCGTGGTCTAGGGGCGGGGCGCGGGGCCCCCGGGGAGAGCGATGGAATCCAACCTGTGGTTCGTCTACGCCGTCGTTACCACCCTCTTCTGGGGGGTCTGGGGCGCGTTCATCGAGCGGCCGGAGAAGAACGGCTTCCCGGCCACCCTCGGCTACGCGGTGTGGGCCCTCACCATGGTCCCCTGCGCCGCGGTCGCCCTGGTGCTGATGGGCGGAGGGCCCGAGCACGACCTGCGCTCGGTCGTCCTCGGATCGACGGCGGGCCTCCTCGGGGCGGCGGGGCAGCTCGTGCTCTTCGACGCGCTGCGCCGCGGGCCCGCCTACCTCGTGTTCCCGGTGATCTCGCTCTCCCCGGTGGTGAGCGTCCTCCTCTCGGTCGTCCTCCTCGGGGAGACGGCGAGCCTGCGAGCCTGGACCGGGATCGTCCTCGCCCTCGTCGCCATGCCGCTCCTCTCCTATCAGCCCCCGAGCCACCAGAGCCCGGTGAAGGGGCGGCTCTGGTTCGCGCTCGCCCTTCTCGTCTTCCTGGCCTGGGGGATCCAGGCCTACGTGCTGCGCTTCGCCAACGAGAAGACGCAGAGCGAGAGCATCTTCTTCTACATGACGGTCACCGCCCTCGCCCTCGTTCCGGTGGCGGTGTGGATGACCGACTTCCGGAAGCCGATCAACTGGGGCTGGAGCGGGCCGTGGCTCGCCGCCCCCATCCAGATCCTCAACTCGATCGGGGCCCTCACGATGGTCTACGCCTTCCGCTACGGGAAGGTCATCATCGTCAGCCCCATGATCAACGCCCTCGCCCCGGTCATCACGATCGTGCTGTCGCTGCTCGTCTACCGCGTGATCCCCCACCGCGTGGTGATGGTGGGGATGGCGCTGGCCGCGGTCGCCTTCTACCTGATGGCCTGATGCCCGACCCGCGCGAGGCCCGGGTCGATCCGGCCTTGGCGGCTCTCACGAGCGGGCGGGGACCGTGACCGACGCGGGGCGGGCGGGCGGGCGGACGATCACCTGGAACGTCGCCTCGCCGCGGAGCGACTCGAGGGCGGGCTCGATCGCGGCCCGGGCGGCGGTGAGCCGGGGGCGCCGGGCGGCGGTCCGCTCGAGGCAGCCGAGCGCGGCGTCGGCCTTTCCCAGGAGCGCGTAGGCGCAGGCGGCGTAGTAGGGGCTCATCGGGTCGTCGGCTCCCGTGCGGGCGCGGCGCTCGTAGGCCTCCACCGCGAGGTCGAGGGCGGCGCGGCCCACGCCCTCCTCTCCCAGCCAGAGGTGGGCCTCGCCGATCCGCTGCTGCAGCTCGATGAAGATGCGGCCGCGGAGGGCGTGGTCGATCGTCCCCACGAACTCGACCTCGTGCGCGTACTCCTGGAGCGCCTCGCGGTGCCGGCCCTGCAGGGCGAGGGCGTGGCCGAGCCGCATGTGGGCCCCGACGATGACGAGCCCGGCGCGCCCGGAGAGGAAGGCCCGCTGCAGCTCCACCGCGCGCCGCGCCACGGCCTCCGCCCTCGCGAGGTCGCGGAGGAGGGTCGCGCAGTGGGCGAGCTGGAGCGCGCTCCAGCCCGCCCGGGGGTTGAGGGCGAGGGCCCGCTCGTAGGCGACGACCGCTCGCGCGAAGTCGCCGCGGAGGATGAACTGCACCCGGCCTATCCCGGACTGGGCGGAGGCGTCCATGGGGTTGCGGGCGAGCGCGGCCTCGAAGGCCGCGAGGGCCTCCTCGTCGCGGCCGAGCGTGGTGAGCGCGCTGCCCCGGTAGCGCCACGCGTCGGCGGAGCCCGGCTGCAGGGCGAGGGCGCGGTCGAGAGAAGCGAGCGCGCGCTCGCTCAGGTCGGGGGTCGTGAGGTAGTCGCCCTTGAGGTCGAGCGCCGCGCCGAGCATCGTGTGGGCGCGGGCGTAGGCGGGGTCGAGGGTCGTCGCGCGCTGGAAGAAGACGATCGCCCGGTCGATCGATTCCTGGGTCTCCTCGCGGAGGTTGACGAGGCCCTTCGAGAAAGCCTCGAAGGCCTCGAGGCTCTGCGTGTCCTCCGCCCGTGCGGCCGGCAGGTGGCCGCGCAGGCCGGCGACCAGCTCGGCCACCAGGCGGTCCTGCACCTCGAAGATCCCGGCCCGCGTGCCGTCGACACGGGGGCTGAGGCTCACCCGGTCGGTGGCCGTCTCGACGACGCGGGCCGTGACCCGGATCCGCTCGTCGAGGCACTGGTAGGCGCCGCTCACGACCACGCGGGCCCCGGTCTCGCGCCCCACGCGCGCGGCGAGGGCCGGGTCGCCGGCGTCCGGCGGCAGGCCCAGGGCCCGCAGCACCTCCACGATGCGCTCGCGGGAGACGACGGCGAGGCCGCTCACCGAGGCGAGGCCGGCCGCCACCGTCTCCGCGAGGCCGGTGGCGAGCCAGGCGTCCTCGGGACGCCCGGTCACGTTGCTGAAGGTGAGGACCGCGACCGCGAGCTCTCTCCCCGGAGCGGGGGCGGGGGCCTGGCCGGCCTCCAGGCCTTCGAGGTCGCGCAGGACCTCTCGCATGTCGGGAGGCCGGCGCTCGGGGTCCTTCTCGAGCATGTGCGACACGAGCTGGAAGAGGCCGGCGGCGAGGGGGCCCTCGGTGGATGGGGGCGGCGGGTCCCGGGTGAGGATCGCCTCGACGAGCTCGACGGCGTTTCTCCCGTCGAACGGCCGCCGCCCGGCGAGCAGCTCGAAGAGGAGGACGCCGAGCGAGAAGACGTCGCTGCGCGCGTCGACGGAGTGGCCGCGCGCCTGCTCGGGCGACATGTAGGCGAGCGTCCCCACGATCGCTCCCTCCAGGGCGCCGTGGTTGCCGCTCCAGGTCGCGGAGTCCTCGTGCGCGGGGGGCGCGAAGCGGGCGAGGCCGAAGTCGAGCACCTTGACCTGGCCCCGTTCGTTGAGCATGACATTCCCCGGCTTCACGTCCCGGTGCACGACCCCGCGCTCGTGGGCGTCGGCGAGCGCCTCCGCGACCTGGCGGGCGATGGGGAGCACGGTGGCCGCGTCCACCCGCCCGCCCTCGAGGACCTGGGCGAGCGTCCGGCCCTTCACGTACTCCATCGCGACGTAGCCCTTGCGTCCGCCCTCGTCCTCCGTCTCCCCGACGTCGTAGACGACCGCGATGTTCGGGTGGTTGAGGGAGGAGGCGACTCGGGCCTCGCGGAGGAGCCGGCCCGCGGCCTCGGCGTCGCCCGCGTCCTTGCCGAAGAGCATCTTGAGGGCGACGAGCCGGTGGAGGCGCGTGTCCTCCGCGAGCCAGACCTCGCCCATGGCGCCGGAGCCGAGGCGCTCCTTCAGGCGGTAGTGGGCGACGGTTTCCGCGGGCACGAGAGCGATCCCCATTATGGCCGGGCCGACCGCGTCGTCGGGTGCTTCTCAGGCCCAGGGCAGGGTCGAGTTGGCGAAGGCCACCCGCCCCTTGAGGAGGTGGTAGACGTAGGCGCCCAGGCAGAACTTCCCGAAGAGGAGGGCCGAGAAGCCCACGACGAGCAGGGCCTGGAACACCCAGGCGACGGGCATCGCCCCGTACGCGGAGGCGAGGCCCGCACCGAGGCTGAAGGTCGCGGCCATCCCCTGGGCCAGCCGCCTCGGCCCCGGGGCGGGGACGAGAGGGAGCCGTCCCGAAGGACCCGCGACCCACCGGTTGTAGGCGAGCTCGAAGGGGTTCCGGCCGGGGACGAGCGTGTTCCAGAAGAGCACCGCGGCGATCGCGAGGTGGAGACCGGCCGAGGCCGGCACCGACACGAGCTGGAGGAGGATTGCCACGAGGACGGTCGGGAAGACGATGCGGGGCTGGAAGTAGAGCCCCTCGAAGTGCATGTCGCAGGCGTCCGGCGGCTCATCGACGAAGCCCTGCTGCTTCATGAAGTTCGCGACGACCCGGCTCGGCACCGCTCCTTCTCCGTCCTCTCCGCGCGTTGTCGCCCGTCCGCGCGTTATCGCCCGAGCGCGCCGTCGATGGCGTCGCGCAGCTGCTTCGACTCGGGGGTGACGTCGCTCGCGAAGAAGGCCAGGACCCTCCCGTCGCGGCCGACCAGGTACTTGGCGAAGTTCCAGGCCGGGAGCTTCCCGATCCGGCCCAGGAACGCGTAGACCGGGGACTGGCCGTCTCCGGCCTTCGTGACGACCTTCGCGAACATCGGGAAGGTCACCCCGTAGTTCTTCTTGCAGAAGCTCGCGATATCCTCCGGCGTCCCGGGCTCCTGGCCGCCGAAGTCGTTGCTCGGGAAGCCGAGGACCGAGAAGCCGCGGCCCGCGTACTCCTCGTGGAGCTTCTCGAGGCCCGCGTACTGCGGGGTGAAGCCGCACTGGCTCGCGACGTTCACGACCAACGCGACCTTGCCGGCGTAGTCGGCGAGGTCGGCCGGCTGACCCTGGAGGGTCGTCGTCTTCAGGGCGTAGAAGGAGTCGGGCGACACGGGACCTCCCATCGAAGGGGACGTCGCGGCGAGGACGGCGAGAACGGCGGCGGCGGACGGTCTCATTTTTCGGGGTCTCCCGGCGGATCGAAACCCGCCTTTCCTTCGATCCTAGAACAGGCGAGCCCGCCTGTCACCGCGGCCAGCGCGAGCGCAGCTCCCTTCCGGGGGTCAGGCCCCGGGCTCGGGCGGGTCGAGGAAGACCCGGACCTGCCGCGGCCTGAGGTAGAGCCGCTCGCCGAGCTGCGGCCGCAGCGCATCGTGGCGGTCGCGGGGGATCTCCACCTGGAGCACCGCGCCCTCCTCGCCCTCGAGCTCCAGGCGCACGACCGCGCCGGCCGGCGTCGCGTGGCGCAGCGTGGCCCAGAAGCCGCCCCCCGCGGCGGCGTCGCGCTCGACGTCGAGGTCGTAGGGGCGGGTGAAGCCGGCCGCGGACCGCTCCTCGGCGTGCGGGTGCTCCGGGTAGTCGAGGGCGAGGGGGCCGAGGTGGGCCTTCCCGTTCTGGACCCGCCCGTGGAAGACGTTCACGTTCCCCATGAAGCGGATGACGAAGGGCGTCGCCGGCCGCTCGAAGATCTCCTCCGGCGACCCGACCTGCTCGACCCGGCCCTGGTTCATGACCACGACCCGGTCCGCCACCTCGAGCGCCTCCTCCTGGTCGTGGGTGACAAAGACGCTGGTAAGGCGGATCTCGTCGTGCAGCCGCCTGAGCCAGCGGCGCAGCTCCTGGCGGACCTTGGCGTCGAGCGAGCCGAAGGGCTCGTCGAGAAGGAGCATCCGAGGCTCGACGGCGAGGGCGCGGGCGAGGGCCACCCGCTGGCGCTGGCCGCCGGAGAGCTGGGAGGGCAGGCGGTCGGAGAGCCAGTCGAGCTGGACGAGCTTGAGCAAGCCCGTGACCTTCTCCCGGATCTCGCTCGCCGAGGGCCGCGCCGCGCGCGGCCTCACCCGCAGGCCGAAGGCCACGTTCTCGAAGACGCTCATGTGCCGGAAGAGGGCGTAGTGCTGGAAGACGAACCCCACTCCGCGGCGCCGCACGTCCCGCCCCGTCGCGTCCTCGCCCTCGAAGAGCACCTGCCCGGCGTCGGCCCTCTCGAGCCCGGCGATGATGCGGAGGAGGCTCGTCTTGCCGGAGCCGGAGGGGCCGAGGAGGGCGACGAGCTCCCCGCTCGGCACGACGAGGCTCACGTCGTTCACGGCCACGAAGCCGCCGAACCTCTTGGTGACGCCGCGGACCTCGATGCTCACCAGGACCCTCCCGCCCGCGCCTCGTCGGCCTCCACCGGCTCGAGCGGCTCGCCCGCCTCCCCGCCGCTCGTCCGCCACTCGACGACGCTCTTGGCTACGAGGGTCACGAGGGCGAGGAAGGTGAGGAGGGAGGCCACCGCGAAGGCGGCCTGGAACTGGTACTCGTTGTACAGGATCTCGACGTGGAGGGGCAGCGTGTTCGTCTGGCCGCGGATATGCCCGGACACGACCGACACCGCCCCGAACTCTCCCATCGCCCGCGCGTTGCACAGAACGACCCCGTAGAGGAGGCCCCACTTCACGCTCGGGAGGGTCACCCTCCGGAACGTCTGCCAGCCGCCGGCGCCGAGGACCCGCGCCGCCTCTTCCTCCTCCGTGCCCGCCGCCTCCATGACCGGGATGAGCTCGCGGGCCACGAAGGGGAACGTCACGAAGACGGTGGCGAGGACGAGGCCGGGGACGGCGAAGACGACGTGGAGGCCGTGGGCCTGGAGCCACGGCCCGAGCGGGCTCGTCCTCCCGAAGAGGAGGATGAAGATCAATCCCGAGATGACCGGCGAGACCGCGAACGGGAGGTCGATGAGGGTGGTGAGCGCGCTGCGGCCGGGGAAGTCGAACTTCGCGATGCACCACGCGGCGGCGAGCCCGAAGACCAGGTTGAGGGGCACCGCGATCCCCGCCGTGAGAAGGGTGAGCTTCAGGGCGGAGAGGGCCATCGGCTCCCGCACGGCGTCGAGGTAGGCCCGGACGCCCTTGGCGAGGGCCTCGGAGAAGACCGCGGCCAGGGGGACCACGAGGAACAGGCCGAGGAAGGCGAGGGCGAGGGCGGTGAGGCCGAGGCGGACGGCGAGCGGCTCGGCGAGCGCGCGGGGCGTGGCCCGTCGGGAGCGGGCGGTCGCGGCCACGCTCACTCCACGGTGAGCCGGGTGCTCCAGCCCTGGAGCCGGTTGATCGCGAGCAGGATCAGGAACGACGCCACCAGGGTGACCGCGGCGATCGCCGCCGCGCCCGCGGTGTCGTACTGCTCGAGCTTGGTGATGACGACGAGCGGGGTGATCTCCGTCCGCATGGGCATGTTTCCGGCGATGAACACGACCGAGCCGTACTCGCCGAGGGCGCGGGCGAAGGCGAGGGCGAAGCCGGTGATCCAGGCCGGCAGGAGGGCGGGCAGGATCACACGGAGGAAGGTCTGGGCGCGGGTCGCGCCGAGGCTGGCCGCCGCCTCCTCCACCTCGGAGTCGAGGCTCTCGAGGACGGGCTGGAGGGTGCGCACGACGAAGGGCAGGCCGATGAAGGTGAGGGCGACGGTGACCCCGATCGGCGTGAAGGCGACCTTGATCCCCGCCGCGGCCAGAGGCTTCCCGAGCCACCCGGTCTCGGCGTACAGGGTGGTGAGGGCGATGCCGGCCACAGCCGTCGGCAGCGCGAAGGGCAGGTCCACGAGCGCGTCCACGAGGCGATGGCCGGGGAAGCGGTAGCGGACGAGGACCCACGCCACGACCAGCCCGAAGAAGGCGTTGACGAGCGCCCCGGCCAGGGAGGCGCCGAACGTGAGCCGGTAGGAGGCGAGGACCCGGGGCGACGTCACGGCGGCCCAGAAGCCCCCCGGCCCGAGCGACGCGCTGCGGACGAAGAGCGTCGACAGCGGGACGAGGACGACGAGCGAGAGGTAGAGGAGCGTGAAGCCGAAAGTCAGCCTGAACCCGGGCAGGACGCTGTGGCGCTTGAATCGGAACTTCATCGGCGGGATCGCCTCACCTGGCCCCTCATCCTACTTCGCCGGCTGGTAGATCTGGTCGAAGGTCCCTCCGTCGGCGAAGTGCGCGGCCTGCGCCTTCCTCCAGCCGCCGAAGACCTCGTCGATGGTCACGAGCTTGAGGTCCGGGAAGGCGACCGGGGCCCGGGCGGCTGCGGCCTTGTCGCGGGGGCGGTAGTAGTGCCTCGCCGCGAGGGCCTGCCCCTCCGGCGTGTAGAGGAAGTCGAGGTACGCCTGGGCCACCGCGCGCGTGCCCTTCCGGTCCACGACCGTGTCGACCACCGCGACCGGCGGCTCGGCCACGATGCTGAAGGGCGGGACGACGACCTCCACCTTGTCCGGCCCGAGCTCCCGGATGGAGAGGAACGCCTCGTTCTCCCAGGCGAGGAGGACGTCGCCCAGGCCGCGCTGCACGAACGTGTTCGTCGCCCCCCTGGCCCCGGAATCGAGGACCGGGACGTTCCGGAAGAGGGCGGTCACGAACGCGCGCGCCTTCTGCTCCGTCCCGCCCGGCTGGCGCAAGGCCCACGCCCACGCGGCCAGGTAGTTCCACCGGGCGCCGCCCGAGGTCTTGGGGTTGGGGGTGATGACCGACACGCCGGGCCGGATGAGGTCCGCCCAGTCCCGGATCCCCTTGGGGTTGCCCTTGCGGACGAGGAACACGATCGTCGAGGTGTAGGGCGCGCTGTTGCCGGGGAGGCGCATCTGCCAGTCCGTGGCGAGCAGGCCGGCGTCGGCCACGGCGTCGATGTCGTAGGCGAGGGCCAGGGTCAGGACGTCGGCCTCCAGCCCGTCGATGACGGCCCGGGCCTGCTTGCCCGAGCCCCCGTGCGACTGCTGGACGGTCACGCTCCTCCCCGTCTTCGCCTTCCACTGCGCGGCGAAGGCGGCGTTCACCTCCTGGTAGAGCTCGCGGGTCGGGTCGTAGGAGACGTTGAGGAGGGTCGAGTCCTGGGCGGCGAGGCCGGCTGCCCCGCCCGCGGCCAGAGCGAGAGCGAGGGGAACGAGCATGCGGGTGTGCATGGTGGTCTCCTTGGAAGTCCGGTCAGAACGCGAGCTGGGCACGGAAGAAGATCATGGTCTCGTTCTCGCGGTTTCCGGTCGGCGCCCCGCCCTCGAACTTCGTCTGCTCGAAGTTGACCACGTACTTCACATTGCGGGTGACGTACCAGTTGAGGTCGACGCCCCACGCCGTGGCCTTGCGGGCCGATTTCTTGATGTCGGCGAGTCCCTGGGCGAAGGCCTCATCCCCGACGGAGAGACCGTGGACGCGGGCCGCGATCTCGAAGGCGCCCCACTGGCCCTTTCGAGGATCGAACGGCTTCCGCGGGCTGACCCAGCTCGGCGTGGCCTTGTCCCCCGTCACGAGCCACGAGGCGGCGACCTGCCAGGACTTGTTCGTGACGTCGGTCGCCACCGGGTCCTTGCGGACCCTCTGCGTGGAGCTGGCGTACTCGAAGATCACCCCGACCGGCCCGCCGTAGAAGTTCGCCTGCGGAGAGAGCCGGGTGCGATGGCCGTCGGCAGCCGCTCCCGAGACGTAGCTGAAGAACACGACCTGGCCGGGCGTGCGATAGACCGGCAGGATGCCCTGCTGGCGGCCGAAGGTGGCGGCCATGCCCAGCCCGAGGCCGCGCAGCGGTCCCCCCGCCTTCCGGAACGGCCGGAGGAAGCCGCGGACCGCGGTGTCCCTCGCGTCGCCCGTGGAGAGGTCCGAGCTTCCCCCGTCGACCACGCCGTTGAGGACGGCGGCGGCGTAGCTGAAGACGCCGCCCCCGAGGTCTCCCGAGAGCTGGACCCCCACGTCCCGGTTGGGAGCGATGTCGGTCGGCAGCGCGCGCTCGACAAAGAGCGGGGTCCCTTCGCTCTGGAGGCGCTCCATCCCGAAGGGGGCCTTGAACTTCCCGACCCGAAGGCGCACCTCTGGAGAGAAGCGTGCATCGAGGTAGGCGTCCTGGATCAGCGACTGCCCCTGCCCGAAGTCAGGCGCGAGGTAGACGTCGAACCGGCCCGCCATCGTGCCCTGGAGGATGGGCCGTGCGCTGCGTATCAGGAAGGTGTCGGTGGCGAGCCGGGCCGTGTCGTTCTCGTAGAAGCGTCCGTCCGCCTGCAGGATGCTGTTGAACTGGATCCGGTAGTCGCCGTTCGCAGACTGGACGACGAACCCCTCCGGCGCCGCGGCCACCGTGACCGGCGGTCCGGCGGCCGGCTCCGGCGGCGGGACCGCATCCGTGGCCGGCTCCTTCGGCTTGTCCTGGGCCGTCGCCGGCCACGCCGCACCCAGGAGGACGGCCACCATCGCCGCCAAGCGCCGCCCTCGCTCCCGCTGCCCTCGCTCCCT
>DATJYX010000106.1:0-4382 GCA_035577965.1 Vicinamibacteria bacterium | reverse complement strand
CAGAAGGAGCACGCCAGGGCCACGGCGGCGCACCTCGCGGCCCAGCTCGCCGCCCTGCAACACCTCGAGCTGATCGTGATGGACCCCGCGATGAAGGCCCGCCTCACCGAGCAGCTCGCCACCCTCAAGGCGCGCACGGGCGCGGCGATTGCGCCCCAGCCCGCGCCGGCGTGACTCCGCCCGCCCTCCCCTGGTGCTCCAGGCGATCCCGCGAGACGCACGAGCAATGACCACGCCCGACCAGACCCGCCACGATCCCCAGCCGCCGAAGATCCGGGCGGAGTGCCTTCATGGCCCACGCCCCTGCCGTCATGTTCGCTGCCGGTACCACCTCGGCGCCGACCTCGATCGCCGGGGGCGCCTCCAGCTTCGCGCTCCCCTCGAGACGCTCCGAGTGTCGGTTCCCGAGTAGCTGCGTGATCCACCGGCGCCCGCCGCTCGGTCTGGTCGACCGCCGCGCTGCGGATGGCGGTGGCGCACCGCGGTGATCGCGCGGGCCGGAAACTTCCCCACCGCCTGCCCCCGGGTGACCCTGCCGCCGCGCGCCGGGCATGGGGTCCGGCCCCAGGAAGACTACGGCCCGCCACCGTCGGAAGCGGTGCGGGCCATGGCCGGTGCAAGTTCGGTTCGCCACCGGGCTCACCGGCGAGGAGTACGTTAGGCAGGAGGCGTGGCGCTCGGCAAGTTTGCCGTGCTGCCCGTTCCATCCGGAGGGCGGGTGCGGCTTCGCCCGGCACACGCCGTACCCACGGGTCTCGCCGCCCGGCTGCCTGGTGGCGCGGTTGTACTGCCGGAAGGCGCGGACGACCATCAGCCTGCTGCCGGACTTCCTCTGCTCGCGGCTGACGGGCACGCTGGCCGAGGTCGAGGCGGCGGTCGCCGTGGCGGAGGCTGCGCCGTCGCTTGAGGTGGCGAGCGAGGTGGTCCGGCCGGACATCGGGCTGTTCGGCGCGCTGCGCTGGCTGCGCCGCCGGGTCCGGCTCATCCATGCCGGCCTCGCGGCGACCATCGGCCTCCTGCCAGGACTCCTCGCCGGCTGCGAGCCCACCGTCACCTCCGTCCGCTCGGCGATGAGCGCCGAGAGCGTCCTGGTGCCTCTGCGCGTGGCGGTGGCTCCGCACCTCGCCGCGCTTCCGCCGCCGCTCGGTTTCGGTGCCCGGCCGGCGCGGAGGCGACCCTCGCCCACCGCCCTCCAACAGGAAGCGGGGCCGGACCCGCCGGCCGGCACGCGGTAGTCCCCTCGGCTGCCCCGATTCCGGGGCTCAACCGAGGAGACGCACCGTGAACGACGACGTGAAGCAGCACTCGGACGAGGTTGCCCTGTTCCGCTTCGGGGTGATCGGGGACCTCGTACACCTCGCGCCCGGCACCAAGGGCCTCTACGACCGGCTCAGGGAGAAGGCGGCCATCGACTACAAGATCCCCGGGTCGCTACGCACGCGCGTGGCCGAGGAGACCATCCGCGGCTGGCTCAGGCGTTACCGGAAGGGGGATCTCGACGCGCTGCGCCCCCGCGTGCGCGCTGACCAGGGCCAGTCGCACGCCTTGCCGCGGGAGGTCGTGGACCTCCTCGTCTCGATCAAGGACGACAAGCCCGATCTCTCGGTGCAGCTCGTTATCCGTGAGGCGCTCGCCTCGGGCTCGGTGCCCGAGGGTTTGGCGCTCGCGCCCTCCACCGTGCACCGGCTGCTGACCCGCGCCGGGCTCATGGCCAAGAAGCCGGGAGAGCCATCGTCCAAGGACCACCGCCGCTTCTGCTTCGAGAAGGCGGGCGACCTGTGGATGAGCGACGTCATGCACGGCCCCGGGGTCATGGTCGCCGGCAAGAAGCGCAAGGCCCACCTCATCGCCTTCATCGACGACGCGACGCGGGTGATCCCCTACGCCGCCTTTGCCCTCGCCGAGAACACCGCCGCCTTCCTGCCGGTGTTCAAGGAGGCCGTGCTGCGGCGCGGGGCCCCACGCCGGCTCTTCGTCGACAACGGCAGCGCCTTCCGCTCGCACCACCTCGCCCTCGTCTGCGCCAAGCTGGGCGTCACGCTCATTCACGCCCGCGCCTATCACGCTCAGGCGAAAGGGAAGATCGAGAGGTGGTTCAGGACCGCGAGAATGCAGCTCCTCCCGCTGCTGACGCCTGGCGACCTCGCCAGCCTCGACGCGCTCAACCGGCGCCTGTGGGCCTGGGTCGAGGGGGAGTATCACCGCGCCCCGCACCGCGGCCTCGACGGCACCACCCCGCTTGACCGCTGGGCCACCCTGGCCGACGAGGTCCGCTTCCTCGGCCCCGACATCGACGACCTCTTCCTCCTCGAGGCCAAGCGCAAGGTGGCCAAGGACCGGACCGTGAGCCTCCACGGCGTCGTCTACGAGGTCGACGCCACCCTCGTCGACGAGGCGGTGCTGCTCCGCTACGACCCGGCTCGGCCGGGCCGGCGCATCCAGGTCTGGTTCAAGGGCGCTCGCGTCCACGACGCCAAGGTGGTCGACGTCCACGCCAACTGCTTCGTCCGGCGCGAGAGGCCCGAGGGCCTCCGCCTCGCCGACCTCGCGGACAAGGAGGACTGACCGTGTACCGCAAGCACTTCGGCCTCTCCCGCCACCCCTTCGCCAAGGACCTCGCCGCCGAGGACCTCTTCGCCTCCGCCGCCGTCACCGAGCTGGAGGCCCGCCTGCGCCACCTCCTCGACCTGCGCGGCATCGGCCTCGTCACCGGCGAGCCCGGCGGTGGCAAGACCACCGTCTGCCGCAAGGTGACGGCCTCCCTCCACTCCGGCCTCTACCGCGTCTTCTACGTCTCTCTCTCCACCGGCAACGTCATGGACGTCTACAAGTCCATCGCCTGGGAGCTGGGGCTCCCCACCGAGCGCAGCCGCGCCGCCCTCTACCGCGTCATCCGGGCCGAGGTGACCAGGCTCTGCCTCGAGACCAAGGTGCGCCCGGTCCTCATCGTCGACGACGCCCAGTACCTCAGGAGCGACGTCCTCGAGGAACTGCGCCTGCTCACCAACTACGAGATGGACTCGCAGAACCGGCTCTGCCTGCTCCTGGTCGGCCAGGCCGAGCTGCGCCGGCGGATCGCCATGGCCGTCCACGAGGCGCTCAGCCAGCGCGTCGTGGTGCGCCACCACATGGCCGGCCTCGTCCGCGACGAGCTGGCAGCCTACCTGGGCCACCTGCTCAGGCTCGCCGGCACCGAGCTGCCACTCTTCGAGCCGGCCGCGCTCGAGGCCATCTACCACGCGACGACCGGCCTGCCACGCAAGGTGAACCTACTCGCCCACCACGCCCTCACGGCCGCCGCGCTCGCCAAGAAGCAGGCCGTCACCGCCGAGCACGTCCAGGCCGCGCTCCCGGAGACCACGTGACCGCCTGCGGTGTCTGGCCCACCTCTCGCGGCCTGGTCGCCGTCCTCGTAGACCACGCCGGCCGGGCCCGGTCCCTCTCCGTCGCCGACACCGACGAGGCCCGCTGGGCCCTCTCCCAGCACCTCGCCGCGGCCGGCGCCGACCTCGTCCTCGACGAGGCCCTCCTCGAGCACGACCGGATTGCCCGCGCCGCCCTCTGCGCCGGCGTCACCGTCTGGGTCGCCGGGCCACCCCTCGTCGCCTCGCTCCGCGCTGCCGCAGACGTCGCCCGCCGCGGCGCCCGACCCTCGGCCGCCCTCCTCGCGCGGCTCCCCGCGATCCCCTGGCTGCGCTCCCTCCTCCGCCGTCTCGAGCCACCCGACGACGAGCGCCAGATCAGCCTCCTGTAGGTCCGGGGCCCCGGCCGCTCACCGCGCCCGGGGCCTCCCTGTCTCTGCGATCTCCTCAGGATCGGCCACCGCAGCGAGCAAACCGGGAAGCGGTCACGTCAGCGCGGTGAAGAAGCCTGCTAAGCGGGCGGTGGAGGAGCGCGGGAAACGACAAATGGTAATGGTGCTCGACGAAGACGGCCTCCTCCGTGCGTGCACCCAGGCGTACGACACGCGAGTGGCGGGAATAGTCTCTGGAGCGGAATGCTTCCGGCCTGCCATCGTGCTGGGACGGCTGCCAGGCGGACGCCCGAGCGCGCCCCTAGCATTGGCCGGCCGGGTATATTGCATGGTCGACGCGGACCGGGGAGCGATCCGGGCGGGGGATCTGCTGACCACCTCGCCAACGGAAGGTCACGCCATGGGAGTCCAGGAGTCAGGTCGGGCGCTGGGGGCGATAGTCGGCAAGGCGCTACGGCCATTGCCGGCGGGCCGGGGGCTCGTCCCGGTGCTCGTGTGCTCTCGCTAGAGCACCTCCTCCAGGCGGCGGTCTCTGATGGGGACTGCTGTGACCCAGCCTGAGCCAGGAACTACATGGATCAGTCGCTGTCGCGCGGCGCGATCCAGCCGGGGTATCTTGTCCATGGGA
>DATJYX010000105.1:0-13087 GCA_035577965.1 Vicinamibacteria bacterium | reverse complement strand
CCATGCTCGAGCAAGCCGCAGCGCAAGAACTCCCGAAGAACACGTTCCACGACCGGTCGCAGCGGGCCGAAGAGCGGCGAGTCACGAGGCCTCCGCGGTCGGTAGACCCGGCAACTGATCTCCACGCCCAGCCCCGGGCCGGGGGGAGAGTCGCCGGCAGAAACGGCAGGCGGGCAGCCCGCCTGTCACTGTGCAAGCCTCGCCGACTCCGTGCCCGGCGAGGTCCGGTTCGAGCAGGCCGGTCGAGGTCGTCAGAGGAGCGGTCGGGCGACGACTCGCCTCCACGGCGGCAGGACGGCGGATCCCTCGCGCGACGGCTGGGAGCCGCGCTCGGGATGAAGGGCGCCTCGACCTACCGCCCTCCCGCCTTCAGCCAGCGGTCGACGCCCTCCGCGGCCTGCCGGCCCTCCGCGATCGCCCACACGACGAGCGACTGCCCGCGGCGCATGTCGCCGGCGGCGAAGACGCCCTTGGCCTTCGTCTGCTTGTCGGGGCCCGTCTCCACGTTTCCCCGGGCGTCGAGGGTGACGCCGAGCTGGTCGAGCATGCCCCCCCGCTCCGGACCGAGGAAGCCGAGGGCGAGGAGCACGAGAGTGGCGCGCCACGCCTTCTCCGTGCCCGCGATCTCGCGGGGGACGAAGCGGCCGCTTTCGGTCGCCCACTCGACCTCCACCGTCTCGATGGCGGCGACCCGCCCAGCCGCATCGCCGAGGAAGCGCTTCGTCTGAATGCTGAAGTGGCGGGGGTCCCGGCCGAACCGCGCCGCCGCCTCCGCCTGCCCGTAGTCGACTCGGTAGACCTTGGGCCACTGCGGCCAGGGGTTGTCGGGGGCCCGCTCCGCAGGCGGCCTGGGCAGGATCTCGAACTGCACGAGGCTCCGGCAGCCGTGGCGGAGCGCCGTCCCCACGCAGTCGGTGCCGGTGTCGCCGCCCCCGATCACCACCACGTCGCGGTCCCGCGCCGAGAGGTAGGCCCCGTCCTGCAGGTTGCTGTCGAGGAGGCTCTTCGTGTTCTTGTGCAGGAACTCCATCGCGGGATGGATCCCCGAGAGGTCCCGGCCCGGGACGGCGAGGTCGCGGGCGAGCGTCGCCCCTCCGCAGAGCACGACGGCGTCGAACTCGGCCCGCAGCCGGTCCCCCGGGACGTCCCGGCCGACCGCCGTGCCCGTCACCAAGTGGACGCCCTCGGCGGCGAGGAGCGACACCCGCCGCTCCACGACGCCCTTGTCCAGCTTCATGTTCGGAATGCCGTAGATGAGCAGCCCGCCGATCCGGTCGGCCCGCTCGTAGACGGTGACCTCGTGCCCGGCCCGGTTCAGGAGGTCGGCGCAGGCGAGGCCGGCGGGGCCGGAGCCCACCACCGCCACCTTCCGGCCGGTGCGGGCTGAAGGCGGCCGGGGCACGATCCAGCCCTCGTCGAAGCCCTTGTCCACGATCGCACACTCGATGGCCTTGATCGTGACCGGAGGAGCGTTGATCCCCAGGACGCACGAGCCCTCGCAGGGGGCCGGGCACACGCGTCCGGTGAAGTCGGGGAAGTTGTTCGTCCGGTGGAGGCGGTCGAGCGCCTCCTTCCAGCGGCCCTTGTAGACGAGGTCGTTCCACTCGGGGACGAGGTTGTGGAGCGGGCACCCGCTCGCCATGCCGGCCATGAGCGAGCCGGTGTGGCAGAAGGGCGTCCCGCAGTCCATGCACCGCGCCCCCTGCTCGCGGAGCTTCCTGGCCGGGAACGCCTCGTGGAACTCGTCCCAGTCGTCGAGCCGGTCCAGGGGGTCGCGGTCGCCGGGCAGCTCGCGCTCGTACTCGAGGAAGCCGGTGGGCTTGCCCATCCTACTTCCCCCCCACCCGGGCGGCGTCCTGGGCGTTCAGCTCGAAGGCCGCCATCTCGGCCTCCTCCTCCGACATCCCGGTCTCGCGCATCTTCCGCTGGGCCTCGAGGACCCGCTTGTAGTCGTTGGGCACGACGCGCACGAAGCGGGGCAGGAAGTGGTCCCAGTCGAGGAGCACCTTCGCCGCCCGGGCGCTGCCGGTGAGCCGCGCGTGGCGGGACACGAGGTCCTTGACGAGGTCCATCTCCTCCGCCTCCTCGAGCTTCTGGAGCTGGACCATCTCCTTGTTGCAGCGCTGGGCGAAGTCGCGGTCGTCGTCGATCACGTAGGCGATGCCGCCGGTCATGCCGGCGGCGAAGTTGCGGCCGGCGGCGCCGAGCACGACCACCCGGCCCCCGGTCATGTACTCGCAGCCGTGGTCGCCCACCGCCTCCACCACCGCGTGCGCCCCGCTGTTCCTCACCGCGAAGCGCTCCCCGGCCGCGCCGTGGAAGAACGCCTCGCCCCCGGTCGCTCCGTAGAGGGCCACGTTGCCCACCACCATGTTCTGCTCGGGCACGAAGGTGGAGCCGCGGGGCGGGTAGACGACGAGCCGGCCTCCGGAGAGCCCCTTGCCGATGTAGTCGTTGGCGTCGCCTTCCAGGGTCAGGGTCATCCCGGGGGGCAAGAACGCGCCGAAGCTCTGCCCGGCCGAGCCCTGGAAGGTGAGCTGGACGGTGTCGTCGGGCAGGCCCTTCGGGCCGTGGCGCCTCGTGATCTCGCTCCCCACGATCGTCCCCACCACCCGGTTGCGGTTGCGGATGGGGAGCGTCGCCTGTACCCTCTCGCCCCGCTCGATCGCCGGCCGGCACAGCTCGAGAAGCGTCGTCTTGTCGAGCGACTCCTCGAGGCCGTGCTCCTGGGCGATCCGGCAGTGGCGGCCGACCTCCGGCCCGACCTCCGGCCGGTGGAGGATGGGCGAGAGGTCGAGCCCCCGCGCCTTCCAGTGGGTGACCGCGGCCGTCGTCTCCAGGCACTCGCTGCGGCCCACCACGTCCTCGAGCCGCCGGAAGCCGAGCTCGGCCATCAGCTCGCGGACCTCCTGGGCGACGAAGCGCATGAAGTTCACCACGTGGTCGGGGTTCCCCGCGAACCGCGCCCGCAGCGCGGGGTCCTGGGTGGCGACACCGACGGCGCAGGTGTTGAGGTGGCAGACCCGCAGCATCACGCAGCCGAGGACGACGAGGGGCGCGGTGGCGAAGCCGAACTCCTCCGCCCCCAGGAGGGCGGCCACCACCACGTCCCTCCCGGTCTTGAGCTGGCCGTCCGTCTCCACCGCGATCCGGTCGCGGAGGCCGTTCAGGAGCAGCACCTGGTGTGTCTCGGCGAGGCCCAGCTCCCAGGGGACGCCGGCGTGCTTGATGCTCCCGAGGGGCGAGGCGCCGGTCCCGCCGTCGTGCCCGCTGATGAGAACCACGTCCGCGTGGGCCTTGGCGACACCGGCCGCGATCGTCCCCACCCCGACTTCGGCCACCAGCTTCACGCTGATGCGGGCGTTCTCGTTCGCGTTCTTGAGATCGTGGATGAGCTCGGCGAGGTCCTCGATCGAGTAGATGTCGTGGTGGGGGGGCGGGGAGATGAGGCCCACCCCGGGCGTCGAGTGGCGGACCTTGGCGATCCAGGGGTAGACCTTCTTGCCCGGGAGCTGCCCGCCCTCCCCGGGCTTCGCCCCCTGGGCCATCTTGATCTGCAGCTCCTTCGCGTTCACGAGGTAGTGGCTCGTCACCCCGAACCGCGCCGAGGCGACCTGCTTGATCGCGCTGTTCTTCGAGTCGCCGTTCGGCTCGAGCACGTAGCGGGCGGGGTCCTCCCCGCCCTCGCCGGTGTTGCTCTTCCCCCCGATGCGGTTCATCGCGATGGCCAGCGCCTCGTGGGCCTCCTGGCTGATCGAGCCGTACGACATCGCCCCCGTCTTGAACCGCCGGACGATCGACTCGACCGGCTCCACCTCCTCGATGGGTACCGGCGGCCCGACGGGCTTCGTCCGCATCAGGGCGCGCAGGGTGTACATCTCGCGGCTCTGCTCGTCCACGAGCCGCGTGTACTCCTTGAACCGCGCGTAGTCGCCGGTGCGGCAGGCGTACTGCAGCCGGTGGATCGTTTCCGGGTTGAAGAGGTGCCGCTCCCCGTCGTGCCGCCACCGGTACTGGCCGCCGCTGTCGAGGCTCTCGTCCGCCCCGGGGACCGCGAAGGCCTGCCGGTGCCGGCGGGCCGCCTCCTCCGCGACGACGTCGATGCCGATGCCTCCGATGCGGGAGGGGGTCCCCGTGAAGTAGCGGTCGACCACCGCCCGGTCGATCCCGACCGCCTCGAAGATCTGCGCCCCGCAGTAGCTCTGGATCGTGGAGATCCCCATCTTGGAGATGACCTTCACCACTCCCTTGCTGAGGGCCTTGATGAGGTTCTTGACCGCGTGCTCCTCGTCGACGCCGGGGAGAGCGCCCTGGTGGCCGAGGTTGTGGAGCGTCTCGAAGGCGAGATAGGGGTTCACCGCCCCCGCGCCGTAGCCGATGAGGAGGGCGAAGTGATGGATCTCGCGCGGCTCGCCGCTCTCGAGCACGAGGCCCACCCGGGTGCGCGTGCCCTCCCGGATGAGGTGGTGGTGGACGCCGGCCACCGCGAGGAGGGCCGGGATCGGTGCGCGGTCGGCCGTCAGGCCGCGGTCGGAGAGGACGACGACGTTGATCCCGTCGCGGACGGCGGCCGAGGCCTGCCGGCAGATCTCCGCCATCGCCCGCTCCAGCCCCGCGCCGCCCTCTCCGGGGGGAAAGAGGATGGGGATCGTCCGCGACTGGAACGCCCACGCCCCGGAGCGGCCCTTCGGCTTGTCGAGCGAGCGCAGCTTCTCCAGCTCGTCGTTGGTGAGGATCGGGGTGGGAAGCTTGATCTGGTGGGCGGAGAGCGGGGTCGGCTCGAGGAGGTTCCGCTCCGGGCCCACCGTGGTGTCGACGGCCATCACGATCTCCTCGCGGATGGCGTCCACGGGGGGGTTCGTGACCTGGGCGAAGAGCTGCTTGAAGTAGCTGTAGAGGAGCTGCGGCTTGTCGGAGAGGACGGCGAGGGGAGTGTCGTTGCCCATGGCCCCCACCGGCTCGACGCCCTCCCGGGCCATCGGGACGAGGATCTCGTCGAGGTCCTCCCGGGTGTACCCGAAGGCGAGCTGCCGCTGGGCCACCGTCTCGTGGTCGACCCCGTGGACCTCGGCCGCCTCCGGCACGTCCTGCAGGGTGACCAGGTTGTCGCGCAGCCACAGGGCGTACGGCTTCTCGGCCGCCGTGCGCAGCTTGATCTCCTCGTCGGCGACGATCCGCCCCTCCTCGGTGTCGACGAGGAACATGCGGCCCGGCTGCAGGCGGCCCTTCTGGAGGACGCGGTCGGCGGGCACGTCGACGACGCCGACCTCGGAGGCGAGGACGACGAGGCCGTCCTTGGTGACGTAGTAGCGCGAGGGCCGGAGGCCGTTGCGGTCGAGGGTCGCCCCGATGCGGACGCCGTCGGTGAAGGCGATCGAGGCCGGGCCGTCCCACGGCTCCATCAGGCACTGGTGGTACTCGTAGAACGCCCGCTTCTTCTCGTTCATCGACTCGTGCCCGGCCCACGGCTCGGGGATCATCATCATCACCGCGTGGGGGAGCGAGCGGCCGGCGAGAACCAGCAGCTCCAGCACGTTGTCGAACATCGCGGAGTCGCTGCCCTCGGTGTCGATCACGGGCAGGACCTTGGCGAGGTCCCCCCCGAAGAGCTTCGACTCGAAGAGGCTCTCCCGGGCGTGCATCCAGTTGACGTTGCCGCGCAGGGTGTTGATCTCCCCGTTGTGGCAGACGAAGCGGTAGGGGTGGGCCCGGGCCCAGCTCGGGAAGGTGTTGGTCGAGAAGCGGGAGTGCACCATGGCCAGCGCCGACTCCACCCGGGGGTCGACGACGTCCGGGAAGTAGGCCGGGAGCTGGGGCGCCACGAGCATCCCCTTGTAGACGATCGTCCGGTGGGAGAGGCTCGGGATGTAGAAGATCCCCCGGCCCGGGTGGTCGGAGGCCCGCACCGCGTTCTCGATGCGCCGGCGGAGGACGTAGAGCTTGCGCTCCCAGGCGAGGTCCTCCTCGATCGGCTCGGGGCGGCCGAAGAAGGCCTGGCGGATCGAGGGCTCCGCCGCCCGCGCGGTTTTCCCGAGCGAGGAGTTGTCGGTGGGGACGGTGCGCCAGCCGAGGAAGGGCACGCACTCCTCGGCGGCGACCTTCTCCACGAGCTCCTCGAGGGGCCGACGCGCCGCCTCGTCGGTGGGCAGGAACACGAGGCCGGCCCCGTAGCGCCCCGGCCCGGGCAGGGCGAAGCCCGTCCGGCCGCACTCCTCGGCGAGGAAGGCGTGGGGCATCTGCATGAGGATCCCCGCCCCGTCGCCGGTGTTCTTCTCGCAGCCGCAGGCCCCGCGGTGCTCGAGGTTGAGGAGGACCTCGATCCCCCGGGCGACGATCTCGTGGGACGGCCGGCCGTGGACGTCGGCCACGAACCCGATCCCGCACGCGTCGTGCTCGAACCGGGGGTCGTAGAGACCCTGCGCGCGAGGACCGTGGCCGTTCTCCATGTGCGACTCGTTCCCCTCTTCGCCTACCGCCGACACCTCTCGCTCTGGACGCCGGCTGTCCCGCCTCGGGAGAAAGTCGATCCTACAGCGGACGCGCGCCGCTGGGTAGCCCGCGCCGGCCCGCGCGGATGAGGGGCAGCGATCGGGCCGAGTGACGTGCTTCATGCGTGCGGAGGGCGCGCCGGCGGCGCACTACGGCCGAGGCTCGCTGAAGAACTCGCGGTGCAGCGCGTGGACGGCCCGCTCCGCATCCACCTCCTCCACCACCACCGAGATGTTCACGTCGGAAGCGGCGAAGGAGATCATGACCACGTTCACGTCCTCGAGGGCCTCGAAGATCCGGTGCGAGAGGCCGGGGTAGCGGAAGAAGCCGCGGCCGACGAGGCCCACGATCGCCATCTCGCGAAGGATGCGCACCTCGCCGAGGCGGGCGAGCTCGGCCTTGATCGCGGCCAGGTGCTCCACGTCGTCGATGGTGAGGGAGACCGAGACCTCGGAGGTCGCGACGAGGTCGACCGGAGTGTGGAAGCGCTCGAACACGTCGAACACCCGGGCGAGGAAGCCCGAGGCCATCAGCATGCGGGGCTGGGACACGAGGAGGACGGTGATGCCCTTGCGGTGGACGACGGCGCACGGCCCCGAGGGGCCGAGGTTCTCCCGCGGGCTCACGAGCGTCCCCGGCGCGGCGGGGTCCTCGATGTTGCGGACCCGGACCGGGATGCCGGCGTCCAGGGCGGGCCGGATCATCACCGGGTGCATGACCTTGGTGCCGAAGTAGGCGAGCTCGGCCGCCTCGTCCGGCGAGACCTGGGGGATCACCTTCGCTCCGGCCTCGACCCGCGGGTCGACGTCGGTCATCCCCGCCGTCTCCGTCCAGATCTCGATCTCCTCGACCCCGAGCGCGGCGCCGAGGATCGCCGCCGTGCCGTCCGCCCCTCCCCGGCCGAGGGTCGTGGTGACCCCTTGGAGTGTCGCCCCCATGAAGCCGCCCAGCACCGGCACCACCCCGGTGTCGAGCATGGGCTGGAGGTGGAGGCGGGCCCGCTTCCCGGTCTCGTCCATGATCGGCTGGGCGGCGCAGAAGGTCTCGTCGGTGACGACCACGGTGCGGGCGTCCACCGCCTGCGCGCGCAGGCCCTCGTGGGCGAGCACCGCCACCACGAGCTCGCAGGAGAGCCGCTCGCCGATCGCCGCCACCGCGTCGAGGGTGCGCGGGGTCAGCTCCTCGAGCGAGTAGACCGCGGCGTAGAACGTGCGCAGCTCGTCGATCACCGCTCCCGTGTGACCGAGCACCCGGCGGCGCCCGGCCCCGTCGGGGAGGAGGGCGCGGACGACCTTCTCGTGCTCCTGGCGGATCTCCGCGATCCGGTCCTCGTGCTCGCCGTGCCGGGCCGCGGCGTCGCGCGCGCCCTGCAGCAGCAGGTCGGTCACCTTGGGCAGGGCCGAGGTGACCACCACCGGCTTGCGGGCGAGGTTCTGCTGGACGAGCCGCGCCACCGCGCGCAGCCGGTCGTCGGACCCGATCGACCCGGCGTCGAACTTCATCACGATCATGTTCTGCCGCTCCGTCCCGCGGGCCGTGGCCGGCCCGGGCGGAGGATTCTCCAACGCCGTGCGCGGCAAGTCCAATCGGGCGGTTCACCCCGAGGACCTCCGGCCGCACCGGGCGATGAGGGGTCCGCCGGGGGACGGCGGATTCGGCACCCGTCAGGCCGAAGTCTCTCGGAATGACAGGAGGCGCGCGACCCGCTCGATCGTCTCGAACGCCGCGCGGGAGTTGTGGTACGGGCACTTCCACGGCTCGACCTTCGGCAGGCCGGGGATCGCCGTGCCGTCGCGCCGCACGCGCCAGCGCCAGTCGCCGTGCCGGCGATCGACGAGGAAGCGATCGACGAAGGACCACGTGCGCTCGGCGGCGTCGAGGAACGCCTCCTCCCCCGTCAGCTCGAAGGCGTTCAGGAAGCCGACCACGGCCTCGGCCTGCATCCACCAGTGCTTCTCGTCGTCGAGCCGCCCGTCCTCGTGCCTCTCGGCGAAGAGCCCCCCGTGGACGGCGTCGAATCCCTCCGCGAGCGCGACGCGCGCGAGCGCGACCGCCGCCGTCCTCGCGCGCTCGACGAGTGCCCGGTCGTCCATCACCTCCGCCGCCTCGACGAGCAGCCAGCTCGCCTCGATGTCGTGGCCGTACGAGACCATCCGCGAGAGGGGCGCCCAGGCGGCGTCGAAGAAGAGGAGGAGGTGCCCCGCCCGGGGATCCACGATGCGATCGAGGTGCAGGGCGACGAGGGCGCGCAGCCTCTCGCGCAAGCCGCGGTCGTCACGGGCGCGGAGGAAGCTCGCGTACGCCTCCATGACGTGGAGGTGGGTGTTCATCGACTTCGGAGCGTTCAGGTCCTTCTCGCTGAGACGCACGTCCTCGAGGGAGCGCCAGTCGCGCCCCCGGGCCTCCCAGTAGCCGCCGTGCTCGGCGTCGCCGGCATGGACCTCGATCGACCGATAGAGGGCCACGGCCTTCTCGAGGGCGTCGGGGTCGCCGGTCGCCCGGTGGTACTCGGCGAGGGCGTACAGGCTGAAGGCGAGCGCGTAGGTCTGCTTCCGGTCGGCGAGCGGCCGGCCGGCGGCGTCGATCATCCAGAAGGTGCCCCCGTGCACCGGGTCCCAGAATCGGCGGCGAAGCTCGTCAAAGGCGCGGTCCGCCATTCGGCGGTGGGACGGGTCGCCGGTCCGGCGCAGCGCCGCCGCGTACGTCCAGAGGATGCGGGCGCAGAGCACGCCGCCCTTCGGCGCCGCGGGGTCCGCGACGCCCTCGTCGCTCACGTATCCGCGGAAGCCGCCGCCCTCGTCGTCCACGACCTCGCGGACCCAGAACGGCAGGACGTTCTCGCGCAGGTCGCGGTCGATCGCGTCGCGTAGCGCGACGAGGCGGCCTTCAGTCCCCATGGCGGATGAAACATACCAGAGGACGGGCGCCGGCCCTTCCCCGCCGCGCTCCGGCGGCGCACACTATGGGCCAAGGAGCGTACGATGTCTCACCGGAAAACCCGTGTCGCCGGTGCCCTCACCGCCTCTTTCCTCCTCGCCGCGACGCTCGAGCCGGCGGCGGGCCCGCACGATCCCCCGCCCGCGGCCTGCGCGGCCGCGGCCGCCAGCGAGCCGCTTCCCCACTGCTGCTTCACGAACCCGAGGTACGTGGGCACCTGCGAGATCGCGCCGACGAAGGACGAGAGCTGCGCCTCGATCCTGCAGTACCTGAACAACCCCCAGTCGCAGGGCAAGGGCTACTGCGGCGGCACCAGCGTCCGCGGGGGCTGGAAGCAGGTCCCCTGCGAGCCGAAGATGAAGCAGGACTAGGATCGGCGGCGTGACCGGCGCCTTCCACCAGGCCTACGATCCCGTCGCCGGCAGCGTCCCCCTCTCGGCCCTCGTGGCCGCGCTGCCCCTCCTCGTCCTCGCCCTCCTGCTCGCGGTCGCCCGGGTGGCCCCGTGGAAGGCCGCGGTGGCCGGGGCGGGGACGGCGGCCGCGCTCGCCGGGCTCGTGTGGCGCATGCCCGCCGTCCTCGTCGCGTCCGCGGCCACCCACGGCATGGCCTTCGGCCTGTGGCCGATCAGCTGGGTCTGCCTGAACGCGGTCTTCTTCTACAACCTGACCGTGGCGAGCGGCGACTTCGACGTCGTCCGCCGTGCCCTCGCCCGACTGACCGAGGACCGGCGGATCCAGGCCCTCCTCGTCGCCTTCTGCTTCGGCGCCCTCGTCGAGGGGATTGCCGGGTTCGGCGCCCCGGTCGCGATCAGCGCCTCGATGCTGGCCGGCCTCGGCTTCGAGCCCGTCTCCGCGGCCGTGCTCGCCCTCGTCGCCAACACGTCGCCGGTCGCCTTCGGCTCGATCGGCATCCCGGTCGTCACCCTGGGCGGGCTCCTCGCCCCGATCCTGGGCCGGGACGTCGCCTCCACGACCCGCGCCCTCTCGTCGATGGTCGGCCGTCAGCTGCCCCTCTTCTCGGTCCTCGTGCCCGCCTACCTCGTCGTGCTCCTCGCCGGCTTCCGGCGCACGCTCGAGGTGCTCCCCGCAGTCCTCGCGGCCGGCCTGAGCTTCGCGGGAGTGCAGCTCGCGGCCTCCAACCTCGTCGGGCCCGAGCTCACGGACATCCTCGCCTCCCTCGCCTCGCTCGGGGCGCTCGCGCTGCTGCTGCGGGTGTGGACGCCGGCCGAGGTCTGGCGGGGAGGGTCCCCGACCGCCGAGCCGCGGGACGAGCGGCGCGACCCCCCGCGCCGAGTCGTCCGGGCGTTCGCCGTCTACGCCATCCTCGTCCTCGTCGTCCTCGCCGGTCAGGCGGCCGCGTCGGCAGGCCTGCGGAACGTGAAGTGGGAGGCCCCGTGGCCGGCATCGTACGCGGCGGTCGACGGCCGGACGGCGCCCCTCGTCCACCGCGAGCCGCCGATCGTCGCGGCCTCGAGCCCCTACCCGCTCTCGTACCGCCTCGACGTCCTCACCTCCGCGGGCACGCTCGTCCTCGGCGCGTCGGCGGCGGCCTTCCTCGTCATGCTGGCCTTCGGGGCCCCGCCGGCCGCGTTCGCGGTCACCTACGCCGGCACCCTCCGGCAGCTGCGACTGCCCATCGTGACCATCGCCTTCATCCTCTCCATCGCGACGGTGATGAACTACTCCGGCATGACCTCCTCGATGGCCCTCGCCCTCGCCGAGACCGGCTTCCTCTTCCCGTTCTTCTCGGCCTTCATCGGCATGCTCGGCGTCTTCCTGACCGGGAGCGACACCTCGTCGAACACCCTCTTCGGGCCGCTCCAGGCCACGACCGCGAAGGTGTCGGGCCTCGATCCCATCCTGGCCGCGGCCACCAACAGCTCGGGCGGCGTCATGGGCAAGATGATCAGCCCCCAGAACCTGTCGGTCGGGGCGGCGGGGGTGGGCGCGGTCGGCAGGGAGGGCGAGATCTTCCGCCGCGTGATCGGCCACAGCCTCCTTCTGACGAGCCTGACCGGGCTGCTGGCGATGCTCCAGGCCTACGTCTTCCCCTGGATGATCCCCGGGCGTTAGCCGCGATCAGCGGAGGACCCGGGCTCGTCCTTCGATGTCACTGCCGCTCGAGGCGACGCTCGGGCGCCGGGCGGCGCTCTCGCGACTCGGACTCCGGATCCGCCGCGAGCGCCCCCTCCGGCTCGCGTTCCACCAGGGACGGCACCTCTTCCTCGGCAAGGCTCAGCTGACCAGGCTCGTCCTCGGCGAGCGAGAGCGACCCGGTCCCGGTGCCGGCGAGCGTGAGCTGGCCGGGAGCGGCTCCCTGGAGGCGGGCCTGGATCTCGGCGATCGCCTGGCGGGCGGCAGGGCGCCGCTTCCCGCCGCGCTCCGCGGCCTCTCGCAGCGGGACGACCGCCGCTGCCGTCCCCGCCCGGCCGAGCGCTCGCGCAGCGGCGACGGCCACCTCCGGATCCCCGCTCCCCAGCGCCTCGAGCAGGAGGCATTCGTGCTCGGGGCGGCCGAGCCGGCCCAGGGCGTCGAGGCACGCCTGCGCCGTCAGCGGGCGGCCCGCGCCGCCGAGCGCCCGGCGCAGCGTCTCGGAGGCGACGTCCGGCGGCAGGCTCCCGCCGAGCGCCCCGACCGCACGGGCGGCGCACATGTCGCTTTTCCCGGCGCCCCGGACGAGATCGAGGAGCGTCTCCCGTCCTTCCTCGCCGAGCGCGATCCCGGCCCGCAGCCGCACCTCCTCGCTCGGGTCGCCGCGCGCGGCGAGGAGCGCCTCGCGGGTCGCCGGGTGGCGAGGGAACTCTCGGGAGAGCGCGAGCAGATCCTGGAGCCTCGCGCCCGCCTCGGCTTCGCGGCTCAGGTTGGCGGCGATCCGGCCCGCGACATCCTTCGGGGCCGCGAGGAGGCGCGCGACGTCGAGGACGCCTTCGAGGATCTCGGGGATCCGCTCGCGATTTCCCGTGAATCCGCTCTCCTTGACCTCCACCTGCAGCACGCCGTCGGTCATCCACGCGCCCACGCCGACCGGTTGCCGGCCCGGGACGTCGACCCGCCCCCGCAGGAGCCTTCCCACGCGCCGGCGCGTCTCGCCGTCGAGGATCGCCAGGGCGAGGGGGGCCTGTCCCTGGATGAAGTACTCGGCGTCGAACGCCGGGTCGCCGACCTCGATCTCCCGCTCGCCGACGACGCTCTTCTCGAAGGCCGTGCCGAGCCCCTCGCGTCTCAGCGTGAGGCCGCCCGCCCCGTGCCCGAGGCCCGTGACCACGATCCTCGTCCCGCGCTCGTACTTGCCGCGCCGATAGGACTCGAGGCGGACGAGGAGGCCGTCGCGGCTCCCGGCCAGGAAGGCGCCCCTGAAGATCCCTCCCTCGCCCTCGGCCACCTCGCTGAGGCCCGCTCTCGCCGCGGCCGCGCGCCAGGCCTGCCGCTGCGCCCGCCGCCGGTCGGAGGACAGGAGATAGGCGACGGAGGCCGCGATGGTGAACGCGACCAGCCCGAGCAGGCCTTCCACGGACCTGATTCTGCCATCGTGGCCGTCCGATCTCGATCTCCCCAGCGCCCCTCGACCTGTGGGCCGCGTCGAGCCTGTCCGGCCGGACGGTCAGATCGGCCGGCAAGCCCGGCCCCGAAACGACGATGCGCGTGCCCCGGGCGCTCGCGT
>DATJYX010000104.1:0-105663 GCA_035577965.1 Vicinamibacteria bacterium | reverse complement strand
CCGTCTCCGACGACGACCTCGTCCGCGCGATGCGCTTCGTGTGGGAGCGCGTGAAGCTGGTCGTCGAGCCGACGGGCGTCCTCGGCCTCGCCGCGGCGTTCGCCGGGAAGGCGGACGTGAAGGGGAAGCGGGTCGGGGTCGCCCTCTCCGGCGGGAACGTCGACCTGGCGTACGCGCTGGATCTCTTCGGGAGGCTGCCCACATCGGCCTGAGGCGATCGCCCGCGTGCGCCGCGCTCGCGCCGCCCTCGCGCTCAGGGAGCCGGCGACGGAGAGAGCTGGAACACCCAGCGCTGCAGAGAGGCCATGTAGACGTAGTCGAAGTGGCGATCGAACTCGTCCGCGGCCACGGTGCCGTCCACGTCGCGCGTCTCGCTCTTGATCTTGAAGCGGATCGTGCCCGCCCAGGGCCGGTCGCCGTCCTGGGGCCGTTCCGTCACGTCGATCCCCTCGATGTTCCAGGTCGCCTTGACGCGGAGGATGGGGTCGAGCTTCTCGTTCTCCCTCTTAAGCGCCTCCGCCTCCTGCCGGAGGAGGGGTGTCACCACGTCCCGCGCGGGCCCGGCGGGACCCTTGCGCCCGCAGCCCGGAAGGGCGAGCAGGGTCACGGCGAGGGCAAGGGTGGCGAGTCTGCCGCTTGATCTCATGGAGATCCTCCAGCGTTTCGTTCCGATCGTGGCCGGCCCCGGGACCTCGGTGGCAGCGGAGCGGAGCGAAGCCATAGCGGGTCGACGGGCAGGAGCCTGGCGTCGGATCATGGCGTGGCGCGTCCGGAGAGCGCTTCGAGGACGCGCGGCGGGGAGAGGGGCAGGTGGCGCAGAGGGGTCTCCGCCGCCTGCGCCACGGCGTGGACGATCGCGGCGAGGGCGGCCCGGCCGGCCGCTTCGGCGAGAGCGGCGGCGCCGAAGCGCGACGGCGGATCGCCGCCCGGCACGAAGGTGACCGAGAGCGGGGGAACGTCCACCGAGGCGACGAGAGGCCAGCGGCGCATCGACCGCACGAGGGGGCGCCCCTCGGCGTCGAACCGGAGGCCCCCGGCGAGCGCCTGCTCGAGGGCCGCGACGAGGGCGCCCTCGACCTGGCTCTCGAGAGGCCGGGAGTCGGAGAAGGGACCGCCCCCCACCGCGGCCGCGAGACGCGTCACGCGGACGACGCCCGTCTCCTCGTCCACCTCCACCTCGGCGAGAGCTGCGGCGAGCCCCGGCGGCGTCGACTCGGGTGTCGGAGCCGCGGTGGCGACGACCGGCTGTCCGGCGCGGAGCGCCGCCGCTCCGACCTCGGCGAAGCTCACCTCGCCCCCGGCCGCCGCGCGCACTCGGCCGTCGCCCACCGTCGTCTCCGACACGGGCACTCCGAGGAGCATCGCTCCGGCCTCTCGGATGCGCTCGCGCGCCCGCCGCGCCGCTTCCTCGACCGCGCGGCCCGCCGAGGAGTAGGCGGGAGGCGCGTCGCCCTCGAAGGGAGCGGAGTCGGTGTCCGTCGCGGCGCAGACCACCCGCCGCGGGAGCACGCCGAGGATCGCGGCCGCGGCCTCCGCGTACGCCACCTCGTCGGTCCCCCCCGCGGCGGACGGCCCCGCGCTCAGCGTGAAGGAGCCGTCGTCGAGGAGGCGGAGCGAGGCCGCGACGTCGGCGCGACCCTCCACCCCTTGGGCGCGGCGCGCGACACCGATCCCCGCGCCGGATCGGACCGGGCCCCTCGCCGTCGGAGCGCGGCGTCCACCCTCCCGCAGGGCGACGCGCAGGAGCTCGGCGACCGCCCTCGTGTCCTCCCGCCCGGGTGGCTCGCCGAGCGCGGCCAGCGCCACGCCGCCCGGGTCGCCGGGGGCGCGCAGGTGGCGTCTGCGGAAGGCCGCCGCCTCCTCGCCCACGAGGGCGGCCGCCTCGCTCACCGCGCACTCGACCGCGAGCGCAGCCCCGGCGTCCGCCCCCCGGGGCGCGCTCGCCGGCGGCCGGTTCGTGCGCACGGCCGTCGCCTCGAAGCGCAGGTGGGGGACGCGGTAGAGCCCCAGGGCCTGCCGCCCGCACGCGCGCAGGAGCTCGGTCGGGTCCTCGTCGTCCGCGCCGAGGTCGACGAGGAGCTGCACGTCGAGCGCGGCGAGCCGGCCCTCCCTCACCCCGAGCCGAACCCTCACGCGCTGGGCGGGCCGTCCGGGCGTCGTGGTGAGCTCCTCCTCCGCGCTGAGGGCCAGGCGCGCGGGGCGGCCCGTGCGCAGGGTCACGAGGGCGCAGGCGTCCTCGGCAACGAGCGCCGTCCGGCCGAAGGAGCCTCCCGCGACGAGGGGGCGCACCACGCGGATCCGGGCGGCGGGCAGGGAGAGCCGTTCGGCCAGGATGCCGCGCACGCGGAAAGGGGAGTCGGCCGTCGTCCGCACGACGAGGCGCCGGTCCTCGTCGAGCCAGGTGATCGCCAGGGGAGGCTCGAGCGGGACCGCCGGCGTGTAAGGCAGCGACCACTCGCCCTCGACGACGCCGAGGGCGGTGGCGATCGCGCCATCCACGTCGCCCTCGGCGGCCGACACCCGCGCGGCGGGCGAGGCGCCGTCACGGGCGGCCGCCTCGGCGTCGAGGACGGCGGGGAGCGGCTCGAGGTCCAGCTCCACCGTATCCACGGCCCGCCGCGCCAGCTCGGGCTCCTCCGCGGCGGCCAGGGCCAGCCGGTCGCCGACGAAGCGCATCACCGGCGGCAGCAGGCCGCCCTCGTCTCCGGGGACGAGCACCATCGCGACGCCGGGGAGGGAGCGTGCGGCCGAGGCGTCGGCCCGCGCGACCCGCGCGTGGGCGACCGGCGATCGCCGCAGCGCCAGGTGCAGCGTGCCGGGCAGCGACACGTCGCCGGAGAACGCCGTCTGCCCCGTGGCCCGGCGCAGGCTCATCGCCTCTCGTTTCCCGCGGCGAGGGAGGCGGCGGCCAGCACGGCGGCCACGGGCCTCGCGTAGCCCGTGCAGCGGCAGAGCCCGGCCAGCGCGTCGCGCACCTCGTCCTCGGTCGGCCGGGGCACCGCGTCGAGGAGGGCGCGCGCGCCGAGGACGAGCCCCGGCGTGCAGAAGCCGCACTGGGCCGCGCCCGCGTCGGCGAAGGCGTCCTGGATGGGGTGCGGCCGGTCGGCCGTTCCCAGCCCCTCGACGGTGGTGACGGTGCGTCCCTGGGCTCGCACGGCCAGGGTGAGGCACGAGGCCACCGGGCGCCCGTCGAGGAGGACCGTGCAGGCCCCGCAGCGTCCGGTGCCGCACCCGGCCTTGACCCCGTAGATCCCGGCCCCCCGCAGCAGCTCGAGGAGGGTCGTGCGCGCTTCGGCCTCCGCGCGCAGCGTGCGGCCGTTGACGGTGAGCTCGAGGCGTCCGGAGGTGAAGTACGGCATGGGGGCCGGTGCCCGGTGCGGGAGCAGGGGACGCAGGCGCGGCCGCTCCGGGGCCTCCCGCCGCCGGCCGCGCTCGAGCGCCGCCCGGAGCGCCCGGCGGGCCAGAGGGCGCGCGATCCGGCGACGGTCCTCGGCCGTCGCCCAGGCGTCGTCGCGGAACGCGGCGTGGGCGCAGACGAGGTCGGCGGCCCGCTCCAGCACCTCGTCCTCGCCCGCCGTCCGCTCGAGCTGGGCTTCCGCCTCGATGACGCGCGCGGGCGGGGTCTCGAGGCCCGTGACGGCGAGCCTCACCCGGGCCAGCTTCTCGCCCGAGAATGTCGTGGTGACGGCCACCGCCACGAGCGGGGGCATCGACGGGAGGACGGCCGCCCGCTCGAGGGCCGCGCCGTGGTGCGCGCCCGGCACCAGCACCGAGCGCAGGACGCCGCCCCCCGCGAGATCGGTCGCGGGGCTGCGGAGGAAGCGGAGGGCCGGGCTCTCCCGCGGCTCCTGCGGGTGCGACACGAGGAAGACGGCGTTCAGGGCCAGGAACGCGGCGGCCAGCTCGGAGTCGGGGTCGTCGTGGCACGCCTCGCCGCCGATCGTCGCCATGCTCCGCAGGAGGCGGGAGGGAAGGGCCGCCCGACAGGCGGCGGGAAGGAGACCGGCCGTCGTCGCGTAGGCGAGCGGCGAGTCCACGACGTCCTGCAGGGGCGTCGCGGCGCCGATCTCCAGGTCCTCGTCCTCGACCCGCAGCCCGGTCAGCCCGAGGCCGACGACGTCGACCACGTTCGGCACCACGGTGTCCGCGGCCAGGACTCGCGTGCCGCCGGCGATCGGGGTGACACCCTGGGCGGCGAGCTCCTGCGCCTCCTCGATGCGCGTGGGACGGTGGTAGCTGCGGATGCCTCGCGCGAGCGTGGTCTTTCCCCTTCGGAACCAGGCGATTCTAGCCGGTTCCCCGGCCGGGGGCTGCTTTACATCGCGCGTCGCTCGGGACAGCATGCCGTCCTCGTCCCGGGAAGGAGACCGCAGTGAGAGGACCCGCGGCCGTGGCCGTCGTCGTGGCGCTCGCCGGACCCGTCGCGGAGCCGGCGGAGGCCCCCGCCCTCCGCCTGGGCATCGCCGGCCTCACGCACTCGCACGTGCACGGGATCCTCGGCCGGAAGGCCACGGACGTCCGCATCGTGGGGATCGCGGAGCCGAACCGGGAGCTGGCCGAGCGCTACGCCGAGCGCTACGGTCTCGACCGGAGCCTCCTCTTCGGCTCGCTCGCAGAGATGCTCGCACGGGCGCGGCCCGAGGCGGTGGCGGCCTTCGGCTCGACCGACGAGCACCGCGCGGTCGTCGAGGCCTGCGCGCCCCGCGGCGTCCACGTGATGGTGGAGAAACCCCTCGCGTTCGACCTCCGCGAGGCCCTCGCGATGCAGGCCGCCGCCGAGCGGCACCGCATCCGCCTCCTGACGAACCTGGAGACGACCTGGTACCCGAGCGTCCACACGGCGCGCCGGCTCGTGCGGGAGGGCGCGATCGGGGAGATCCGCAAGGTCCTGATGAACGACGGCCACCGGGGTCCGAAGGAGATCGGCGTCGATCCGGAGTTCTTCGAGTGGCTCACCGACCCCGTCCGCAACGGGGGCGGGGCTCTCACCGACTTCGGCTGCTACGGGGCGAACCTCGTGACGTGGCTCATGGGCGGGGCGGCCCCCCTCTCCGTCACCGCGGTCACGCAGCAAGTGAAGCCCGCGATCTACCCGCGGGTGGACGACGAGGCGACGATCGTGCTCGCCTACCCGCGCGCCACGGCGATCCTGCAGGCGTCGTGGAACTGGCCGGTGAACCGGAAGGACATGGAGGTCTACGGCGAGCGCGGGTACGTCCTCGTCCCCGACCGCTCCACCGTGCGCCTGCGGCGGGACGAGGCGAGCGCGGAGGAGCAGGTCCTTCCGCCCGCGCTGCCCGGCGCGAGGCAGGACCCGTTCGCGTACCTCGCGGCCGTCGCGCGGGGCGACGAGGCGGTCGAGCCGGAGGACTTGTCGGCGCTCGGCAACAACGTCACGGTCGCCCGGATCCTCGACGCGGCCCGGGAGTCGGCGCGGACCGGAAGGACGGTGGCGCCGGCCCCCCGCTGACCGCCCCCGCCCCGGCCGGAGCCGGCCGAAGGCACCCTTTGGCCGGCGCCCGACTCAGCCGCGCCGGTAGTGGCTCTCGCTCTGGGCCCTGAGGCGGGCGGCTGCGTCCTCGGCGGTGAGGTCGCGCTGCGGCTCCGCCGTCAGCTCGAACCCGACCAGGAACTTCCGCACCGTGGCCGAGCGCAGCAGGGGCGGGAAGTAGACGGCGTGGAGCCGCCACCAGGGGTGCTCCTCGCCGTCCGTGGGCCGTCCGTGGAACCCCATCGAGTACGGGAAGGGCGTCCGGAAGAGGTTGTCGTAGCGGACGGCCACCCGCCCGACGACATCGGCGAGCGCGTCCCGCTCCTCCTCCGAGAGGGAGGGGAGGTCCGGGACGCGCCGGACCGGCACGAGCATGATCTCGAAGGGCCACACCGCCCAGAACGGCACGAGGGCCACCCACCGGTCGTTGCGGCAGACGATCCGCTCCGCGGCCGCGAGCTCTCTCTCGAGGTAGTCTCCGATCAGATCCCGTCCCTGCCGCTCCAGGTAGGCCCTCTGGGTGGCGAGCTTGCGTGCCGGCGCCGTCGGCACGTAGCTCGTGGCCCAGACCTGGCAGTGGGGGTGCGGGTTGCTGCACCCCATCATCGCCCCCTTGTTCTCGAAGACCTGCACGTAGCGGATGGCGGGGTCCGCGCCCATCGTCTCGACCTCGCGCGCCCACGCGTCCACCACCGGACGGATCGCCGGGGCCTCCATCTCGGCGAGGGTCACGTCGTGCCGCGGCGAGAAGCACAGCACGCGGCAGCGACCGGCGGCCGGCTCGGCGACCAGGAGGCCGCTCACGCTCGCCGGGGGGCGGCCGCTCTCGGGAAGGAGGGCGGGGAAGTCGTTGTCGAAGGCGAAGGTGGCGGTGTAGGGCGGGTTGCGCTCGCCGTTGGCGCGGAGGTTGCCGGGGCAGAGGTAGCAAGAGGGGTCGAACGAAGGCCGCCTCCCGGCCGCCTCGTCCTCGACCTGGCCCTGCCAGGGCCGCTGCAGCCGGTGAGGCGAGCAGAGGACCCACTCGTCGAGGAGCGGGTTGTAGCGGCGGTGGGGGGTCGGCGGGGAGGAGGTCATGGGACGTGTCGCTCGGCGACAAGGTTAGACGGTTGGGTCGGCCCGTGCCACAGGGGGACCGGCGAGGGGGCTCTTGCCCGGTGAAACCTTCCCGGCGAAACTGGCTCCTACCTGCTGTTGGCCCCGGGACGGGGCCGGGAGGGACGTCCGTGCCGCTCTACGAGTACCGTTGCGCGACCTGTGGCCGCCGGTTCGAGGTGCTCCGTCGCGTCGGCCAGGGCGCCGAGGGTCTCGCCTGTCCCGACTGCGGCCGACCGGAGGTGGAGAAGGAGTTCTCGACCTTCGCGGGCTCGGTCGCCGGAGGCGGCGGCGCCTCCTGCTCGCCTTCCGGCCGCTTCACCTGAGCCTGAAGAGCGGCCGCCCGTCGGGCGGCCTCGACGCAAACAAGACAGACGAGCGCGAGGCGGCGAGGTCGGCGTGCCGATCAGCCAGGGCGTTCCGGCCCGTCCTGCGGCTCCGACCCGCCCTGGTATAGTGGTAGCCGGATGCTCGCCGACCTGCACCTGCACACCACCGCGAGCGACGGCGACCTCGACCCGGCGGCCCTCCTGGCCCGCGCCGCCACCCACGGCGTGCGCGTCCTCGCGATCACCGACCACGACACCCTGGGTGCCTACCGGTGGAGGGACGGGGCGGTCTTCGCGGAGGCCCGAGGGCTGGGCCTGGAGCTGACGATCGGCCTCGAGCTGGACGTGGCCCTGGACGGGCGCGAGGTCCACCTCCTGGGCCTCGGCGTGGAGCTCGAGGCCCCCGCCCTCTGCGCTCACCTCGAGGCCGTTCGGGGCGCCCGAGTCGCGAGGGCGCGAAGGGATCTGGACAAGGTCCGCGCGCGCCTCGGCGAGCGGGCGCTCGACGCGAGCGACGTCTTCGTGCCCGGCCGCGACTCGCTGATGCGCCCGCACCTCATCCGCCCGCTCCTGGCCCGCGGCTACTTCTCGAGCTACGAGGAGGGCCGCGACTGGTTCCACGAGAACGCGCGCTCCACCGTCGCCGTGCCCAAGCCCGAGATCGGGGAGGCCATCGGGATGGTCCACGCCGCCGGGGGCGACGCCGTCCTCGCCCACCCCGGCTACTACTGGAAGGACGGCTATCCGATCTTCGAGCGCCTCGCCTCGCTCCGGGCCCTGGGGCTGGACGGGGTCGAGCTCGATTACCCGTACACGTCGAGCTCGCCGGGGCTCTTCGGCGACGGGGACGAAGGGCGCTTCGTCTCCGCGCTCCGCGCGGCCGGCGAGGGCCTGTCCCTGCGCTTCACCCGCGGCAGCGACGCCCACTCCCCGGCCGACTTCGACCGCGTGTACGGCCCGGCGCCGGCGTGATGCGGAAAGGGGCGGGCATGATCTTCCGTGGGCGGACGCGGTCGGACTTCGCTGGGGGAGTGCTCCTCCTCCTCGCCCTGGGCCGGGCGTCCTCCGCCCAGACCGTGGACGACGTGGTGCGCCGCTACATCGAGGCGCGGGGCGGCCTCGCGAAGCTCCGCGCGGTCGGGAGCCTGAGGATCAGCGGGACCATGGAGCTGCCGGGAGTGAAGACGCCCTTCGTCCTCGAGCTGAAGCGTCCGGAGAGGATGCGCATCGAGTTCACGGCCGAGGGCCGGACGGTCGTCCGCGCCTTCGACGGCCGGACGGCCTGGGAGCAGCTGCCCCTGCCCGGCGAGCGGCCGCGGCCCATGAGCCCCGAGGACGCGGCGGACGCCCGCGCGCAGGCCGACGTGGACCTGTCGCCCCTGGTGGACCCGGCGGCCAAGGGCTACACGGTCGAGCTGGTCGGACGCGACCGGCTCCCCGGCGGCGACACGTGGAAGCTCGTCGTGCGGGGGAAGGAAGGCCCCCCGCGCACGATGTACCTCGACGCGCGGACCCACCTCGTCGTCGAGACGGTCGACCGGCGCGACCTCGACGGGAAGGAGGTCGAGTTCGTGACCGACATCGGGGACTACCGCTTCGAGGGCGGCCTCGCGTTCCCGCACCGCATGGAGGTGGGGCCGAGGGGGAGCCCCGAGCGCCAGCGCCTCGTGGTCGAGCGGATCGAGATCAACCCGCCGATCGAGGACGCCCGCTTCGCGATGCCGGGGCCGGCCGCGGCCGGGAGGACGCCCGTCCGCACGCCGCGGCCTGTGCTACCCTGACGCCCGCGGCGCGTCCGCGAGGTGCTCCATGGCCTGGTGGATCTGGGTTCTCGGCGGTCTCGCCCTGCTCGTGGCCGAGGTGGCCGCCCCGGGCGGCTTCTTCGCCGTCTTCTTCGGGGCCGGCGCGATCCTCGTCGGCGCCCTGAAGGCCTTCGGCTGGGACGGTCCGTCGTGGGCGGAGTGGCTGGTCTTCACCGTCCTCTCCGTCGTGTCCCTGGCCATCTTCCGCAGGCCCCTCATGCGGCACTTCAACCTGACGCCCGGCAAGCCCGTCGACCGGCTGGAGGGCGAGACGGCGGTGGTGACGGACGACGTGGCGCCCGGTGGAGTGGGCAAGGCCGAGATGCGGGGCACGTCGTGGACGGCGCGCACGGCGGGCACGGCGCCGCTCCCGAAGGGCCGGCGCTGCCGCGTCGAGAGGATCGAGGGTCTCACCCTCTGGCTCCGACCCGAGTAGCGGCGTCTCCCCGGAAAGAGAGGAAAGAGACATGATGACGGGAGCGTTCCTGGTCTTCGTCTTCCTCGCGTTCTTCGCCTTCTACCTGATCGCGAAGACCGCGGTCGTCGTCCCGCAGCAGAACGCGTTCGTCGTGGAGCGGCTGGGCCGCTTCGCGGGCGTGCTCGACGCGGGATTCCACATCCTGGTCCCCTTCGTGGACGTGATCCGCTACCGGCACGTCCTCAAGGAGCAGGCCATGGACATCCCCGAGCAGATCTGCATCACGAAGGACAACGTGCAGGTGGCGGTGGACGGCATCCTCTACCTGAAGGTGATGGACCCCGAGCGCGCCTCCTACGGGATCTCGAACTACGTCTTCGCCATCACCCAGCTCGCCCAGACGACGCTCCGCAGCGAGATCGGCAAGATCGACCTCGACCGCACGTTCGAGGAGCGCGTGCACATCAACGGCCAGGTGGTGGCCGAGCTCGACAAGGCCTCGGAGGCGTGGGGGGTGAAGGTCCTCCGCTACGAGATCAAGAACATCACCCCGCCCCAGGACATCCTGGCCGCCATGGAGAAGCAGATGCGGGCCGAGCGGGAGAAGCGCGCGGTCGTCCTGCAGTCCGAGGGCGAGCGGGACGCCGCGATCAACACCGCGGAGGGCCAGAAGCAGCAGGTCATCAAGGCCTCCGAGGCCAAGAAGCAGCAGCAGATCAACGAGGCCGAGGGCCAGGCGGCGGCGATCCTGGCCGTGGCGAAGGCGACCGGGGAGGGGATCCGCTCCGTGGCCTCCGCCATCCAGGCCGACGGCGGCTTCGAGGCCGTGCAGCTGCGGGTGGCCGAGCACTACCTGACGCAGTTCGGCCAGCTGGCGAAGGCCGGCAACAGCCTCATCATCCCCTCGAACCTGGCCGACGTGGGCTCGATCATCGCCGCCGCCATGAACGTGATCCAGTCCCGCGGCGGCGCGGCCGGCCGGCCGGCCGGCGTGCCCCGTTAGTGGTCGGACCGCCCGCGTCGGGTCTCGAAGGGGCGCTCTTCGGGTGAGGGCCGACGTGCCGGATCGCTCGGCCTTCACCCGGGCCGAGCGAGCGATCGTCGAGAGGCTGCGCGGCCCCCGGGCCGTCCAGCGATGGCTCCGCACGCTCCCCTACAACTGGGAGAAGGGCGGGGAGACGCTGCGCACGTTCCGCGGCGTCGTCCGGCTCGGCACCGCGCATTGCCTGGAGGCGGCGCTCGCCGCGGCGGTCGTCCTCGAGCAGCACGGCCACCCGCCCCTCCTGCTGAGCTTCGAGAGCCGGGACAAGCTCGACCACGTGCTCTTCCTCTTCCGGCAGGACGGGCGGTGGGGCGCGGTGGCGCGCTCGCGCGACCCCGCGCTCCACGGCCGGAAGGCCGTCTTCCGTACCCCCCGGCAGCTCGCGGCGAGCTACCGGGAGGCGTACGTGGACCTCACCGGGCGGATCACCGGCTACGCGGTGGCCGACCTGCGGGACCTGGGGCGTTACGACTGGCGGCTCGCCGTGGGGAACGCCTGGAAGGTCGAGAGGTGGCTCGTCGAGTACCCGCACCGGAGGCTTCCGATGCCGGAGAAGCTCTACCAGCGCGCGCTCGCCCGCTACCTTCGGTTCAGGGCGCGCTTTCCGGATCCCGTGGTCCGGCCGGGCTACTTCGACGGGCGGGAGAAATGGCTGTGACGGGAGAGGGCGAGAGGAGCCCCGCGACGCAAGCCTCGCGAAAGGGACCTTGCGAAACGGGCAGGGAAACGGAAAGATCCCTCGAGATTCCGCTCGGCCGGGAATCCCTCGGGTGCATATGGACAAGTGGAACGTCGGCGTGCTGCTCTTCGACGGCGTGGCCGTGCTCGACTTCGCCGGTCCCTTCGAGGTGCTGACCCGGGCGCGGCTGGAGCCGGGCGTCGAGTCGCGGCGAACCGAAGAGGGCGCGCTCTTCGACGTGTTCACGGTGGCGAAGACCCGCGAGCCCGTGACGGCCACCGGTGGGATCGTGGTCGTCCCGCGGCACTCGTTCGCCGACGGGCGGCGCATCGACCTCCTCCTGGTGCCCGGCGGCTTCGGCACCCGGCCCCTCCTCCAGGACGGGGAGACGATCGACTGGATCCGGCGGACCGCCGCCGGCGCGCGGACCACCGCCTCGGTCTGCACGGGCGCGCTCCTGCTGGCCCGGGCCGGTCTCCTCGACGGCCGCCGGGCCACGACCCACTGGGGGTCGTTCGGCCTCCTCACGTCCCTCGCCAAGGACGTCGTCGTGGACCGCGAGGCGCGCTTCGTGGACGACGGGGTGATGACCTCCGCCGGCGTCGCGTCGGGCATGGACCTCGCGCTGCACATCGTGGAGAACCTCTTCGGCCGTTCCGTGGCCGACGAGACGGCCCGCTACATCGAGTACCGGAGGGGTTGAGGATGACCGACCGCGACTCGTCGACGAGGCGTCCGTGGACCGAGGACGGCGACGAAGACGCTCCCCCCGAGAGCTGGCTCTCGCTCGACGACGACGCGCTGCTCCACCGGATCGAGACCCTCGACCCCCGGGGCGACGACGACGATCCGCTGGTGGAGGTCGTGGCGAGCGACCGCCACTTCTTCATCCGACAGGAGGCGGCCAAGCGGGTCAAGGACCGGCGCCGCCTCTACGCGTTCGAGGACGACCGCCACGTCGGGCAGATCTTCGTCCGCCACCTGTCCCGGCGCGAGGACCTCACCTACCTCGAGCGCATCGCGATGATGGGCCGCCACGTGGAGGTCCGGCAGGCGGCCCAGGTTCAGCTCGCCCGGGTGTGGCGGCGGCTCGAGCCTTCTCACGGCCGCGACGCGCCGCCTTCGCCCGACGTGGCCGCGCCGCCCGCGGCGTCGAGCGCGGGGTCCCGGCCCGCCGTCGCGCATGCCCCGCTCCCCGTGCAGGCGGCCGCCGTCGCCGTCGCCACCGCCGCGCCGAGCACGCCTCTCGAAGGCGACGAGGTGGACGGGAGCCTCCTGGGCTGGGCGGTGCATTTCCTCGTCGAGCGGGCCTGGAAGCACCTGGGGACGAAGGCCACGGTGGACCTCCTGCTCAGGAGCCGCCGGGAGCTGATCGCCACGCACCCCGCGCTGCGGCTCTTCGCGGTCGGGAAGGACGCCCGGGTCACCGTCGACCTCGTCGCCGGGCCACGCGTGTCGCGGACCGCCGTCCGCGACGTGGCCATGTGGATGGCCGTCTTCCGGAAGGCCGCGGCGAAGGCCGCGCCCGCGGCCACGGCCGACTCGGCTCGGGCGAGCACGGCCCTCATGGCCGACGCCCTCCACTCGGTCGGGTTCTACGGCGCGTTCGAGGACGCGGAGGCCGCGCTCGCGCTCTGAGCGAGCGGAGCCCGGCCGGCGGTCACCTCCGTGGACGGGGCCTCCGGCCGCCGCTCCTCCACTCGGACAGGGGCTCGTGGGAGAGGCCCATGCGCTCCAGGATGCGCGCCACCGTGTGGGCAACGAGATCGTCCACCGACTTCGGCTTCTGATAGAAGGCGGGGACAGGCGGAAAGACGATCCCTCCCATCTCCGCGAAGGCCAGCATCTGCCGCAAGTGCCCGGCGTGGAGCGGCGTCTCCCGGACGACGGCGAGCAGAGGCCGGCCCTCCTTCAGCGTGACGTCCCCCGCTCGGGCGATGAGCGTGTCGGAGTGGCAGCTCGCCAGGGCGGCGAGCGTCTTGATCGAGCAGGGAGCGACGACCATCCCGGCCGTGCGGAAGGAGCCGCTCGCGATCGACGCCCCGATGTCCCGGTCGTCGTAGACGACGTGGGCGAGCGACTCGACCTCGCGAAGAGCGAAGGACGTCTCCCCGACGAGCGTCCTCCGGCCGGCGTCGCTCACCACGAGGTGCACCTCGTTCTCGGGGTTCTTCCGCAGCTCCTCGAGCAGCCGGACCCCGTAGGTCGAGCCCGACGCCCCCGAGATGCCCACGACCACGCGCCTCACGGAGGACATCCTATGCCATCCCGAGGGACGACGAAGGGACGGGTCCTGCGGGATCCCTTCGCGCGATTTCCGGGCCGGAGGGGCGTAGCCTAGAATCGAAGGTCGGACGCGCCACGGACGAGCGACCATGCCGATCTACGAGTTCTACTGCCGCCACTGCCACCGGGTGCTGAGCTTCCTGTCGCGGGCGGTCGACACCGAAAAGACGCCGGCCTGCCCCCGCTGCGGCCGGAAGGACCTCACCCGGCGGGCCTCCGCCTTCGCGATCTCGAAGGGCCGGAAGGAGGAGCCGAAGCCGGAGACGCCGCGCGGCCCGGACGTCGACGAGGCTCGGCTGGAGAAGGCCATGGAGGCGCTCGCCGGCGACATGGACTCGCTCGACGAGAACGACCCGAAGCAGGGGGCCCACCTCATGAGGAAGCTCTTCTCCGCCACCGGCATGCCGCTCGGCACCGGCATGCAGGAGGCCCTCCGGCGCATGGAAGCGGGCGAGGATCCCGAGAAGATCGAGGAGGAGATGGGCGACGTCTTCGAGGAGGATCCCTTCGCCGGCCTCATGGGCGGCGAGGCGGAGAAGGACGAGGGCCAGGACCGGAAGAACCTGGGCCGCCTGCGACGGATGCTCCCGCCCGCCCACGACCCCGAGTTGTACGAGTTGTAGCACCCGAGCAACGCCCCAGTGGAGCGGGCGTTGCGAGGGATCTCGAGAGCCGTGGGTGCTTCGTCGCTACGCGTGCGAGTGCTCGCCGCAGCAGCGCTCCTCGAGCTGCACCGTCACGTGGCTGATGGGGAAGCCGTCGACGACGCAGCGGCGCAGGGCGCTCAGGACGGGCCCGTGGGCCGCCCCATCCTCCAGGATGGCGTGGGCGGAGAGGGCGTGGAGGCCGGAGGTGAGCGTCCACACGTGCAGATCGTGAACCGCCTTCACGCCCGGGACGCACTCCATGGCCTCCCGCAGGGCCGGGAGATCCACCTCCCGGGGCGTTCCCTCCAGGAGCACCTGGACGGCCTCCCTCAGGAGCGCGTAGGTGCGGGGCAGGACGAAGAGGGCGATTCCGGCCGCGACGGCCGGGTCCACCCAGTACCAGCCCGTGGCCGTGATGACGCTCGCGCCGACGATGACCCCCACGGACGAGAGGGCGTCGGCGAGCGCCTCGTTGTAGACGCCGCGCACGTTGAGGCTCGCCTGCGAGCCGTGGTGCAGGAGCAGGGCTCCGGCCAGGTTCACGAGCAGGCCGACGGACGCCACGGCGAGGACCGGGACCCCGGCAATCGGCTGCGGGGCACGGAAGCGGTTCAGGGCCTCGGCGATGATGTAGGCTGCGACCACGAGCAGCACGACGCCGTTGGTCAGGGCGGCCAGGATCTCGACCCGGTGGTAGCCGTAGGTGCGCCGGGGCGAGGGGCGGCGCTCGGCGAACTTCATGGCCGCGAGGGCGAGGACGAGGCCGGCCACGTCCGTCAGCATGTGGCCGGCGTCCGCCAGGAGCGAGAGGCTGCCGGTCAGGAGCCCCGCCGCGACCTCGACGGCGAGGAAGGTGCAGGTCAGGCCGAGGACCATGGCGAGCCGGCGCCGGCTCGAGTGGTGGTGGTGGTGCCCGTGCGACATCCCGCGCAGACAGGATAGCAGGGCCGGGCCGGAACGGGGTCGGCCCGATGGATCAAACGGCCGGGGGCGGCCCCTCCGGCCCTGGCGCTATACTGGCCCGGTTCGGCCGTTACTTCATTCCGAGGTGCAGCCCGTGAGCCATCAGAAGAGACTGGCGATTCTCGTGGGGGGCGGACCCGCCCCCGGCATCAACAGCGTCATCGGCGCCGCCACGATCCGCGGCGTGCTCGAGGGGGTCGAGGTCCTGGGAATCCGGGACGGCTTCGAGTGGATCATGCAGGGCAACGTCGACCGCGTCCGCCCCCTCACCATCGACGAGGTGAGCCGGATCCACTTCCGGGGCGGCTCCCACATCGGCATCTCCCGGGCCAACCCCACGAAGAACCCGGAGCACCTCGAGAACACGGTCATCTCCCTCCTGCGCCTCAACGTCTCCCAGCTCATCACGATCGGGGGCGACGACACCGCCTTCTCCGCCATGAAGCTCGAGGAGAAGGGGCAGGGCCGCATCCAGGTCGTGCACGTCCCGAAGACGATCGACAACGACCTCGACCTGCCCGCCTACGTCGACACCTTCGGCTTCCAGACTGCCCGCCACATCGGGGTCGAGCTGGTCAAGAACCTGATGGTGGACGCGAAGACCACCTCCCGGTGGTACTTCGTGATCGCGATGGGCCGGAAGGCCGGCCACCTCGCCCTCGGCATCGGCAAGGCCGCGGGGGCGACCCTCACCATGATCCCGGAGGAGTTCGGCGAGGGGCGGATCCGGCTGAAGTCCCTCGTCGACACCCTGGTCGGCTCAATCCTCAAGCGCCTCTCCTACGGCCGCCGCGACGGCGTCGCGATCCTGGCCGAGGGCCTCGTCCTCGACGTCCCGCCCGAGGACCTCGCGCAGCTCGAGGACGTGGAGCGCGACGCCCACGGCAACGTGCGCATCGCCGAGGTGAACATCGGCGAGATCCTGAAGGCCCAGGTCCAGGCGCGCCTCAAGCAGTTCGGGGTCAAGACCACCGTCGTGGCCAAGAACATCGGCTACGAGCTGCGCTGCGCCGACCCGATCCCCTTCGACATGGAGTACACGCGCGACCTCGGCTACTGCGCCACCAAGTACCTGCTCTCGGGGGGCAACGCGGCCATGGTGTCGCTCCAGGGCGGGCACTTCGTCCCCGTGCCCTTCCGGGACATGCTCGACCCGAAGACGGGCAAGGCCAAGATCCGCCTCGTCGACGTGCGCTCGACCCGCTACGCGATCGCCCGGCGGTACATGATCCGGCTCCGCCGCGACGACTTCCAGGATCCCCACGAGCTCGCCAAGTTCGCGGCGACGTGCGGGCTCCACCTGCAGCAGTTCCGCGACGAGTTCGAGTACCTCATCCAGGACGAGCCGCCCCCCCTCGACCTCGGGGCGGACACGGCGGCGGCCCACGCGGAGGACGGCGCGCACCAGCACTGAACGGCCTTGACAGCCGTCCCGCCCTTGCCGCAATAGTCGGGGTCGTGCTCCCGCGCACGAGCGACCCCGAGCCTGCGGGTACCCTCCTGCGGTCCCTCGCCGTCGGCCTGCTCGCCGGCTCGGCCGGCCTCCTGCTCCGGTTCGCGGCGACCGAGGCGCCGCTCCTCGTGTGGCCGGGGCCGGACATGGTGCGGGGCGTCGCGCTCGCCTCCCCGGCGGGCCGGACCCTCGTCCCCGCGTTCGGGGGCCTGCTCGCCGGGCTCGTCCTCGTCCTCGGCTCGCGCTGGGCGGGCCCGACACGCGGGTCGGACATCCTCGAGGCGGTCGTCCTCCGCAATGGCGTCCTGCCCCTTCGCTCGGCCCTGGTGCGCGCCGCGTCCTCCGTCGTGACGCAGGCCTCGGCGGGCGCCGTGGGCCGGGAGGGACCCATCGTGCTCGTCGCCGCGGCCACCGCCTCGGGCGTCGGGGGGCGCCTGGGGGTTCCGACCCGCGAGCGGCGGCTGCTCGTGGCCTGCGGCATCGCCGCCGGCCTCGCCTGCGCCTACAACACGCCGCTCGGCGCCGCGCTCTTCGCGATGGAGATCATCCTCGGCACCTTCTCGCTCGAGGCGTTCGCGCCCCTCGCCCTCTCGTCGGCGACGGCCACCCTCCTCACCTGGGCGGCCTTCGGGCGGGACCCGGTGTTCCAGGTGCCGGCGGCCACGCTCTCGTCGACGTGGTCGATCGTGCTCTACGCCGTTCTCGGAACGCTCGGCGGCCTGGTGGCCGCCGTCTTCCTGTTCGCCCTCCGCGGTTGCGCCGCCCTGTACCGCCGCTCCGGCCTGCCGCGGCCCGTCGCCATGGCCACGGCCGGCCTCGCCCTCGGCCTCGTCACCCTGCGCTACCCGGAGATCGTCGGCAACGGCCGGGAGGCGGTGGCCGCTCTCTTCGCGCGGCCGTGGGCCGTCGAGCACGTCCTGGCCCTGCTCGCGCTGCGGCTCGTCGTGACCCCGCTCGCCGTCGGGTCGGGCACGGTGGGGGGAGTCTTCACGCCGACCCTCTTCGTCGGGGCCATGCTCGGGCACGCCTTCGGGGCCGCGGTCCAGGCCGCCGCCCCGGCCCTTGGCGCCGACCCGGCGGCCTTCGCCATCGCGGGCATGGGGGCCCTCCTCGCCGGCACCACGCACGCCCCCCTCACCGCGGTCGTGATGGTGTTCGAGATGACGCTCGACTACGGGATCGTGGTGCCGCTCCTCCTCGGCGCCGCGGTCGCGAGCCTGGTGGCGACGAGGCTCAGCGCGACCTCGGTCTACACCGAGGTGCTCCGGCGGAAGGCGGGAGAGGGGGAGACTCCGGGCGCGCTCGACGTGCTCCGCGCGGCCGACCTCGTCCGCACCGACCAGGTCACGGTCGGCCCCGACCTCCCCCTGCCCCGCGTCCTCGACGCGTTCGTGGCGTCCCGGCGCAACCATCTCTACGTGGCCGACACCGGCGGTCGCCTCCTCGGTGTCGTGAACCTCCACGACGCGAACGAGGCCCTGCGTGCCGCCGGCGGCCCCGGCGCGCTCCTCGCCCGCGACGTCATGCGCCCGCGCTTCGAGGTCACGGTGCCCGAGGAGGGCCTGCCCCGGGTGCTCGAGCGCTTCGCCTCGCAGGAATGCGAGCGCCTGCCCGTCCTCGCCGACCTCGAGTCGCGCCTCATCCTCGGGACGATCTCGAAGCGGGACATCCTCTCCGTCTACTCGCTCGAGCTCCTGCAGCGAAGCGTCGGGCGCCGGCCGTCCCGCCCGATCGAGCCGCCGATCGACACGCTCGTGGACGAGGTCGCGTTGCCGCGGGCGCTCGAAGGCCGCACGTTCGCGGAGTCGAGCTTCCGGGACACCCACGCCCTCGCCCTTCTCCTCGTGCGGCGGGGGTCCGCGGGCCTCCTGCTTCCCGAGGCCGGGCTCCGCTTCGCGCCCGGAGACCGCCTCGTCGTGTTCGGTCCCCGGGACAGGATCGCCGCCCTCCGCGAGCGGGCTGAGCAGGACGCAGCGCGGTGACCGCGACGAGGCCGGCCGGCGAACGACGTCCCGCGCCGGTCGTGGGAGGACCTTTTGGACGGGCCGGGAGGCGACCGGTCCGGCAAGCGTCGGGGGCGGACGATCGACCCTCGGCCAGGGAGGAGGCAGCATGGACGTCGCGTTCCGCGAGTTCCTCGCCGGCGAGCTGACGCAGATCCGCGAGCAGGGGCTCTTCAAGGAGGAATGGCCGATCGAGGGTGGCCAGGGACCCGAGATCCGGGTCCAGGGGCGCGAGAAGCCGGTGCTCAACTTCTGCGCCAACAACTACCTCGGCCTGTCCAGCCACCCCGAGCTGCTGAAGGCGGCCCACCGCGCGCTCGACGAGTGGGGCTACGGCATGTCGAGCGTGCGCTTCATCTGCGGGACGCAGGGCCTGCACCTGGAGCTCGAGAGGAGGATGGCCGCCTTCCTGGGGATGGAGGACGCGATCCTGTACGCGGCCTGCTTCGACGCGAACGGCGGGGTCTTCGAGCCCCTCCTGGGCGCGGAGGACGCGATCGTCACCGACCAGCTCAACCACGCCTCGATCATCGACGGCGTGCGCCTCTGCAAGGCGAAGCGGTACGTGTACGCGAACGCCGACATGGGCGACCTGGAGGCCAAGCTGAAGGACGCCGAGGGCCAGCGTTTCCGGCTGATCGTGACCGACGGGGTCTTCTCGATGGACGGGACCGTCGCGCCGCTGTCCGAGATCTGCGACCTGGCCGGGCGGTATCGGGCGAGCGTCATGGTGGACGACAGCCACGCGACCGGGTTCATGGGCCGGACCGGACGGGGGACCTGGGAGCACCACGGCGTGGGCGGCCGCGTCGACATCATCACGACCACCTTCGGCAAGGCGCTCGGCGGAGCGCTCGGCGGGTGCGCGGCCGGGTCGAAGGAGGTCGTCGGGATGCTGCGCCAGCGCAGCCGACCCTACCTCTTCTCGAACTCCCTCGCCCCGGCCGTGGTCGGGGCCACGCTGCGCGCGCTCGAGCTCCTGACCGGGAGCACCGAGCTCCGGGACCGGCTGGAGGCCAACACGAAGGCCTTCCGCGAACGCATGAGCGCGGCCGGCTTCGAGATCCGGCCCGGCGTCCACCCGATCGTGCCGATCCTGTTCTCGCGGTTCGCCCCCGACGACGCCCCTCTCGCCCAGCGCTTCGCGCGGGCGCTCCTCGACGAGGGGATCTACGTCAAGGGGTTCTTCTTCCCGGTGGTGCCGCGAGGCCTTTCGCGGATACGGGTGCAGCTGTCGGCGGCGCACCGCCCGGAGCACATCGAGCGGGCGGTCGCCGCCTTCACGAGGGTCGGCCGGGCGCTCGGCGTCCTCGCCGCGTGAGAGATCGTCAGTGCCGGCAGAACTCCGCCACCACGGGCTTCGCGAGCCGCTCGAACTCCGCGTACCGCAGCCGCACGACCTCCTTGTGGTTGCCGGCCTGGAACGCGAACTCCGCGGCCTTCGGGAAGCACGCGTCCACCCACACCGGCAGGCCGTAGAGCTGGCCGAACGGGGGCATGGCCCCGGCCTCGCAGTCCGGGAAGAGCTGCCCCATCGCGCTCTCGGCCAGCAGGGAGACGCTCGGCTTGCCGAGAACGTGGGCCAGGGCGGCGAGGTCGAGCCTGCAGGACGCGGGCAGCACGACCATCACCGGCCCCTCGCCGGCCGGCCGGACGACCAGCACCTTCGCGAGCATCCAGCCCGAGACGTGGACGGCGGCCGCGACCCCCTGCGCCGTGTACGCCTCGCGGTGGGGGAGGGTCTCGAAGGCGACGCCGCCTTTCTCGAGGAGGCGGAGCACTCGCTCGACGAGCATCGTGCACCTCCTTGGGGAACGACTGTCGATTCCAGCCTGGACCCGGGCGACGGCGGGGGGGAATAGACCGGATGGATCAGGCGGCGGGACGGAACCAGGCGGCGGCTCAGGACCAGTAGGGTCGGTAGTAGTGGTCCGACCCCGGCGCCTTCGCGGGCTTCGGCGTCCGGCGGAAGAGCCCCTCCACCCGGCGCCTCGAAGCCTCGGGGTCGCGGAGCACGAGGGCCGCGGCCACGACGACGAGAGCGAGAAGGGCGCCGGAGACGACCAGGAGCAGGGTGATCGAAGGGCTCATCGGTTCTCGACCGGCCGCTCGGAGGGCGGCGGGCGCGGACAGTATATACCTTGACCGGCAGCGACGGCGGTTCCTAGAATCCACCGAATGGCCGAACCGAAGATGCGACTCGTGGCGCTCACCGTGCTCGGGGGCGCCCTCCACGGCCGCCGTCACAACCCAGACGAGGTCGTGACCGAGATCCTGGTGGGATCCGACCCCGACTGCCACCTCGTCGTGGACCTTCCCGGCGTGAGCCCCATCCACGCGCGGATCTGGGCGGACCTCGACCAGTCCGTGGTCTACGAGACGCGCGCCCCGCGGGGCCTCTTCGTGAACACCGACCGCGTCGAGGGCCAGGCCCCGATCGGGGAAGGCGACATGCTCTGGCTCGGCCCGCCCCAGGAGCCCGACAGCGTCTGCATCAAGCTGCAGTTCGAGCCCTGGGTCGAGCAGCTGCCGGTCGCGGGTCCCGCCCTCTGGGAGGAGCCGGCCGAGCCCGCGTCGTCGCCGGCGTCCGCGGAGCCGGCGCCGATCGAGCCCGAGCCGGCCCCGCCGGCCCCGGCCGAGGGCGTCCCGATCGAAGTCGCCCCCGGCGCGCCCGTCTCCGAGGCGGAAACGGGTTCGGCCGAGCTCGCCCTCGTGACGACGTCCGCCGAGGAGGATCCCTTCTTCGTGGGGGGAGTGGCGGAAACGACACCCCCTCCGGAGGCCGCGCCTTCGGCCGACGTCCAGCCCGCGCCCGACGGCGAGGCCGCGCAGGCCACCCCTCAGCCCCCCCGGAAGCCCGTCGCCGCGCCGGCGCTCCCCAGCCCGGAGGATCTCGTCGCCGAGACGATCGCGGACGACTGGGAGATCGCCGAAGGTGCGCCACCGGCGCCGGCGCCGGCGTCCGCTCCCGCCGACGACTTCTTCGTCGAAGGGGAACCGCTCCCGGCGGCGCCTGCGGAGGCCGAGGTGCTCGAGGCGCAGGTCGTTCTCGGCGAGCCCGTGGCCGCGACACCGATGCCCGCCCTCGAGCTGCCGGCGCTCGACCTTCCGTCGGCGGCTGCCCCGTCGCCTTTGCCTCCCGGCCCCCGCGCGCCCGCTCCACCGACGGCGCGCCCGGCTGCGCCTCCCGCGACCCGCGCGCCCTCGCCCCCGGCGGCGAAGCTTCCGGCCCCTGAGCCGACGGCGCCGAAGGCCCAGGCGCCGGCTGTCGCCGCGCCGGAGAAGCGGGCGGCGACGCCTCCCGCCTCGGCGGCCGGCGCCTCGGTCGAGCCGCCCCGCCCGACGCCGGCTCCGCGGCCCGACCGCGCACCCGCGGCCCGACGTCCGGCTCCGGCCTCCGCGGCTCGCCCACCGTCCGCCCGCCGGCCCCCGACGGCCACGCATCCCGCCCGTCGCCCGACGCGCGGCGGACCCGGCTGGCTGCGCCCGGTCGGGCTGGGAGCGGCGGCCCTCGTCGTCCTCGGCGGCCTGGGCATCGCAGGCCTCCGGCTCTTCGGCGGCGGGGTCGGGCTCGACGGCGTCGAGCCGGCCCGCCTCCGTGTCGGACAGCACGCGACCCTCACCGGAACGGGATTCGCCTCCACCCCGTCCGGCAACTCCGTCCTCTTCGACGGCCGGGAAGCCAAGGTGCTGCAGGCCTCACCGACGCGGCTGGAGGTGGAGGTTCCCGAGGCCGTGGCCGAGTCCGGCGCCGAGAAGAAGGTCAGCGTCGTCGTCAAGCGGGGAGGGCGCACATCTCCCCCGCGGGAGGTGGCCGTCTTCCAGGGGCCGCGGCTCCACGGCATCTCGCCGGAAGCCGCGATGCCGGGAGAGGAGGTCGTGCTCGCCGGCGCCGGGTGGGGGCCCGGCGCGACGGTCCGCTTCGGCTCGGCCAGCGCGCAGATGAACGAGGTCCAGCCGACGCGCATCCGCGCCGTCGTCCCCGAGGGCGCGGGTGGCCCGGGCACGCCGGCTCCGGTCGTGGTCACCGTCGGCGGCGTCGATTCGAACCCGGCGCCGTTCATCGTGGGCCACCTCCCCGTCGTGACGGGGGTCAAGCCGGCGAGCGCTTCGCCGGGAGACGTCGTCGAGGTCTCGGGTCGCGGCTTCCAGGACGATCCCCTCCGGAACGACGTGCGGGTCGGCGGCGCGCCCGCCCTGGCCCTGGAGTCGCGAGGCGACACGCTCAAGGTGGTGGTGCCGCGCGTCGGCCCCGGCGGGCCCTCGCGCCCCCTCGAGGTGCGCGTTCCCGGCGAGCAGGCGGTGGGACAGTCGACGCTCGAGGTCGAGCCGCTGGCCGACCCCGTGCCCTTCCGCTTCGTGCCGGAGCCGTTCACCGCCGTGTCCGGCCGGCCCTACGCCGTGCTGTCCACCGGCCTCGGGCCCGCCTTCGTCCTCGCCCCCTCCGGCGGGAGGACGGCGGCCGCCCGTGCCGTCGAAGCGGCGACCCGGCTGAACGCCGCCGGCGAGGCGCTCCGCACGACGGTCGGCCTCAACCTCGAGGCGAGGGGGTTCGACGCCCGGCCCGTGATCGCCCTGTCGGGCCGTCCCGACGCGCTGCTCGACGTGACGGCGGAAGACGCGGCGGCCTACGGCGAGGACTGGACCGGCCTCAAGGGCCGGGGGGGACCGCCGACCCCCGCCCGCCTCGCGCGCTGGTGGGAAGCCCTCGGGCGCGACATCGTCCTGCTGACCGTTCGCGGCGAGGCGCCGCGGTACGCGGCTGAGCTTGCGCCGGAGGGGCGGGCCCTCGGCCAGCTCTTCGACGCCGCCCGACGCGGCGGCCGCCCGGGCGTCCCGCGGCAGGTGGTGGACGAGGCTCGACCGCCCCTGCGCGACGCGCTGCGCCTGCTGGCCTTCCGCGTCCCCGCGTCGGTCACGCCCCCGGCGGCCGCGGCGGCGCTCGCTCCGGCCGCGGCGCTCGCTCCCGCCGCGGCGGCGACGCCCCCGCCGGCGCGCCTCCAGCTCGAGGGGACCTGGGGCGGCAGCCAGGTCGAGCAGGGCCAGCGCCAGTACCTAACCGTCGTCTTCCAGCACGGGGGAGGCACGATCGCCTACGAGGGAGGCATCACCTTCACCGTGCCGCTCGCGGGTCTCGAGCAGCCCCGTCGCGACCAGGTGTCCTTCAGCGTCCAGATCCGCGGGGGCACGCGCCACTACGCCGGCACCTGGGACGGCGACAAGCTCACCGGCTCCATCTCCACGGACGCCGCGGGACGAAACGTCGTCGCGACCTTCGACCTGCACCGCCGGTAGGGCGCGCGGGCCGGTCAGTCGCCGAGGCGCAGCCCGCGGCGCAGCCTGTCGCGCTGCTCGGGCGTGAGCGCCGCGCGGTCGAGCGCCACCCGCAGGCCGGCCGCGTTCGGCGGGGAAGCGCCGTAGCCGCAGCCCGGAAGGAGCTCCGGGTTCGGCTGCCAGAGGAGGAGCCGCGGGTAGTCGCGGCACATGCCAGGCCGGGAGTCGTAGCTGTCGCAGCGCCGCGTGGACCGGTCGAAGTGGGTGCAGCGGAAGACGAACGCCTGGCCGTCGGGGTCGAGGCGGAGGAGGTCGAAGCCGTTGACGCGGCGCTGCCACCACAGGAACGGCCGCCGCACGAGCGGCAGCGACCACGTGATCCAGCCGACCGCGATCGCCGGGGCCTCGCAGCACGCGGCGCAGCGCCGGCAGTCGCCGCCCAGGGCCCACGGACGGTCGCCGCGCGCCCGTCGCATCGCCCGGTGAAGGGCGAGGTCCGCCTGGAAGCGCCAGAGCGCGACCCGCTTCACCGCCCGGAGGAGAGGACCGTCCCGCACGGAAAGACGCTACCACGGGAGAGACGGGAGGAGTCCTCTCCCGAAGGCGACCCCGTGCCGGGAGGTGGACCACCCGGACCCCTCGCTCGCCCGCCGGGGCCGGCGGACGAGCGAGGGTGCGAGCGGGCGAGCGCGGGTGACTAGGCGACCGTCACCTCGCGGCAGAGGTAGACGTCCTGGATGGCGTTCAGCAGCTTCACGCCCTCGGCCATCGGTCGCTGGAAGGCCTTGCGGCCGGAGATGAGTCCCATGCCCCCGGCCCGCTTGTTCACGACCGCCGTCTTCACGGCCTCCGCGAAGTCGTTCTCGCCCGAGGCGCCGCCGCTGTTGATGAGGCCGGCCCGTCCCATGTAGCAGTTCGCCACCTGGTAGCGGCAGAGGTCGATCGGGTGCTCGCTCGTGAGCTCGGAGTAGATCCTCTTGTCGGTCTTGCCGTAGGGGTTCTCCTTGCTGCTGATCGCGTTGTAGCCGCCGTTGTTCTCGGGCAGCTTCTGCTTGATGATGTCGGCCTCGATCGTGACCCCGAGGTGGTTCGCCTGGCCGGTCAGGTCGGCGGACACGTGGTAGTCCTTGTCCTTCTTGAACGCGGGGTTCCGCAGGTAGCACCAGAGCACGGTCGCCATCCCCATCTCGTGGGCGGCCTGGAAGGCCTGCGACACCTCGACGATCTGGCGGGCGGACTGGTCGGATCCGAAGTAGATCGTGGCCCCCACCGCGACCGCGCCCATGTCTCTCGCCTGCTTGATCGAGGCGAAGAAGATCTGGTCGAACTTGTTGGGGTAGGTCAGGAACTCGTTGTGGTTGAACTTGAGCAGGAAGGGGATCTGGTGGGCGTACTTCCGGGCCACCCCGCCGAGGACGCCGAGCGTCGACGCGACCGCGTTGCAGCCGCCCTCGATGGCGAGCTTCACGATGTTCTCGGGGTCGAAGTACAGGGGGTTCTTGGCGAAGGACGCGCCCGCCGAGTGCTCGATGCCCTGGTCCACCGGCAGGATCGAGACGTAGCCGGTCCCGGCCAGGCGTCCGTTGTCGAGGATCGTCTGCAGCGCGCGCAGCACCGGGGTGGGCCGGTCGGAGCCGGCGTGGACGTCGTCGACCCAGCGGGCAGAGGGGACGTGGAGGCTCGCCCTCGGGATCCCCTTGCAGGTGTAGTCGAGCAGGCTCCGGGCGTCCGAGCCCAGGTACTCCTCGATCTTGCCGATGCCGCTGGTCGCGGTGACCGTGGTCATGATTGCACTCCTCCGATCAATTGAGACGCGACGCCTTGAGCCGCAGCAGAGCCATCCGGGCCGCGAGGTCCTCCGCGTCCTTCGCCCCGGGGGCGAGGGCCAGGTAGGACTCGAGGTCGCGGGCGGCGAGGCCGTAGCAGTCGAGCGACGCGTAGAGAACGCCCCGGTCGCGCAGGTCCTCGGCGCTCCCGGGCTGGATGCGAACGATGAGATCCACCACGCGAAGGGCGCGGTCGGTGTCCTGGTCGCGAAGATAGATGGCCTTGAGGTTGCGGAGCAGGCGCTCGAGCATGTCCTTCCGCCGGCACGGGCGGAGCATCTTCGACTCGAGCTTCACCTTCCCGTTGAAGATCCGGTCGAGGCGCTCCTGGCAGTCCTTCTCGGTGAGGAGGGTCCCCGCGTGGAAGGGATCGACGAGGAGAGGCCGGGCCGGGGTCTGGATGCGGACGACGAAGTGCCCGGGCAGGCCGACGCCCTCGACCTCGAGGCCGGCCCGGCGCGCCACCTCCATGTAGACGGTCGAGAGGGTGATGGGGATGCCGGTCCTCCGGTCGATCACCTCGTTCAGGTAGCTGTTGCGCGCGTCGTAGTACTGCTCGGTGTTCCCCCGGAATCCGAGCTCCTGGAACATGAAGCGGTTGAGGGCCATGACCGCACGCTCGGGCCGGGGCTCCTCCTCGAGCCGCCGCCGGAGCGCGCACCCCATCTCGTCGAGGCGCGCGAGGTAGCTCCGGACGTCGAGGGCCGCATACTCCTCGGCCGCCACGAGGAGGGCCGCCTCGGCGAGGTCCACGTCGCGGTCGGGCCGGGCGAGGATGTCCTCGAGCTTCCCTCGTGGCGTCTCCGGCACTGGCGAGCTCCGCATATCGGGCAACAAACCGGCCCTCGCAGTATAACAGGCGCAATCCTCGGCCCGGCCGTGATGCAACGAGTCAGGCCGGCTGGGGAGCGCCGGATCGGGCCGGCTGGGGCGCGGCGAGCGGAGCGAGCCCCAGCGCCTCCCGGACGCGCGGGTGAACGACGTCGCCGCCCCGCGTCAGCATGCTCTCGCGCACGATCTCGTCGTCCGCGTCGAGCTGCAGCTCGCCCTTCCGGGTCATGTTGACGACGAAGTTGGCCACGTTCCGGGCGAAGAGCTGGCTGGCGTGGTGGGGGATGGTGGTCGCGAGGCCGAGCGGCGCCAGCACCTTCACGCCGTGCCGGTCCACGTCGCGGCCGGGCTCGCTCGCCTCGCAGTTGCCGCCCTGCTCGGCCGCGAGGTCGACGATCACCGAGCCCGGGCGCATGCCCGCGAGCATCTCCGTGGTGACGAGGACGGGCGCCTTCCGCCCGGGAACCGCGGCCGCGCTGATGACGACGTCGCTCTCGGCCACGACCGTCGCCAGCAGCTCGCGCTGGCGCCTCAGGAAGGCCTCGTCCTGGGCCTTCGCGTAGCCGCCGCGGTCCTCCGCCCCCGCCGTCTCCAGCGGCAGCTCGACGAACTTCGCGCCGAGGCTCAGGATCTGCTCCTTGACCGCGGGCCGGACGTCGTAGGCCTGGACCACCGCCCCGAGGCGGCGGGCGGTGGCGATCGCCTGGAGGCCGGCGACTCCCGCTCCGATGACGAGGACGCGGGCCGGGGCCACTGTCCCGGCCGCGGTCATCATCATGGGCATCATGCGGGGGAGGGTGTCCGCCGCGAGGAGGACCGCCTTGTAGCCCACCATGGTGGCGGTCGACGAGAGGGCGTCCATGCCCTGGGCCCGGGAGATCCGGGGCAGGAGCTCCAGCGCGAAGGACGTCACCCCGCGGGCGGCGAGGGCCCGCGCCCCCTCGGGCCGCTGCAGGGGGTCGAGGAAGCCGACCACCACGTGGCGCGGCTGGAGGCGGGCGATCGCGTCCGCGTCCTGGGCCCCCGAGAACGAGCGCACGCCCAGGAGGAGCGTGGCCTCGGCCAGGATCTGATCGCGGCCGCCGAGGGCGGCACCCTTGCCGGAATACTCCGGGTCGGGGAAGCCGGCGGCGGCACCCGCACCGGACTCGAGGACGACCTCGAGGCCGGCCTTGACGAGGGCGGGCACGACGGCTGGCACGACCGCCACCCGCGTCTCCCCCGGCCAGGTCTCCTTGAGCGCGCCTGCCTTCATGTGCTCTCCTCGCCCCGTTCCGGGGGGCGGTTCTTCTCCCAGCCGGAGGGGCCGACTTCCCCCGTCGCCCCGAAGCCTACGCGCAGCCGCGGCCCCTTGTCACCCGGGGCTCGGCTCGCCCTCCTCTCCGCCCTCGAGAGGAGGGAGAGAAGCGTGGGAGAGCTCGTGGAGAGGAGGGGAGCTCACGCACGCCGGGCTCCTGGCGGCCCGACGGGACGGCGACCCTGAGGAAGCGACCCTACGGGACGGTGACGTCCATCGTCCCGCAGCGCCCCCCGTTCGGAGCGATGGGCCAGCCCTCGGCCGCGCAGGCCTCGTAGGTCCCCGAGGACTTCGCGACGACCAGGAACTGCTCGGTCTGGTGGTTGGAGCAGTCGCCCGGGAAGTCGGAGCAGAGATCGGGGCCGAAGAACCAGGTCGGTCCCCACCGGCCGGTGTCCTCGGCGTGGCCGACCACGAGGTAGTCGCAGGCCTGCCGCTGAGGGTCACCCTCCGGTCGCGTCTCGCAGAACTTCCAGTCGCCGAACCACTTGTCGCAGTAGTGGTCGATGTTGGCGACGAGGGGCTTCGAGTCGAGGACGATGCGCCCCGGCTCCTGCGAGTGCACGCTGACGTTCATTCGGAGGATGGGCGGCGGTGTGGGGTCGCAGACCATCCCCGCGGGGAGGCTGGACGGGGTGGGCGACGGCGCCACCGTTGGCGACGGTACTGGAGTCGGCACCTTGACCCCGGCCGGAGTCGGACTGGCCGTGGGGGACGACGAGCTCGAGCCGCAGTGGGCTGCGGCCAGGGCAAAGAACGCCCAAGCCCCGACGAGCAATGCCTTTTGCGGTCTCATGGCTCCTCCCGTCACTCCTCGAAACAGACTTAGCATTTCACTTTAGATGATATGAAGTAACTATCTATAGTCAAGGGAGAAATCGCACTGAATGTAAAGCCGACACGTGCGTTCAGCTGGGGCGAACACAAGAGTCGGACGCCCGCCCCTTCGGCGCGGCGAGAACGTTCAGGCCGCGGCCGAGGTCCGCCAGGCCTCGGCGAACCGGCGCACGATCGCGCCCGCCGGCTCGATCCGGTCGATCCCGGCTACGCTCTTTCCGGCCTGCCAGTAGTCGCGCTCCGGCGCGTCGCGGAGGAGGCCGCGCTTGAGGGCCCACAGCGAGCGCAGGGCGTAGAGGGTCCGCATCCAGTGCTTGGTGCGACGGCCGCGCAGCAGGACGCGCGCGAGGGCGCCGGCCCTCGTGCCCAGCCGGCGCACGCTCGGGGTGTCGATGACGGCCACCGGCACCCCGGTGAGCCGCTCCGTGAGGACGATGTCCGACTCGTCCGCATCGACGATCGCCCGTTTGTAGGCGTCGCTCGCGCGGCACTCGGGCGTGGCGATGAAGCGAGTCCCGAGCTGGGCGCCCGCGTAGCCCAGGCCAAGGACGCGGGCGAAGTCCCGCTCGTCGCCGATCCCGCCCGCGCAGACGACCGGGAGGCCGAGCGGCCGGAGGTCCTCGACGAGCCGCTCTGCGGAGAGCGCGCCCGCGTGGCCCCCGGCGCGGTCGTTGACGGCCATGAGGCCGTGAACTCCGCCGTCCCGAGCCTTCTCGGCCCACCTCCGCTCGGTCACGTCGTGATAGACGACCCCCCCGAAGGAGGACACGCGGTCGACCACCCAGCGCGGGTTCCCGAGCGACGTCACGAAGAAGCGCACGCCCTCCTCGAGGGCGACGTCGATCCAGCGCTCCATGCGCTCGCGGTACGTCCTCGACGACTGCTCGATGAGGGCGTTCATGCCGATCGGCCGACCGGTGAGGCTCCGGATGAGGCGAAGGCCGGCCCGGAAGTCGTGGCCGTGGACGTAGGTCAGCGAGATGGGCTGGACGATCCCGATCCCGCCCGCCTCGGAGACGGCGGCCACCAGCTCCGGGTTGCTGCAGGGATACATGGCCCCGCACACGAGCGGCACCTCGATGCCGGCGGCCCGGGTGAGGGGAGTGGAGAGAGCCACGGCGTCTCCGGGTCGAGACCCCTGCGGAGCGCGGGCCTCGACCCTACTCGGTGAACGCGAGGTAGGTGTAGCCCTCGAGGGCCTCCTCGTACCGCTTCATGAAGCGGCCGGACTCGGGGATGCTCAGGCGCTTCTCGCGGAGCGCCGCCTCGACCGCGCGGCGCACGCGCGAGACGAGGTCCTCCTTGTTGTACTGAACGTAGGAGAGCACCTCGGCCACCGAGTCGCCCTCGACGACGTGGTCGACCCGGTAGTCGTCGCCGTCGATCCGGACGTGGACGGCGTCGGTGTCGCCGAAGAGGTTGTGGAGGTCGCCCAGGATCTCCTGGTAGGCGCCGACCAGGAACGAGCCGATCAGGTACTCCCCCCCGTTCATCCCGTGCAGCTCGAGGAAGTGCTTCACGTCGCGCAGGTCGATGAACTCGTCGATCTTCCCGTCGCTGTCGCAGGTGAGGTCGGCCACGATCCCGCGCCGCAGGGGCTGCCGGTTCAGGCGGTGGATCGGGATCGTGGGGAAGAGCTGCCGCACCGCCCAGTGGTCGGGCATCGACTGGAAGAGCGAGAAGTTGCAGTAGTACGTGTCGCTCAGCTGCTTCTCCAGGCCCTCCAGCTCGTCGGGCACGTACGGCAGCTCGCGGACGATCTTGAGCAGCCTCTCGCAGGTCGCCCAGAAGAGCTCCTCGACCCGGGCCCGGGCCTTCAGGTCGAGGACTCCCAGGTTGAAGGCGGTGATCGCCTCCTCCTTGATCTGGAGCGCGTCGTGGTAGGCCTCCTGGAAGTTCTTTCGCGACACCCCCGAGTAGGTCTCCCAGAGCTGGTGGATGACGGGGTGCTCGCCGCGGGCCGCCGGCTCCGGGTTGTGCCCGGCGAGGATCTCGTTCGTGGCGAGGACGTTGTAGACGAGCACCGAGTGGTGGGCGACGAGGGCCCGCCCCGACTCGGTCACGAGGTCGGGGTGCGGCACCCCGCGCGCGTTGCAGGCCTCGGCCACCTGGCTCACGATGTCGGCCGCGTACTCGGCGAGGGTGTAGTTGACCGAGGAGTGGAAGTTCGTCTGGCTCCCGTCGTAGTCGACGCCCAGGCCGCCCCCGCAGTCGAGGTAGCGCATGTTCGCGCCCAGGCCGTGGAGCTCGACGAAGATCCGGCTCGCCTCGCGCAGGGCGTCCTTCACGGCGCGGATGTTCGTGATCTGGGAGCCGATGTGGAAGTGGAGGAGCTGGAGGCAGTCGAGCATCCCCACCGAGCGCAGCTTCTCGACGGTGGTGACGATCTCGGCCGTGGTGAGGCCGAACTTCGAGCGGTCACCGGTCGACTCCACCCACTTGCCGGCGCCCTTCGTGGTGAGGCGGGCCCGAACCCCGATCACCGGCCGCAGGTCCAGCTCGGCGGCGGCGGCGAGGATCGTGTCCAGCTCGCCCACGCGGTCCATCGTGATCACCACCCGCCGCCCGAGCTTCTGGGCGAGGAGGGCGGTCTCGATGAATGCGCGGTCCTTGTACCCGTTGCAGAGGATGAGGGCCTCGGGGTTCTCCTGCAGCGCGAGCGCGACGAGGAGCTCCGGCTTCGAGCCCGCCTCGATCCCCAGGTTGTGGGGCCGGCCGTACTCCATCAGCTCCTCGACGACGTGGCGCTGCTGGTTGACCTTGATCGGGTAGACCCCGCGGAAGGTCCCCTTGTAGTCGTTCTCGAGGATCGCCTGGTTGAACGCGCCGAAGAGCTGCTCGACGCGCGTCCGCAGGATGTCGGAGAAGCGGATGAGGATCGGCAGGTTGAGCCCGCGGCTGCGCAGGTCGTCGACGAGAGCCTTGAGGTCGATCGGGAGCGACCCCGGCCCCGACGGCGTGACCTCGATGTTCCCGGCCTCGTTGATGGTGAAGAAGTCCCGACCCCATCCGCCGACGTTGTAGAGCTCGACGGAATCCTTGACCGTCCACGCCCGAAGCTCAGTCAGCAACTTCCCTCGCCACCTCCTGCGCTCTCATCCTCGCGCAACTCCTGAGTGTAGCGGTCCTTGGGGGGATGTCCAGAAAAAAAGTGCGACGAGCGGGCGAGTGGCGTCAGCGTCCGGCGAGCTGGGCGTCGATGACCTCGGCGAAGCTCTCCACCGGGCGGGCCCCCGAGATCATCCAGCCGTTGACGAAGTAGGCGGGGGTGCCGGTGACTCCCAGCCCCTCGCCCTGCCGGACCGAGGCCTGGATGGCGGCGTCGAAGCGGCCCGACGACAGGCAGCTCGCGAAGCTCGGGGCGCTGAGCTGGAGCGAGGCGGCGCGGCCCTTGAGGTCGGCGTCGTCCAGCGCGCCATTCGTCGTCATGAGGTTCCGGTGGTACTCCCAGAACCTCCCCTGCTCGCCGGCACAGCGGGCGGCCCGGGCGGCGGGGATGGCCCCCGGGTGGCCGTCGAGGGGGAAGTCGAGGTGGACGAGACGGACCTTGCCCGAGTAGCGCTGGAGGACCTCGTCGATCACACCTTGGGCCCGGTGACAGTACGGGCACTGGTAGTCGGTGAACTCGACGATCGTCACCGGCGCGTTCGCGGCGCCCGTCGAGGGGGCGTTCGCGGGGATGTCCACCGAGGCCCGCGGCGCGTCGAGCCGGACCGCCACCCGGGCCGCGTCGCGCAGCTCCTTCTCGAAGGCGGCGCGCCGCTCGGCCTTCGCCCGCCCGACGACGGCGTCACGGATGCGGGCGAGCGCGTCCGCCCGGGCCTGCCCGCCGAAGCGCGCCTTGTTCTGCTCGTAGATCGTCTCGATCTGGGCGTCCGACATCGGGGCCGCCTTCGCGTCGACCTCCTTGCGGAGGAGCTCCTCGGTGGTCGTTCCGCGCTTCGCGGCCTCGGCCGCGACGAGGCGCTCGCCGATCAGCTCGTCGAGGGCCTGTCGGCGGATCTCGTACTCCTCCTGGCGGAGGCGGCCCAGCCGCGCTCCCAGCTTCTGGTCGAGCTCGGAGGCCAGGATCGGGGCGCCGTTCACCTCCGCCACGACGCCGACGCCCGACACTGTGGGAGAGGAGGACGGGGCGGCGGCCGGAGCCACCGCGGCCGTCGTCGAGCCGCCCGAGGAGGGAGCCGGGCCGGCCGTGCGCGAGCAGCCGGCGAGGACCACGGCGACGGGAACGGCCGCGAGCCAGCTGCGGGTCAGAGCTCCCGGCAATCGGCGGGAGGTTCGGCGCGTCATCTCGGACATGGAAACAGGCTAAGCGGGCGGGCGGAGCGCGTCAAACGCCGGGGCTTCCAGTCATTCTCAACGGGCAGACGCGCCAGTTGGCGCCCGGAACCTCAGCCTCTCCGCCGCCGCGCGGACCGCGGCGCACGCGCCTCCGACGCCGAGCACGGCCGTGTTCACGACCAGATCGAAGTTCGTCGGATCCGGGAAGTCCACATGGAAGTGCTTCATGAGAAACGCCTTCCGGTCGGCCTCCACGCTCGCGATGCGGCTCCGCGTGTCTCGCTCCGAGAGCCCCTCGCGCTCCATGACCGTGCGGACCCGCGCCTCGAGCGGCGCCACGACGAGGACCCGCAGCGCCTCCCCCTCCCCGAGGATGAGGTGCGCCCCTCGCCCGAGGATGACCGCCCCGCCGTGGTGCGCGAGCGCCCCCACGACGCGCGAGAGGTGGTAGCGGTACTCGACCGGGCTCAGGTACTCCCGGCTGGAGAGCGCCGCGAGCCAGTCGGTCAGGACCTCGCGGTCCTTCTCGTCGAGGGACGAGACCACCCGCTCGCTGAGGTGCGCGCTTTCGGCGATCTGCTGGATGATCTCGCGGTCGAAGAAGTCGAGGCCGAGCTCCTCGGCCACCCTCTTCGCGACCTCGCCGCCCCCGGCACCGTGCAGCCGCGAGACGGTCAGGACGGGCCGGCTCGCCTCCTCGCGCCGCTCGCCCCGGAGGAGCTGCCAGCGGCGCGCCTGGTGGTCGACCAGGGCCTCGATCGAGCGGGTCATTCTCCGCCCCCCGCGTGGAGGATGAGGCGTCTCACCCCGTTCAAGCCGACACCCGATGGGCCGCTCTTGTCAAGGGTACACTTCGTCCCGTGAGCCCGACCGCTCGCCGCTCGCTGGCCGTCGCCGCGCTCGGGGCGTCGTTCGCGGCGGCACGGGCGCCCCTCCACCGGGCCACCTTCGCGCTGCCCGTCTCGAACGACGACGCGATCCTGCTCCTCATGGGCCGCCACGTCCTCCGGGGCGAGCTTTCGACGACGCTCTGGAACCAGCCGTACAACGGCGCCCTCGACGCCTACCTCCTGGCGCCGCTCCTCGCCTTCCTCCCGCACCACCTCGCCTACCGGCTCTACGAGATCGTCTCGGCCGTGCTCCTCGTCGTCCTCGTCGGCCTCCTCGCCCGGCGGCTCGGAGGGACGAGGGCCGGGTGGGCCGGCGCCCTCCTCGCCTCCTGCGGAACGCCGTACATGGCCCTGATGACGGCCACCGGCCCCCCGCCCAACTTCCTGATGCCGCTCGTCACGGGCCTCCCTCTCCTCGCTGCCCTCGCCGCGTGTCCTTCGTCCGGCGGGCGGCCGGGCGCCGCGCCACCCGGAGGGACGCGCCTCGGGGTCGTCATCGCTCTCGGGGTCGTTTCCGGCCTCGCGGTCTGGAACTCCTCCCTCGCCGTCCCCGCCTTCGTGGGGATGGGAGCGGGTCTCGGCCTCGCCGGTCTCCGGCCCGCCCCACGCCCGGCCGTCGCCAGCGCATGCGGCTTCGCGATCGGCGCTTCGCCTCTGGCGGTGGCCCGGCTGACCGGGGCGTCGGGCGCCCGCGTGGTGACGGCGGCGAGCGCCGTGACCGCGGTGCGGCCGCGCTGGCTTTGGGGGGAGGGCTGGCTGAGCCTCGGCCACGCCCTGCGCGGCCTCGCCGGCCTCCAGGTGCCCCTCGTCGTGGACGGCAAGGAGCGCGCCCCCCTGCCGCTCGCTGTCGCTTTTCTCCTGGCGGCGGGGCTGCTCGTGGCCGTGGCCGCGGGCTGCCGGTCCCGGCGCGCGTTGCCCCTCCTCGGCTGGGCGGGAGCGCTGGCCGGCGCCTTCTGGCTCTCTCGCCGCACCGGACCGGACGAGCTGCGCTACCTTTACGGCCTCAACGCGCCAGTCCTCGCCCTGGCCGGCGCCGGCCTCGCCGCCCTCTGGACCTGGCGCCGCGCCGCGGCCGCGGCCATCGCCGCCGCCCTCCTGCTTCCGTGGGCGTACGGGACGCACGTCCTCGCCGAGCGATGGAGCGACCCACTCCAGCCGGCGAGCGTGTGGGAGGTGCCGACCCTCGATCCCGTCCTCGGCGCCCTGCGGGCGACGGGATCGCGCAGCGCCTACGCCAGCCTGCAGTTCGCCGGCCGGATCACGCTCGAAACCAAGGGCGACGTCGTCGCGAGCCAGGCCTGGAACGAGCGCATCCCGGGAGACCCGCTGCGCTTCCGGGACGAGGTGGACCTCGACCCGGCTCCGGCCTGGGTCCTCTCCCCCCGCTTCTCGCGGGGCATGCTCCGGGCCGGGGGCTTCCGCGACCTGCTGCGCACGATGGGCGGCTCGTTCGAGGAGACGGAGGTCGGCGCGGACGCCTCGCGGTTCTCGGTCTTCCACGGCTTCCGCCCGCCCTACGAGGAGGACCGACCCGTGCCCTCCGCCTTCGTCCGCCTCGAGACGACTGCCGGCGCCCCTCTCGGCCCCGCCGTCCTCGACCGTGACCCGGCCACCGCGTGGACGGCGGCCGAGGGCCTGGGCCGGGGGAGCGGGGTCGTGGTCGAGGTGGCGCCCTCCCGCCGGCTCTCGGCCCTCGTCCTCGCCGTGGACCTCGACGCGTCGCCCCTCGCGGTGCCGTGGGTCGCGTCGATCGGAGGCGCGGTGGTCGCGCAAGGGCCCGCCCGCTCGGGCTTCCAGTGGGTGAACGGCGCCCCGCGCGCGGGAAAGCAGGCCGTGGTGGTCGTGCCCCTGGGGGACCGGGAGGCGGGCGAGGTCAGGCTCGTCTTCCAGGGGCCGGGGCCGCCTCTCTCGATCGCCGAGGCGTTCGTCTACGGGCCGGACGAGGACCCGCGTCCAGCAGCAGGCGCGGCGTCGGCCCGCGACGCCTACGCCTCTGCGCGGGCGGGCCGCTGGGACGAGGCGGTTCGGCTGTACGCGGAGGCCGTCCGGCTCGAGCCGGACCGGGCTTCGCACCACGCGGCGTGGGCCCGGGCCCGCTGGCGCGCCGCCCACCGGCGCTGGCTCGACGTCGAGAGCCTCGACGACGGCGGCCCCGACCTCGTGGATGCCAGGTGAGCCGGGGAGAGTGGATTCCCAGGGCGCCCGTGGCCTTCGCGCGGGCGGTGAGCCGGCCCTACGCCCGGTGGGCCGCGGCCTCGATGCTGGCCGTGCTCGTGGCCACCGCGGCGTCGCGGGTGATGACGTGGACGCTCAAGCTCCTCACCGACGCGGCCATCGCCTACGGCCAGGGACGAGGCGGGATCGCGGACGTCTGGCGGTGGGCGCTCGTCTTCCCCGCGACCTACCTCGCGAACGAGCTCGTGTGGCGCACGAGCGGCTTCTGCGGAATGCGCTGGATCACGGGTGCGGTGGCGGAAGCCAGCCGGCGTCTCTTCGGCTACCTGTCCGACCATTCCGCGACCTACTTCGCCGACCGCTTCGCGGGGGCGCTCGTCAACAAGATCGCGAACGCCGCCACGGGCACCGAGCGTCTCATCTCGCAGTGGCTCTGGCAGTTCTTCCCGTGGATCGTGGGCCTCGGCGCCGACCTCTGGATCACCTGGCTCGCGCACCCCTGGTTCGCTTCGGGCCTCACCCTGTGGATGGCCATCTACGTCCCCGTCAACGTGGTCTGGGTCCGCAAGCTCCACAAGCTCAGCTTCGCGTACGCCGAGTCCTCGTCGCGCCTGCGGGGCCGGATGGTGGACGCCACCACCAACATCGACACCGTCCAGCTCACCGGCGAGGCCGAGCACGAGCGGCAGCACGTCGGCGAGTCGATCGGCGACCAGCGGGTCTCGCACCTCCGCGAGTGGTGGTGGTCGGAGTGGCTCCTCGTCACGAACGGCCTCCTCCTCGCCCTCTTCATCCTCGGCATGTTCGGCATCGGGATGGTGCTCATCGGGCGCGGCCAGATCAGCGTGGGTTCGCTGGTGATGGTCGTGACCGTGGTCATCGCCCTCGAGCAGCGCATGTTCTTCCTGGGGCAGAACCTGACCCAGGCGGTGAGCTACCACGGCCAGGTCGCGGAGGGCCTCTCCGAGCTCCTCGAGCCGCACGAGATCACCGACCGGCCGGGGGCGACCCCGCTCGTGGTGACGCGGGCCGGGATCCACTTTCGCGCCCTCTCCTTCTCGCACCGCAACGCGCGCGTGTTCGACGGGGACTTCGACCTCGAGATCGCGGGGGGCGAGAAGGTCGGCCTCGTCGGGCACAGCGGGGCCGGCAAGTCGACCCTCGTGTCCCTCCTCCTCCGGCAGTACGACCTCGACGGCGGCTCGATCCGGATCGACGGCCAGGCGGTGTCCGAGGTGAGCCTCGACTCGCTGCGGCGCGCGGTGGCCCTCGTGCCCCAGACGACGTCGCTCTTCCACCGCTCGATCCGCGAGAACATCCGCTACGGCCGTCTCGCCGCGCGCGACGAGGAGGTCGAGGAGGCGGCGCGGCTGGCCGAGGCGGACGGCTTCATCCGGCATCTGCCCCAGGGCTACGACACCCAGGTGGGGGAGCGCGGGGTGAAGCTGTCCGGTGGCCAGCGGCAGCGCGTCGCGATCGCCCGCGCTCTCCTCCGCCGCGCGCCGATCCTCCTCCTCGACGAGGCCACGAGCGCGCTCGACAGCGAGAGCGAGGCGGCGATCCAGCGCGCCCTCGGGTCACTGATGCGGGACAAGACGGTGATCGCGATCGCCCACCGGCTGTCCACGCTGCGGGTCATGGACCGAATCGTGGTCCTCGAGCAGGGGCGCATCGTGGAGGACGGCAGCCACGAGGCCCTGGTCCGGCGGGGCGGCACCTACGCGAGCCTCTGGAACAGCCAGGTCGCGGGGTTCATTCCAGATTAGATCCCCCGCTCGGAAGAAGACCTTTGCTGGCGGCGAGGGATCTCTAGAGTCTACTAGTCCGTTCCGCAAAGCCCCGAGGCAAGCCGTCCGACTCGGAAGGCTCTCCTCAGTGCCCTGCGAAACGGAAGGAGTGGCCAGATCCTTCGGGTGCCCGGTCGGGCACCCTCGGGGGACTACCAGCTCAGCCGGTAGCGGCAGACCGCGCCGCCCTTCGCGCGGCACTCCTCCTCGACCACCTCAGGCGACACGGCTCCGCACATCTCGAGGGCCCGGCGGTACCAGCCGACGACAGTCAGGCAGTCCGGCGCGCTGAACGTCTCGGCGTCGCGGGTCGTGAGCACCGCCTCATTCTCCCCGGTCTTCTCGTAGTCCCGCCGGCCCCCGTCGTAGTAGTAGGAGTAGATGAGGGGCGTCTTGGCGAGGAAGGCCTGCGGATCGCCGGGAACGAGCAGGCTGCGGTGCACGCCGCCCGCTCCGAGGTTCTTCTCCGCCGACGCCTCGCCGAGCTTCTCGAAGAACTCGGTCCGCCCGCCACCCAGCTCCTGGACGATCGCCTCGTCGAGCCTCTTGCCGAGCTCGAACGGGTACCACGCCGAGGGCAGGAGCGAGCCGAGCTGCTCGCGCTCCTTCGCCGGGAGCCGGCCCAGCACGCGGTCGAGGCCGTCGTCGGGCGCGAGGTCCCGCACGAGGGCCAGCCGTGTCCGAAGGACGCTGCCTTTGACGTTGACCATGGTGGACTCTCCGAGGGAGGGCCTCAGCGCGTCTCGGTGACCTTGCTGAGGCCGCGCGGCGCGTCGGGGTCGAGGCCGCGGGTTCGAGCGAGGGCGACGGCGAAGAGCTGTCCGGGCACGACCGAGACCATCGGGGAGACCCACTCCGGCACCCCCGGCGGGAGGGAGAGCGGCGTGCGGGCGCGTTCGAGGACATCGGGGTCGTCGGAGATCGCGATGAGCTCGCCGCTGCGGCGCTCGAGCAGGTCGGTGAGATGCTCGAGGCGGTCCAGGCCCCGGCCCGAGCTCGCGACGAGGAGCACGGGGAACCCCCGGTCGATCATCGCCATCGGTCCGTGCCGCAGGTCGGCCGGCGAGTAGGGCTCGGCGAGGACGTGGCTCGTCTCCCGCTCCTCGCCGGCGAGGAGCGGCAGGGTGTGCTCGGCGGCCAGGGCGAGAGGCGAGTCGGTCTCGTTGGTGATGGCGAGGGTCAAGGCACCCTGGCGGCGGCCCGACTCGACCGCGGCCACGATGTCGGGCGACTGACCCGACTGGCTGACGCCGATCACCAGCGCTCCCGCGAGCGAGGGCGCCGCTCGTAGTAGGTGAAGAGAGACGGCGCGGCCAGGCTCACCGACAGGCGGTTGTGGGCGCCGAAGAGGTACTGGGCGCAGCGGGCGGTGTTGTCCGAGCTGCCCCGCGCCGCGATCACCACGAAGCGGGGGGCGGACGCCGTCACCCGCGCGGCGGCCGCTTCCGCCGTCTCGCGCCCATCCCGGAGGAGCCGTTCGAGCACCTCGGGCTGCTCGTGGATCTCCTTCTCGACCTGGCTCATGCTGGCTACCTCGCCGGACCCGACGCATCTTGACACTCCCCGAAGCCGTCCGCTAGCGTAGCTCGCTGGTCGTCGCCCGGCGATTCCGCCCGCGAGGAGGCTCACCATGGCGCAAGGTCTCGAGGTCCAGATGCGGCACCGGCCCGCTCTCGACCCCGGCTTCCTGCCCGCCGTCCTGTGGAACCGTGCGTACCACGCCGGGGTGCGCGCGACCGCGGGAAGCGTCGAGCTCGGGATCGCCCTCGTCCGCCAGGACGGGACCACCTTCACGCACAGGACGCGCATCCTGCCTCCGACCACCGCCCACGCGGCTCTCAACCAGAAGTACGTCGAGCGCCTGGTCAAGCTGCTGCTCTGGCAGAAGGGCGGGTGCACCATCCTGGTCAAGGGCCCGGACGCGGTCGTCCGGATGCTGGCCGCGGCTTACTCCGAGAGAGGCTTGCGGGCCTTCGACTGGGACCTCGTCGGACGTCGCATGTTCGGGCAGAGGATCGAGGTGAAGGCGGTCCGCGGGAAGCTCCCGACCGCCCGCGAGACCTCCCAACCCCTCGGCCGCCACCTCGAGGGCTGCCGCATCGGCTTCGACCTCGGCGGCTCCGACCGCAAGTGCGCGGCGGTCGTGGACGGGAAGGTCGTGTTCTCCGACGAGGTCGTCTGGAACCCGTACTTCGAGAAGGACCCGTTCTACCACCTCCAGGGGATCAACGACACCCTCCGGCGCGCGGCCGCCCACCTGCCGCGGGTCGACGCCATCGGCGGGAGCGCGGCCGGCGTGTACGTGAACAGCGAGCCCCGCGTCGGCTCGCTCTACCGGGGGATCGCCGAGCCCGATTTCGACCGCCACATCCGGGGCCTCTTCCGGGCCCTCCAGTCCTGGTGGGGAGGCGTCCCCTTCGAGGTCGTGAACGACGGTGAGGTGACCGCCCTCGCCGGCTCGATGTCGATGCGGGCGAACGCGGTGCTCGGCTACTCCATGGGGACGAGCGTCGCCGCCGGCTACGTGACCCGGGACGGCAACATCACTCCCTGGCTGAACGAGCTGGCCTTCGTCCCCGTCGACTACCGGGACGACGCGCCGGCCGACGAGTGGTCCGGCGACATCGGGTGCGGCGTCCAGTACTTCTCCCAGCAGGCGGTGAACCGCCTGCTGCCCGCCGCGGGCATCGAGGTGCCGGCCGAGATGCCGGTCGCCGAGCGCCTCGTGGCGGTGCAGAAGCTCATGGCGGGGGGCGACGGGCGGGCCCGCCGGATCTACGAGACGATCGGCACCTGCTACGGCTATGCGATCGCCCACTACGCCGACCACTACGACATCCAGAACATGCTGGTGCTGGGCCGGGTGACGTCGGGGGAGGGCGGCGAGGTCATCCTCGCCGGCGCCCGGCAGGTGCTGAAGGACGAGTTCCCGGCCCTCGCGGAGAAGATCCGCCTTCGCACCCCGGACGAGAAGGACAAGCGGCACGGCCAGGCGATCGCCGCGGCCAGCCTGCCCGTCGTGTCCCGGCCCGCGGCGAGGGCGGCCCGCGCCGGGAGGAAGAAGAAGAGGTAGCCGATGAAGCTCTCGAGACCGGACGCCGACGTCTTCGTTCCGGACGGGGCCCCGATGCCGGAGGCGCTCCGCCGAGCCACCCACGTCTGCGTGGGCGCCCACCAGGACGACCAGGAGTTCATGGCCCTCCACGGCATCATCGAGTGCTTCGGCCGGAAGGGCCGGGGCTTCGCCGGGGTCGTGGTCACGAACGGGGCGGGCAGCGCGCGCACCGACATCTACTCCGACTACACGAACGAGGACATGGTCCGCGTCCGGGTGAAGGAGCAGCGAAAGGCTGCGGTCGTCGGCGAGTACGCCTGCCAGATCCAGCTCATGCACCCGAGCGGCGACGTCAAGAAGAAGGGCCACCCCGGCGTCGTGGCCGACCTCCGGGCCGTGTTCGAGATCGCCCGGCCCGAGGTCCTCTACCTCCACAACCCCGCCGACAAGCACGACACCCACGTCTCGTCCTGCCTGCGTACGATCGAGGCGATCCGCTCGCTCCCGAAGGACCGCCGGCCCAAGAAGGTGCTCGGCTGCGAGATCTGGAGGGACCTCGACTGGCTGAACGACGGGGACAAGGTGGTCCTCCCCGTGGAGCGGTTCAAGAACCTGGCCGCCGCCCTCTCCGGCGTCTACGACTCGCAGATCACGGGCGGGAAGCGCTACGACGTGGCCGCCGCCGGCCGCCGCACCGCCCACGCCACGTTCTACGAGTCCCACGCCACGGACAAGACGGACGCCCTCAGCTTCGCCATGGACCTGACACCCGTCGTGGAGGACGAGAAGCTGGACGTCCTCGACTACACGCTCGGCTTCCTGCGCCGCTTCGAGGGCGAGGTGCGGGACCGCTTCTCGAGGCTGGCCTGAGGGCCGGGCGCCCATCCCGACGAGGCACCGCAGGAAGACCACCCACGACTCGTTGCATGGCTCAAGTCGCCCCGCACGTCGTGCGGGGCGTGCATGGAGGTAAGACGTGAACGTTCCCTTCTACGGACACACCCGCCAGTACCACGGCATCAAGGGCGAGATCGACGCCAACATCCACAAGGTGCTCGAGAGCGGCCAGTACGTCATGGGGCCGATGCTGAAGCAGTTCGAGGCCGAGCTCGCCGCCTACTCCGGCAAGAAGCACGCGATCGGCGTCGGCAACGGCACCGACGCGATCTGGCTGACCCTGATGGCTCTCGGCGTGAAGGCGGGCGACGAGGTCATCACCAACGCGAACACCTTCTTCGCCACCGCGGAGGCGATCTGGATCGTCGGAGCCAAGGCGATCCTCGTCGACTGCGACGGGGACACCCGCTGCATCGACCCCAGGGCGGCCGCGGCGGCCGTGACGGCGAAGACCCGCGCCATCATCCCCGTCCACCTCTACGGCCAGTGCGCGCCCATGCGGGAGATCCGCAAGATCGCCGACCAGCACAAGCTCATCGTCATCGAGGACAACGCCCAGGCCATCGACGCCCGGGGCGACGACTTCAGGATCGGAGAGCTCTCGGACGCCGTGACCACGAGCTTCATCATCCAGAAGAACCTCGGCACGTTCGGCGACGGCGGCGCGATCTACACCGACAACTCCGGGATCGACGCCAAGGTCAGGAAGCTCCGCAACCACGGCTCCGCCCAGCGCGACCACCACAGCTTCGGCTTCAACAGCCGCCTCGACGACCTCCACGCCGGCATCCTGAGCGCGAAGCTGAAGCACATCACGGAGTGGAGCGACGAGCGCCGGAAGTGGGCCGCCCGCTACGACGCGGGATTGAAGGACGTCGCCTTTATCACCCGGCCCTACGCGCGACCCGGCTACCGCCACGTCTACCACCTCTACGAGATCGAGACCCGCAACCCCGCCGACCGCAACCCGCTCCTCGCCCACCTGAACGCCAAGGGCATCGACGCCAAGACCCACTACTCGATCGCCATCCACAAGCAGGACGGCTACCCCTGGGGCAAGGACGCCGAGGTCCGCGGCTCGCTCGAGAACGCGGAGAAGAACGCGGCCTGCTGCATCTCCCTGCCCATGTTCCCCGAGCTGAAGGCGGAAGAGGTCGACGCGGTGATCGACGCCGTCAAGTCGTGGAAGAAGTGAGTCCGTCCCTGCGAGGAGCACGCCATGGCTAAGCACAGGGTCCTCGTGGTGGGCGTGGGCAAGCGCGGGAAGCACCACGCGGCCGCCTTCCACGCCAACCCGGGGTTCGAGGTGATCGGCCTCTGCGACATCGACGTTCCGAGGGTCAAGGAGGCGGCGGCGGCCTTCGGCAACCCGGCCACGGGAACGGACGCCGCGGCCATGGCCCGGGACCTGAAGCCCGACGTCTTCTGCTTCTGCACCCTGCCCCACATCCGGTCGGAGATGATCCGGATCGGGGTCGAGTGCGGGGCGAAGCTCATCGCCTTCGAGAAGCCGGTGGCCCTCACCTCGGCAGAAGGCCGCCGGGTCAAGGAGCTTCTGACCAGGAGCCCGGCCAAGGTCGTGGTCAGCCACCAGCACCGCTACGGCAAGCACTACCAGGCGGTGAAGGACGTGATCGCGGCCGGGAAGATCGGCAGGGTCCACACCGTGTACGGCGTCGCCCACGGCTGGGCCGCCCACATGCTCTCCCACCTGATCGACTACTCCATGTGGTACGCCGACTACGCGCGCCCGACGTGGGCGATGGCCCAGGCGGCCGGCCGTCACAAGCTCGCCGACATGCACGCGTCTCCCGATTACGTGGGCGGCTTCGTGCAGCTCGAGAACGGCGTGCGCGGCGTCTACGAGTGCGGCGGCGGCGCCCCCGACGTGCCGGAGGTGCAGCGCTGGTGGGGCAAGAACCGGATCGGCGCCATCGGCACCGAGGGCTACGCAGAGGTGTACACGGGCAACGGCTGGAAGGCGGTCACCAAGGGCGGGATCCTTTCCGGGAACGGCGCCATGGCCTACGACCAGGACATGCCCGGCTACATCCAGGACATGGCGGACTGGCTCGACAAGGGCAGGGTCCACCCCTGCAACTTCGACCACGCCTACGCCGGCTTCGAGGTGATGATGGGCCTTCTCCGCAGCGCCGCCCGCGGTGGCCAGGTGACGCTCCCGCTGGCGGACGGCGCCGACGAGCTCGAGGAGCTGAAGAAGAGCCTCGGCAACGCGCCCCTGCAGGTGACGCTCGAGGAGAGCCGGAAGGAATACGGCCTCTGACGGCCGCGCCGGGGGGCAGGCCGGAGCAGCCTCGGCCTGGGCGCACCGACAGGCGAGAAGGTCTGGCGCCGGGTGACGGACCGTCCGCCGCGCGGGCGATGGAGACGGAGGACCAGATGACGAGACGCTCCCCGGAGTCGCTCATGGCCGGCGCCGGCGGACGACGCTGGGCCCGTCCTGCCCTCGGAGTCCTGGCCTTCGCCGCCGCCACGCTCGCGTCCGGCCCGCGAGCCGCGCTCGTCGCGGACGAGCGCCCGCCCTACCTCGATCCGTCCCGGCCGGTCGACGAGCGCATCGAGGACCTGCTGGGCCGCCTCACGCTCGAGGAGAAGGTGGGCCTCGTCCACGCGAACGGGAAGTTCCGCGCCGGCGGCGTGGAGCGGCTCCACGTGCCTTTCCTCTGGACGGCCGACGGCCCGCACGGCGTCCGCGAGGAGGTCGGCGTCGACTCCTGGGAGCCCGCCGGCTGGACGACCGACTTCGCGACCGCGATGCCCGACGGCATCGCCCTCGCCGCGACGTGGGACACCGGGATCGCCGAGGCCTACGGCCGCACGATCGGCGAGGAGGCGCGGGCCCGCGGCAAGCACGTGATCCTCGGCCCCGCCCTCAACATCCAGCGGACGCCGCTCTGCGGCCGGAGCTACGACTACTTCGGGGAGGACCCGTGGCTCGCCGGCCGGATCACGGTCGGCTACGTGAAGGGCATGCAGGCCGAGCAGACGATCGCCTGTCTCAAGCATTTCGCGGCCAACAACCAGGAGCGTGACCGCGGATCCATCGACGTGCAGGTCGACGAGCGGCCGCTCCGCGAGATCTACCTGCCGGCCTTCGAGGCAGGGGTCCGCGAGGGCGGGGCGCTCGCGGTGATGGGCGCCTACAACAAGGTCCGGGGCGAGCACATGTGCCACAACGACGACCTCCTGAACCACGTGCTGAAGAACGAGTGGGGCTTCAAGGGCGCCGTCATCTCCGACTGGGGCGGCGCGCACGACACGCGGCAGGCCGTCCTGAACGGCCTCGATCTCGAGATGGGCACCGGCAAGCCGTACGACCAGTACTTCCTAGCCGGGCCGTTCCTCGCCGGACTGAAGGACGGCACCTACCCAGCGTCCGTGCTCGACGACAAGGTGCGCCGCAACCTGCGCATGCTCGTCGCGTCGGGCGGGCTCGACGGCCGGCGTCCAGGCACCATCAACACGGCCGCGCACTGGGACGTGGCGCGGCGCACGGCGCAGGAGGGCATCGTCCTCCTGAAGAACGAGCCCTCCGTCCTGCCCCTCGACCTCGCGAAGGTGAGGACGATCGCGGTGATCGGCGACAACGCCGTACGCCGGTTCGCGGCCGGCGGCAACGCCGCCGGAGTGAAGGCGTTTCGCGAGATCACGGCTCTCGAGGGGATCGTCGCACGGGTGGGCGGCCGGGCCGACGTCGTCTTCTCGCAGGGCTACCGCCAGCCCGCGCGCCGCGGTTTCGGCCAGCCGGACGTGGCGGGCGTGCGCACGAGCGATCTGACCGCCGCGTCACTGGAAGAGGCGAAGGAGCTGGCGGACCGCGCGGTCGAGGCCGCGCGCCAGGCCGACGCGGTGCTGTTCGTCGGGGGCCTCACTCACCAGTCGGGCGCCGACGACGAGGGCGTCGATCGGCGCGATCTCTCGCTGCCCGCCCACCAGGACGAGCTCATCGCGCGGATCGTCGAAGCCAACCCGCGCACGGCGGTCGTGCTGATCGCCGGCTCTCCCGTCGACATGACGACCTGGCTCGAGAAGACGCCGTCGGTCCTCCAGGCGTGGTACGGCGGATCCGAGGCGGGCAGCGCGCTCGCCTCGGTGCTGTTCGGCGACGTCAGCCCGTCCGGCAAGCTCCCGTGCACGTTCCCCAGGAAGCTCGCCGACAGCCCGGCCCACGCCGCCGGGCTCGCCCGCCAGTTCCCCGGGGAAGGCGGCAAGGTCTGGTACGACGAGGGGCTCCTCGTTGGCTACCGCTGGAACGACGCGAAGGGAATCGAGCCGCTCTTCCCCTTCGGCCACGGCCTGAGCTACACGAGGTTCCAGTACGCCTCGCTCGAGCCGAAGCTCGCGGCGGGGGCCGACGGCCCGAGCGCGACGCTGACGCTTCAGCTCACGAACGCGGGCGCGCGGCAGGGTGCGGAGGTCGTGCAGGCATATGTGAGGCCGGTCAGGCCGCCGGTCGAGCGCCCCGAGAAGGAGCTGAAGGCGTTCGCCCGCGTGCCGCTCGAGCCCGGCGAGACGAAGACGGTGACCCTCGAGCTCGGCCCCCGCGCCTTCGCCTACTACGACCCGTCGGCGAGGGGCTGGCGCGTCGCGAAGGGGCGTTACGAGGTGCTCGTCGGCTCGAGCTCCCGCGACATCCGCCTCCGGACCGCCATCGAGGTGGCGAAGGCGGCCCTCCTGCACTGAGACGGGTGGGATGCGCCGAGCCGCGATTCAGAGCCGAGGCGCGATTTTCGACCTCCCGAATCTCAGGAAGCGGTACGCGATCTCCGGGCTCGCCTCCTTCTCATAGGCGAGCTGGGCCACGAGCAGCCCGAACGGCTCCATGTAGCGGGCGATCCTCAGCGGTCCGGCGTCGACGGGATCGAAGCCGACGTCGTGGATGAGCTCTGCGGCCAGTCCCTTGGCGGCGTGGTCGTCCCCGCAGTAGGCCAGGCTGGGCCGGGTGGCCCTGCGCCGGGCCTCGAACACGCCGGGCAGCACCTCGCTCGGCACGGTGCCGAACGCGGCGACGACCCGTGCCCGCCGCTCCTTCGCGGCCAGCGCCTCCGCTCCCGAAGACGTGTGGCCGATGACGAGACCGGTGTTGCGGGCGTTCATCGGCAGCGAGCAGGTGACGATGACCTTGCCGGACAGGTTGCCCGCTCGCCGCAGCACGTCGTCGACCCGCGACCAGTGCACCGCCAGAAGGAGAACGTCGGCCCCGCGGGCGGCTTCGGCCGGCGTGCCCGCGCGCGCCCCGCCCGGCGCCTCCTTGGCCAGGCGCTTCAGCTTCTGCTCGCGACGCGCGTAGCTGAACACCACCTCGTGTCCGGCGCGCGCGAAGAGCATCCCGAGCTTTCCCCCCATCAACCCCGAGCCCAGAATCCCGATCCGCATGGGTCCCCCCTCGCTCGCGCGAGCACCGGAATATCGTGCAACGGAGCCGGCGCTCCCGCCCCGGCCTGCAGCCCATCCGGCGCCGGGCGACTCGCCCCTCCCGGTGCCTTGGCCGAGAGCGTCACCCGAAGCGAAGATCCTCTCCGCCGCGACGCGCGAACGACTCGCTCGCGAATCCACCGCCACCGATTCATTGGTCCAGCGGCTCGGGCCGCCCGGCCCGATCGCGCGAACCGGGCGCGGCGCTCGTGCTCGCGCGGATGTCGAACTCGAGCCGGAAGCGGTCGGCCACCTTCACCACCCCGGCCACCGACGGCGGCTCGATGCCCAGGTCCCTGAGGTTGAGGTTGGTCGTGCCCCGCGCCTCGAGGCCGTCCGCGACCCGTGTCACCTCGAGAGGGATCTCCACCGGAACGGAGCGGCCCCGCAGGGCCAGGGTCCCGGCGACGACCAGCCTCACCCGGTCCCCTTCGGTCACCACGCTCCGGACCGACGTCGAGACGAAGTCGATCCGGGGGTAGCGAGCCGCGTCCAGGACCTCGGGACCCCGCATCCGCTCCTCCACGGTAGGGATGTCGCCGCCGGGCTCGCTGCCCGGGACGACGGCGAGGCGCGCCGACTCGAAGCGGAGCGCGACCGTCGACCGCGACGGATCGCCGCCCACCACCTCCACCCGACCTTCGGCGACGGGGGCCTCGATCTCGTGGGCATGCCCCATGAACTTCATCAGGCCCGAGCGGTCCAGGTGGATGCGCAGGCGGCTGCCCGCGGGGTCGACGACGTACGTGCGCGGCTGGGCCTCGAGGCGCGCCGCGATCGCGGCGAGCGCGAGCAGCGCGGCGAGCGCACGCAGCAGGCGGGCATGGACAGTCATCGGACACCTCCTCCCACGCCGTAGCTCAGGAACACGCGGCCGTTCAGGAGCCCGTCGCCGACCGCGCGGGTCGAGGGCGGCCGCGCGACGGAGAGCCACGAGTAGAAAGCCTCGGCCGTGACGCGGAACCGCTTCGTCATCTCGAACGTCACCCCGGCCGTGGCAGAGAGGGTAGTGCCGCTCGTGAGCTGCGCGCTGTGGTCCTCGACCAGCCCGCCGGAGTAGACCGCGTTGACGTGGAAGGCGAGGTCCATGTAGTTGAGTCCGACTCCGGCGTAGGGCTTCACCCGCGGGGCGCCGTCGTAGCCCGCGACCAGCTCGAGCCCGACGACCTTCTGCCGGCTCTCGTCCCGCGACGGGCGCACGCACTGGAACGGGTTCCGCGGCAGGTCGCTGCCCGCGGCGACCTCGCCGGCGCTGCAGGTGATGTCGGCCGTGATCGTGCCGATCTGGCCGTAGCCCCGCACCCCGAGCCGGAAGGAAGAAAGGGCGAACGGCCGGCCGAGCGCGAGGCCGAGGATGTCCGGCCGTGCGCCTCCCACGGTGACCGGGGGCGTGTAGGCGAGCTCGAGGGCGAGGCCGCGGCCGAGGCCAAAGACCCCGCGCAGGCGGCCGAAGAGCCTCGTCTTGTTGACGTCCTCGACCTTCGAGCCGTCGAAGCCGACGCGCCGCTCCTCGAGGCTGAGCTGCGGGACGCTGCCGCTCTCGAGAGCGACCTCGATCTCACCGGCCCGCCGCTCGCGCGGAACCCCGAGGCCCGTGAGCAGGGTGAGCGACGCGTAGTACTTCATGGCCCAGGACTCGGGCCGGTCGAAGTCGAGCCTCTCGGTGTCGGCCACCACGACCGTCGGCGAGCCCGCTCCTGCGGGAGCGGCGGCGCCGAGCACGAGCGCGATCGGGAACGGGAGCCATCGGGTCTGCATCGTCATGCCTCACCCGCTCTCCGGTGGCAAGAGCCGTGCCTCGGCCCGGAATCGCGCTGGCCGGCAACAGCCGACGGGCGTCTGCCGCGCGAAGGGCGTGAGCCCCATCACGCACGGCGACGCGCGACCGGTCTCGTCGGGCCGGCGTGCCCGCCGTTTCGCTCGATGGCTCGAGAAGCGACTTCGACCTGCCACTTCCTTTTGCGGAGCCCGATCGCTTCGGTCCGGCCCTGAGCCCGAGGCGTACGTGCGGCCTTACCGTCGGCGAAACGGTTTACTCCGGCCGTAACGCGTCGCCGGGCGAGGGCTGCGTCCCACGGGCCGCGGCCCGGGCGGGCCCGCCGCCCACCCGGGCCGAGAGGTCGAGGCGCAGGGTTCAGAACTGAGGCGTGACCTTCACCATCACGACGCCGTGGGGATCGACCTTCGCCTCGTAGCGCCCGGTGAAGCTGCCGAGGTCCGCCTTCTTCCAGAGGTCGCGGACGAGAGCCTTGCCGCCCGGGAAGAGGCCGATCGACTCCCAGGTGGCCGGGAAGACGCCCTCCTCCGTCCCCCGGTTGAAGAGGATGACCGCCCTCGACCCGTCGGCGAGCGGCTTCACCCACACCTCGCGCGGCCCGTCGTCGTAGACCTTCCGCCCCTGCATCCCGAGCGGGTCCTGGTCGACCGCGATCACCTCGCGGTTCGTCAGGATCTCCTTGACCTCCGGCTTCATGGCCTCGAGGTCGTTGCCGGCCATGAGGGGCGCGGCGAAGAGGGCCCAGAAGCTGAAGTGGGCCCGGTTCTCGGCCGCGTTCAGGCCGCCGTTGCCCACCTCGAGCATGTCGGGGTCGTTCCAGTGGCCGGGGCCGGAGAAGGCGTGGATGTCGGCCATCAGGTCGATGATGTGGGTGACGCCCATGCCGCCCCAGCCTCGCCCGCAGTCCCAGCAGTCCTGGATGTCGCCGGTCGCGCGCCAGAGCTGCCCGACGCCCTGGGCCCAGAGCCACGGCTTCGTGGAGCCCCACTCGCAGAGCGAGAAGACGATCGGCCGCCCGCTCGCCCGAAGGGCCTGGCTCATCTTCGTGTAGGCGTCGCGGGTGTCCTGCCCCTCGGTGTTGCACCAGTCGTACTTGAGGTAGTCGACGCCCCACTCGGCGTAGGTCCGCGCGTCCTGGGCCTCGTGGTCCTTCGAGCCGGGCCGCCCGGCGCAGGTCTTGGTGCCGGCGTCGGAGTAGATCCCGAACTTGAGCCCCTTCGAGTGGACGTAGTCGGCCACCGCCTTCATCCCCGACGGGAAGCGCTGCGGATCGGCCACGATCCTGCCCTGCGCGTCGCGGCTCACCTGCCAGCAGTCGTCGATGACGACGTACTGGTAGCCGGCGTCCTTCATGCCGCTCGCGACGACGGCGTCGGCGGCGCCCTTGATGAGCTTCTCGCTGACGTCGCAGCCGAACTTGTTCCAGCTGTTCCAGCCCATGGGCGGGGTGAGCGCGAGCCCGTCTCCCGCCGGCGCGGTCGGCGCCAGCAGGAGAGAGAGCGCGAAGGCGAGGACGACACCGGCGGTCGTGCGCATGGATCATTCCTCCTCGTGCATTGCGGCCTGGACGGTCGGATCGCGGCCCCGACAGTCTAGCGGAGGCGGCAAGGGCGCGGGGATGGCACGGATGGCCCAGGTAGAATGGTGCCGGCCGGACGCTCCCGCACGGGGAGGCGTATCCTGAGGGGGGAGTGCGGACCACAACGGGTGGGCGAGGCGCGTGCCGAGCCCCGGGGAGGCGACATGGCGAAGCGGATGGCGGTTTCGGTCGCGTTGGTCGTTCTGCTGGCGACGCCGTGGGCGGTGGCTCAGGCGCCGTCGGCGCCGAAAGCCCCGGAGGCGCCCCCGCGCTTCGTCTCCGGCACCGAGGTCGTCGCGGTCGACATCGTCGTGCGAGACGGGAAGGGGCGGCTCGTCGCCGATCTCAAGCCGTCCGAGGTCGAGGTCCTCGAGGACGGCGTCCCCCAGACGCTGGCCTCCTTCCGCGCCATTGCGCCGTCGGGGACGGAGGTGGCCGGCCCTGCGGCCCCGGCACCGGGAGAGGCCACGCCTGCCGCGGCGGCCGGGCCGGCAGCGCCGCCGTCGCGCCGCGTGGTGCTCGCCTTCTGCCGGCTCACCTCCGACGGCCGGAGGCTCGCCCAGTCCGCCGGCGAGGAGTTCGCGAGGAAGCACATGACCACGAGCACCGTCGCCTCCGTCGTCCGCATCGACGGCGGCCTCATCCCCGTGCTCGACCAGACGTCCGATCCGGCGGCGCTCAAGGAGGCCGTACGCAAGGCGACGGCCGCGATCGGGGCGGGAGCGATGCTCCGCACCCCGGGCCCCGACGGAAAGGACACGAGCTACTCCGGCCAGCAGATGGGGCGCTTCCAGGGCGGCGCAGGCGCGGGCGACATGTCGCAGTCCGACACCGTCGCCCTCGTCAACGCGCTCGTCACCGTCGTCGACGGGCTCCGGCCCGAGACCGGCCGCAAGACCGTCCTCCTCTTTTCGGAGGGCTTCGGCGTGCCGCCCGGCTACGAGCACGTGTTCGCCGACCTCCTGAGCCGGGCCAACCGCGCGAACGTGAGCTTCTACGGGATCGACGTGCGCGGCCTGCAGCTCTCGACCCAGCTCGGGAGCTCGGGGGCGGCGCTCGCGACGACGGCCGCGATCAGCGCCCAGCAGCACCCGGCCGGGAACGACGGCGGAGCGGTCAACCGGGAGGCGCTGACGCAGGACGACACCCTGCAGACGAGCCTGCGCTCCGACGTGGTCGACACCCTCGGCCAGCTCTCCACCAGCACGGGGGGCTTCCTCGTGACGCAGACGAACGACTTCGGCCGTCCGCTCGCCCGCGTCGCCGAAGACATGCGCGGGTACTACGAGGCCTCCTACGTACCCGCGGCCGCGGCCGCGCCGGGCCAGTTCCGGAAGATCGAGGTGCGCGTGGCCCGCAAGGACGTGCGGGTGCAGTCCCGGTCGGGCTACTACACGACGCCGCCCACGGCGGCGGGAGCGTTCGCGGCCTTCGCCGAGGGCGAGCTGCCGGCCGACTTCGAGGTGCAGGGCCGCTTCTACCGCTTCGGCCGCGAGGGCGACGGGCCCTTCGACTGCCTGGTCAAGGTCGAGGCCTCGCTCGCGAAGGCGGAGTTCAAGCCCGACCCGCAGAAGGGCCGCCTGACCGGCCGGATGGCGCTCGCGGGGCGGGTGCTGAACGGGACGGGCGCCGTCGTCGACACGTTCGGCCAGGACGTCGCGCTCGGCGGCACGCCGGAGCAGATCCAGGCCTCGCGCGCCCAGACGCTCCCCCTCGCCCGCCGCCTGAAGCTGCCGCCCGGGGTCTACACGGTGGAGCTCCTCGTGCGCGACGCGGTGGGCAACACCTCGAGCGGCAGGCGCCTTCCCCTCACCGTCCCGACGCCGTCGGGCGGCCTCGCGATGAGCAGCCTCGTGGTCGTGGCCGGCGTCGAGGCCGCCGACCCGAAGTCGGACCCGACCGATCCCCTCCGCCTCGCCGACCAGCGCATCGTCCCGAACCTCGGCCGGCCCGTGGCCGCCGCGCCGGGCGCCACCCTGCCGATCTACTACTCGGTGTACGTGAAGCCCGGCGCGAAGGAGTCCGTGACCGCGACCATCGAGGTGAGCCGGGACGGGCGGGTCGTGGCGCGGGGCTCGTCGCCTCTGCCTCCCCCCGACGCCGACGGGCGGATCACCGGTCTTTCGCCCATTCCTCTGCAGAAGCTCCAGCCGGGCGCCTACGACGTGAAGGTCACGGTCTCGAAGGAGAGCCTCTCGGCGGAGGAGACGACCACGATCACCGTGGGCTCGTAGGCCGCTCGGACCATGACGACGGAGGCCGCTCGGGCGACGGAACGCGACTGGACGAGCCAGACGGTCGTCGTCACCGGGGCCGCCTCGGGACTCGGCGCTGCCACGTGCGCCCGCTTCGCGAGCCTCGGCGCTCGCGTCGTCGGGGTCGACCTCCGGTCCGACGTCCTGGCGGCGGCGGCCGCCTTCGGCGGGCGCTTCCGGGCCGTGGCCTGCGACGTCAGCCAGTGGACCGAGGTGGAGAGGACCTTCGCCGGCCTCGGCCCGGTCGACGTCCTGGTCAACAGCGCCGGCATCACCGGCCGCACGAGCGTGCGCAGCCACGAGGCCGATCCCGACGACGTCCGGCGGGTGTTCGCGGTCAACTTCTTCGGCTCGTACCACACTTCGCGAGCGGTCCTGGCCGGGATGGTCGCGCGCGGCTACGGCCGCGTTCTCCACATCGCCTCGATCGCGGGCAAGGAGGGCAACGCCGGCATGCTCGCCTACTCGTCGTCGAAGGCCGCCGTCATCGGCATGGCCAAGGTGCAGGGGAAGGAGCTGGCCGGCACCGGCGTGACCGTCAACGCCCTCGCGCCCGCCGTCATCCGCACGCCCATGGTCGAGGCGATGCCGCCGGAGCAGGTGAAGTACATGACCGACAAGATCCCCATGCAGCGCTGCGGGACGCTCGACGAGCTGGTGGCGATCGTGGAGTTCATCGTGTCCCCGGCCTGCAGCTTCACGACCGGCTTCACGTTCGACCTCTCCGGCGGCCGCGCCACCTACTGAGGCACGAGGCCTGCGGAGCGCGGGTCGGGTCGAGCCGCAGCCCGTCGTCAAGGCGCCCTACTCGCGGCCCTCCGCCTCGCGCCGCATCGCCCCCCACAGGTCCTCGACGTCCCGGCGCTCCGTGGGCAGGGCGCCGACGCTCACCCGCACCATCCAGCGCCCGTCGAGCGTCGCCGGGGTGAGGTAGGCCGCTCCCGAGCGGTTGATGCGCTCGGCCCACCCGAGGGTGTGCCGGTCCAGGGCCTCGCCCTCGAGGCCGGGCGGCTGGTGGCGCACGCAGAGGGTCTGGAGCGGGACGGGGGCGAGGACGCGCCAGCAAGGTGCCTTCGCGACCTCGGCGGCCAGCCAGCCAGCGTTCCCGATGTCCCGACGCAGGCGGGCCTGGAGGCCGGAGACGCCCTGCTCGCGGATCAGGCACCAGAGCTTGAGGGCGCGGAACCGGCGCCCCAGGGGGATGCCCCAGTCGCGGAGGTTCTTGACCTTCTCGTCGACCGCGCTGCGGAGGTAGCTGGGGTTCGTGCTCATCACGCGCACGAGGTGCTGAGAGTCGCGGACGTAGTAGAGGGAGCAGTCGAAGGCGGCCCCGAGCCACTTGTGGGGGTTGAGGACGAGGGAGTCGGCCCCTTCGATGCCGTCCCACAGGGGGCGGCACTCGGGCAGGATCATGGCCGAGCCGGCGAGGGCGGCGTCGACGTGGAGCCAGAGGCCGTGGCGCCCGGCCACCTCCGCGATCGGCCGCAGGGGGTCGAGGGCGGTGGTCGTGGTCGTGCCGGTGGTGGCGACCACGGCGCAGGGCCGCCGGCCCGAGGCCGCGTCGGACCGCACGGCATCGTCGAGCGCGTCCGCCCGCATCGCGTACGCGGCGTCCGTGGCGACGACCCGCACGTTCGCGCGGCCGAATCCGGCCAGGAGGGCCGCCTTGTCGACGGAGCTGTGGCTGTGCGCGGACGCGTACACGACGAGCGGCTTCTCCACGCCCTGCAGGCCCCCGGTCGCGAGGGAGTAGCCCGTCGCCTTCTCGCGGGCGGAGATGAGGGCCACGAGCGTGCACGAGGAGGCCGTGTCCTGGATGACCCCGCTCCAGGCCTCGGACAGGCCGACCATCTGACGCACCCAGTCGGTCGTCGTCTCCTCGATCTCGGTGAGGGCCGGGCTCGACTGCCACGACAGGCCGAGCACGCCGAGCCCCGTGCTCAGGTAGTCGCCGAGCACCGACGCGAGCTCGCCGTTCGAGGGGAAGTAGCCGAAGAATCGCGGGTGCTGCCAGTGGGAGAGGCCGGGAAGGACGATGCCGTCGAGGTCGTCCAGGATCGCCTCGAAGCCCTCCGGCGCCTGGGGTGGCGAGGCGGGCAGCCGGGCCCGCACCTCTCCCGGCCCCACGCGGGACATGACCGGGTGCTGGGCGGCCCGGGCACGGTAGTCGGCGACCCAATCCACGACCTGGTGGCCGAAGCGGCGGAACTCCTCGGGGTCCATGGGCTCCTCGATGGACGCACCGGCCGACGACCGCGTCGCGCCGGCGGCCCGGTCAGAAAGTACAGCAGGCGCCGGCGGCCGCGCGACGTCGCGCGGCCGCCGGACGGTTCTAGCCTCCCTCCGGCCTCCCAGCTCCGCCGTCGGCCGCGGGCAGATCGACCTTCACGATCCTGTCCAGCCGGCGCATGTCGATGGCGATGCGCCGGTCCTCCCGGGCGACGAACATGTCGTCGAAGCGGGCGCCCCAGACCACCTCCTCCTGCTTGTACGACGAGCGGGCGTGGACGGTCTGGGAGAATGTCTCGTCCACGGCGGTGAGGAGGATGAGCAGCTCGGGATCCGACGCCCGGAAGCGCTCCTCGCTGACCCCGTGGAGCGGGCTCTTCACGTCGATGGGGTGGACCACGACCCAGTGCAGGGGGAAGAAGACCACCTTCCGCCGCTCGAGGGCGAGCTCGTGGAACCGGCGGACCTCCTTGCCTTCGGCCCCCTCCCACCACCCGAGCGAGACGGTCGCGTTCACCTCGATGAGCTGGTTGCGGCGGGCGTTGGCGATCCGGAACATGAGGGCGGTGCCGCCGTGGTAGGGCGCCACGATCGCCCTATCGCTGAACAGCACCTTGGCGTTCGGCCGTGAGAAGCGGGCGAAGAGGAGCCCCGTCACGAGCGCGAAGCCCAGGAGCCCGACGAGCGCCTCGACGGTGACGATGAGGTTGGCGGCGAGGCCCACGGGGCTCACCCGCCCGTAGCCGATCGTGGCGAGCGTCTGGACGCTGAAGAAGAAGGCGTCCGCGAAGCGCTCCGCCACCGACTCGCCCTCGGTCCCGTGCAGGGCCCCGGGCCCGCAGAGGAAATAGAGGCTCCCGAACAGGAAGTTGGTGGCGAAGTACGCGCCGGCCGAGGCCAGGAAGTAGCGCGTCCAGGAGATCGTCAGGAGCGCGTGGTAGAGGCTCAGGGACTGGAGGAAGGAGAGCCCCTCGCGGACGACGTTGAACGAGCCGTCCCGGTTCAGGAACCGCCCGCGGGCCTGCTGGGTGACCCGGCCGCCGAAGCCCAGGTCCGCGTCGACGTCGGCGCGCCGGGCCCGGGTCCGGTCGAGGTCGCTCGGACGGGCGTCGCTCACGCGCTATGGCACCCGCGCCGCCGCGGCGCGGATCCCCTCGAGGCTCTTCTCGACATCGTCGGCCGTGGTCGCCCAGTTGCTCACGCTGATGCGCATCGCGGTGCGCCCTTGCCAGGTCGTGCCGCTGCACCAGAGCACGCCGCCCTCCTGCACCTCCCGGATGACGCGGCGGGTGCGCTCCGGGGGGCCGAAGGAGACGAGGACCTGGTTCAGCACCACCTCGTTCAGGACCTCGTGCCCCTGGGCCGAGAGGCCGAGGGCGAAGCGGCGCGCGTGCGCGCAGGTGCCTTCCAGGAGCTCGCGGAGGCCTACCCGGCCCAGGGAGAGGAGCGCCGCCCAGACCTCGAGGCCCCGGGCGCGCCGGGAGAACTCGGGGACGTACTGGTCGGGCTCGCGGACCTCACCCTCCGTCAGGTAGGCGGCCGTCGGTCCCCGCATCGCCGCGCGCAGCGCCGCCGCGTCGCGGCAGAAGACGAGGCCGCTGTCGTACGGGACGTTCAGCCACTTGTGGGCGTCGGTGGCCCAGGAGTCGGCGCCCTCCAGCCCGGCGGCGAGAGGGGCGAGCGACGGGGCGGCACGGGCCCACAGGCCGAAGGCGCCGTCGACGTGCACCCAGGCCCCGGCCGCCCGGGCCCGGTCCACGAGCGGGCCCGCCGGATCGAATGCCCCCGTGTTCACGTTGCCGGCCTGCAGGCAGAGGATCGTGCGCTCGTCGAGGCGGGGAACGGCGTCGGCACGCATCCGCCCCTGGTCGTCCACGCGCACCCGCTCGACCCGCTCGCTCCCGAAGCCCAGGAGCGAGAGTGCCTTCAGGACGCTCACGTGCACCTCGTCGCCCACCACCACTCGGAGCGGAGGCGCCCCGAAGAGGCCGTTCGCTTCGACGTTCCAGCCCTGCCGGGCGAGGAGGGCGTGGCGGGCGGCGGCGAGGCCGCTCAGGTTCGCGGTCGTGGCGCAGGTCACGAAGCCGACGCCGGTGGCGGAGGGAAGGGCGAGCACGTCCAGGAGCCAGGCGATCGCGGCGTCCTCGAGGGCGGCGGCCACCGGGGAGGTGACGCGGAGGCCCGCGTTCTGGTCCCAGGCAGCGCCGAGGACGCTCGCGGCCACGGTGGCGGGCAGCGAGCCGCCGATCACGAAGCCGAAGAACCGCGGGCCCGCCGTGGCGAGGGTGGCGGGGGAGCCCGCTTCGTCGAGGAGGGCGAGCACCTGCCCGGCGGCGAGCCCGCGCTCGGGCAGCGGCGGGGCCAGCCTTCCCAGGGCAGCCAGGGCTTCCCGGGCGGGAGCGACCGGCCGGTCCCTCAGGCCGGACAGGTAGCGCGCCGCGCGGGCCGCGGCATCGGCGAGAAGCGTCGTCACGTCCGTGTCGCTCATCGACGCCTCCGGGGTCGGATCCTCCGGCTCGAGGTCACGCCGTCGCCCTACGAGAGTCGGTCGCGGCGCAGCGTGAGCCCGCCGTCCACGGTGATCAGCTGTCCGGTCACGTACGAGTCGGGCTCGAGCAGGAAGCGCACCGTCCGGGCCACGTCCTCCGGCCGGCCGAAGCGGGGGATGACGCCCCGGTCGACGTAGGGGTCGTACTTGCCGCCGTCGATCGAGGCCCGCGCCATGCCCACGACCGTCGCTCCCGGCGCCACGACGTTCACCCGGACGTCGGCCTTCCCCCCGTACTCCTTGGCCAGGATCCGCGCCGCGTGGAGGAGGGCGGCCTTCGGAGAGGCGTAGGCGAGGCTCCCCTCGAAGGGGAAGACGCCCTGCATGCTCGACACGAGGACGATCGAGCCGTGGGTGTCCCGCCGCACCATCTCCTCGGCCGCGGCCCGGGCGAGGAGGACCGGCGCCTCGAAGTTGGCTGTGAAGGAGGCGTGGAGCGCCGGCCCGTCGAGTTCCCCGCCCTTGACCCGCGCGGGGTCCCCGGTGAGGGCCACCACGCCGTAGACGTCGCCCTTCACCGCGAGCGCGCTCTCGACGTAGCGCCGGCGCGCTTCGGGGTCGACCAGGTCGCCCTCGACGAGGTGGACGAGGCCTCCGTAGAGGTCCTGGACCCTCTGCTGGAAGGCGAGGGCGTTCCCGCGATTCGAGCGATAGCCCACGACGGGGATCGCTCCGTCCTGAACGAGGAGGGCCACGATCGCCGCCCCGAGTCCGCCGGCCCCCCCGGGCACGAGGACGACCCGGCCCGCGATGGCCTTGCGGCCGAAGTCGTAGCGGTACTCCGTGTAGCGGCGGGACTGCTCGGGATCGAGGTGCCGGGAGGGCATCTCAGGGCCTCGCGAAGAGGCCGCGCAGAGCCGAGGCGTCCACGCCGACGAGGGAGCCCACCACCCGGTGCGCGGCCCGCAGCCTCTCCGCGGGGTAGCTGTGGGCGACGCCTACGACCATCATCCCCGCGCCGAGGGCGGAGTCGATGCCGGCCATCGAGTCCTCGAAGGCCAGGCACTCCGCCGGAGCGAGGCCGGGCGTACGGCCGGCGAGCCGGCGGGCGGCCTCGAGGTAGGGCGCGGGGTCCGGCTTCGTGCGCTCCGCGTCCTCGGCCCCCACGATCGCCTGGAAGGCGTCGCGGAGGCCGAGGCCATCGAGGATGGCCTCGATCTCGTCGTGCCGGGCTCCGGAGGCGATGGCGAGCGGCACCTCCGCCGCGAGCTCGCCCACGAGGTCGCGCGCCCCGGGGAAGACCGGGATGTCCGGGATCATCTCCGAGAAGAGATGGACCTTGCGAGCCTCGACCCTCTCGATCCGCTCCGGCGAGGCGCGCTCGCCCTTGTGCTCGAGCGCGTTCCGGATGGCGACCCGGTCGTCGAAGGCGAGGCACACGTCGAGGTAGTCCTCCTCGGTGATCTCCACTCTCTCCCGAAGGAGCGCGTCGCGCATGGCGCGGTAGTGCACGGGCTCGCTGTCCACGATGACGCCGTCGAAGTCGAAGACCGCCGCGCGGAGGGGCACGGCCTACCTTCGTCGGATCGAGGCGACGAGGGCGTCGAACTGGGCCTTCGCGGTCGAGACCGTGGCCGCGGGCCCGGTCAGCTTGAAGAAGACGTTGCCCTCGGGCGCCTCGACGATGGCGCCGAGCAGCCGGTAGTCGGCCTTCTTGCCCGTGGACTGCATCATCGGACCGCCGGGGGCGAGGAAGGTTCCCGCGACCTCCGCCCGCGTCACCTGCATCCCCGCGACCTGCTCCTTGCGCGAGACCGGCGTCGGCGTGCCCTCGAACTGCCGGCCCCAGCGGGCGACGTTCTCGTCGACGCCCCCGCCCTGGCCGGGGCCGAAGAAGAACACCGTGCACTCGCCGGGCTCCTGGCCCTTCGCAGCCGGCACGGCGTAGGTGGCGACTCGCATGACGGTCGTCTTGCCTCCCGTCCAGCCCGACGGGACCGTCCACGCGATCCCCCCGGCGGAGGAGGGGGCGTCCGGTGGCGCGGACGACGAGGCGGTGGCGACGAGCAGGACCGACGCGGCCAGGGCAGCCGGGACACGCATGGCGCAGACTCTCCTTGCGGGCCGTCGCTCCGGCCCGAGCCGGCATTCTACCAAGGTGTTCCCCCGCACAATCGGGCCGGTGGGCTGGCGATTATGATGCACGTTTGGCCCGATGAACTGCCCTGCCTGTCGCGCCGAGAACGCGCCCGCCGCGGCCAGCTGCTTCGCTTGTGGCGCCCCGCTCGACCCCGCTCTCGCCTCGCTCGCCGACGGCTCGCTCTTCGCCTCGCGGTTCGAGATCCTGGGCCCCCTCGGCCGCGGGGGCATGGGCATGGTCTACCGTGCCTTCGACCGCGAGGTGGGGGAGGCGGTGGCGATCAAGGTGCTGCGGCCCGACCTCGCTCGGGAGTCGGGGCGGGTCGAGCACCGCTTCCGCTCGGAGATCCGCCTCGCTCGGCGGGTCCGACACCGGAACGTCTGCCCCGTCTACGGGGACGGAGAAGACCGCGGCCTCCTCTACATCTGCATGGAGCTCGTCGAGGGCGAGAACCTCGCCACCGCCGCCCGGCGCGGAGGCGGCCTGCCCACGGCCGAGGCCTGGAGCGTCTCTCTGCAGGTGGCGGACGGCCTGCAGGCGATCCACGACGTGGGCATCGTGCACCGCGACCTGAAGACGGCCAACCTGATGAGGGACCGTCACGGCGTCGTGCGGGTCATGGACTTCGGAATCGCCAAGCAGCACGGCACGGCGAGCGGGGGGGTCACCGTCACCGCCAGCGGACCCCTCGTGGGGACGCCCGAGTACATGAGCCCGGAACAGCTCCGCGGGGACGAGGTGGACTACAGGAGCGACCTCTACTCGCTCGGCATCGTGGTCTACGAGCTCTTCACCGGCGCGCTGCCCTTCCGGGGCGACACGCCGGTGGCCACGATCGTGAGGCAGCTCCACGACGCGCCTCGGCTCGACCAGCCGAAGCTGCCCCCCGCGGTGCGCCCGGTCCTCGCTCGCGCGCTCGCCAAGAGCCCGGACGACCGGTTCGCCGCGGTTGGGGACATGCGCCGCGCACTCGAGGTGGCGGCCCGGACGTCCGGCCCGGAGGCGTGGGAGGACAGCCCGTCGGTCGTCCGCGAGGCGGACCGGACGGACGACACGCGTCCGGTGCCGGCGGGGAGCCTTCCCGAGCGCGTCCCGATCCTGCGGATGGCGGCCGCCCAGGCTGCGGTCGCGGCGCTCGCCGTCCACCTCGTGGCGGCGGGCAGCGTCCGGCCGGCGGCAATCCCGCGCCCGCCGGTCGTGGCGGCTCTCGCCACGCCGTCGAAGCTGGCCCTGAAGCCTCCGCCGACCCCCGCGGCATCGCCCGCGCCCGCAGCGCGGCGGGCCTTTCGCCGGCCGATGCCGACGCCCACCCCGACGCCGCCCCTCCCGACGGTCACGCCCGCCGCCGTCGCGGCGCCGGCCCCGCTGCCCGTACCCGCGCGGACGGAAACCCACCGCTCCCGTGTCTACGAGGAGGACGAGGTGGACGTGAAGCCCCGCCGCATCGCGGGGACGAGCGCGCCCTACCCGGAATGGGGGCCGAGGCTCAGCAAGGGCCAGCGCGTCTCGATCACCGCGAGCTTCGTCGTCACCGAGGAGGGCCTCGTGACCGACATCCGGGTGGAGAGCGGCGGTGGGGTCCTCGAGGCGGTCCTGCCCGAGATCAGCCGCTGGAGGTACGAGCCGGGGAAGAAGGGCGGCGTGCCGGTGAAGGTCCGTGTCCGCGCGAAGCACACCTTCATCGGGGGCTGAGGGCGGGCGTCTCCCCCTTCAGAGCGGAAGCTCCCAGCCCGCCCGGTAGGCGTCCTTCAAGTACCGGTCCGCGACGGGCGCGTTCACGGCCTTCATGCCCGGGCCGTCCCACTTCAAGACCTTCTGCGATCGGAGAGCCACATTGCCGAGGAGGATGAACTCGACGAGACGAGCCGCGTACTCGAAGTTGCTGCTCGCGGGGCGCCCGCCCCGGCACGCCTGCAGCCAGTCCGCGTGGTGCCCCTCGACCCGGGGGATCGTCTTCGGCGGGCGCTTGTACTCGCGGTGCAGCTCCAGCGGCAGCAGGCGAGGCATGCCGGACCAGCCCGCGCAGGTGATCATCCCCTTCTCGCCGACGAAGAGCACGCCGTTGCCCCCCTCGCCGAGGCGCTGCCGGGGGTCGTCGGGGTCGACGCCCTCGGGCGTGGGCGGGCGAAGGCCGCCGTCGTACCAGTGCACGGTCACCGGGCCCATGCTGCCGCGGGGGCCGAACCGCCAGGTCGCGAAGAGCCCGGTCGAGCAGACCTCCGGGTCGAGGGCGGGAGCGGTGGCCTCGACGGTCAGGGGCGTGTCGAGCTGGAGAGCGTTGAACGCCGGATCGAGGTTGTGGACGGCCATGTCGGCGATCCCCCCGCCGCCGAAGGCCCACCAGCCCCGCCAGCTGAACGGCGCGTAGGCCGGGTGGTAGGGACGGGTCTCGCGCGGCCCCAGCCACAGGTCCCAGTTCAGGCCGGGGAGGACGTCCGGCGTCGTTTCGGGGCGCTTCGTCAGGTTCGTGAAGAAGCCCGCCTCGGACCAGGCGTGCACCTCGCGGACGGCGCCGATGGCCCCGTCCCAGATCCACTCCGCGGTCTGGCGATGCCCCTCGCTCGAGCGGCCCTGGTTGCCCATCTGGGTGGCGACGCCCGCCTCTCGGGCGACCTTCGCCACCGCCCGGGCCTCCCACACGCTGTGGGTGAGCGGCTTCTCGCAGTAGACGTGCTTTCCGGCCTTCATCGCCAGGGTCGAGACGTAGGCGTGGAGGTGGTCGGGCGTCGCGACGAGGACGGCGTCGATCGCCTTCTCCTTCTCGAGCATCACCCGGAAGTCCTCGTAGGCGGCGCACCGGTAGTTCGGGGTCTTCGCGCCCCATATCTTCTCGACCTCGGCCCGGATCGGCGCCCGGCCGGCCTTCCCCCCGTAGTAGAAGGAGCTCAGGTCCCACTCCTCGCACGGGTCGGCGATCGCGATGACCTGGCAGCCGCTCTCGACCGACAGGGCGTGGAGGTTCTCGCGCCCCTGGCCGCCGACCCCGATGATGGCCACGTTCACCTTGTCGCTCGGTGCGACGAAGCGCGGGCCGCCGAGGACGTGGCGGGGGACGATGGTCGCCGCTGCCGCGACAGTGGCGGCCCGGGCCACGAACTGGCGACGGGTCACCCCCGGCTTCTCGTCTCGAATCATGGCTCTCCTTCCGCTGGCCCACGGCATCGTAACCCATGGCATGGCCGATGTCGGCTCGGCCCGCCGCCGTCGTCGGATCGGCTGCCGTCAGCGCTCGACGCGGAACGGCTCGACAGCGCTCGCGGCCCGGCCCGCGACCTCGTCCCGCGCGCTCAGCCGGAGCTCGTAGTCGCCGGGCTCGAGGCCGTCGAGGGAGACGCCGACGAGGCGCGCCAGCCGCCCGTCGGGCCCCGGCCGGATGCGGCTGGGCGCCGAGGCACGGACGGTCGTGTCGCCGTGCCGCAGCTCCCAGCCCGCGGCCACGCTGGGCGCCTTCGCCGAGGCGTCGTGGGTCGCGCCCAGGGCCTGGTACTGGCAGTACAGCCTCTGGCCCGGCCGGAACGTCCGGTCGAGGGAGAGGCGCGGACGGTTGCCGCCCTCCGCCCTCTCGAGCGTCGCGGTCACGATCGGCGTCGAGAGACGGAAGGCCCCGGCCGGCGGCACCTCGAACGTGTGGATCGCCGTCCCGATGCGGCCGGTCGCGGTGTCCCGCGCGAGGAGGCGGAGCTGCCAGACGCCCGGGGGCACGTTCCACTGGCGCGAGAGGACGGTAGGGACGCCCGGCGTGACCTCGACCTCCTGCTCGTACTCGTCGCGCACCGCCTTGCCGCCGTCGCGGGGCCGCGCCTCGGCGACCACGGCGATGCGGCGCTTCGCCTTTCTCTCGACCGCGCCGGCCAGCTCCGCCGCGCACATCGTCGTGACCGCTCCCTTCCCGTCGTCGCCGAAGAAGAGCGTGGCCACGCGCAGCGGCAGGTCGGTCGTGTCGGCGAGCGAGCGCAGGGCGGCCGCTTCGGCCGGCGTGCGGCCGGCCTCGTCCTTCTTTGCCGGGCGCGCCTCCGTCTTCGGCGCCGGCGCCACGAAGTAGCGGCTGCGGGCGCGCACGGTGAGGCCGTCGCGCTTCGCGCGCACCCTGACCTTCCGCTCGCCCGGCTTCGCCCCCTCCGGTTGGTAGCCGATGAGGTAGTAGGCTTCGGACTCGGCCGCGATCCGCCGCAGCCCCTCGCCGGGGTCGTTGCTCACGATCGTGCGGCCGCCGGTGGCGGCGGCCACGTCGTCCGCGCCTGCCTGGTCGAGGAGGCGCTTCGTGGCCCACCCGAGGCCGGGGGGCACCTCCTCGCCCCAGCCGCTCTCGAGGCCGCGCGGGTCGAAGAAGTGCACCGCGACGTTCGCTCGCCGCGCCGCGTCGACGAGCTCCGCGTAGCCCGGCATGTCGGGGATGAGGACGAAGCCCTCGGAGATCATCAGGAGGGACTTGTGACCGCGCAGGGCGACCAGGGAGTCGAGGGCCTGGCGCAGGCCCCCGAGGGTGACCTCGATCCGGTGGCGGGCGACGGTGTAGACCTCCTCGGCCAGGAAGTCCGCGTTGCTGCGGCCCACGCCCATCACACGATCGCCTCCGCCCCCGCTCGACGAGCCGCTGCCCCCGGCCGCCCCGCCGCCGCCCGCGCCCTGACCACCGCTTCCGCTCCCGCCGCTCGTGCTTCCGCCTCCTCCGCCTGCCGCGCCTGCCGCGCCTGCCGCCGTGGGCGGCGTGGGAGCGACGCTGCACATCTCGCTCGGCAGGCCCTGGACGATGCACATCGCCTGGAAGTCCGAGAGCCCCGAGGTGCCGAACTTCGAGCCGGGATCGCGCACGTACTGGCCCTGGAGCCGGCCCACGACCGCCTCCAGCTGCCGGTACTCCCAGGCGTCGCGGGCCGTCCACCACAGGCCCTGCTGCGGGGCCATCAGCGTGATCCAGTCGCCGTCGCGCAGGTCGGTCCGGATGAAGCTGCGCAGAGCGATCCGCACGGGCTCGGTGGGGGGCGCCTCCACGTGCGCGTCGTCGAAGAAGACGTAGAAGGCTCTCCCCTCCGCAGGAGAGCGGACGCGCGCGGTGGTGACGCGCGGCGGCTGGTCGACCGGAACCGGCCGGCTCGGCACGACCACCGGCTCGAACGTCTCGATGGCCTGGGGCCTTCCGCCTTCCTCGACGACGAAGTCGTCGCGAGTGAGGCCGGTCACGGGCCTGCCGTCCCGGTCGAGGACGATCACGTCGAGGCGGACGATCTCGACCTCCGCGCCGAACGTCGGGGGCTGGGGGGGCGCCTGCGCCGAGGGCCGGGGGGCCGGGCCGCCGGTCGCGGAGACGGAGAGGAGCAGGAATGCGAGCACGAGGGCCCGGCGAACGAACCTGCCCATGGGCTGACGAAACACCTCTCGTGCCGCCCTGTCAAGGCCAAGGGCGGCACGAGGACATCACGGCAGGACGGTGAAGGGCTCCGCCTGAGACAGGGTCGTTCCGGTCTTCTCGTCTTTCACGGCCAGGACGAGCGCGTACTCTCCAGGGGAGGCGCCCTGGAGCGAGATCCCGAGCGTGCGGGTCAGGCGCCCGTCCCCGCCCGGCTGGATCAGCGTCGGCGGGCTCTCGCGCAGGACCTCGTCTCCCCGGCGAAGCGTCCACGCGCCGAGCGCGTGCGGCGCCCAGTCGTGCCTGCCGCCGGCGGTCGCCCCGTAGACGTTGTACTGGCAGTAGAGTGTCGTCCCCGTCCGGAACGTGCGGCCCAAAGCCACCTTCGGCTTCCGCTTGCCGTTCGGGTCCTCGAGCTCGGCGGTGAGGATCGGCGTCGAGAGCCGGAACGCCTTCGGGTCGGGCACCTCGAACGTGTGCAGGACCGTCCCGATGCGGCCGGCGGTGGTGTCCTCGACCAGGAGCCGCACCTGCCAGACGCCCGGCGTCAGGTGCCACTGGCGGGCGAGGATCACGGGCACGCCCGGCGTCACGTCCGGCGAGCCCTCGAACTCGTCGCGCACAGGTGGGCCGCCGTCGCGCGCCCGGGCCTCGGAGACCAGCTTGAAGAGGCGCTCGCCCTTCCGCCCTGCGGGAGGGACCACCTCCGTCGCGAGCATCGTCGCGACCTCGCCCTTCCGGTTCGGCTCGAAGTACAGGGTGGCTGTCCGCACCGGCAGGTCGGTGGTATCGGCGAGGGACCGCATCGCGGGCAGGTCGGCCGGCGTCGGAGGGGCCGCGGTCTTCGCCGCCTTCGCCGGATCAGGCACGTAGTAGACGCGGCGCCCGCGGACCTGGAGGCCGTCGCGCGTCACGCGCACGCTCACCTTGCGCTCCCCCGCGCCCGGCCGGTCGGGCTGGTAGCCGAGGAGGTAGTAGGCGTCCGAGCGCTCGGCCACGCGCTGCAGCCCGGTCTCGGTGTCGTTGCCGTCGAACACGGTGCCGCCCGTCACCTCGGCGATGCCCTCGGTGTCGCCCCGGGCGAGGGCGATCATCGTCCCCGGCATGACCGTGCCCACGACGCCCGTCCGCGCCTGGCCCCCCCCTTCCTCCGACGACCACCCGGTCTGCAGGCCGCGCGGGTCGACGTAGTGGATCGCGACGTTCGCTCGCCGGGCGAGGTCGATCGCCTCCTCGTAGCCCGGCATCTTCGGCAGGAGCAGGAAGCCGGCCGAGACGAGGACGAGCGACTTCTGCCCCCGCAGGCGCACGAGGGACTCGAGCGCCTGCTGCAGGCCGCCCAGGGTGATGCCGGTCCGCCGCTTGACCTGCTGGACGACCTCCTCCGACCCGATGCCCCCCCCACCCACCTTTCCGAGGACGGCGAACTGGCCGGGTCCGCCCGAGGTCGCGCTGGCCGCCGCCACCACGTCCGACCTCCCGACCGGCGGTGGCAGCCCGTACTCGGCGGCCCGCACCTCCTCCCAGTCACGGTAGTTGTCGCCCCGACCCTGGCCGGCGAGCCGTCCGACGACGGCCGCGAGCTGCCGGTATTCCCAGGCGCTCCGCGCCGTCCACCACAGCTCCTGCTCCGGCGCGAAGAGCGTGACCCAGTCGCCCTCGCGGACGTCCGTCTCCAGGAAGCGCCGGATCGAGACGCGGACGCGCTCCATCGTGGGCGGCGCGAGATGGACGTCGTCGACGAACAGAAGGAAGCAGCGGCCCTCGGAGGGGGCCCGCAGGCGGGCGCCGGTGAGGCGCGGCGGCGCGTCGGCCGTGCGCGGCCGAGCCGTGGCGACAACGACCGGCTCGAAGGACTCGACTCTCTGCCGGCGCCCCTCCTCCTCGACCACGAAGTCGTCTCTGGAGAGCCCGGTCACCGGACGTCCGTCCGGGTCGAGCACCACCACGTCGAGACGCACGAGCTCGACCGCCGCCCCGAAGACGGGCGGTTGCTGCCCGGCGCCGCCGGCGGGGCTCGTCCCGGCCGTGGCGAGGGCAGGGAGGGTGGCGAGGGCGAGCGCCGAGGCCGCTCCGTGTCGCATCCCGACAGCAGACCGGATGCGGCGGGCCGCGTCAATGGGCCAGCCGGCTCAGGCTCTCGGCGCTCGCCCTCCCGGGTTGAGGGTCAGTTGGTGCCCTTGGGCGTCACGCTTTGCGGCGACGGCGAGGACGAGACGCTGCGAGCCGCCTGGAGCTCGGAGCGCGACGGATTGAGAGCCGCCCCGCTCTCCTCGGGCAGGCGGATGGCGTGCAGGAACATCAGGCTCCCGTAGCGGTCGAAGACGAGCTCGGGCGTCGTGCCCGGAAGGCCCGCCCGCGACTCGTGGCTCAGAAAGACGACCGCGTGGCGCCCGTCCGCGGAGCGGATCTCGAGCGCGTCACGGTCGACGTCGCTCACCCCCAGGATCTCGTAGTCCCCGGCGGGCAGCGTCACGTTGTGCACGCTGAACGCGAAGGGGATGTGCGCGGTGACGAGGTCGGGAGCGAAGGCCGCCGCCGGGCTCGGCGCGAAGGCGGCGAGGCCGACGCCGAGGGCCGCCAGGGAGAGGGTCCGAAGCATATGTCCTCCTTTGTCGGGCTTCCTCGGTCTCCGTCCCTGCCTGGGCAGGAGCGTCGCCCCCCGGCCGGGGAGCGCCCTCACTCTTGAGAACGCAGAGGGGGCGCGGACGGACGAGCCGGCGCCTTCGTCTTGACAGGGTTTTTCCTTCGGGCCCCGGTCCCCTCGCCGCGCGTGATACGTTTTTGCGCGGAGAGTGGGAGATGCGATCTCATACGGTCCACCTGACGATGAACGTGCCCGCCCGCATGGACTTCGTGAACATCACTCGGGACGTCGAGAAGGCGGTGGCCGCGAGCGGGGTGAGGGAGGGCCTGTGCCTCGTCAACGCGATGCACATCACGGCGTCCGTCTTCATCAACGACGACGAGCCGGGGCTCCACGAGGACTACAAGCGCTGGCTCGAGCAGCTCGCGCCCTACGACCCGAGCCCGAGCCGCTACCACCACAACCGCACCGGCGAGGACAACGGCGACGCCCACCACAAGCGCCAGGTGATGGGCCGCGAGGTCGTGGTGGCGGTGACGAAAGGGGCCCTGGACTTCGGGCCCTGGGAGCAGATCTTCTACGGCGAGTTCGACGGCCGGAGGCCGAAGCGCGTCCTCGTCAAGGTGATCGGGGAGTAATCGCGTGGTCGCCGCCGGCGAAGAGGGCGAAGCCGACCAGGATCCAAAAGAGGTCCTTCCCGCGCTTCAGGAGCACGAACGCGGCGGCCACGGTCGTTGCGTCGGGCACGCCCAGGGCCTTCAGGCAGAGGACGTAGCCGACATCCTGCACGCCGAGGCCGGCGGGAACGGGCACCGCGACCGAGCGCACGACGATGATCGCGGTCTCGACGACGAGGGCGGCCGCGAACGAGAGGTCGACGCCGAGCAGGCGGAGGAAGAAGTAAGTCTCCATCCCGCGGACGACCCAGCCGGCCGCGTAGAGCAGCAGGGGGAGGGCGAGGGCTCCGTGCTCCCGCTCGAAGAACTGCAGGAGGTGGTCGTCGGCGCGCTGGAAGCGCAGCGCATTCCTCTCCAGCCACGCGCCCAGCCAGCGGCTGCCGACGCGGTCGAGCCCCGCCCGCGTGCGCTGGGCGAGTCGGGCGCGGCCGCTCAGGGCCAGGCCGAAGCCGAACGTTGCGATCATGAACGCCGAGACGCCGAGGAGCAGCCAGGGGAGGCCGCCGCGGCCGATCGTCTCGCGCGAGACGCGCGTGAGGAGGGGCCAGGTCACGAAGGTGGCCAGGGCGAGGACGAGGCCGTGGGAGACGACGACGAAGAACTTCCGCCCCACGCTCGCTACCACCGCGGTCTCGAACGGCACGGCGCAGAGGCGCTTGAGCAGCCAGGGCTGGAGCGACTCGGAGACGACCGCGCCCGACGGGAGGCCGAGCATGACGGCCTCGACCACGAGGCGTACGCCCACGAGGGAGACGAACCGGGGGCGTGCCCCGAGGAGGGCGAAGGAGCGCCACCAGGCCACGGCCTCGACGAGAGTGACCACGAGGTTGGGGAGGAGGAGGAGCGGGACCCAGGGGCCGAGCGGCCGCACGAGGTCGCGCACGCGCGCGAGGTCCGCCGAGCGGAGGACGAAGGCGGCGAGGCCCAGGGCGAGCAGGGCGGGAAGGAGCCGGGAGAGGTGGCGGAGAGTGCGCTTCATGGCGTCGGCCGCCCCGAGTCTAAGCGGGTCCCGCCATCCGCCGCCATTCGGCTATGCTCGCGCGCATGGGAAGAACACCGTTCCGGATGTGCCGGGGGACTCTCCTCTGCCGGGGCTGGCGGGTCGCCATCGGGGTCGCCGTCCTTTCGATCACGCTCGGCCAGTTGGGAGCGTGGGCGTTCACCGTCGAGGAGGTGATGCGGGCGCCGTTCTCGTCGGAGCTCGTCGCCGCGCCGGGTGGCGGGGCCGTCGCCTGGGTCGTGAACGAGCGGGGCGTGCGCAACGTGTGGGTCGCGGAAGCCCCGTCGTGGGCGGGTCGGCGCCTCACCGCCTACGGCCGGGACGACGGGCAGGAACTCGGCGAGCTGGCGTTCTCGCCCGACGGCCGCCGGCTCGTGTACGTGCGGGGCAGCTCGCCGGGTCGCCGAGGCGAAGTCCCGAACCCGACGAGCGACCCGCGGGGATCCGAGCAGGCGGTGTGGGTCGTGCCCGTCGCCGGCGGCGAGCCGAAGCGGCTGGGCGAGGGGCACTCGCCGGCCGTGGCCCCGGCGGGCGACCGGGTGGCGTTCGTCGGAAAGGACGGTCCTGTCGTCGCCCCGCTCGACGGGGGCAAGGAGGCCGCGTCGCTCTTCAAGGCTCGCGGCGAGAGCGAGGAGCTGCGCTTCTCCCCGGACGGCGCGCGGCTGACGTTCGTGAGCCACCGCGGCGACCACTCGTTCGTCGGCGTGTTCGACGTCGCCCGCGCGCAGATCCTCTGGCTCGATCCGGGCGTGGACCGGGACGAAGCACCCGTCTTCTCGCCGGACGGGCGCGCGGTCGCCTTCCTCCGCCTCCCCGCCCACCCGAAGGCCGTCCCGTTCCTGCCCGAACGCGAAGGTCAGCCGTGGGAGATCCGCGTGGCCGACGCGGCGACAGGCCAGGGCCGGGTCGCCTTCCGGGCTCGGCCGGGAAGGGGCAGCGTCTTCCGGGAGACGGCCTCGCCGGAGGCGATCCTCTGGACGGCCGGCGATCGGCTGGTCTTCCCCTGGGAGGCGGACGGCTGGACGCACCTCTACTCCGTCGCGCTCTCCGGCGGCGAGGCGACGCTCCTCACGCCCGGCGCGTTCGAGGTCGAGCACGCCGCGCTCTCCGTGGACCGCTCCCGCGTGCTCCTCTCCTCGAACCAGGGCGACGTGGATCGCCGCCACGTCTGGCAGGTGGCGGCCGCGGGGGGGCGCCCGGAGGCCGTGACGCGCGGCGAGGGGATCGAGTGGTCGCCCGTCGGCGTCGCCGGCGGACGGACCGTCGTCCTGCGGTCGGACTCGCAGCGGTCCGCACGGGCGGCGCTCGTGGAGCCGGAGGGACGGCTGCGCGACCTCGACCCGTCGGGGATGCCCGCGGGGTTCCCGGAGACGGACCTCGTCTCACCCCGCGCCGTCGTCTTCCCGGCCACCGACGGCACCGAGATCCACGGCCAGCTCTTCCTGCCCAAGGTCGCGAGGGACGGCGAGAGGCGGCCGGCCGTCGTCTTCTTCCACGGCGGCTCCCGGCGCCAGATGCTCCTCGGCTGGCACTCCATGCAGTACTACCACTGGACCTACGCCTTCAACCAGTACCTCGCGGGCCGCGGCTACGCCGTGCTCTCCGTCAACTACCGCAGCGGGATCGGCTACGGCATGGAGTTCCGCGAGGCGATCGGCTACGGCGCGGGTGGGGCGAGCGAGTTCCAGGACGTGCTCGGCGCCGCTCTCTACTTGCGGAGCCGCGCCGACGTCGACCCGGCCCGGGTCGGTCTCTGGGGCGGCTCCTACGGCGGCTACCTCACCGCGCTCGGCCTCGCCCGGGCATCGCACCTCTTCGCCGCCGGCGTCGACCTCCACGGCGTCCACGACTGGAACGTCGTCATCCACAACTTCGCCCCCTCCTACGACCCGGAGGCGCAGAAGGACCGGGCCCGGCTCGCCTTCGAGTCCTCGCCCATGGCGTCGGTCGGCACGTGGCGGTCGCCGGTCCTGCTCGTCCACGGCGACGACGACCGCAACGTGCCGTTCAGCGAGACGGTGGATCTCGCGGCCGCCCTGCGGAAGCAGGGGGTCGAGGTCGAGGAGCTCGTCTTCCCGGACGAGATCCACGACTTCCTCCTCCACTCGCGCTGGGTCGAGGCGTTCGAGAGGGCGGCCTCGTTCCTCGACCGGAGGCTCCGCGGCCGGTGACGCGCTACCAGGGGTCCTCGGCGAGACCGGCGCGGTGGTTCTCGGCCCGGGCGAGGACGAACAGGAGGTCGGAGAGCCGGTTCAGGTAGACGAGGATCCGCGGGTCCACGTCGGCCTCCCGGGCGAGGGCCACGACCGTGCGCTCCGCCCGGCGGCAGACGGTCCGCGCCTGGTGGAGGAGGGCGGCGACCGGCGCGCCGCCGGGGAGGACGAAGGACCGCAGGGGGGGCAGGTGCTTCTGCCGGGCGTCGATCGCCCCTTCGAGGCGGCGGACGTGGGCGGCGGTGACCGCGGCCTTGGCGCGCCTCGCCGCCACCCGCCGCGTCGGGTCGGCGAGCCGGGCTCCGATCGCGAAGAGGTCCTTCTGGACGGAGAAGAGGAGGCGCGCGAGCTCTTCCTCCGCGTGGGCCCGCACGGCTCCGAGGGCGGCGTTCGTCTCGTCCACGTCCCCGTAGGCGGCCACACGCGGGTGGTCCTTCGGGACGCGCAGGCCGCCGAGCAGGCCCGTCTCGCCGAGGTCGCCGGTCTTCGTGTAGATCCTCATTGGCCTCACCCGCCGGACGACGACGCGGTTCCGTCGTCGAACGCCGTCACGACGGTCGCCGGCGCTCCGTTCACCTCCACGGCGGTGCCCGGCGCGAAGTGGGTGCGGTGGACGTAGCCGAGGGCGATCGGTCCGACCCGCGGCGAGACGGCGGCGGTCGTGACCCGGCCGACGTCCTTCCCGGAGGCCGTCAGCGGCGCGCCGGCCTCGGCGACCGCCTGGAGCCGCAGGCCCCGCAGGGCCTTGTTGACGTGGCCGCCGCGCGCCACGAGGCGGGCCACGACCTCCTGCCCGAGGTAGCAGCCCTTGGTGGGCGAGTGGCACTCGGCGAGGAGCCCCGTTTCGTGGAGGAGGTTCTCGTCGGTCACGTCGGACCCCCACCAGGGCCGGATCGTCTCGATCCGCAGGGTGTCGAGGGCCTCGAAGCCCACGGGGCGCGCGCCCGCGGCGGCGAGCGCTCCCCACACGGCCGCCGCCGACTCGGGCGGCACGTGCAGGACGAAGCCTTCTCCCGGCAGGTCCGATGCGCGAGCGACGCGCACCGGGTCCCCGGCGATCGAGGCGACGTCGTGCCCCTCCGGCTCCTGGGCCACTCTCGCCACGCCGGCCCCGCGCAGGACGGCCGTGGCGCCCGGGCCGAGCACGGCCAGCACCGCGGCCGGCCGGACGGCGAAGCGCACCGGCGCCGCGACGCGGTGATGCTCCAGCGTCTGCCGGAGGGGGTCGATGCGGTCGAAGTCGGTTTCGAGAAGGACGGCGTCTCCTGCGACAAGGACGCGGACGAGGGCCTGCACCGCTCCCTTGGCGTCGAGGAGCGCCGCGCGGCAGCCCTGCCCGGGCTGCCGGCCCATGACGTCGTTGCTCAGCATCCCCTGGAGGAACTTCTGCCGCTGGGGGCCCGTGGCTTCGAGCAGGGCTCGTATCGACAGGTGCACGAGGCCCGCTTCGGTCCGGGCGGCCGCGTACTCGCCCGCCCCGTCGCCGTACGAGGAGACCACCGGCTGACCGCGCCGCTCGCCGAACCGCGCCCCGGCCGCGGCGTGCGCCGCGCGCAGGGCATCCTCGGGAGGCGAAGACATTCCGGGAGTCTAACCCGCACGAACCGGCGGCCGCGAACGGCGCGTCACCTGGCGTCGCCCGGCTCCTCCAGCACCCGGAAGCCGTAGTCGGCGTAGCGGAGCTCCGGCGGGAGGCTGCTCCGCGCGGACGGAGGCGACCAGCGGACGTGGTGCCGCCACGAGCCGCCGCGGCTCGCGCGGCGCACCCCTTCGTCGGGACCGCGCGGCTCGACGCGGGGCGCCACGGCGTAGTAGTCGGCCTGGTACCAGTCGAGGCACCACTCGTGGACGATCGTGCCCATGTCCAGGAGACCAAAGCCGTTCGGCCGTCCGCGACCCGCCGGCCACGGTCCGTCGAGAGAGCTCTCGGGGACCTCTCCGTGGGGCAGCGCGTCGCCCCACGCGGTGGCAGCGCCCACGAGCCCGCCGCGTGCCGCGCGCTCCCACTCCGCCTCCGTGGGCAGCCTCCACCGTCCGCCGGTCGTGTCGGCGAGCCACCGGGCGTAGGCGGCGGCCTCGAGCCACGTCACTCCCACCACCGGCTGGTCGGGAGCGCCGAACGCCGGGCTCCGCCACCAAGGCGGCTCCGGCGCGCCGCCTTCCGCGACGAACGCAGCGTACTCCGCGTTCGTGACCGGCGTCCGACCGAGGAGGAAGGAGCGGACGGTCACCTCGTGCGGAGGCGCCTCGTCCGGCCGCCCGCCGGCCGAGCCCATGACGAAGTCCCCCCCGGGGACGGCGACCGTCGCGGGCCGCACGTCCGGCCTTACGTCCCTCGCTCGGCGAGGACGGGGGCGCCCGTCGCCAGCGCGGCCAGGTGGCGGTGGAGCCCGCGGGATCGCGTGAGCTCGGGGTGGAACGTCGCCGCGACGACCCGTCCCTGCTGGACGAGGACCGGCTCGCCGGCGTAGCGGGCCAGGACCTCGACTTCGGGAAAGAGGGCCCGGAACCGCGGAGCGCGGATGAAGACCGCGTCCTGCCTTCCCCCGAGGGCCGGCGAGTCGACCGTGGCCTCGAACGAGTCCACCTGCCGCCCCCACGCGTTCCTCTCGATGACCGCGTCGAGGAGGGCGAGGCTCGGCTGGCGCGGGCGCACTTCGCGGGAGAGGAGGATCGCCCCCGCGCAGGTGCCGGCCACGACGGCGCCCGACTCGTGGAGACGGCGCAGGGCCTCGAACCACGGCTCGTCGCGCATGAGGTTGAGGAGCGTCGTGCTCTCGCCGCCCGGGATCACGATCCCGGCGAGGCCCTCGAGCTCGGCCACCCGACGGACCTCCCGCGCCTCGACTCCGAGGTCCCGGAAGGCCGCGGCGTGGGCGGCGAAGTCGCCCTGCAGGGCGAGGACGCCGAACGGCGCCTCCATCACCAGCCTCGGGTGGCGAGCCGCTCGCTCTCCGGGATCTGCGGGATCTCGAGGCCCGGCATCGCCTCGCCGAGGCCGCGCGACACCTCGGCCACCACCTTCGGGTCCTGCCAGTGGGTGGTGGCGCGGACGACGGCCTTGGCGCGCTTCGCCGGGTCCTGCGACTTGAAGATGCCCGAGCCGACGAACACCGACTCCGCGCCGAGCGCCATCATGAGCGCGGCGTCGGCGGGCGTCGCGATCCCCCCCGCGGCGAAGTTCGGGACGGGGAGCTTGCCGGTGTCGGCCACGAGCCGCACGAGCTCGAAGGGGGCGCCGAGACCCTTGGCCTCGGCCATGCGCTCCTCGGGCTGGAGGACGGTCAGCCGCCGGATGCCGCTCACGACCGCCCGCATGTGCCGCACCGCCTCCACCACGTTGCCGGTGCCGGCCTCGCCCTTCGTCCGCAGGAGCGCCGCCCCTTCACCGATCCGGCGCAACGCCTCGCCCAGGTCGCGGCAGCCGCACACGAACGGCACCTTGAACGCGAGCTTGTCGACGTGGTGCGCCTCGTCGGCCGGAGTGAGGACTTCGCTCTCGTCGATGAAGTCGACGCCCAGCGCTTCCAGGACGCGCGCCTCGGCGAAGTGGCCGATGCGGCACTTCGCCATGACCGGGATGGTGACGGCGTCCATGATGCGCGTGACGACCTCGGGGTCGGCCATCCGCGCAACACCCCCGTCCCGCCGGATGTCGGCCGGCACCCGCTCGAGCGCCATCACCGAGGCCGCCCCTGCGTCCTCCGCGATCTTGGCCTGCTCGGCCGTGGTCACGTCCATGATCACGCCGCCCTTGAGCATCTCGGCGAGACCCGTCTTGAGGGTCAGGGTTCCCGTCTTCTTCTCTTCCATCGGTCTTCACTCCGCCAGGGCGCCGATTGTATCGATACAATTCGGGGATTCAGGGTCGGTCAGCTCTCTAATCTAGGGGTGGAATCGAGAGCCGTCAATCCTTATATTGTCACCATGACAATGTGGCGTCCCCGCCTGCAGGGTCGGGAGGGGCCACGATACCAGGCCCTCGTCGAAGCCCTCGTCGAGGACCTCGCGGCCGGAGTCGTGCGACCGGGGGCGCGGCTGCCGACCCACCGTGAGCTGGCCGATCGCCTCGGAGTGACCGTAGGGACGATCAGCCGGGCCTACGCCGAGGCGGCGCGACGGGGCCTCGTCTCCGGTGAGGTGGGCCGGGGCACATTCGTGCGGGGCGGAGAGAGCGGCGACGATGCGGAAGGCGCCGACGGCGTCGTGGACCTGAGCCAGAACCACCCCCCGGAGCCGCCGGCCCAGCCCCAGCGGGCGGCCCTGCTGGCCGCGCTCGCGAGCCTCACCGCGCGGAAGGACGCGGGGCGCCTCCTCGACTACCCCGAAGCCGGCGGCAACGCGGCCGACCGCGAGGCCGGCGCGGCGTGGATCGCCCGCGCCGGCGTCCCCGCCGCGCCCGCCGACGTGCTCGTCTGCACCGGCAGCCAGCACGGCCTCACCGTCGTCCTCGCCACGCTGCTCGAGCCGGGCGACCTCCTCCTCACGGAAGCCCTGACCTACGCGGGCGTGAAGGCCGTCGCCGGGCTGCTGCACCTGCGGCTCAAGGGCCTGCCGATCGACGCGGACGGCCTCCGCCCCGACGCCCTCGAGGTCGCCTGCCGCGAGGGCGGAGCCAAGGCGCTGTACCTCATCCCCACCCACCACAACCCGACGACGGCGGTCATGCCCGAGGCGCGGCGGAACGAGGTCGTGGCGGTGGCCCGCGCCCACGGGCTCGCCCTCGTCGAGGACGACGTCCACGGGCTCCTGCCCGCGCAGCGCCCCCGGCCGATCGCGGCCCTCGCCCCGGAGCGCTGCTACTACCTGACGAGCACCTCGAAGACCCTCGCCCCCGGCCTGCGGGTCGCCTACGTGCTCGCGCCTCCGGCCATGATCCCCCGCCTCGTGGCGAACCTCCGCGCGACGACGTGGGCGGTGGCGCCCCTGACCGCGGCCGTCGCGTCGCTCTGGATCCGCGACGGCACGGCCGACCGGCTCCTCGACGCGCGAAGGCAAGAGGCCCGCGAGCGCCAGGCGATCGCCCGCGCGCGGCTCGCGGGGGCCGACCTCGACGCGAAGCCCGAGGCCTACTACATCTGGCTGCGCCTGCCCGATCCGTGGCGCCGCGACGCCTTCGCGGCGGAGGCGCGGGCGCGGGGCGTCGTGGTCACGCCGGCCGAGGCGTTCGCGGTCGGGCGCGAGCCCGCCCCCCACGCCGTGCGGATCTGCCTGGGCGCCGCGCGGAGCCGCGAGGCCCTGGGCCGCGGCCTGGACGCGATCGCCGAGCTCCTTCGGGCCGACGAGGGGGCGATCGCCACCGTCGTCTGAGGCGGCTCGGCTCGGAGGCGTGCGAGCGGGTTCCGGGCGTGGCTACTGGCCGTCGTCGTCTCCGTCGTCGTCCGGCGCGTCGCCGCCGGCGATCCGCCGGACGAAGGCGGCCCGGACGGGAGGCGGCATCACCGAGTCCCGACCCCGCACGGCCTTCCAGACGATCTCGTTCAGCTCCCGCTCGGGCGCCCGGTCGGGCTCGGAGAGGTTCATCTGCAGCGACGCCTGCGCTCCGGGAGCATCCGCGCGGTTCGTCTCCCGGAGGTCCGCGCGGGCCGGCCGCACGGTGTACGGCGTCGTGTCCGCCTTCGTGGCGAACGCCGCGAAGAGGGGAGTGGCCGCGCCGTCGTACTGGCTCATGGGGGGCAGACCCAGGAGGAGCTCCATCGTCCGCAGGACGCCCGATGTCGTGTAGAGCGTCGAGTCCACCGCTCCCCGCCTGGCCCAGGGGCTGGCCAGGAGGAGGACGGAGCGATGGGCGTCGACGTGGTCGGGCCCGTTCTGCGCGTCGTCCTCGACGACGAAGACGGCCGACTCGGGCCAGAACCGGCTGTGAGAGATCGCCTCCACGAGGCGGCCGAGAGCCAGGTCGTTCTCGGCCACCATCGCCCGCGGGGTTCGCGCGCCCGGCTCCGTGCCCGCGGTGTGGTCGTCACCGAGGTGGAAGATGTTGAGCCGGGGCAGGCCTCCTTCCTTCTCGAACCGCCGGAACTCCTCGAGCCAGACGTCGACGCGGTCGTTGTCCGGGATCCCGAGGTCGAACGGCGGGTACGACGGGTGGACCTTGCCCTCGAGGCCCGGGACCGACGCCCGCACGGGGCCGCCCTTCCTGTCCCATGCCGCGAACTCCCCGTAGCTGCGGACCGAGACCCCGGCCCGGTTGGCGAAGTCCCAGATGTACCCGCGGGCCGGAGCCGTGATGTTGCCGAAGGCGTTCCGCATCCGGTACTCGCCCTCGGCCAGGTAGAGCCCGCCGCGCCCGGCGTACTGCGTCGGCCAGAGCTTCTCGTTGGCGTCGGTGGCGTAGGCCGCGGTCGAGAAGGAGTGGCCGTCGTGGCTCACCTCGGAGTCGACGAAGAAGCCGTCGAAGAGGACGAACTCGGAGGCGATCGCGTGGGCGTTCGGGGTGACGTCCTCCCCGAAGAGGGTGAGGTTCGGGTCGCCGTTGCCCTTCGGAGCGTCCCCGAGGACCTGGTCGTAGGTCCGGTTCTCCCGGATGACGTAGAAGACGTACTTGAGGGGAGTGGCCCCGCCCGCCGCCCCCGGGACCGGCGAGCCCTCCGGCCTCTCCGTGATGGCGCGGCGTCCGCCCGCGCTCGCCGAGCTCAGAGCGTACACGCGCTCGGTCATCTGCCGGAGCGTGCCCTCGTCCGGACGGGGCAGCACGGTGAGGGCGCCGTTCAGGAGACCCGCGATGTACTGGGCATCGGCGAGGAGGCTCACCGGCTGCGGACCCCGCGGGTTGGCCGCGGGGGAGAGGCCCTTGCCGCTCAGCACGAGGACGTTCCGGGCGGTCGCGTCGAAGGCGACGCCGGTGGGATACCAGCCGGTCGGGATGAAGCCGAGGGGACGGCTCTCGCCCGGGCGATGCACGTCCACGACGGCGGCCGTGTTGTTGTCGGCGTTCGCCACGAGGAGGGTGCTGCCGTCGGGCGAGAGGGCGACGGCGTTCGGCGTGCTGCCGGGGAGGGCGTCGGGCCCCAGGGCGACGCCGATCTGTTCGACCGTCCTCCGGGACGCGACGTCGACGGCCCACACCGCGTTCGTGTTGGCGCATGCCACGAAGAGCCGGGCTCCGTCGGGCGACAGGACCATGGCGTTCGGGTGCTCACCCACCGCGATCTCGCCGAGCGGCCGCAGGGTGAGAGGCTCGAAGAGGGAGATCCGGGAGGCGCCCCAGACCGAGACGAAGACGGTCCGCCCGTCGGGGGACACGAGCGCCTGGTAGGCCTCGGCGGGCACGGTCGAGCGCGCGAGCACGCGCCCCGTCTCCACGTCCACCGCCGTGAGCGATTCGCCGTAGACCTGCGCGGCGTAGAGCGTGCGCCCGTCGGGTGAGAGAGCGAGGCCGCCGACGAAGCCCGGGTTCTCGAGGCCCCCGCCGCTCGCCTCCTTTTGCGGCGGGGCGAGCCGGAACGTCCGCCCCGGAGCGAGCTTGCCGTCCCGCCACTCGACCTCCCGGATCGAGTTGTCCGCCGCTCCCGAGGAGAAGAGACGGTGGCCGTCGGGGTGCCAGGCGAGGCCGAGCCAGGCGTCCGCGAGCGCCAGCTTCTGGACGACCTCGAAGCGCTCGAGGTCGACGACCCGGAGGCTGGGCTTCGACCAGCCGTTGTTGGTGATCACGAGGTGGCGGCCGTCCGGGTGGAGGGCCATGGCGAGGGGCAGGTCGCCGGCGTCGAGGTGCCGCCCCACGGGGGCGATCCGCCAGCCGTTGGGAAGGAGAGTCACGCCCTGGCCCAGGGGGCCGGGGAGTGTGCGACCTTCGCCAGCGCTCTGCGGTGGGGAAGGCCGGCCTTCGTCGGAGCCGCGCGAGACGGGTGCGAGGACCGCACAGAGGAGGAAGGCGACGAGGAGGAGCCACGAGGCGGAGGAGCGAGGGCGATGGGGCAAGAAAGACCTCCAGGTTCGGCCGGACCCGTGACGATATCACCGGCCAGGTCCGGCCGAGGTGTCAATACACGAACTCCCGGATGTCGTAGGTCGCGGTGCGGGGAGGACGGGCGGGGTCGGCGGGGCGGAAGGCCGACCGGATCTCCTTCATCTGCTCGCGGCACCGGCCGGGCGGGAGGGGCTGGAGATCCGCCGCGGCCGCCGCGCGCCGGCCGTAGGCGAGGTCGGGATCGTCCACGTACTCCGAAAAGTACACGAGGTCGTCCGGGCCGAGACGCATCCGCGAGAGCACCTCGGCCGTCCGCGCCGCGTGGGCGGCGGCGAACCGCTCGCCCCCGGCGCCGAGGAGGACGATCACGCCCGCCGCGATGCCCGCTTCGTGGATCGCGTCGACGAGGGCGACGGCGTCCTCGGGCGAGCCGGGCTTCTCGAGCCAGGCGAGGAGCGCCGGGTCGCCCGTCTCGAGGCCCACGGAGACCCGCTTCAGCCCGAGCTCGGCGTAGGCGCGCCACTCCGTCGCCGTCTTCCGGCCTCCGGTCCACGCGTCGACGAAGGAGTGGATCGGGCGACCGGGCAGCCGGGCGGAGACGGTCGCGACCAGCGGGAGGAGACGGTCGTGGCTCAGGCAGAGGGCGTTCGCGTCGCCCAGGAACACCGATCGGCGGAGGGCGAGCGACCGGCCAAAGTAGGCGAGGAGGGCGTCGACGTGCGTCTCGAGCTCGTCGACCCGCCGGGCGCGGAAGGGCACGTCACGGTAGAGGCGGCAGAACGTGCAGGCGTTCCAGGAGCAGCCTTCCGTGACCCGGACGACGAGGGCGAGGTACTGGTCGGGGGGCAGGATGCCGACCGGCCCGCACGCGGCGAGGAACCGCGCCGCGTCCGCACGGAGGGCCGCTCCGTTCATCGCGACGATCGTGGCCAGGCGATGAACGGCACTGTCCTCCCCCTGACTTCTCAGGACGGCGAGCGCCCCTGCTGCTTCCCGCCGCGCGGCCTCCACGACGGGCTCGCCCTCCGCCGCCGAGAGCCGCCGGCGCAGACGGGGGCCGTCCGCGGACGCCTCCCGCTTCCACAGCAAGCCGCCGTCGAGGCCGCGCCTGTGGGTTCCCGTCTCCCGCACGAGCGCGTACGGCCGCCCGGCGAGGTCCCAGGAGGAGACGACGGAGTCGTCGAGCGAGAGCACCGTCGAGTCCTCCCGCAGGAGCAGCGTGGCCGGCCGCCCGTCGGCCAGCGCGAGGCGGAGGAGCGGGGCCTCGGCCGTCCGGCTACTCGGCACGGAGCGCCTCGATCGGGTCGAGGCCGGCCGCGCGCCGGGCGGGTGCGACGCCGGAGACGAGGCCGGTCGTGACGCTGACCGCGAGGCCGGCCAGCACGAACCGCAGGGGCGTCTCGACGGGCAGGCCGGGCACGAGGAGCCGGAGCGCGCCCCCGAGGCCGAGGCCCACCACGACACCGGCAACGCCGCCGAGCGTGGCGAGGGCCGCCGCCTCGGCGAGGAAGAGAGCCTGGACTTGCCCGCGCGAGGCGCCGAGCGCGCGCACGAGGCCGATCTCGCTCGTGCGCTCGCCGACCGCGATCCACATCATGGTGAGGATCCCGGTGGCGCCGACGAGGAGGGAGATGCCGGCGATCGCGCCCACCGCCATCGTGATCACGTCCATGACCTTGCCGAACACGTCCAGCATGGCCTCCTGGGAGGTGACGGTGAAGTCCTCCGTTCCCCCGTGCCGGAGGGTGAGGAGGCGCTTCACCTCCGCCTCCACGCGGGCGGTCTCGCGAGCGCTCGAGTAGATGAGGTCGATCTCGAAGAGCTCGTCCTGGTCGAAGAGGTGCATGGCCGAGGCCACCGGCACGTAGGCCACGTCGTCGATGTCGAAGCCCATCATCTGGCCCTTCGGCTCCATCACTCCCACCACGCGGAATCGTCCGCCTGCGATCCGCACGAGCTCCCCGAGGGGACTCTTCTCGCCGAAGGTCTCGCGGGCGAGCTTGGGGCCGAGCACGGCGAGGGGGGCGCCTCGGCGCGGGTCGCCCTTCGGCCAGAAAGAGCCCTGCCGCGCCCCGAACCGCCAGAGCGTGGGCAGGTCGGGTGTCGCGCCGATCACGCTGACGCTGCGGCCGCGCTCTCCCGCCTGGACCCGGGCCAGGCCCATCGTCACCGGCACGACCGTCTCCACGCCGGAGATCCGGTCGAGGGCCTCCGCGTCGTCGATCGTCAGCTTGCGGGTGGTGCCTCCGAGGACGCCGGGGATGCCGATCGTCTTCGACTTGCCGGGGTTGACGGCGAGGATGTTCGTGCCGAACTGGGTGAACTGCGACAGGATGTAGACCCGCGTGCCCTCGCCGATCGAGGTGAGGAGGATGACAGCGCAGACGCCGATCGCGATCCCGAGCATGGAGAGGAACGAGCGCAGGCGGTGGGCCCGGAGGGCCCCCACGGCGAGGAGGAGGAGGTCCCGCACCCCCTACCTCCCGGCGAGCGCGGCCACTGGGTCGAGCCGCGTGGCGCGCCGGGCGGGAAGGACGCCGAAGACGGCGCCCACCGCGACCGAGAGAGAGAAGGCGGCGACGACGGCCCAGGGCGGGGGAGAGGCGGGCAGCGCCGGGTAGAGGAGGACGAGCCCCCGCACCGCGAGCCACCCGACGGCGAGGCCCAGGAGGCCGCCGGCCGAGGAGATGAGCACCGCCTCGGCCAGGAAGGCGAGGAGGATCTGCCGCCGCTCCGCCCCGAGGGCCTTGAGGAGGCCGATCTCGCGCGTCCGCTCGGAGACGGAGACGAGCATCACGTTCATGATGCCCACCCCGGCCACGGCGAGGGAGACGCTGGCGATACCGGCCAGGGCCAGGGTGAGGGCGCCGAGGATCGAGGTGAACGCACCGAGGACGGCGTCCTGGGTGATGGCGGTGACGTCCTCCTCGCCGTGGCGCTCCTTGATCAGCCGGACGACCCGGTCCTTCGTCCGGTCGAGGTCGGCGTGGGTGCGCACTTGCAGGAGGAGGCGGAAGAGCGACCGCCGGTTGAGCATCTTCATGGCCGTGGCCACCGTCACGATCGCCACGTCGTCCATGTCGATACCGAGCTGCTGGCCGCGGGGAGCGAGGACCCCGATGACCCGCATGCGCCAGTCGCCCACCCGCACGATCTCGCCGACCGGGTCCCGTCCGGGGAACAGCTCCCCGGCCGCGGTCCGGCCGAGCACCGTGACGGGAGAGGTCCGCTCCCATTCGAGAGGGGGGAGGAAGCGGCCGCCGGCCACGGTCAGGCGGCGGACCTCCAGTGCGTCGGAGGTCGAGCCGAATACCGCAACCTGACGCCGGCGCTCCTGGAAGGCCAGGGTCTCGGTGCCGATCACGAACGGGACGGCCTTCTCCACCTCCGCGACTCCGCGCAGGACGGCCCGCGCGTCCTCGAGGGTGAGGTCGTTGGGGACGCCGCCCATGCCCGGCATGCCGCCCGTCGTCTCCGTCTTGCCGGGCACGACGATCACGAGGTTCGTCCCGATGCTCGCGAACTGGCCGACCACGTAGAGGCGCGCTCCCTCGCCGAGCGCGGTCAGGGTGACGACGGCGGCGACGCCGATCGCCACGCCGAGGAGGCTCATCCCGGTGCGCACGCGGTGGCCGCGCAGCGCGAGGGCCGCGAAGCCGAGGACGTCGCGGAGGCTCACGGGCCGTTCTCGGCCGCGGCGAGGATCTCGACCGCCGCCTGGATGTGCGCACCGTCCCCCCGGTGGACGACCCGCCCGTCCTTCAGGACGAGGACGCGCCGCGCCCGCCGCGCCACCGCCGGATCGTGGGTCACCACGACCAGGGTCAGGCCGGCGGCGTTCATCTGCTCCAGGATCTCGAGGACCTGCCGGCCGGAGGCGGTGTCGAGGTTGCCCGTGGGCTCGTCGGCGAGGAGGAGCTTCGGGTCGAGGACGGTGGCGCGGGCGATTGCCACCCGCTGGCGCTCGCCGCCCGAGAGCTGGTCGGGCCGGTGCGTGGCCCGCGGCTCGAGGCCGACCGCGCGCAGACGAGACGTCGCCCGCTCCCGCCGCTCCCCGGCCTCGATCCCCGCGAACACCATCGGCAGCTCGACGTTCTCGAGAGCGGTGAGGCGGGGCACGAGGTGGAAGAACTGGAAGACGAAGCCGATCGTGTGCCGGCGGACGAGGCTCAGCTCCCCCTCGTCGAGGCGGGCCACGTCGCGGCCGAGGAGCTCGTAGACGCCGCGGTCGGGTCGGTCGAGGCAGCCGAGGATGTGGAGGAGGGTCGACTTGCCCGAGCCCGATGGCCCCATGATCGCAAGGTGCTCGCCGGCGCCGATCGTCTCGTCGACGTCGGTCAACGCGTGGACGGGCTCCCCGCCCACGTCGAAGGTGCGGGAGATGCCCTTGAGGCGGATCATGCCGTCAGCTCTGCCCGCTCTCCTGCTCGCGGGCCTTCGCCCCCGCCTTGACCTCGGGGCGGTCCAGCGAGACGACCACCCGCGCGCCGGGCTCGAGGCCGCCCCGCACCTCGGTGAAGTCCCAATTGCGGAGCCCCAGCCGCAGGCTCTCCTCGACGAGCCGCCCGCGGTCGAGGACCAGGACCTTCCCGCCCTCGAGGAGTGCGGAGGTCGGGACCCGCAGGACGCCGTCCTTCGCGCTCAGGATGACCTCGGCGTCGGCCGAGGTCCCGGGGAGGAGCGAGGCCGCCACCGCCGGGTCGTCGAGCTCCAGCTCGATCTCGACCGTCCGGTTCTGCTCCAGCCGGTCCAGCACGTAGGGGGCGACCTCGACGACGTGGGCCGGGAAGTGCTGCCCCGGGCGCGAGTCCACGGTGACCCGCGCCGGCTGCCCCTTCCGGATCCGGGCCGAGTCCACCTCGTCCATCGGCGCGCTGACGTAGATCGAGCGGGTGTCGATGAGGTCGAGGACGGGCGGAATGGGGAGGGCGGGGGGCGAGGGGGACGTCCACTCGCCCTCCTCGATGAACGTGTCGGCCACGATGCCGTCGAAGGGGGCGAGAAGGGTCGTCTGGCGCAGCTGGGCGCGGGCGAGCCGGACGGCGGACTCGGCCCGCTCCGCGGTGGCCCGCGCGGCCCGGCACGCCGCCTCCGCCGTGCGCGCCTGGCTGTCGACGCCGTCGATCTGGTCCGTGGACACGATCCCCTGCGCGGCGAGCCCCCTCGTGCGAACGCCTTCCCGCTCGGCATGGTCGGCGGCGAGGCAGGCCTGGTCGCGCTGGGCGAGGGCCACCTTGCGGTCGTCCTCGGCCAGGCTCAGCTGGGCCCGCTGCACCGAGTCCTGGACCTGCAGCAGCAGCTCTCCCTGACGCACGCGGCTCCCGCGCCGGTGGGGCAGGGACACGACGCGCCCTCCCGTCTCCGGGGCCAGCTTGGCTCGGCGACGGGCCTTGACCGTCCCCGCGCGCGAGTTCGTCACCGTCTCCTCGACGAGGCCCTTCTGGGCGACGGCGACGCGGACGGGGATGGCCGCGGCGGCGAAGACGGTGAGGCGCAGGAGGACGACGCCGGCCACGAGGAGGGCGAGGAGGGCCAGGCGGGGCCACGAGCGTCGGACGGTCATGATGTCGAGCCTCCGCCACCATTCTCCCGCAAAGAGCGGAGGCCCGGCCGCCCGGCTCGCTCGCCCGGTCGCGGCTCGGCCCCTACCTCACCTCCACTGTCACCTTGCGGATCCGGCCCGTGAATCGGCTGCCCGCCGCGGTGTAGGCCTCCGTCACCGGCGTGCCCTCGTCGACGCCCACGTCCGCCCCCTCGTCGGCCGAGAACATCATGGGGTTCGTGTGCGCGACGCGTCCCTCGGCGACCTTGCGTCCGTTCACGAGCAGCGAGGCGGTGCCGCCCTTGCCGCGGCCGCCGCCGTCGTAGGCGAAGTCGAGCTTCACCTCGGCCTTGCCGGGCGTCACCGGGTCCGGCGAGGCCACGGTGTAGGTCTCCCTCCCGATCCAGTTGTAGGCGTACGCGGGCCGGCCGTCCTTGAAGTAGAGGCTCCAGCCGCCGAAGCGGCCGGCCTGGGCCAGGACGACACCGTTCGCCCCGCCTGTCGGGATCTCGACTTCGGCGGTGATCGAGCTCGAGCGGTTCTTCACGTTGATGAAGGCGTTCTCGAGGATCCCCGTCATCCCGTCGTAGAGCGTGAGGGTGGTGCGCCCTCCCATGAGGTCGGGACGCCCGGCGAGCGCCGGGTCGAGGCGCTCGATGCTGCGGTCGTCGATCGGCAGCACGTCGTGCTTCGCCGCCTCGTCCAGGAAGAGCGCCTTCATCTCCGCGAGCTTCTGCGGGTGCTGGGCCGCCACGTCCTGCGAGAGGCTGAAGTCGGTGCTCCGGTCGTAGAGCTCCCACTTGTCGGCATCGAGCGTCGCCCGCGGCGTCTGCTCCCAGGGCGCGCGGTGCACGACGCGGGCGAGCCAGCCGTCGTGGTAGATCGCCCGGTTGCCGGCGATCTCGAAGTACTGGGTGACGTGACGGCCCTTCGCGTGAGCGTCGGCGAAGGTGTAGGCGAGGCTCGTCCCCTCCATCGCCTTCTGGGACGTGCCGTTCACCGACCGCGGCTCGGGCAGGGAGGCCAGCTCCAGGACCGTGGGTGCGATGTCGATCACGTGGTGGAACTGGCCCCGCACCTCGCCCTTCGCCTTGATGCCCTTCGGCCAGCGGATGACCATGCCGTCGAGCGTGCCGCCGCAGTCGGAGGCGACCTGCTTCGCGTAGGCGCAGGGGGTGTCGCCCGCCACCGCCCAGCCGATCGCGTAGTGCGGGAACGTCTCCGGCCCGCCCCACTTGTCGAGCTTGGAGGTCACCTCGGCGAGCGTCTCGGGCACGCCGTTGAAGAAGCTCATCTCGTTGAACATGCCGGCGGGGCCGCCTTCGGCGCTCGCTCCGTTGTCGCCCGCGATGGTGATGAAGACGGTGTCGTCCAGGACGCCGAGCTCCTCCAGCGTCTCCACGAGCCGCCCGACCTCGTGGTCGGTCTCCTCGCCGAAGCCTGCGTACACCTCCATCTGGCGCGCGAAGAGACGCTTCTCGTCGGGGCGGAGAGCGTCCCAGGCCTTGACCGCCGCCGGCTTGGGCGCGAGGCTCGTGCCCGGCGGAACCACGCCGAGACGGATCTGGCGCGCGAGGGTCTCCTCCCGGTACCTGTCCCAGCCTGCGTCGAAGCGCCCCTTGTACCTGTCCGCCCACTCCCGCGCGACGTGATGCGGCGCGTGGGTCGCCCCCGGCGCGAAGTACATGAAGAACGGCCGGTCGGGGGTCAGCGAGTGCTGGGCGCGCACCCACGAGATCGCGCGGTTCGCGAGGTCGGTCGTGAGGAAGTAGCCGGGGTCGTTCGACATCTCGACCTCGACCGTGCCGTCGTAGAGGAGGGGCGCCCACTGGTTGGCCTCCCCGCCCAGGAAGCCGTAGAACCTCTCGAAGCCGGACCGCGTCGGCCAGAGGTCGAACGGTCCCGACGTTGTCGTCTCCCAGAGCGGCGTCAGGTGCCACTTGCCGAAGGCCGCCGTGCTGTAGCCGTTCAGGCGCAGGATCTCGGCGAGCGGGGCGACGCTCGGTGGGCGCTTCCCGGTCTGGCCCGGGAAGGCGGTCGCCACGTCCTGGACGGCGCCGGTGTTGTTCGTGTGGTGGTTGCGCCCGGTGAGGAGGGCGGCCCGCGTGGGAGAGCAGAGGGCCGCGGTGTGGAAGTTCGTGTAGCGCAGGCCCTGGCTCGCCAGCCGGTCGAGCGTCGGCATGTCGATGGCGCCCCCGAACGTGCTCGGCTGGCCGAATCCCATGTCGTCGATCAGGACGAGGACGACGTTCGGTGCTCCGGCCGGGGCCTTCACCTCGAAGCGCGGGGGGGCGGTGGCCTTGCGGACGTCGACCTCGGTGATCGAGGCGCGCCGCGGCTCGGGGATCGGGAGGACGGTGCGGTCGAGCTCGCCCGAAGGCGGGCTCGAGGCGACCGGCGGCGCCGCCTGGATGGCCGCCACGGCCGAGAGCACGGCGAAGCAGGCGGCGAGAACGGCCGCGCCCCGACCCGACACTCGCCGGTTCATCGTCATGATTCCCCCAACAAGGCGACGCCGAGTGTTCTTCAGCTCTCGCGAGAGCGGGGCATTCTATGCCACCGCAGGGACGGCGGGGGTGAGCGGATGGAGCAAGGGCAGGAAGCGGGAGGCCCCGGCTTTCGCCGGGGCCTTGCGGGACGGAGGACGGAAGGGGTGGTCAGACGTCGGTCATTCGGCACTCAGCGAGCCAGGCGCCGAATGACCTACTGATTGTCCCTCCAGCTCTGCAGGACCAGCATGTAGTTCGCGCGGCTGTAGACCTGGGGGTCGGGGCACGCCGCGAGGTTCATGCTGCCCTGGGCCTGGTGCAGCGAGTGGTACTCGTGCTCCTCGAGCCACTGGGCGAGCTCCTGGCGCAGCGTCGCGAGGTGGGAGGGCCCGCGCTTGAGGAGGGACGACACGAGCTGGATGGCGTGGGCGCCGGCCATGATCGCCTGGACGGCGTCGGTGACGGTGTGGACGCCGCCCGTGCAGGCGAGCGACGCCTTCACCTTCGGGGACAGCATGGCCAGCCAGACGAGGCGCAGGGGGAGCTCGGCCGAGCTCGAGAGGTGGACCTGGCGGCGGACCTGGAGCTCCTCGACGTCGATGTCGGGCTGGTAGAAGCGGTTGAAGAGCACGAGGCCGTCCGCTCCCGCCTCGTCGAGCTTGGCCGCGAAGTGGGAGAGGGACGTGTAGTAGGGGGAGAGCTTGACCGCCACAGGGACGCGGACGGCCTTGCGCACCGCCTGCACCATCTGGGTCGTGCGCAGCTCCATCTGGGCCCCCGACTCCTGGGGGTTGCTACCGAGCGTGAAGACGTTCAGCTCGAGGGCGTCGGCGCCGGCCTGCTCGATGAGCTTCGCGTACTCGAGCCAGCCGCCCATCGTGTAGCCGTTGAGCGAGCCCACCACCGGCACCGACACCGCCTGCTTCACCTTGCGCACGTGCTCGAGGTACTCGTCGGGGCCGAGGTGGAAGGCCTCCGGGCTCGGGAAGTAGGTGAGGGCCTCGGCGAAGGACTGGCCGTGGCCCTCGGTGTGGACGAACGTCGCCACCTGCTCCCGGGTGATCTGCTCCTCGAAGATCGAGTGCATCGTGATCGCGGCCGCCCCCGCGTCCTCGAGCTTCCGGATGGTGTCGAGGTCGTCGACGAGGGGCGAGGCGCCGGGCATCAGGGGGTGGGGCAGCTTGAGGCCGAGGTAGGTCGTGCTGAGGTCCATCTTCTCCCTCCTCCTTACTTCTTCGCCGTGGCCGGCTCGGCCTCGGCTTCGGCGTCGGAGACCTGGGGAACGGTGATCCCCGCCATCTGCTTGTACACGGCCACGTTCTGCCGGGTGTTCTTCTCCGCCATCACCGCCAGCTTCTTGAACCGCTCGGGGTCGAGCTTCTCGACCATTCGGAAGCGCGTCTCGTTGCGCATGTACTGCCGGGCCGAGATCTTCGGGTCGCCGGAGTCGAGGGCGAGCGGCGGCTGGCCCTGGGCCGCCCGGCGGGGATCGTACCGGTAGAGCGGCCACACGCCGGAGTCGACGGCCAGCTTCTGCTGCTCGCCGCCGTAGGCCATGTCGTAGCCGTGGGCGATGCAATGGCTGTAGGCGATGATGAGCGACGGCCCGTTGTAGCTCTCCGCCTCCTGGAAGGCCTTCACCGTCTGGACGTCCTTGGCCCCGAAGGCCACGTGGGCCACGTACACGTGGCGGTAGGCCATGGCCATGAGGCCGATGTCCTTCTTGCCCACCTCCTTGCCCGCCGAGGCGAACTTGGCGGCCGCCCCGAGCGGGGTGGCCTTCGAGGCCTGGCCGCCGGTGTTGGAGTAGACCTCGGTGTCGAGGATCAGGATGTTGATGTCGCGCTTCATGCTGAGCACGTGGTCGAGGCCGCCGTAGCCGATGTCGTAGGCCCAGCCGTCGCCGCCGATGATCCACACGCTCTTCTTCACGAGGTAGTCGGCGAGCTGCAGCAGTCGCTGCGACTCCGAGCCGGGGATGCGCTCGAGAGCCTGCTTGAGGGCGAAGACGCGCTCGCGCTGGGCCGCGATCCCGGCTTCCGTCGCCTGGTCGGCCTCGAGGAGGCCCTTCACGAGGTTCTGCCCGAGCTTGCCGGCGAGGCCGTTCAGCAGCCCCACCGCCAGCTCCAGGTGCTGGTCGAGGGCGAGGCGCATGCCGAAGCCGAACTCCGCGTTGTCCTCGAAGAGCGAGTTCGACCACGCGGGGCCGCGGCCGTTCCGGTCCTGGGCGTAGGGCGTCGTGGGGAGGTTGGCCCCGTAGATCGACGAGCAGCCGGTGGCGTTCGCGACGAGGACGCGGTCGCCGAAGAGCTGGGTCATCAGCTTGATGTACGGCGTCTCGCCGCACCCCGCGCAGGCACCGGAGTACTCGAAGAGCGGGGTCAGGAACTGCGTGCCCTTGAGATCGAGCTTCACCTCCTCGCGCTTCGGCTCGGGGAGGGCGAGGAAGAACTCGTAGTTCGCGCGCTCGGCCTCCCGCAGCGGCGGCATCGGCGCCATGTCGATCGCCTTGTGCTTCGGGTTCGACTTGTCCTTGGCCGGGCAGATCATGACGCAGAGGCTGCAGCCGGTGCAGTCCTCGGGCGCGACCTGGATCGTGTACTTCTTGCCCTTGAACTCGTTGCCCTTGAAGTCGCAGGCCTTGAAGGTGGGCGGCGCGCCGGCCAGGGCGGAGGCCTCGTAGACCTGGGCCCGGATCGCCGCGTGCGGGCAGACGAAGGCGCACTTGTTGCACTGGATGCAGATCTTGTCGTCCCAGACCGGGATCTCGAGGGCGATCGCCCGCTTCTCCCATTGCGCCGTGGCGGTCGGCCACGTGCCGTCGACCGGGAAGGCGCTCACCGGAAGGAGGTCGCCCTTGCCCTCGATGATGACCGCCTGCACGCGCTTGACGAAGTCGGGCGCCTTCTCCGGCACCGTCGGCCGCATCTTGACCACGCTCGTCGGCGGGCCGACCGGGATCTCGTGGAGGTTCTCGAGCGTGGCGTCGACGGAGGCGAAGTTGCGCTTGACGACCTCCGCGCCCTTCTTGCCGTAGGTCTTCTCGATCGCCTTCTTGATCTGGGCGATCGCCTCGTCGCGGGGCAGGACGCCCGAGATCGCGAAGAAGCAGGTCTGCATGATCGAGTTGATGCGGCCGCCCATGCCCGTGCTCTCGGCCACCCGGTAGGCGTCGATCGCGTAGAGCTTGAGCTTCTTGTCGATGATCTGCTCCTGGACCTTTCGGGGGAGGCTCTTCCAGACCTCGTCCTTCGGGAAGGGCGCGTTCAGCAGGAAGGTGCCCCCGGGCACCGCGTAGTCGAGCATGTCGTAGCGCTCGAGGAAGCCGAACTGGTGGCAGGCCACGAAGCCGGCCTTCTTGATGAGGTAGGAGGAGCGGATCGGCCCGGGCCCGAACCGCAGGTGGGAGATCGTGATCGCGCCCGACTTCTTGGAGTCGTAGACGAAGTAGCCCTGGGCGTCGTTCTCCGTCTCCTCGCCGATGATCTTGATCGAGTTCTTGTTCGCGCCCACCGTGCCGTCGGCGCCGAGTCCGAAGAAGACCGACCGGTTCCGCTCGTCGGACTCGATGTCGAAGTCGGGGTCGACCGGGATCGAGGTGTGGGTGACGTCGTCGACGATTCCCACCGTGAAGTGGTTTCGGGGTCCCTCGCGCCGCACGAGCTCGTCGAAGACGGCCTTGACCTGGGCGGGGGTGAAATCCTTGGAGGCGAGGCCGTAGCGCCCGCCGACCACGATCGGGTCCACGGCGAGCGACGTCCGGCCGGCCTCCCGCGCCTCGCGGATCGCCGCCACGACGTCGAGGTAGAGCGGCTCGCCGATCGCCCCCGGCTCCTTGGTGCGGTCGAGCACGGCGATCGCGCGGGTCGTCGCCGGCAGCGCGGCCGCGAAGTGCCTGATCGAGAACGGCCGGTAGAGCCGGACCTTGAGAACGCCGACCTTCTCGCCGCGAGCCACGAGGTGGTCGACCGTCTCGTGGGCGACCTCCGCCCCCGACCCCATCATCACGATCACCCGTTCGGCCTGGGGGTGGCCCACGTAATCGAAGAGCTCGTACGCGCGGCCGGTCCGCTCGGCGAAGCGGGCCATCGTCTTCTCGACGATGTCGGGGCAGGCCATGTAGAACCGGTTGCCGGCCTCGCGGGACTGGAAGAAGACGTCGGGGTTCTGGGCGGTGCCGCGGAGGATCGGCTTGTCGGGAGTGAGCGCCCTCTGCCGGTGGGCGGCCACGAGGTCGTCCCGCATCATGAAGCGCAGGTCGTCGTCCTCGAGCAGCTCGATCTTGCGGACCTCGTGCGACGTGCGGAAGCCGTCGAAGAAGTGCAGGAACGGCACGCGCGCCTCGAGGGTGGCGGCGTGGGCCACGAGGGCGAGGTCGTGGGCCTCCTGCACCGAGCCGGAAGCGAGGAGGGCGAAGCCGAGGTGACGGCAGCCCATCACGTCGGAGTGGTCGCCGAAGATCGAGAGGGCGTGCGCCGCGACGGCCCGGGCCGCCACGTGCATGGTGAACGCGGTGAGCTCACCCGCGATCTTGTACATGTTGGGGACCATGAGGAGCAGGCCCTGCGACGCGGTGAACGTCGTCGTGAGCGCTCCCGCCTGCAGCGCTCCGTGCACCGCGCCGGCGGCCCCCGCCTCCGACTGCATCTCGACGACGTCGGGCACGATGCCCCAGACGTTCTTCCGGCCGTAGGCCGACCATTCGTCGGCGAACTCGCCCATGTTGGAGGACGGCGTGATCGGGTAGATGGCGACGACCTCGCTCACCCGATGGGCGACAGAAGCTGCCGCTTCGTTTCCGTCCACCGCGATCATGTTCCTGCTGGACATTGAAAAACTCCCTCCCCGAAGCTCCCGCTTGGTACACGTAGCGGTTCTGCACGATGTGGGCCAGCCTCGGACCGATTCGATCCGGTCAAATGGGAATACCCGGGCCCGCAACGTTTTCGGTTCTCGGTGGGTTTGGGTGATTTCTTGCGCCCGCTGCCTCCGCCACGGCGACGACACCCGCGCCCGGAGCCCTCCGGAGAGAAGGAAGCAGAGCGAGGCCGAAGCCTAGAGCCCCCACGAGTTGGGCTCGGCTCTCGTCGGATCGCCGGCGAACCCGGCCTCGCAGGTTCGTGCGCGGCCACGCCCGCGCCGAGCGGGCGGGCAGCGGTGGATCGGCGCATTCCCGGCCGGTACCTTGCACGGCGTTTGCACGCCCCATCTTCGATGGAGCCCGTGACCCAGGCGCACGTCCCCCACCGGAAGGTCCTGGTGGTCGACGACGACTTTCGCTCCCGTTCGGCCGTGGCCCGGCTTCTCGCCGACGAGGGCTACGACGCCGCGGAGGCGGCCGACGGCGAGGAAGCGACGGGCCTCCTGGCGTCGTGGCAGCCCGACCTCGTCCTCACCGATCTCCACATGCCCCGCCTCGACGGGGCCGGCCTGCTTCAGCGGGTGCGCCACCTCCGGCCGGGCACGCCGGTCATCGTCGTGTCCGCGCGCGGGGAGACCGAGGCCGATCGCCTCACCGGCGGAAAGGGCGCGGCGGCCTTCTTCCCGAAGCCCCTCCCGGTCGACGCCCTCCTCGCCCGCATCCGTGAGCTGATCGGCTCCTGAGTCGCATTTCCCTGGCCCGTCGTCCCCTGGAGCGCTATATTCCAGGGGCGAGGAGGCGTTCCTCCAGGGCGGAGGTGAGCGTGAAGCCGGCGCTCGATGCTCCGATCCGTACCAGCGCCACGGTCCTCGACCGGATCCTGGGCGCCGGGTACCCCGTGCTCGTCGTCTTCGAGACCCCCGACTGCCGGCCCTGCGAACGTCTCCGGCCTACCCTCGACCGCGTCGCACGGGAGTTCCACGACCGGGTCTTGGTGGTGAGGGTGGTCGACTCGGCCGAAGGATGGCTCGCCGCCCGCTACCATCTCGCCTTCGTGCCGACGCTGCTTTTCTGGCGGGGTGGCGAGGAGCAGAGCCGCATCAAGGGCGATCCGGGACCGGTCGCCATCCGCGCCCACCTCGAGTACCTGCTCACGGGAGCCTGCCCGCCGGAGCCCGCCGAGGGGCCTCGCCCCACCCTGGAGGCCTGCTTCGGCGGCCGTCCGGGAAAGGCGGCGCCGAGGGCCCTGCTCGGCTAGTCCTGGGCGCGCTCGGGCGCGGCCCGCTCGGCGGCCCGGCGCCCCGCGAGCGCCCCTTGCTGCTGGTACTCCTTGAGCTTGTACTGGATCTTCCGGGCGCTGATGTCGAGGATGGCGGCGGTCTTCGAGGTGCTCCCCCCGACGGCCTCGAGCGTGCGGAGTATGGCCTCGCGCTCCAGCTCGGCGAGTGTGCTCCCCGGGATCCGCACGCCCAGGCCCGCCCCCGCCGAGGCGGGCTTCGCGGACTCCGCCCCCGCGGCCCGCCGCAGCGTGGGGAAGTGGGCCGGAGTCAACGTGGGCCCGTCGGAGAGCACGACCGCGCGCTCCATCGCGTTCTCCAGCTCCCGCACATTGCCGGGCCACGGGTGCGACAGGAGGAGCGCGAGCACCTCGTCCGAGATGCCCTTGATCTCCTTGCCGTTGGCGTCTGCGTACTTGCGCAGGAAGTGGTGGGCGAGGAGGGGGATGTCGCCCGGCCGCTCCCGCATCGGCGGGATGTGGATCTCGATGACGTTCAGCCGGTAGAAGAGGTCCTCCCGGAAGCTGCCCTCCTCGAGCTTCTTCTTGAGGTCTCGGTGGGTCGCGGCCACGATGCGCACGTCCACCTTGAAGGTCCGGTTCCCCCCCACCCGCTCGAACTCCCGCTCCTCGAGGAAGCGGAGGATCTTCACCTGGACGGTGGGGGAGATGTCGCCGATCTCGTCGAGGAAGAGCGTGCCACCGTCGGCGGCCTCGAAGCGGCCGGCCCGAGTGTAGACGGCCCCGGTGAACGAGCCCTTCTCGTGGCCGAAGAGCTCGCTCTCGAGGAGGGTCTCCGGCAGCGCGGCGCAGGCCACCTTGATGAACGGCTTGTTGCGGCGGGGGGAGTTCTGGTGGAGGGCCTGGGCGAAGAGCTCCTTGCCGGTGCCGCTCTCGCCGAGGAGGAGAACGGAGGCCGACGAGGGGGCGACCTGGCGGATCGTCTTGAAGACGGAGAGCATCTCGGGGCTCTCCCCGACCAGGTTGTCGAGGCGGTACTTGTGCTCGAGCCGCTCGCGGAGCGACCGGGCCTCCGCGAGGAGGCCCTTCCTCTCCAGGGCCTTCTGCAGGACGACCTCCAGCTCCTCCACGTCGATCGGCTTGCCGAGGTAGTCCTCGGCCCCCAGCTTCATGGCCCGGACCGCCGTCTTCACCGTGCCGTAGGCGGTCATGACGATGACCATGGTCTCGGGCCGGATCTCCTTGACCTTGGCCAGCAGCTCCAGGCCGTCCATGCCCGGCATGCGCAGGTCGGTGAGGACGATGTCCGGGTCGTGCTTCTCGAGGAGCTGCATCCCCGAGCGGGCGTCGTGGGCCCGGGCGACGTCGTAGCCGTCCTCCTCGAGGAGGGTCTCGAGCGCCGCCGCCGCGTTGACCTCGTCGTCGATGACCACGATCCGGCCCTTGACGCTCATGCTTCGTCCCCCGCGGCCTCGTCGGGCCGCTCGACGGGCAGGCTCACCGTGAACGTGGCGCCCTTCCCGGGCTCGCTCGCGGCGGCGATCTCGCCCCCGTGCTCGAGCACGATCTGCTGCGCGATGCTCAGGCCCAGGCCCGTGCCCTGGGCCTTGGTGGTGACGAACAGCTGGAAGACGTCCAGCCCCTCGGGCAGCCCGGGGCCGGTGTCGCGCACGACCATGACTGCGCGCCCGTCGACGAGGCCGCTCTCCACGGTCGCCACCCCCCCTCCCGGCATGGCCTCGATGGCGTTCTGGAGCAGGTTGATGGCGACCTGCTTGATCTTCTCGGGGTCCACCCGCAGGTCGGGGATGGGCTCGCCCACCCGCTCGCGCCTCACCGTCACCCCGGCCGCCCGCGCCTCCGGACGCAGCAGGCGGGTGACCTCGTCGAGCAGGGCGTCGAGGCTGGCCGGGCGGTACTGCACGCGGTTGCTGCGCGAGAACTGGAGGAAGTCGCCGACCAGATTGTCGAGGCGCTTCACCTCCTCGCGGATGACCCCCACGAGCTCCTTGATCTCGCCGGCCACGCCCACGGGCAGGGGGGCCACCCGCCGCTCGAGGATCGAGAGCTGGAGGGCGATCGAGTTCAAGGGGTTCCGGACCTCGTGGGCGAGGCCGGAGGCGAAGGTGCCCACCACGGCCATCTTCTCGCTCTGGATGATGCGGGCCTGGGCCTCGTTGAGCTCGCGGTAGGCGCGGCGGGCCTTGTCGTAGAGCCGCGCGTTCTCGAGGGCGACCGAAGCCTGGGAGGCGAGGGCCTCCGCCACGTCGACCTGGTCCTCCGTCCAGCGGTGGGGCGAGGCGCAGGTGAGGACGAGGAGCCCGAGCGTCGCCTTGCGGGCGACGAGGGGAAGGATGAGGGCGGCCGCCCCCGCCCAGCGCCGGGCGATGTCCTTGTTGACCCGGTCGTCTCGCGCCCAGTCCTCCGTGTCGAGGCGCACCTGCTCCTCGAGGGCGCGGCGGTGGAGGCTCTCGCCGAGCGCCGTCAGGTCCAGCACCTGTCCTCGCCGCAGCTCGGGGTGCGGGAGGCCGGCCAGGTGCGCGACGGTGAGCTGGCGGGGGTCCGAGCCGAGGAGGATGTGGACGCGATCCACCCGCACGATCTCGAGCGCGGTGCGGCCCACCGCGGCCAGCACGGCCTCGGGGTCGAGCGACTCGCCGATGCCCTTGTTCAAGGCGGCGAGGGCGCGGGCCTCCTGGTTGTGGAGCCGCTCGGCCTTGAGGTGGCGCGCCCCCTCGACGGCCAGGCAGAGCTGGCGGCCCACCGTCTCCAGGAAGCGCAGCTCCGCGGGCTCGAACGTCGCGCCGGGCCGGGCGGCCACGTTGAGGACGCCCCGGCTCATCCCGTTGAAGGCGAGGGGGACGCAGCCGTGCGCGACGGGCTGCCCGAGGCCGGCGCCGATCATCGGCATCCGCGGGCACTCGGTGGTGTTCCGGGCCTGGAGGCCGTGACCCGAGGCGAGGACCTCGCGGCAGAGGCACTCGCCGAGGCCGTGAGCCCTGACCGCGTCGAGGTAGGCCGGAGAGACCCCCCGGTGGGCGGCGAGGCGCAGCTTGTGGTCCTTCTCGTCGTCGAGGAAGACCCAGGCGGTGGCGAGCCCGAGCCCCTCGAGCAGGGCCTCGAGCGTCGAGTCGAGGATCCGCTGGACGTCTTCCTCGCCGTGGAGGCGGGTCGAAATGTCGGCCAGGATCGCGAGCTCGCGCTCGCGGACGGCGGCCTCCCACTGGGGGCCTCCGTTGGGCGAGCCGGCCGGAGCCGTCGTGCGGTCCTTCGGCAAGTCCTGCGCCATCCTGAGTTCATCTTGACACAAGCCAAGGCGGGAGCGCGAGTTCGGGCCGGCGCCCTCGGACGGCGGCCGCGAACGGCGAGGCGAAGCGGCTGCGTGGACGCGCGGAGTCCCCGCAAGGGCCGCGGCGCAAGCGCCTTTTTGCGTGGCGAGAGCGGTGGAACCGGGCGCCCAGCCGCGCTAGAGTGGAAGGAGGAGGCGAAACGTGGAGGCCAGCCCGGGACGGAACGACCCCTGCCCCTGCGGATCGGGGAAGAAGTACAAGCAGTGCTGCCTCGGGAAGGACGAGGAGAAAGCGCGCTCGGCGCGGGCGAAGGCCGCGGAGGAGGCTCCCCTGCCCAGCGCGGAGAGCGCCGCTCCGGCCCATGCCGGGCCCCGGCATCAGACGCGTCAGCCCTGGAAGAAGTCGGCGACCAACACCCACGGCTTCGGCAAGACGAGCCTTCCTCGCAAGGTCGGGGGAAGCTAGACCGTGCTCGCGCGCGGCCTCGGCGCCGCCCTCGCTCTCGCCGCGTGCGGCTGCGGGTCGGCGGTCAACTACCTCGACCCCGCGGGACCGGTCTACGTCACCTCGCACCCCGGGCCGGTCCGCCCCGCCGTGCCGGGGGCACCCTTCCGGGTCGTCACCTTCAACATCGACTTCGGCATCGAGGTCGACCGGGCGATCGAGGTGCTCCGCCGGACCGAGCCTCTCCGGAGCCTGGACGCGCTCGCCCTCCAGGAAATGGACGCGCCGGGCACCGAGCGGATCGCTCGGGCGCTGGGGATGAACTCCGTGTACTTCCCGAGCGGCGTCCACCCGAAGCACGGCCGCGACATGGGCTGCGCCGTGCTCTCACCCTGGCCGCTCGAGGAGCCGCGGAAGCTGCTGCTGCCCCACGCGGCCCGGGTCAACCACCTGCAGCGCGCGGTGACCTCGGCCGTGGTCGTCCGCGGGAGCGAACGCGTCCGCGTCTACTCCGTCCACCTGCCCTCGCCGCCCGCGGAGTCGGGGGGCTCGCGCCGGGAGCAGTTGCGCGTGCTCGCCGCCGACGCCAACGCCGTCCCCGGTCCGGTCGTCATCGCCGGCGACTTCAACTCCCACGACAAGGTGGAGGAGCTCGCTCGCGCGGGCTTCACCTGGCTCACGCGCGACGAGCCCCACACGACGGAGTTCTCCTTCCTGGGCCTCGGCCTGGGGGGCGCCGCGTACGACCACATCCTCGTCCGGGGGCTCGAGAGTGCCCCGGGCGACGGCGCGGTGGGCGTCGTGGCCGACAACCGCGGCGCGAGCGACCACAAGCCGGTGTGGGCGGTCGTGGTCGCGGAGGGGCGACGAGCCGCGCGCTGAGCAAGGCCGGACGCTTCGTTTGACGCGGGCCGGCCGGCATCGTAGCGTCCTCGCCGTCCGGAGGCCTTCCATGCGGCACCTCGCCTCGCTCCTCCTTCCCCTCCTCGCTCTCGCGACTCCGGCACCTCGAGCGGACGCCGGAACCCCCCTGCCCGAGCACCCCAGGCCGGACTTCGAGCGGGCCGACTGGGTGAACCTCAACGGCGACTGGTCCTTCCGGTTCGACCCGGCGAAGTCGGGCGAGCGGGAGCGGTGGTTCGAAAAAGCGGCCGCCGGCTTCCCGCTGACGATCCACGTCCCCTATCCCTGGGGATCGCCGCTCTCCGGCGTGGGGGACGAGGCCGACGTCGCGTGGTACGCGCGCTCGATCCGCGTGCCTGCGGCCTGGCGGGGGAAGCGGGTGTTCCTCGTCGTCGGCGCCTCCGACTGGAGGACGGACGGCTGGCTCGACGGCGTCCCCCTCGGGGGCCACCAGGGCGGCTACACGCCGTTCGAGCTCGAGCTCACGAAGGCCGCCCGGCCGGGGGAGGACCAGCGGCTCGTCCTGCGGGCCGACGACGCGCCGCGGCCGTTCAAGCTCGAGGGCAAGCAGGGCTACGGGAACGCGCGCGGGATCTGGCAGACCGTCTACCTCGAGGCTCGGCCCTCCGTCTACGTCGACACCGTGGAGATGCACCCGAGTCTCGCGCTGAAGCGAGTCGAGGCGCGCGTCCGCCTCTCCGATCCCGCGCCGGCCGGCGCGGCCGTGGAGGTGCGAGTCCCCACGCGCGGGTCGTCCGACCCCTCCTCCGCCGAGGCTCGGCGGGACCTCGCGCCGGGCGCCCGCGAGGCCCGGCTCACGATCCCTCTGGGCGAGACGGTCCGCCCGTGGACGCTCGAAGACCCCTGGCTCTACGACGCCACCGTCTCGCTCGCCTCCGCCGGCGGTGAAGACCGCGTGAAGACCTACTTCGGCCTGCGGGACGTCGGCGTCGCGCCCCTCCCCGGCCTGGGTCACCCCTACGTCGCGCTCAACGGCCGGCCGCTCTACCTCCGGATGACGCTCGACCAGTCCTGGAACCCCGACGGCTTCTGGAACTGGCCGACCGACGACGCCATCCGGGAGGAGATCCTGATCGCCCGCCGCCTGGGGCTCAACGCCATCCGCACCCACGTCAAGGTCGACGTGCCACGGAAGCTCTACTGGGCCGATCGCCTCGGCGTGCTCGTCATGGCCGACGTGCCGAACAGCTGGGGCGAGCCCGACGCCTCGATGCGCGAGGACTGGGAGACGGCGCTCCGGGGCATGGTGCGCCGCGACTTCAACCACCCTTCGATCTTCGCGTGGGTCCTCTTCAACGAGCAGTGGGGCCTGCTGTCGAAGGATCCCTCGGCCCCGGACCGGAAGACCGTCCTCCCCGAGACGCTCGACTGGGTGGCCTCCCGGTACGACCTCGCGAAGAGCCTCGACCCCACGCGCCTCGTCGAGGACAACTCACCCTGCTGCGGGGGCGGGCACGTGAAGACCGACCTCGACAGCTGGCACATGTACCTCCCCGGCTGGAGATGGAAGGAGACGCTCGACGAAGCGGAGGCGAAGAGCTTCCCCGGCTCGGCCTGGAACTTCGTCGGGGGCCGGGCCCAGGGCACGCAGCCGATGCTCAACAGCGAGTGCGGAAACGTGTGGGGCTACGAGGGCTCGACGGGGGACGTGGACTGGAGCTTCGACTACCACGCGATGATGGACGAGCTCCGGCGCCACCCGAAGGTGGCGGGCTGGCTCTACACCGAGCACCACGACGTCGTGAACGAGTGGAACGGCTACGTGCGCGCCGACCGCTCGGAGAAGGAGACCGGGCTCTCCGAGATCGTCCCCGGGATGACGCTCCGCGACTGGCACGGCCCCTTCTACGTCGCGGTCGGTGCCTATCCGACGACCGCGGCGACGCCCGGCGAGACGGTGTCGGTGCCGCTCTGGGCCTCGTTCCTCGCCGCCGCGTCGCCCTCGCCGCAGCTCACGTTGAAGCTCGACCTCGTCGGCCACGACGACCTCGGCCGCTTCCGGGAGTGGTGGCGGGGCGAGCGGACGGTGGAGTTCGCCCCCTGGACCTCACGGGCGCTCGATCCGATCGCGGTCCCCATGCCCGACCGCCGGGCGGTCGCGGTCCTGCGCCTGAGCCTCGAGGACGCGGCCGGCCGCGTCCTGCACCGCAACTTCACGGCCTTCGTCGTGGGGACGGGCCCCTCGCCGCGGGACGAGCGCCTGGCCGCCGAGGGGGTCCCGCTGCGCGTCCTGCGCGTCGCCCCGGCCGCCTTCTCGCGCTCGGTGTGGAGCCTCGGCGCGTGGACGGCGATGGACGGCCGCAAGCAGAGCGGGGCCGGCGCCGGCTTCTTCGAGTACCGCCTGGCCTGGCCGAAGGACGTCCGGGCGGACGACGTCGCCGGGGCGTCGTTCCTCGGCGAGCTCGGGGCCAAGCAGCTCTACGGCAAGGACCGGCCGGCGGGGGTGAAGGTCGAGGGCGACTTCATGCGCGGTCGGGGCACCCACGACCCGAGCCTCAACCCCAACGCGTACCCGATGACCGACGGCAGGAGGCACCCGAGCGCGGTGCGCATCGTCGTCAACGGGATGGCCACCGGCCTCTTCGAGCTGCCCGACGACCCCGCCGACCACCGGGGCCTGCTTTCGTGGCACGCGCAGAAGCGCGGCCTGCGGCCCACCCTCGACGAAGCCGGATCCTACGGGTACCTCGTCTCGGCCACGGTGCCGGGGGAAGCGCTGCGCGACGCCGCCGAGCGCGGCGAGCTCGTGGTCCGCCTCGAGGTGGACGCCTCGCTGCCGGGCGGTCTGGCCGTGTACGGCGAGGAGTCGGGCCGCTATCCGCTCGACCCGAGCCTCGTCCTCACCCTCCGGCGCTGACGAGCCGCGCCTCCGGGGTCACTGGGGTGGCGGCGGGTACTTGGAGATCAGCAGGCGGACCGCGGAGGCGGTCTCGGCGTCGAGCCTCTTCTTGTCGGTCGAGGTGTACTCCGTGGACGCGTGCCACACGGTCTTCTCGTCCGAGGTCCGCTCCAGGTCGAGGACGAGCGTCCCCTCCGCCACCCTCTGGAAGTCGACGCTCGTCGTGGGGTGCCCGGCTCCCCCCGGCACCGGCAGCTCGCCCTGGGTGGGCGTGCCCCGGAAGGTCTCCCGCGCCCGGGCGGAGTAGCGCACGAAGAGGTCGCCCTTGGCGCCCTCCGGCGCCTTCGTGAGGCCCTTCTTCTCGAGCTCCCGCTCGACGTACCAGATGACGCGGGTGTGCATCTGCGCGTCCTTCGCGGGAGTGGCGGGATCCTTCCAGCTGTAGGTCCGGAAGGCCTTGAAGTCGGTCTCCTTGTCGTAGTCGACCTCGACTTTCGGCATCGCGAGGCCCTGCGCGCGCGCCGGCGGCGCGGCCCTCGGGGCGAGCACGACGAGCACCGCGGCGAGCGGGAGGCGGGTGCGAATGTCGGACGAGAGGCGACGCACGGGGCGGCTCTTCACCGGGCCGGCGTGCGGCCTAGCGCTTCTTGGCCGACTTCTTCCTGGCCGCCCTCTTCCTCCGCTCGGCGATCTCCGCCTTCGACGTCTTCGCGAGGTCGGCACGGTGGGCGCGCTCGTACGTCTGGATGTCCTTGAAGCGGCCCCGTGCGTCGCGGACGGCGTACAGCTTCTTGCCGGCGGTGCTGCGGTGCGTCGTTCGGCGGGCCTTGCCCATGGGATGACCTCCGGGGGAAGGGCGTTCAGCGAGGATGATCCGCGATCGACGGCCCCCCGCGCAAGGTCAATTGTCGAGGACGGACTTCAGGATCGCCGGGTCCTTCTCGTCCTGGGCGAGGAGCGAGTGGCAGGTGGCGCAGTCCTGCGAGATCGCCTTCCCGTCCGCCGTCTTGTGCTCCTCGTCGTGGCAGCGGAAGCAACCCACCTGGGCGCTCCCGTCCGGGTGGCCGATGTGGCTGGCGTAGGTGCCCCACTTGATGTTCATCCCCGGGAAGACGTTCCAGCACCAGATGTCGCCGAGGGCCCTGGCCGCGGCGTCGACGGCGTCCTTCTTCTCCGCCGCCACCTGGGGGTAGGACTGCCGGTAGAAGCCGGCGATCGCCTTCGCGATGCCCTCGCGCGCCGCCTCGTGGCTCGGGTAGTCGGCCCGGAGGGCCTTCAGCCCCTCCCGCCTCACGAAGGGCAGGGCGGGGTCGATCCTCCGGTCGAGGAGCGCCGCGTCGAGCTCCTGGGCGGGGTCCCGATAGATGTGGGTCGGGCGGTTGTGGCAGTCCACGCAGTCCATCGTGCGCCACTCCGTGGCCTTCACTGCCTCCGGGCTCGAGGCGGCGGGGCCCGTCCAGCGCTTCGTCGTCCCGTCCCTCGCCACCATCTCGACCTCGTACATCGTCTGCCGCTTGAGGTCGGAGCGGTAGCGGACGACGTGGTCCGGGTCGACGTGCCAGTGGATGCCGTGGCTGTGGCCGGCCTGCCGCCCGCCGACCTTCACCACGAGCACCGTCTTCGTCTCCGTGTTGGCCTCGTCCTCCGTGAAGTGGGTGTTCACCTTGAACCGGTCGCCCACGAACTTGTTCGGCCAGTGGCACTGCTCGCAGGTCTCGCGCGCGGGGCGCAGGTTGTGGACGGGCACCTCGATGGGCCGCGGGTAGAGGTCGAACGCCACCGACACGAGCTGCCACGAGCCGGAGAGCTTCGACTTCACGAACCAGTTCGCCCCCTCGCCGATGTGGCACTCCACGCACCGCACCCGCGCGTGGGGGGATCGCCGGTAGGCGGTGTACTCGGGGTCCATGACCTTGTGGCAGGCGGCGCCGCAGAACCGCGTCGAGTCCATCACCTCGACACCCTTGTAGGTCGCGGTGGCGAGGATCACGAGGTTGACCGCAGACAGGACGAGGAAGACAAGGAAGTTCCGGCGCACCCGGTCGACGTTCAGGTTCCAGACCGGCAGCTCCTCTCCGGCGAGCGCTCCGCCCGCCGCCCGGCGCCGACGCTCGCGCCACACTCCGACCGGGATGAGCAGGAGCCCGAGGACGAAGAGCGCGGGAATGATGAGGAAGGAGAGGATCCCGATGTACGGCCCCTCGTGGAAGCCCACCAGGTCGAGGGCGAAGAGGGTGACGAACAGGACGGCGCTCACCGTGGTGATCACGGCACCCGTCATCCCCATGGGGTGGCGGGTGATACGGGCGGCGAAGCGGGTGAAGGCGCCGAGGATGTTTCGCATCGGGGCTCCTCTCGATGGACGGCGGCCCTAGCTTAGGGGAAGGCCGCGGGGGCGTAAAGCCGCGCGGGACCTCAGCCCGGGGGTCGGTGGTGCCGTCGGGCGTCCGCCTTTTGGCTCCTTTGATCCGGCGTCATGAGCCGTTTGGCTCTTGGCCCGAAGCCCTGTTTCTTTCGAACATCACACTCGGTTCGAGCCTCTTGGACCTTCCGTCCTTTATGCACTATCCGAGGCACGGAAGGCGAACACCGAGGGTCGGGTTGGGGGGATGAGCGGATGGACGGTTCCTTCGGGCACAAGGGCCATCTCGTTCGGGTGGCGGCCCTCTTCGCAGCCAGCCTCGTGGCGTTCTTCGTCCTCCGGGCCCTGTTCGTGCCGGCGGGCTTCGGCCTCTACGGCCACTACCGAGCCGGCGCCATCGAGGAGAACCGGCTGCGCCCGGTGGCGTTTGCGGGCCGCGCCGCCTGCGTGGAGTGCCACTCCGACGTGCCGGATGCGATGAAGGGCGGGCCGCACGAGAGGGTGCGCTGCGAAGCCTGCCACGGCCCGCTCGCCGCCCACGCCGGGGACCCGGCCGAGAAGAAGGCGGTCCGCCCCGACAGCAGGGTCCTCTGCGCCCGCTGTCACGCGGCGAGCGTGGCCCGCCCGGCCCGCTTCCCCCAGATCGACGTGGCCGATCACGCAGGCCAGGAGGCGTGCACCACCTGCCACGCCGCCCACAACCCGCTGGCCCCGCCAGCGACCTCGGCGGGGCCTGCCCCGCCGACGCCGGGTCCGCAGGGCGGCGGCCAGAAGGGAGGAACGAGGTGAGCACCGGTCGCCGGGAGTTCCTCGCCCGCTCGGGAAAGCTGCTCTTCCTCACCGGGGCGGCCCAGGTGGCCTTCGATGCCGTTCTCCGGGGCGAACCCACGTCCGCGCCGAACTACCAGACGGCCGAGCACTGGTGGGGGATGACCATCGACGTCGAGAAGTGCATCGGCTGCGGCAACTGCGTCCGGGCGTGCAAGGAGGAGAACGACGTTCCGCGGGAGCCTTACTACTTCCGGACGTGGGTCGAGCGGTACCACGTGCCGGAAGGCGACGCCGACAGCCCGCAGGTCGACTCCCCGAACGGCGGCTACGACGGGTTCCCCGAGCGGTACCGCCCGGGCGACGGGTCGAAGAGCTTCTTCGTCCCCAAGCTCTGCAACCACTGCGCCCACTCGCCGTGCGTGCAGGTCTGCCCGGTGGGCGCCACCTTCGAGTCCCCGGACGGGGTCGTCCTGGTGGACAAGACTTACTGCCTCGGCTGCCGCTACTGCGTCCAGGCCTGCCCCTACGGCTGCCGGTTCATCGATCCCCGCACGCGGACGGTGGACAAGTGCTCGCTCTGCTACCACCGGATCACGAAGGGCCTCACCACCGCGTGCTGCGAGGCCTGCCCCACCGACGCCCGGGTCCTCGGCGACCTCAAGAACCCCAAGGACCCCATCCACGAGTTCCTGCGGACGCACAAGGTGCAGGTGCTGAAGCCGCAGATGGCCACGGGCTCGAAGACCTACTACAACGGCCTCGACGGCTCGGTGCGCTAGCCGGCGTGGGCTGAGCGGCCTTCCGAGGGCGAGGAGAAGAGATGGAGAGCATCCTGCACGGCGTCGAGGGGTACATGTACCCCAACGAGATGGAGCTCCAGTGGAGCATCCTGATCGTCCTCTACCCCTACATCACCGGCCTCGTGGCGGGCGCCTTCATCCTCGCCTCGCTGGAGCGCGTCTTCCGGGTGGAGTCGGTGCGGCCCACTTACCGCCTGGCCCTCCTGACCGCGCTCGCGTTCCTCCTCGTGGCGCCCCTGCCCCTCCAGCTCCACCTCGGCCACCCCGAGCGCTCCGTCCAGATGTACCTCACCCCACACACCGCCTCGGCCATGGCGATGTTCGGGTTCGTCTACCTCTGGTACCTCATGGTCGTCCTCCTGCTCGAGATCTGGCTCGACTACCGGAAGGACATCGTGCGCCTGGCCGGGTCCACGACCTCTCCCCTGCGCCACGTCTACCGCGTCCTGACCCTCGGCTCGCGCGACGTGAGCGAGGAGGCGCTCCGCGCGGACGACCGGGTGGGGTACGTGATCACCCTCGTCGGCATCCCCTCCGCCTTCCTCCTCCACGGCTACGTCGGGTTCATCTTCGGCTCCGTGAAGGCCAACCCCTGGTGGTCGACGCCGCTCATGCCCATCGTCTTCCTCTTCTCCGCGATCGTGTCCGGAATCGCCGCGGTGATGCTGCTCTACATGGCCGCGACGCGGATGCGGGGGGCGGAGATCGACATGAGGTGCGTGGACACGATCGCCCGCTACCTCTTCTACGCCTTCATCATCGACTTCTCGCTCGAGATGCTCGACCTCGTCCACCGCATCTACGAGGCCGACGAGTCGTTCCACACCCTCGACTTCATGGTGAAGACGCGGCTCTACCTGCCCCACATCATCGTGCAGATCGTGCTCGGCACGCTCCTGCCGCTCGGCCTCCTCGCCCTCACCCAGCTCGTGAAGCTCACGGATGGCGCCCGCCGCGGCACCTACGCCCTCGCCGGCGTCCTCACCCTCATCGGCATCTTCGCCATGCGCTGGAACGTGGTGATCGGCGGCCAGCTCTTCTCAAAAAGCTTCCTCGGCTACACCACCTACAAGGTGGACCTGATCTCGCGCGAGGGCGAGTTGATCGCCGCC
>DATJYX010000103.1:0-68400 GCA_035577965.1 Vicinamibacteria bacterium | reverse complement strand
GGCGGATGAAGCCGACCGCCTCGTCGAGGGTCTGGAACATCGGGTGATCTCCAGCCGTCAGGATAGCCGGCCCGGCCGATCGGCGGATGGGCCCAACGGCCCATCCACGGGGAGGCATGAGCCCGCCCGATGGCGCGGGGGCCGCCTCGCGAAGGGCGGCGGGGGACACGCGGCCTCCCTTCGAGCCTCCGAGTCTTCTTCTGGTACCCTCGTTCGTTCCCGTGGGGCGACATTCCGAAGCGCCGCGACTACGCCGCGATCGCCGAGGAAGTGGTTGCCTCGAACCGTCCCCTTCTTGCGCTCGAGTTCCATCCCGCAGCGATCGCTGCCCTCGATGCCTTCATCGGTCTGCGGCTCGACCCGGGCCACGCAGCCATCGGGCGGGACCGGCTCCTCCTGGAGGCCGACGCCCTCGCGGCGTGGGGCGAGCACGCGTCGGCGCTCGCCGCGTTCGAGCGTGCGCTCGAGCTGGATCCGGCGAGCGCGGCCGGGCTCCTCGGCAAGGGGCGCGCGCTCTCCGCGCTCCGGCGGACGGACGAGTGCCGCGAGTGGTGGGATGGCTTCGCCGGGCGTGGAGACTGCGAGCCCGAGCGGCGCCGCCTCCTGGCCCGCGCCGCGGACGAGGCGGGCGACGTCGTCGCGGCTCACCAGCTCTACGACGGGCTGAAGGACCATCCCCGCCTGCCGGCAGAGTCCCGCGCCGTCGCGGGGACGCGGGCTCGGGAGTGGCCGGCGATCCCAGGGTCCGCATGGCGCAGATCGAGAGCCTGCCCGACCTCGAGGCCGCGGTGTCCGCCTACGCGAGGCTCAACGCCGACAAACCGAGCTCGCGGAGCCGTGGCGGGAGCGGGGGGTCGGCCTGGCCTTGCTCGGCCGCACGGGGGAGGCGCTGGAGTGCCTGCATCGCGCGGCCTCGCTCGAGCCCGGGGTGGCGAAGAGCTACGTCGACGAGGCGGTCGCGCTGGCCCGCCTGAACCGCCTCGACGAGGCCATCGCTGCGCTCGACCGTGACGTCGAGCAGCGCCTGGGGCGCATTCCGCAGGCGATCGCGTCTCTGCAGCGCTACCTGGCGGCGCGGTCGGGACTGGCCGCCCTCATGCGCTCGCACCGTCGAAGTGATCGGGCCCTCGGCCGTCGACGTCAGCCGCGGAAGTACAGGTAGGCGGCGAGGATGCAGCAGAGGATGAGAGCCGAGGTGGCGATGTCGTGCCAGTCCCAGCCCTCGCGGGTCTTCCTCTTGTCCTCCTCGGTGGCCGTCCCGAACGTGAGGCTCCGGATCTTCGCCTCGTCGGGCGCCGCCGTGGCGAGGCTCACCCCGACCATCACGACGGCGGAGACGATCGTGATGAGCACGCTGAAGTACTGGAAGTAGATGTTGTTGAAGATCCAGAGGAAGGAGCCGTAGGCGTAGCCGTGCTCGAAGCCGGCCACGCCGAGGGTGACCGGGGTGTCGACGATCATGCGGACGATGCCCATGACGAAGCCCACGACCATGGCCCAGAGGGCGCCCGCGCCGTTCATGCGCTTCCAGAAGACGCCCAGGAAGAAGACGACGAAGATGGGCGGGGCGAGGTAGCCCTGGATGGTCTGCAGGTAGTTGTAGAGGCCGTGGGCGTTCTTGATCACCGGGATCCAGGCGAGGGCGATCAGGACCATGGTCGTGGTCGCCAGCCGGCCGGTGTGGACGATCTGGCGCTGCGTCGCCTGCGGCTTCCACTTGTTGTAGAGGTCCACGGTGAAGAGGGTCGAGCAGGCGTTGAAGACGCCGGCCAGCGATCCCATGAGGGCGGAGAGGAGCCCCGCGACCACGATGCCCCGCAAACCCGGCGGCAGCAGGTACTGGACCATCATCGGGAAGGCGCCCTGGGCCACCGACGAGATGGCCTTGCCGTCGGGCCCGATCATCGCCCCGAGCTCGGGGACCTTGCCGCTCTTGGCGAGGGCGTAGCAGATGAGGCCGGGGATGATGAAGAGGTAGGGCGGGAAGAGCTTCAGGAACGAGGCGAAGATGCTGCCCCGCCGGGCCACGGTCTCGTTCGGCGCGCCGAGAGCGCGCTGGACGATGTACTGGTCGGTGCACCAGTACCAGAGGCCGATGATCGGGGCGCAGAAGAGCATGCCCAGCCACGGGTAGTAGCCGTTGAAGTACCAGGCTTGGCGGACGAGGTGGCCGGTGGCGTCCCTCTCGATCACCGGGGCCCAGGTCCCCACGACCCCGGGCGGGATGAGCGGCTTCCAGAGGTTGAACATGTCGGAGCCGCAGATACGGCGTAGCTCCGCCCAGCCGCCGAGGTAGCTGAGGCCGTAGACGGTGAGGAGGGCGGAGCCGGTGATGAGGACGATCACCTGCACCGCATCGTTGTAGGCAACGGCCCGCATGCCGCCGAGGGCGGTGTAGAGGCCGGTGAGGACGATCACGAGGACGGACCCGATCCAGAAGGCGTCGAGGTGGAGGGGTCCGAGGTCGAGCCGGACGTCGGGGAGGAGCGTCCCGAACACCACGCCCCCCGCGAAGATGCCCACCGCGATCTTGGACACGATGAACGTGATGATGGAGACGATAGAGAGGACGTAGCGGGATTTCTCGTTGAACCGGCGCTCCAGGAACTCCGGCATGGTGAAGACCTGGGAGCGCATGTAGAAGGGCACGAAGACCCAGGCCAGGACGAGCAGGCACCAGGCGTGCAGCTCGTAGTGGGCCATGGCCACGCCGTCGGTGGTGCCCGTCCCGGCGAGGCCGACGATGTGCTCGGAGCCGATGTTGGAGGCGAAGATCGAGGCGCCGATCACCCACCAGCCGAGGTTCCGGCCGGCGAGGAAGTAGTCGGCGGCGGTGTCCTGGCGGTGGCTGACCACCCACCAAGCGACGCCGGCCAGGATGCAGAAGTAGAGGGCGATGACCGCCCAGTCGATGCCGGTGAGGTGGGTGGCGAGCGCGAGGACGGGAAGAGCTGGGTTCATTCCGAGGCTTCCAGTTTGAAGTGGATGTCGGACGACGGAGGTGGGGATTGGCGGTGCGGCGACACGGGACCTCCGGGGGCGGACGGCCCCGATTGGCCGCGGATTCTAGCACGGCCCCCGCGGCGGCCGCGGCCGTCTGCGGGCAGCCTCAGTTGGACGCCCTCTTCCCGACCGCGCCCAGGGCAGGCGCGACCAGGACGAGCAGCAGGGCCATCGCGGCGGCGACCTTGAAGCCTCCCTGCACCGTCCCCGCCGCGCTCAGGTTGCCGATCCACTTCGGCGCGAACGTCCCCCCCAGGAGCCCGATGGCGAAGATGATCCCGAAGATCGACCCGTACTGGCTGGCGTCGAACTTGGCGAACGTCACGCCCACGATCGTGGGGAAGATGGGCGCGAAGGCGAGGCCGGTCAGGACGACGGCCAAGACCGCAAGCGCGGTCGACTGCGTCCACATCATGACCAGGATCGCGAGCAGGGAGACGACGGCCGCCCCGCCGACGACGCGAACCCCGCTCGCGGTGAGGTTCTTGATCGTCGAGGTCAGGAAGCGACCGGCGGCCATGGCCACGCCGAAGAGGGTCAGGACCATGCCCGCCCAGAAGGCGGTGTCGGACGAGGAGTAGGTCCGGCCGAGGATCTCCTCCATGAGCTTGCGGATCCACGAGCCCATCGAGACCTCGAGGGCGATGTAGCAGAAGAGGGCCAGGGCGGCGACGAGCACCGCGGGCCGGGAGAGGAGCGCGAACGCCTTGCCGAGGGTGAATCCGGTGGGGACGGTCGGGTAGGAGGCGGTCAGGCTGAAGAGGAGGAAGAGGAGCACGAGGACGGCGAAGGCCGACAGGGACACCGCGTAGCTGATCCCCATCGTCCGCATGAAGAGGGTGAAGAGAAAGGGCGCCGAGACGTAGCCGAGGCCGAAGAAGGCGTTGCCGAAGTTGCTCGCCCGCGCCGGGTCCTTCCCCTCGAAGAGCACGACCGGGATGAGGGTGTTGCCGACGGTGTTGCAGGCCATCGCCCCCACGCCCAGGAGCACGCAGGCGAGGCGGGCCGTCTCGAAGGTGGCGGCATGGGCGAGGATGAAGAGGCTCGCGCTCGTCACCGCGAAGCCGAGGACGGCCACCGGCTTGTACCCGAACCGATCCACGGCGGGGCCGATGAAGAGCTGCACGACGCAGCTCGTGAGGAAGAGCGCCATGGTCAGCGAGCCGAACTGGGCCGCGTCGATCCCGAGCGCGGCCATCAAGTCGGACGACACCGAGCCGAGGATGATGAAGCAGATCCCCAGCGAGAAGACGGCCATCAGGGCGACCCCCGCAGTCCTCTTGTTCACGATCGAGCCTCCTTCGCTTGACTCCCGGGCCAGGCCCGCGGCGGCCGCCGGGCGAGGACGTCGGCGCGTATTCTCACACGGAAGGAGCCCGAAGGCTCGAGAGGAGACGGGGCGGGGGCCGCGCCGTGCTAGGCTCCGGGCGCGGACGTCGGGGCGCCGCGGGCCGCGAGGAGGAAGGGCGATGGCTCTCGAGATGGCGGTGCTGACGCTCGTGGCCGCTTCGGCGGGCTTCGCGGCGAGGCCGGCGCTCGTGCCGTGGCCGTCGTCGATCGACGTCGGCGAGGGTGAGCTCGTTGTCGGGCCGGACTTCCGGTTGGCCGTCGAGGGCAGGGGCGGCGAGCTCGTCGAGCGGGCGGCCAGGCGCTTCCTGGAGAGGCTCGCCCGCCAGACTGGTCTCGTCCTGCCGTCGCCCCTCGCTCCGGCCGCGAAGCCGACCCTCTCGATCCGGTGCGAGTCGCCCGGGAAGGCCCTTCCGCGCCTGGGCATGGACGAGAGCTACACGCTGACCGTTGCCCCGGGAGGGGCCGCGCTGCAGGCGGCCGAGCCCTGGGGCGTCCTGCGCGGGCTGGAGACGCTCCTGCAGCTCGTGGGTCCCGGCGCGACCACCGCCTTCCGGTCGCCTTCGGTCACGATCAGGGACCGGCCCCGCTTTCCGTGGCGCGGCCTCATGCTCGACGCCTCTCGCCACTTCATGCCCGTCGACACCGTGAAGCGGACCCTCGACGGGATGGCGGCGGTGAAGCTCAACGTCTTCCACTGGCACTTGACCGACGACCAGGGGTACCGGCTCGAGAGCCGCCGCTACCCGGAGCTGCACCGCCAGGGCTCGGACGGGCTCTACTACACCCGGGAGGAGGTGAAGGAGATCGTCGCGTACGCGGGGGAGCGGGGCATCCGCGTGGTCCCCGAGCTCGACATGCCCGGCCACGTCACGAGCTGGCTCGTGAGCCACCCCGAGCTCGGCTCGATGCCCGGCCCGTACGCGATCGAGCGGGAGTGGGGGGTCAAAGACCCTTGCCTCGACCCCTCGAAGGAGGAGGTCTACCGCTTCCTCGACTCCCTCCTCGGCGAGGTGGCCGCTCTCTTCCCCGACCCCTACCTCCACATCGGGGGCGACGAGGTGAACGGCCGGCAGTGGAACGCCTCGGAGCGTCTCGCCGCGTTCAGGAAGGACAGGGGGTTCGGGAGCCCCCACGAGCTCCAGGGCTACTTCAGCCAGCGGGTCTCGAAGATCGTCACCGGGCACGGCAAGAGAGTGGTGGGGTGGGACGAGATCCTGCTCCCGGGGCTTCCCAAGGACTCCGTGGTCCAGTCGTGGCGGGGCCAGGAGTCGCTCGGGCGGGCGGCCATGCAGGGCTACCAGGGCATCCTGAGCAGCGGCTACTACGTCGACCTCATGTGGTCGGCCGACCGTCACTACCTCACCGACCCGTGGGACAAGGGCGTCGACCGGCTGCCGGAGGCCGACCGCGCGCGGGTCCTCGGCGGCGAAGCGACGATGTGGTCGGAGTTCACGACGGCGGAGATCGTGGACTCGCGGATCTGGCCGCGGACGGCGGCGATCGCGGAGCGCCTGTGGTCGCCGCGCGATGTGCGGGACGTCGACGACATGTACGAGCGGCTCGACGGCGTGAGCCGCTGGCTGGAATGGCTGGGCCTCGACCACCGGGCCGTTTACACGCGCATGCTCCAGCGCCTGGCCGGGCCGCGGCACGACGAGCTGCGGATGCTGGCCGACGTCGTGGAGCCGCTCGAGGACTACCAGCGTGGCAGGACGGGCCACTACACGCAGCAGACGCCGCTCAACCGGCTGATGGACGCGGCCCGGCCGGAGAGCGACGCGGCGCGCTCCTTCTCCCGCAGAGTGGACGCTCTCCTCGCCGATCCCGCGCTCGCGGCCGGCCGCGAGGCGATCCGGGCCCGCCTCCTCGAGTGGCAGGAGATCGACGCCCGCCTCCGACCCCTGCTCGAAGGCAGCGAGCGCCTCCGCGAGTGCGTCCCGCTGGCCGCCGAAGCCTCGGCTCTCGCCTCCGCCGGCCTCGAGGCGCTCGGCTTTCTCGAGCAGGGAGAGAAGGGCCCAGAGACGTGGTGGGCGTCCCGGTCGCCGCTCCTGGAGCGGGAGAGGAAGCCCCCGACGGGCCTCGAGGTCGCCTACCGCCCGGCGATCCGCCGGCTCATGGAGGCGGCCGCGGCGAGGTAGGTGCTCGGGCCGTCGGTCGTTCGGGAGAAACGAAAAGGCCCTCGCCGGCCGGAGCCGACGAGGGCCTCGCGGGCGCGAGCCCGGCTACATCGTCACTTCCAGCTGTTCGGCCGGAAGCGGAAGCCGGCCCAGAGCTGGTAGTTGTTGCTGAGGTCGTCGAACTGGTTGAACGGCGCCCGGACCTGGCCGACGAGCTGCCATTTGCCGTCCTTGCTGAGGTCGAAGCCGCCCTGCAGGAGCAGGGCGACCGCGCGGGAGCCGTTGTCCCGGGTGAGGTCCCAGGCCGAGATGCCGCCGCCGAAGAAGCCGGCGCCGACCACGCGGTTGATGGCCACGTCGCCGAAGATCGAGGTGTTCTCGCTGTCGCGGAGGTTGATCTTCACGCCGAACCCGGCCTCGAGTTCGGTGTTCTCGCCGATCTTGGGCTGGATGCCGACCTCCAGGCCCAGGAGGGCGGCGCAACGGCCACCGGGGCTGCCCGGACCGGAGTCGTGGACCAGCCGCTCCTTGCCGCCGTAGGCGCCGACGAAGAACGGGAAGCCGCCCTTGACGTCCACCTGCGCCGTGCAGGCGTTCGTCGAGGTCTCGTCGACCTCGTCCGTGACCACCGCCCGCAGGGTGTGGATCCCGCCCTTCTTGATCACGAAGGTGCTCGTGCTGAGGGTGCCCGGCGGCAGAGTGACCGTGTCGACCACGGCGCCCTTGGCGTCGAGGACCTCGACCTTGGCCGACTTCATCCCGCCCTTCACCCCGGGCGCGACGCGCGAGCCGGAGAGGTCGACCGTGAACGGCTTGCCCGCCTGCGCGGGCAGCGGGGTGGCGGTGATGCCGCAGGTCGGCACGCAGGCCTTGACCTGGACGGTGGTCGTGCCGGTCACGCCGCCCGAGACCGCCTTCACCTCGTACGCGCCGGGGGTGCGGGCGCCCGTGAACGTGAAGCGGAACGCGCCGTTCGTGAGGTGGTCCGAGACCGCCTCCTTGCCGTTGACGTAGAGCGTCACGCCGTTGTCGGGGGGCGGGTTCTTCACGGTGATCGTGTACTCGACGGGCTGGGTGACGCACGCCTCGCTCGCGCCGCTCAGGGAGACGACCGGCGGGGGAGGCGGGGCCTGCGGCTGGCACTTCGGGTCGGTCGTGTCCTTGCCCAGGTCCTCGATCCAGAAGTTGCTGCAGGCGTGGGGGACCTGGAAGCGGTAGCGCTCGCAGCTCGACGAGAAGTCGAACGTGAACGCCTCGATGGGCTTCCTGCCGGCCCACAGCACGTCGACGAGGGCGTGGGGCTTGCGGTTCTTGCGCGAGGCCATGAACGGCAGTCGGGTGCCGCTCGGGATCTTGACGACCGTGATCTCCGCCGATGCCGCGGCCCGATCGAGGTCCTCGAGGCTCCCTTTCCAGCCGACCTCGTTGAGGATGGCGGCCACGTCGGCCTTCGTCTTGTCGCCCCGCACGAGGAGTCGCACGTCGTCCGGCTTCTTGAGGGACTTCGCGAAGCGCGTCGCGGGATTGCCCAGCCGGGTCGCCTTGTGCTGCTGGGCCTCGGCGGTGACGGCCACGAAGCCCAGGGCGAGGGCCGGAGCGAGGGCGGCTACGAGCTTCTTTGTCATGGTCTCTTGGTCCTCCGGGTCTGTCGATGCTTCAGGGTGCGCCAGGCACCCGGCGACGCCGGGCGCTCCCGACATCGGAAGGGATCTATCTCTGGGGCGCTCACTCCCCGGCCCCTTTTCGGAGACTATCACAGGGCCGGCGGGGGGCGAAAGCTCGTCGACAGTTGCCTCTGTGAGTGCGGGAAGTCTCTCCTCGCAAAGAGGGTCGTGCCGGGTCGAGAGGGCCCTCTTGCGCCCTTGCCGCCCGGTCGGGATCACTCCAGCCCTGGCTCGTAATCGAACCAATCGAAGCGTGCGAGCGACTCGGCCGGGCGGCCGCCGCCCGCGGCGAAGAGCGCGAAGAAGGCGCCCGTGAAGCCCGAGGCCACCTCGGTCGAGAGGAACCGGGTCGGCGCCTCACCGAGGGGCGTCCAGGCCTTGGGCGCGTCGCCGAGGCCGAACGAGAACGCGTAGGCAGCAGGCGTCGCCGCGATGCGCAGGACGATCGGCTGCCGGCCCTCGGCCGGGGCCGACGCCGTCGTCGCCTGGAGGCTCGGACCGACCGTCTGGCGGACGAAGACGCGGCGGCCGCCCTGAGCGAGCCCCACCGCGATCTCGTACCGGTGCTCGTGGCTGCGGTACACCGCGAGGCCGGCCTCCTCGCCCTCCCGTGACGGCACGAAGTCGAGCCGCGTGGTGGCCGAGCAGGCGAGGTGCTCCTGCCTCCGGCCGATCCACGTCGGCGAGGCCGCGGCCTCGAGGCCGAAGCTCTCGCCGCGCAGCGTCAGCCAGCCCGGCCTCTCGTCGAGCGCGTACGCCGAGCGGTTCGGGTTGCGCAGGTACGTCCACTCCGGTCCGAGAGGGGGGTCGAAGTCGGTGCGGGTCGCGGGCGTCGGCCAGGGGGCAGCGGGGAGGCCGCGGACGGTCATCTGCGGGGTGACGATCTTCCCGTCGTTCACCACCGGCCACCCGTCCGCGTCCCAGGTCACGGGCGCGAGGTACGTCTCGCGGCCCAGGTGGTGCCAGTACCACCCGCCCACGGGTCGGAAGGCGAGGAAGACCATCCACCAGCTCCCCTCGTGGTCCTGGACGAGATCGGCGTGGCCCGTGCCCTGGATGGGCACGTCCATCTCCGTGCTGCGGTGGGTGAAGAACGGGTTGTGCGGGCAGGGCTCGAAGGGACCCCACGGCGAGCCGGCGCGGGCGATCGTCATCATGTGGCCGTACTCGGTCCCGCCCTCCGAGATCATGAGGTAGTAGCGGCCGCGGATCTTGTAGAGGTGAGGGCCCTCGGGGTACCGGCCGCCGGTGCCGGCCCAGACGTGGCGGGGCGGCGTGAGCAGCGTCCCGCTCGCGAGGTCGATCGTGGACTGGTAGATCCCCCGGGGACCCTTCCCGCCGGGCGCGCCACCGTTCGTCGTGAGGTACGCCGTGCCGTCGTCGTCGAAGAAGAGGGAGGGGTCGATCCCGCCCTGCTCGCGGATCCAGTGGGGCTCGGACCACGGACCGGAGGGGTCCTTGGCGGTGACGTAGAAGTTCCCGCCGCCGTCCACGTTCGTCGTGATCATGTAGAACGTGCCGTCGTGGTGGCGGATCGTCGGCGCGTAGATGCCCCCCGAGGCCCGCGCCTTCGCGAGGGGGAGCTGGCTGTCGCGGGTCAGGACGTGGCCGAGCGGCCTCCAATGCACGAGGTCGCGGCTGTGGAAGACCGGCACGCCGGGGAAGAACTCGAAGCTGCTGTTGACGAGGTAGTAGTCTTCGCCCACCCGCACGACGCTCGGATCGGGGTGGAAGCCCGGGATCACGGGGTTGCGGTAGGCGACGACGCGGTCCGCGCTTCCGGCCGGAGCGACCGAGCCCGGCGCCCACCACGCGACCGCCGCCGCCACGAGCGAAGAGACCACGATCTTGCCCTTCATCGATCCCCCTCTTCGCGCGTCATCATCCTTCGTGTGGCCGGGACCGCGCCGGTCGCTCATCGGCCGCCGGACGCCGGGCGGGGCGCGGTGATCATCGGCCAGTCGTCGGTGCGGAAGGGCGAGGCGGGGAGTCCGGCGCCGTTGCGGAGCGTGGCCTCCGGGTTGTCGGCCCAGGCGTAGCGGACGGCGACCGGTTGCGGGACGTCGGGAGACGACACCACGACCGTCTCGCCTTCGATCCGGGCCTCGGCCCAGCGCCACTGGCGATCGGCCCCGGCGACCGCGAAGGCCTTCGGCGCCTGGCCGTCGGCCGCAGCGAGCCCCGTCCCGTGGTCGAAGCGAATGCGGATCGTCCCGCCCTCGACCACCGCGGACCGGTAGAGCGGGCCCGACTTGACGACGCCCTGGCCATAGGTGTCGGCGAGCGCCCAGCGGGCGAGCCGCACGCCGACGTCCTGCTTGTCCTTCGGGTGGATGTCCGCGCCGTCTCCGATGTCGATCGCCACCGCCATGCCCGTGGCGGGGAGGGCGAGCGTGAGCGCCTGCGCCTCGCGCAGCTCGGCCCACTGGCTCTCTCCCGGCGCCGCCGCGCGCGACATGAAATTCGCGAGCTGGACGAACAGGAAGGGGAAGTCGCCGCGTCCCCACGCCCGCCTCCAGTCGCGGATCATCGCGGGGAAGAGGGTGCGGTACTGGAAGGCCGCGCCCGCGTTGCTCTCGCCCTGGTACCAGATCGCGCCCCGGATCGCCAGGGGCGTGAGGGGGGCGATCATCGCGCCGTAGAGCACGGTCGGGCTGTTCGGGTTGTCGGGCGAAGGGTAGCGGGGCTGGGTCGCGAAGTCCGGCGTGGCCGGGGGCAAGGAGCGCTCGATCCGGTACAGCCAGGGGCCGGCCAGGGGGAGAGGCGCCCCGGAGCCGTCCGTCGGGCCGAGGCTCATCTCGGGCGCCGTGCCGGCGAACCCGCCGTTGCCGTAATGGTCGAAGATCCGGACCGCGATCACGGAGCGCCCGGCCTTCACGAGGCGCCCCGGCACGACGTACTTCCGGGGCACGGTCCAGTAGCCGGGCGTCTCCTTGCCGGTCCGCCCGATCTCGTCGCCCGCGAAGTAGGTCGTGTCGAAGTCGTCGAGGGCACCGAGGGAGAGGCGGAGGTCCTTCCCGGACCACGCGGCCGGCACGTCGACCGTGCGGCGAAACCAGACCGCCCCGTCGATCGCGAGGCCTGCCTTCTCCCAGTACTGCGGGAGATCCATGCTCTTCCAGTCGGCGGTGTCGGCCTCCGGCTTCGCCCAGCCCTTCGCGAAGCCCTCGTTCGATGTGTCCTGGTGGTAGTTGGCGGTCTCCCAGGCCTCGAGCCGCGCCGCGAAGGCCTTCTGCGCGGCCGGGTCGCTGAGCGCGGCGTCGAAGTCGGCGACCATCGGCCGGAGCGGGGCCTCGGCCTGGAGGGCCTCGCGGCTCGTCCAGGCCTCGGCCGGCGTGCCGCCCCAGGACGAGTGGACGAGGCCGACCGTCACGCCGAGGGCGCGGTGCACCTCTCGCCCGAAGTAGAAGGCCACGGCGGAGAAGCCGGGCGCGGTCGATCCGTCGCAGGGAGCCCACTGACCGGAGACGTCGTCCTTCGGCTTGAGGGACGTGGCCTTGGCCACGGTGAAGAGCCGGAGCCCGTCGCATCCCGCGGCCGCGGCCTCGGGACCCCCAACCGCCTGGGCGAGCGCGAACTCCATGTTCGACTGGCCGGAGGCCACCCACACCTCGCCGTACCACACGTCCTCGAGGCGGACCGTGTTGCGCCCGGCGACGGTCATCGCGAAGGGCCCGCCCGCCGGCTGCGGGGGCAGGTCGAGGCTCCAGCGGCCGTCGGCCGACGCGATCGAGGCGCCTTGGGCTCCGCCGACGGAGACGCGCACGCTCTCTCCCGGCGCGGCCCATCCCCAGACGCGTGCGGGCCTCTCGCGCTGCAGGACCATGTGGCTCCCGACGAGCGCGGGCAGGCGGACGTCGGCGTGGGCAGGAATGGGGAAGAGGATCGCCGACGCGAGCGCCAGAGCAGTCCGGGACTTGAGGGTCAGCATCGAATGCCTCCAGGGGCCGCCCTCGAGCGCGGGCTCGAGGGACGGGGAGCGGGAAGACACAGGGACGAGGAACCCCTCGGCGCCGGGCGCAGCCGGAGCGCCTCGGGGTGGCATCAGAACCCCACCTTCGGGATCTCGCGGGCGTCACGATCGAAGGGCTTCACCCGGCCCTGCACCACGTCGTAGATCCCCTCGTGCGTGCGGATCGCCGCGTCGACGAGCTCGGGGTACGGCCGGTGGCACACGTCCACGAAGCCGATCTGGAAGTTCTCGCCGTCGAACCGGCCGAGCACCTCCTGGTCGTTCAGGACGAAGTAGTGCGCCCCGACGACGTTCGGGTCGGCCGCGGCGGCCTCTACGTAGCGCCGATAGGCGACGCCGCGCTCCTCCTGCGAGGCGACGCCCCGCAGCCCGGTCGAGGGCAGGCCTCGATCGAGGGCGCCGAAGTGGAACTCGCCGATCATCACCGGCTTGCCGGTCCGTCGCGCGACCTCGGCGACGACCTCCCGGGGCGGGACCATGCGGTACGAGTTGATCGTGAAGACGTCGAAGCTCTCCGCCGACTCGTAGAGGAGGTCGGAGGAGACCCACGCGTACCGCATGCCCAGGTTCAAGTGGTGGGGGTCCACGCTCCGGCACTCCTGGGCGGGGATCCCCACGTAAGCCTTCACCATCTCCTTCGAGAAGGCCCACAGGTCGTCCTTGGCCGCCGGTGAGCGGTCGGCCGCCCGCGAGACGACGTCGGTCACCACCTGCTCGAGCGAGTCCAGGCCGAGGCCCCAGGCCTTCGCCCACGCCTCGTCGGTCGCGTACTTCGCCCGCAGCCGGCGCGCCAGCTCGCGGCGGGTGGCGCTGCCGGGGTTCGCCTCCAGCATCTCCGCGGCCAGGTTGTTCGCCCCGAAGGCCCAGAGGGGCTCGTTGCGCATGAAGTAGCCGACGAGGCTCGAGTCGTCGCGGTAGCCCTCGAGGTGGCGGGCCCAGCGCCGGGCGCCGTCCCGGAACTCCTCGGCGAAGACGTCCGGGAAGTCGCGGTAGAGGAGGAGGGACGTCGACGGGTACTCGGGCATGGGGATGACGTACGGGAGGGGGGGCTTCGCCCGCTGGAAGTCGGCGTCCGACCAGTTCGCGACCGTGTTGAAACGCCACGCTCGGAGGCGGCCCTTCGTGAGGTCCGTCCAGAGCGCGCGCCAGTCCGGCCCGAAGGCCCGCACGAGGTTGGCGAGGCCGAAGGAGTAGGCCTGGCTCTGCCACTGGCCGGACCGCTCGCCGTAGGCGGCGGCGAAGGCGCCTTCGCGGGGCGGAAGGGCGCCGAAGAGCGCCTCGGCTCCCGGCACGATCGCCGCCGTCTCGCCGGGGCGCACCGAGTCGAGGCCGGTGCTCCAGAACCCGTGACCCTCCGGATCGACGAGCCACCACCTTGTCCCGTCGTGCTGGACGCGGAAGAAGCCGGTGGCTGCGAACGTCCTCGCCTTCGTCCCGCCGAACCGGCTCCAGCCCTCGGGGAAGGAGGCGCGCCGGGCCTCGTCGAGCGCGGCCGCGAGGTCGCCCCTGAGCTGCGCCTCGTCCCGCGTCTTGCCCGGCCATTCCTTCTCGGCCCACTGGCCGAGCGGGTCGACGAGGGGAAGGGCGGCGAGCGGGTGCTCGGGTTCGCCCCCAAGGAGCCACAGGATCCCGAGGTCGAGCGACTGCGGACCGGCCGTCTCCTTGAGCTGCAGCTCGACGCGGGCGATGTCGCTGCGGGCGAGGCGTCGGCCGCTGACGACGCCCTTCAAGCGGCCCGGCGTGCGGGGAAGGAAGATCGTCTGGCCGTCGAGGGCCGAGAGAGGGAGGCTCAGGCGCGTCTTCAGGCGGGGGAAGAGACCGAGCGAGACGCTCAGGCGGGGCTCGGCCTCTCCGCGGGCGAAGAAGCGCACCAGGACCTCCCCCGAGAAGTCGCCGTCGCTCCGGGCGTCGAACGCGAGGAAGCGGGCGTCCACCCAGGGCAGGGTGTCGGGGAGGCGGAGCGCGCGGCCGGGCGGCGTCGCGGGCAGCCGGAGAGCCGGGCCTCCGAGCGGAGAGTCGGCCACGACGCGCGCTCCCGGGACGTCGCGCGCGAGGGCGGCGAGCGCCGAGGGGTTGAGCCGCGCGAGCGGCCGTTCGGCCGCCGCGCCCCCGGCGGCGAGAGCCGCCGGCATGGCCAGAGCGACGGCGAAGGCGAGACGAATCGAGCGCATGGGTGCAACCCCCGCGGACGGGAGCGAGCCTACTTCACGGGCCCGGGGCTCCACAAACGACGGTGAAACCGCGGCGGCTGCACAGGGTGGTCGGGCCGCTCACGGGCCGGGCGTCACTCCGCTGCCGGCGTCGCCTCAGGCTCTCACTGGCGGACGGTGTCGATCGAGACCTTGACGTCCTTCGCGGGGGCCTTCACGTTCCTCGTCGTGCCCTCGAGGTCGCCCTTCGCCGGGATCGCGTCCCCGGTCCTCGAGATGCGCGCCACGACGTCGACCGGGCCCTCGAAGGAGCCGCCGGCCATCATGGCGTCGCCGCCCGAGATCTCGAAGGCGAACGGGAACGACGGCTTCTCGACCCGGCGCACCGCGAGCGTCGCGGTTCCCTTCTTCGCCATGACGTACAGGATGTCGGAGGGCCCGAGGGTCAGCTTGGGCGACAGCGCGATCGTCCCGGTGATGCGGCTGGCCGATGTCGCTCCGGGCGCGGGCTCGCCGACGGGAGGATGGCCGGCGGGGAGAGGGGGAGCGGCGGCCGGCGTCCCCTGGATCGGGGGGTGGCCCGGCGGAAGTGGCTCCTGGGCGTCGGCGGCGGAAGCCGGGCCGGGAGCCGGGGCCGCACTCTCGCGCGAGGAGAGCGGGCGGAGGTCGTCCGCGGAGCGGGACGGGGTCGCGGTGGCCACCGGCGGCGGCGGCGACGAGGCTCCGCCGCAGGCGGCGAGGACGAGCAGCAGGGGCAGGGGCCGGACGAAAGCGCTCAAGGTTCGTTCTCCTCGGAGCCCGGCGTGGGGGCTGCGGCGTCCGCGAGCAGGCCGGGGAGCTCCTGGACGAAGGCGCCCCTGGCCAGGACGCGGGTGCAGCCGGCGGCCCGAGCTGCCTCCGCCCGCTCCGCGTGAACGTGGCTCAGGAACGCGACCACGGGAGGGACAGCCCGCCCACCCTCGGCGCGGAGGGCGCGCACCGACTCCTCCCAGGGCAGGCGGGCGCTGTCGGCATCAACCAGGACGAGCCGTGCTCCGTCGCGGGACGCCTGCAGGACCGCCGCCGAGCTTCGGGCGCTGCGGATCTCCACGGGCGTGCCGCGGGCTGCTTCCCGGATGCGGCTCAGGAACAGGAGGTCGTCCACCAGGGCGACGACGAGGGGCATCGAGCGGAGAGTATAGCCACTCCGGGCTCGCGCAAGGGGACGGGCGCTCGGCAGGGCAGTCGACATCGCAGACGCGCGCGCCGTGCGCACGACGCTTGCGGCCGGGCGCGAGGCTGAACTAAGCTCTCGGCACGACCCGCGCGGCGGGCGGGAGGCTTCCATGGCCGACGAGGAGCGCAGCACCGGGACGTCCGGCGTCGTTCTCTCATTCCTGCTCGGCGCCCTGTCGGGAGCCGCCCTCGCGATCCTCTTCGCCCCCCGCTCGGGGCGGGAGACGCGGGAGATGCTGGGCGAGAGGCTGCGCGAGACCGCCGACCGCAGCCGCCGGCTCGGCGAGAAGGCGGTCGAGCGGAGCCGCGAGGCAGCCGCCGACGCCACCGGGTACCTCGAGCGCCAGCGGGAGGCCCTCGAGAAGCGGCGCGACCGCCTTTCGGCGGCGGTCGAGGCCGGCCGCCAGGCCTATCGCGACGAGAAGGAGAAGATGTAGCGGCTCATGGAGTCCTGGGGAGTCTTCTTCCTCGGTGTCATCGCCCTCGCCTCGGTGGTGCAGGCGGGGTTCCTCATCGGCCTCGTGGTCTACGGGCGGCGGGTCGCCCGCCGGGTGGACGCGCTGCAGTCGCGCCTCGACCGCGAGATCTCTCCCGCCCTCGACAACTTCACCCGTGTGAGCCGGGCGGCGGCGGAGGTCGCCGACCTCGCGACGGTCCAGGCCCGCCGCCTCGACCTCGTCCTCGCGGACACGATCGACAAGGTCGAGGAGACGACGGCCGTCATCCAGCAGCTCGTGGTGCGGCCGCTCAAGCCGATCGGCGGCATCCTCGCGTTCCTGAAGGGACTGCAGCGGGGGATGGAGGTGTTCTTCGAGCTCGACCGCGGATCGGGGCTCGGACGCCGACCGCACCCCCGGCGGCGGGATCACGGCGAGGACGACGAGCACCTGTTCATCTGAGCGGCGGAGGGGACTCGAGGAGATCCGTCACGGCCTCGCGCGCCAGTCGACCCCCGGCGCGCGCTCGAGTGACTTCAGGAGGCCTTGCCCCGGCCGAAGAGTCGCTTCAGCAAACCGCCGCTGCCGGCGGCGCCCGCGGCGGCGAGCTCGGCGAGGGCTTCGCGATGGTCGGGCTTCAGCTCGATCACTCGGCGGAACATCCCCTGCGCGCGCGTCGTGAGGCCCTGCGCCTTGTAGAGCAGGCCGAGCTGGTAGTGCGCCTCGACGTGCTGCGGGTCCGTCCGCAGCACGTCCTGCAGCTGCTCCTCCGCCTTGCGCAGCCAGTTGGGGTTCTTCGCGTAGGCCCGCGCGAGGAGGATCCGGCCCCGGTTCTGGTGCCGGGGCGGCTCCATCTGCGGCAGGGCCGCCTCGAGCACCGTGATGGCTTCCCAGTACTTCGCCTGAAGGAGGAAGATCTGAGCCTGGAGGAGCGTCTCCTCCGACGTCACGTAATCGGCGCTCGACGGGGAGGCGATCCCCTTCGCCAGCGGCGGGACGGGAGCGGCGGCGGTCGCGGCCGGGCTCGGTGCCCCGGGCGCGCCCGGCGCCGCCTGGCGGAGGTGGCGTACGGCCCCGAAGCGCGACTCGTAGTTCGCCCGGCTCTTCGCGTCTCCGAGCACTTCCCAGGCCTCGCCGACGCGGATGAAGATCGCTTCGAGCACGTCGCTCAGGTCCTCGAGCCGGGGGTCGCGGTGAACGTCCGGGTGGAACTGCCGGGCGAGCGCCGAGTAGGCCCGCTTGACCTCGGCGTCGGTGCAACCGGGCTCGACGCCGAGCACCTCGAAGTGGTTCTTCAGCGGCAGAGACCGGAAGATCTCCAGGATCTCCCGGCGCATCTCGAGCCTATCGCGGTCGAGCTCGGCGTCTGGCGGCGGCGGCTCCGCCGTGGGCTCCTCCCGCGGCGCGGGCGGCTCGTCCGTGGACACGTCGCCGGCCGGGAACGCCTCCGGGGCGGGCGGGGGAGCCACCTCCGGGCGGGGGGCGGCCCGCGGGGCCGGAGCGGGACGCCATTCGACGCGCCCGGTCAGCAGGAGGCCGAGAAGGCTCCGCTCGGCATCCTCGGGCTCGAGGGGGACGAGCTGGAGGACCTGCCACGCCGACGCGGTCCCGTCGATGCGCGAGAGCAGGTAGCCCTCGAGCAACGTGAGGGTGCGCTCCTCGGCGAGAGCCGCCGTGCACACGAGCCGCCGGTCGAGGTCGCCGAGCTGGGCCCGTACGGCGTCCGCGCTGCGCAGGCGCCGCACCGCCTCGAGGACGAACGCCTCGGTCGCCCCCGCGACCTCCGCCATCTCGGGGGGAGGGGGAGCGTCCTCCGCGAACGTCGCGCCTGCCGCGCCGCTCGCGAGCTCCTCGAGCACGCGCTCGCGGAGATCCGCCACCGTCGGGACGGGCGGAGGCGGCTGCGGCTTGGGCGCGGCTCGACGGACTCCCACCTCGACGAGGATCTGCTCCAGGCGGATCTGGGCGGAATCGTCGGGACCGGGCAGCGCGGGGGCAGGGGGCGCCTCGACAGGTCCCAGGGCCGTGATCATCCCGTCCCGGAGGTGGAGCAGTAGCCGACCCTCCGAAGAGCCGAGCGCCACCAGCCCGCTGCGCTTCTCCCGGTAGAGCCTGGCCAGGAGGGGGAGGCCCTCCGACGGGTTGGGGGCGTCTTCCATGGACGATGGCCGGTCGGAAACCCGCGTAGTATAGCGCGCCTTGACGGGCCTGGTGGCCGGGGGCCAAACTGCCGAGCGGGATGGCCGGCATCCTCCTCATCGACGACGACCCCCTGGTCGGGAAGACGCTCGTCGACCTGCTGAGCTTGCACGGCTACTCGGCCAGCCGGGCCGAGTCCGCCGAGCAGGGGCTGGAGGCCCTCGTCGGGGGCGGCTTCGACCTCGTGCTGCTGGACGTGCGCCTCCCCGGCATGAGCGGCTTCGAGGCCTGCGCCCGCGTCCGCGAGGTCCACGGCCCGTACCTGCCGGTGATCATGATGACGGCCTTCGGGGACCCTGTGGCCGTGCGTCGCGGCTACGAGGCGGGGGCCGACGACTTCCTGCACAAGCCGATCGACACACCGGCCCTCATCCTGAAGGTCCGCGCCTTCCTCCGCCTGAAGTCCACCCACGACGAGCTCGCCCGGAGCCGCGAGGAGGCCCAGGCCCGGGCGCGGGACCTCTCGCGGCTGCACGAGATCGGCCGGGACTGGTCGCTCATCGCCGAGCCCGCGGAGTTCAACCGGATGCTCACCCAGAGGCTGGCCGGCCTGATCGGGGCTCCCGTCGTCGGCATCGCCCTGCAGGACCCGGGCTCGCGCACGATGGAGGCGGCGCTGCCCGTGCACGGCCTGCCGGACGAGCGCGCGCGGGCCTTCCGCTACGTGCCACGGCCCGAGTACCGGAGCCTCTGGAGCCCGAGGAGCGGGAGGCCGTACGTGAGCAACCAGCCGGCCCTCGACCCGCGGCTCGCCCAGGAGATCGGGCTCATGGCGGAGGCGCAGTCGGTGGTGCTCGTGCCCCTCGTCGCCGAGGGCGCGCTCATCGGCCTCCTCGGGGCGGCGGACAAGCCCGGGGGCTTCACCGACGGCGACGTGCAGATCCTCTCCACCTTCGCCGGGCCCGTGGCCACCTTCCTCCACAGCCGCCGGATGTTCGACCGCCAGCGGCGACAGGCGGCGCGCTTCGAGAGGCTGGCCGCTCTGGGGGGCGACGTGGCCGCGGTGTCGGGACGCGCGCGGCTCCTCGAGCTGACCGTGAAGCGGGTCCAGAGGGACTTCGGCTACGAGCGGGTCGCGTTCCACGCCCCACGGCCCGACGGCACGCTCGTCACCGAGACCGAGGCGGGCTCGGCGATGCCGCCCCCCGACCCCGAGGCGCTGCGGTGGGCCCTGCGGCTGGCCGCGCCCCTCGAGGCGTCGCGGACCGAGGCCTCGACGGTCCTGGCCGTGCCCGTCCGCGCCGGGGAGCACGCGCTCGGGGTGCTCACGATCTCGAGGGGCCGCCCGGGGGCCTTCGACGAGGAGGAGACGAGCCTCCTGTCCACCCTCGGCGGCCAGCTCGCCCTGGCCCTCCGGCGCGCGGAGAGCGAGGCCGCGACCGAGCACCTCGCGCGGCAGATGGCGACGCTCTACGACCTAGGGCTCGAGACCGCGGCCCTCCAGGACCTGCAGGCGCTCTTCGCCCGCGCCACCGAGGAGGCGGGCCGCCTCATCCGGGCGGACCACAGCTCGGTCTTCCGTTTCGACGACCGCGACCAGGCCCTGCAGCTCTTCGCGGTGTGGGCCCGGGAGCCCCTCGCAACGCCGCAGCCGCGGTCGACTTTCCGGCTCGGCGAGGGCATCGCCGGCCGCGTGGCCCGTGACCTGCTGCCCGTGCTCGTCAACGAGGCCCAGCGGCACGAGGACTTCGTGCCCCGCGACAACCCGGTGGCGCGGATCCTGTGCGTTCCGCTCACCCGGTACGACCGCGACCGGGGCGCGACCGTCCTCTACGGCGTCCTCAACGCCACGAGGCGGCCCGGCTCGCCCCCCTTCGCCGACGACGACCTCGACTACCTCACGCGGTTCGCCGGCCAGCTCTCGATCGCGGTCGCCAACTCGGTGGCCTTCGGCGCGGAGCGCGAGCGTTCCGAGCAACTCGCCCTCGTCAACGCGGTGTTCCGGGAGTCGGCGGCCATGCTCTCCCGCGAGCGCATCCTCGAAGCGGCCGTGCGGAGGATCCAGGAGGCCTTCCAGCCCTGCCTCGTGGCCATGCTGGTGCCCGGGGAGGAGTTCTTCCGCGTGGCCGCCGCCGCGGGCCGGGTCCGCCAGGACGAGGTGTGGGCGGGAGGCGCCACGAAGGAGGGGCCGGCCGGAGTCGCCCTGCGCGAGCGACGCGCGGTGGCGGCGGTCGAGGGCGACCCCGGCTTCTCCGCCAAGGGGCCGGGGGCGAGGAGCGCCCTCGCGGTGCCGATCCTCTCCGGGGACGAGGTGGCCGCGGTCCTCTACGTCGAGGGGGACCGGACGGGGGCGTTCGACCGGGGACAGGTGATCACCCTGCAGACGCTCGCCGACGGGATCGGCATCCTGCTCCGCACGGCCGAGCTTTACGAGGCGCTCGAGGACACGAACACGCGGCTGGTCGAGCTCGACCGGATGAAGAGCGAGCTCGTGAACGTCGTCGCCCACGACTTCCGGGCCCCGCTGGCGGCGATCCTGGGCTGGGCCGAGCTCCTGGAGGCCGAGGGGGACGTCCCCGCCGAGGAGAGGCGCACCCGGGCCCGGTCGATCGTCGCCTCGGCCGCGCGCATGGCCGGGCTCATGGACCGCACGCTCGAGACGACACGGCTCGAGACCGGGCAGTTCGCGTTCGACTTCCGCCTCGTGGACCTCGCCGCCCGGCTGCGCGAGGCGGCCGCGCACTTTCCGTCCGACCCGACGCACCCGCTCGTGCTCGACGTCCCGGACGAGCCCCTGCCGTGCTGGGCCGACGGGGAGCGGATCGCGGAGGTCGTGGAGAACCTCCTCTCGAACGCCGTCAAGTACTCCCCTGACGGAGGCGAGGTGCGCCTCGGCGTGCGGCGTGGCCGGGAGACGGCGGTCGTGAGCGTGAGCGACCACGGCATCGGGATCGCCCCCGAGGACGTGGGGCGCCTCTTCCGCCCCTTCTCCCGCCTCCACGACCGCAAGGCGGAGGGCGTCGAAGGGTTCGGCCTCGGCCTCTCGATCTGCGAGCGCTTCGTCCGCGCCCACGGGGGGCGCTTCGAGGTGCGCAGCGCGCCCGGGGACGGCTCGACGTTCTCGTTCACCCTGCCCCTCTTCGGAGCCGCGGCCCAGGCCCGGCAGCCGCTCGTCCTCGTGGCCGCGCCGGACGCGGGCACGCGGCGCGAGGTGCGCCGCGTGGCGGAGGACCTCGCCTTCCAGGTCCAGGAGGCCGCGGACGGCGTGGAAGCGGTCGAGGCGGCCGCCCGCCTGCGGCCCGCAGTCGTGGTGCTCGACCGCATCCTGCCCCGCTTGCGCGCGGACGAGATCGCGGAGCGCCTCCGCGCCCAGCCCGCGACCCGGTCGACCCCCCTCGTGGTCCTGGCCTCGAGCGAGGACCTCGGCGCCGGCGCCGCGCTCTTCAGCGAGTGCCTTTCCCGGCCGGTGGACCGCCGGCTGCTCGCGGCCGCGCTCGAGCGGCTCGGCGTGCCGGTGCACTGAGGCCGCGCTTGCGCGAGGTGCTCGAGGCGGCCCTGGCGGCCGAGGCGGGAGGCGAGCGGGCGGCGCTCGTCACGGTGGTGGCGACCGAGGGATCGACGCCCCAGAAGGCGGGGGCGCGGATGCTCGTCCACGCCGACGGGCGCATCGTCGGCACGATCGGCGGCGGGTGCCTGGAAGCGGAGATGACGTGGCGGGCTCGCGAGGCGATCGAGGCGCGACGGCCCCGGCTCGTCTCCTACGACCTGACGCCCGACCAGGCGGGGGAGGACGGCCTCGTCTGCGGGGGGAGGATGCAGGTGTTCATCGAGCCCATCGAGGCGGTCCCCGTGCTCTGCCTCTTCGGCGCCGGCCACGTGGCCCAGCCCCTCGCGCGGATGGCGAAGGCCTGCGGCTTCCGCGTGGAGCTCGTCGACGACCGCGTGAAGTTCGCGAACGCCGAGCGCTTCCCGGAGGCGGACCTCATCGTCGTGGACGAGTTCGCGGCGGGAGCCGGGAAGATGACGCTCGGCTCGAGCTCCTACGCGGTGGTCGTGACGCGGGGGCACAAGGGCGACGCGGACGCGCTCCGGGCGGTGCTCGGGCGGGGGCTTCGCTTCGTGGGGCTCCTCGGGAGCCGCCCGAAGGTCGTGCACATATTCTCGGCGCTCAAGGAGCTCGGCGTGGCGCCCGAAGAGCTGGCGCGGGTCCACGCCCCGCTCGGGATCGAGATCGGTGCGGAGACGCCCGACGAGATCGCGGTCAGCATCCTCGCCGAGATGATCGCGGTCCGGCGCGGGGTCGATCCGTCGCAGATGCGTTCGATGAAGATGGAGCTAAGGGGTCGTTTGAGTCCCGATCAGCCCCCTGGCCAGCTCTTGAAGTAGCACTTCATCTGCTGTACCCTAACTGCCCGAAGGTTTCGCGTGAAGGCCATTCTGGCGGTCAGCCTCGCCTGCCTTCTCTCTTCTGCGCCTGAGGCTCGCGCCACCGACCGGAAGCCGGCGCCGTCCCCGTCGTCGAGCCTGACCCAGGAGCACTGGAACGCCTCCCGGACGCTGAGCCTGCGGACGCCGGCCACCTGGGAGGTGAAGTCGGAAGCCGGGCGTCCCGAGACGACCGAAGCCCGGGGAGACGGGCTCATCCTGCGCCTCGTCCGCCACGAGGGCGAGCTCGGCCTGGACAGCTTCCATGCCGAGTGCATGCTCGTCCGCCTGGCGGGGGCGATGGACACCTCCCCCCAGGTCGACTACGAGTACGACTTCGTCGGGACGGAGATCGGGGGCCGGAAGGCCCTCGACTCGGCCTTCGTGGTGCACTACGACCAGGCGATCGACGGCCACCGGGACTGGCGGCAGCGGAACCTCACGGTGGTCGGGGGAGGAGAGTCCGTCTGCGTCGTCGCCTACGCGCCCGCACCGGTCTGGAAGAAGTCGAAGCCGGCACGCGGCTTGCTGGACTCGGTCCTCGAGAGCGTGAGGTTCGCGCCATGGCGCTGAGCGTGTCCGAAGCGCTGCCGGCCCCCCTCACGCGGCGCCAGATCTGGTCGGTCGGCGGAGGCAAGGGCGGCATCGGGAAGTCGCTCCTGGCCGCCTCGGTCGGCTGGCAGCTCGCGAGGATGGGCCGTCAGGTCGTCCTCGTGGACGCGGACCTCGGCGGGGCGAACCTGCACACCTGCCTGGGCCTGCCCATGCCCCAGCGGACGCTCGCCGACTTCATCCAGCGGCGCGTCTCGTCGATCGAGGAGGTGGTGACCGACACCGCCGCGCCGGGGCTGCGCCTCGTGAGCGGGGCGGGGGACCTCCTCTCCGCCGCGAACATCAAGCACCTCCAGAAGGTGCGCGTGATGAACCAGGTCCGGGCCCTGGAGGTCGACGTCGTGCTCATCGACCTCGGCGCCGGCACCTCCTACAACATCCTCGACTTCTTCCTGCTGTCCGACGTCTCGATCCTCGCCGTGGTCCCCGAGCCCACGTCGATCGAGAACGGCTACCGCTTCATCAAGAGCGCGCTCTACCGCCGCATGAGGGCGGCGGCGCCGACCGAGAGCGCGCGGCGGCTCGTGAACGCGGCCCTCGACCCCCGGAGCCCCTCCGGCATCAAGACCCCCGTGGACCTCCTCGCCCGGATGGAGGAGCAGGAGCCGGAGTCGGCCCAGGCGCTGCGCCGCGAGGTGGCCGCGTTCCAGCCCCGGTTCGTCGTCAACGAGATCCGCGACGTGGCCGACGTCGCGATCGGCCACCAGCTCGTGGCGGCGTGCGGGCGCCACCTGGGCGTGCGGGCGACCTATGCCGGCTTCGTCCACCACGACGACGCGGTCTGGCAGGCCGTCAGGCGGCGCCGGCTGTTCATGGCCGACGCGCCCACCTCCCGCGCGGCGGAGGAGATCCGACAGCTCACGCGAGGCCTCGTCAAGGGGGAGAGCCTTGGAAGCGGCTACTGATCCCGCCCCGCGCGAGGGCGACCTCTACGCCGTCCTCGGCCTCGAGCCCCGGGCGAGCCGGGAGCAGGTCGAGAGGGCCTATCGCTTCAGCCTCGAGCTCTACGGCGAGGGCTCGCTCGCCACGTACTCGCTGCTCGAGCCCGCGGAGGCCGAGCAGCAGCGCGCGCGGGTCCGGCAGGCCTACGAGGTGCTCGGAGACGAGCAGAGGAGGCGCGTCTACGACGAGGCCCACGGCTTCCCGCCCCCGGACTCGCCGGTGCTGCCGTTTGCTCCGTCGACGCCGGCCGCTCCCGCGGTCGAGATCCCGGCGGTCCTGGGCGGGAAGGACCTCCGCCAGGTCCGAGAGGCGCGGGGGGTCTCGCTCCGGCACATCGCGGCGGTGACGAAGATCGGCCTCCGCTTCCTCGAGTACATCGAGGAAGACCGCTTCGACTTCCTCCCGGCGCCGGTCTACCTCCGGGGCTTCCTCCAGGAGTACGCGCGCCTCGTCGGCCTCGACCCGCGGCGGGCGGCCGACGCCTACATGAACAGGCGGGTCGGGAAGAAGTAGGCGGCCCTCCACTCGGCCCGGCTCACCCCTTCGCCTCCCGCCTCCGCAGGCCGAGGCCCGGCTCGCGGGGAAGGACGAGCCTCCCGTCACGCACCGTTACGCCCTCCCAGGGGTCGTTCGCGACGAGGAGGTGGCCGTCCAGGTCGGCGAAGTCGACGAGGGGCGAGAGGTGGGCGGCGGCGGTGGTGCTGGCCGAGGTCGAGACCATGCACCCGAGCATCACCTTGAGGCCGCAGGCGCGCGCGGTGTGGATCATCCGTACCGCCTCGCGCAGGCCGCCGGCCTTGTCCAGCTTGACGTTCACGCCGTGGTACGCCCCGGCGAGGGCCGGGATCGCCGAGGCCCGCAGGCACGCCTCGTCGGCGAAGACGGGTATCGGAGACCGCGCCTTGATCCAGGCTGCCTCCGCGAGAAGCTCGGCCGGCATCGGCTGCTCGATGAGCTCCACCCCCTTCGAGGCCAGCCACTCGATCTTGCGGACGGCCGTCTCCTTGTCTTTCCAGCCCTCGTTCGCGTCCACCCGCAGGGGCTTGCCGGTGACGCTGCGCACGGCCTCGATCGTGGCCTCGTCCGTGTCCAGGCCCACCTTGACCTTGAGCACCGGGAACTCCGCCGCCTCGCGCACCTTCTGGCGCGTGACCTCGGGGGTGTCGATGCCGATCGAGAATGTGGTGAGGGGGGCGTCGTCCGGGTCGAGGCCGAGGAGGCGGTGGACGGGGATCCCGAGCTTCTTGCCGATCCAGTCGTGGGCCGCAATGTCCAGCGCCGCCCTCGCCGCGTACTGCCCCTCCAGCGCCCGGAAGGATTCGGCGAGGAAGCTCTCCAGCCGCCACGGGTCGCCGGCGAGGATCACCGCCCGCGCCGCCTCGACGGCCTTCCGAGCGTCGGCGGCGTTCTCGTGGTAGCGCACGATGGGCGCGCCCTCGCCCACGCCGGTGACGCCGTCCCTGGTCAGCCGGAGGTGCAGCGTGTCCCGGTACTCGCTCGACGACATGGTGGTCGTCCAGGTGTGCCGGAGCCGGAGGCGGACGACCTCGGTCTCCAGGCCGTCCGGTGCCGTGCCTCCGCCGCCACCGGAGGCGGCACCCGCCGCACCGGCCCGCCCCGGGAGAGCCGCCGCTGCCGCCACCGTGCCCGCTGCCGTCATCCAGTCCCTGCGCTTCATGAGGCTCCTCTCCGGCCGGGACGAAGGGTAACACGCCCGGGACCGCGGCCTGGTCTATGATGGCGCGGCCGCTGCCCGCCTTCTTCCGGGAGACGAGTTGAGCCACGCCGACGACGGATTCCTCCATTCGGCCGGCGCCTTCCTGGCCCGGGCTGTTCTCCGTGCGAGCGACCTCCTCTACGGTCCCTGGACCCTGCGGCCGGGGCTAGAGGTCCCGGTCTTCGCCCTGCTGCTCTTCGCAGTGGCGATCTTCGTCACCTGGAGGCTGCGGTTCGTTCAGGTCAGGCGTTTCCGGGACGCCGTGCGCTCGTTCGCTCCGTCGGCCTCGGAAGGCGGCGGCGCGCTCAGCCCCTTCCAGGCCTTCATGACCGCGCTCGCGGCCACCATCGGCACCGGCAACATCGCCGGGGTCGCGACCGCGGTCGTCTCGGGAGGGCCGGGCGCGGTCTTCTGGATCTGGTGCTACGGCTTCTTTGCCACCGCGGTGAAGTTTTCGGAAGCCGTGCTCGGCATGAGGTTCCGGCGCCTCGACGGCGGGCGCCTCTCGGCGGGGCCGATGCACTACCTGCGCGACGGCCTCGGCCTGCGGCGCCTGGGCTGGGTCTACGCGCTCGTGGCCGGGCTGGCGGTGGTCACCACCACGCCGTTCACCCAGCCGAACTCGATCGCCGTGGTGCTCGACAGCCAGTTCCGGGTGCCCCCCCTCGCCACGGGAGTGGGGGTCGCGGTGCTCACCTGGCTCGTGATCGTGGGCGGGGTGAGGTCGATCGGGCGCGCGGCGGAGAAGCTGTCGCCGGCGAAGGTCGTGCTGTACCTCGCCGGGGGGCTGCTCGTGATCCTCCTCCACGCCGACCGCCTTCCCGCGACCCTCGCCCTCGTCTTCCGCGAGGCCTTCTCCTTCCGGGCGGCGGCGGGGAGCGCGGCCGGGCTCGGGATGATGATGGGGATGCGCTACGGCCTCGCCCGCGGGATGTACGCGAACGAGGCGGGGTACGGGACGGCGGCGTTCGTCTACGGCACGGCTCGCAGCCGGCGGCCGGCTCAGCAGGGCCTGGCGGCGGTGATGGAGGTGTTCGTCATCTCCTTCCTGACCTCGTCCATCAGCGCCCTCAGCATCCTCGTGACCGGCGTGTGGCGCTCCGGCCTCACCTCGACCGCCGCCGTGGCCGAGGCCTTCAACCACGCCGTGCCTCTGGCCGGGGGCTGGGTCGTCGCCTTCTGCACGTTCCTGTTCGGCTACACGACCCTCATCGGCTGGTCCTACTACGGCGAGGTGTGCCTCGAGTACATCTTCGGGCCGGCGGCGATCCGGCCCTACCGGTGGGTGTACTGCGGCCTCATCGTGCTGGGGGCGACGAGCAAGGTCGACCTCGTGTGGGCGTGGGGCGACCTCATGAACGGACTGCAGGTCTTCCCGAACCTGCTCGGCGTGGTCGGCCTCTCGGGGGTCGTGGCCCGGCTGCTGCGGGAGGACGAGGCGGGCCGTCCGGCGGAATCGAGCGGCGGGGAGCCGGCTTGAGCGGCTTCGAGCGTGTCGGGGGTGAGCCCCCTCCGGATGGCAAGCCGACCGAGCTCCTCTGCGACGGCGTGTCGCTCGAGGAGGCGGCGAGAGCGCACGGCACGCCGCTCTACGTGTACAGCCGGGCCGGCATCGAGGAGGCCTACCGCTCGTACGAGAAGGCGTTTGCACCGGCACGGCCGCGCATCTGCTACGCGGTGAAGGCCAACGGCAACGGGGCCGTTCTCCGCGTCCTGGCCTCCCTGGGGGCGGGGGCCGACATCGTCTCCGGCGGAGAGCTGCTCGCCGCGCTCCGGGCCGGGTTCCCTGCCGAGCGAATCGTCTTTGCGGGCGTCGGCAAGACCGACGCCGAGATCGCCCTCGGCCTCGAGCACGGGATCGGCGAGTGGAACGCCGAAAGCGAGAGCGAGATCCAGCGTATCGGCGCCGCGGCGGCCGCTCGGGGCGTCCTTGCCCGGGTCTCGCTCCGCGTCAACCCCGACATCGACCCCCGCTCCCATCCGTACATCTCGACGGGCCTCCGGGAAGCGAAGTTCGGGGTCGCGATCGGCCTCGCCCCGGCCATCCTCCGCCGGGCCCGGGAGCGGCCGGGGGTGGAGGTCGTCGGCCTCCAGTGCCACATCGGGTCGCAGATCACGGATCTCGAGCCGCTGGCCGCCGCCGCGCGGGCGCTCGCGGACCTGAGCCGGCGCCTGCTCGACGAGGGCTTCCCCCTCCGGACGATCGACATCGGCGGCGGCCTGGGCGTGAGCTACGACGGGAAGGGCGCTCCCGACGCCTCCGGCCTCGCCTCCGCCGTGCTGCCCGCGGTCGCGGGGCTGCCCCTCGCGCTCCTGCTCGAGCCCGGGCGGTCCCTGGTCGCGAGCTCGGGCGTCCTCCTGACCCGAGTCCTCTACGTCAAGAGCGGTCCGGCCAAGACCTTCGTGGTCGTGGACGCCGGCATGAACGACCTGCTGCGGCCGGCGCTCTACGACGCCTTTCACCGCATCGAGCCGGTGCGCCCGCGGGGACGGCCGCCTTCGCTCGTAGACGTCGTGGGGCCGGTTTGCGAGACGAGCGACTTCCTGGCCCGCCGCCGCGAGCTCGAGGGCCCGGAGGCCGGCGATCTCCTCGCCGTCCGCGACGTCGGCGCCTACGGCTTCGCCATGTCCTCGACCTACAACATGCGCCCGCGGGCCGCCGAGGTCCTCGTGGAGGACGGACGCGCACGGCTCATCCGCCGCCGCGAGAGCTTCGAGGACCTCGTCCGCACCGAGGTGTGACGCTGCGCGGGGCTCGGGGGGGCGGCAGGCCCCCCGGTTGGAAGGCCGTTCCGTCAGGTGGGTCCCTGGTCCGTTCCTCTGACTCCTCGCTCGTTCGCTCCTCGAAGCTCTCCCACCTGCGCCACCCTACTTCGCGCTGTCGCGCTCGCTGACGAAGCGGCCGTAGGCCGAGGCGCGGGCCAGGCGGTCGAAGGTCGAGTAGATGGCGCCGGAGATCTCGGTGATGGCCTCCTCGCCGTCCCTCTCGCGCCGCAGGTAGGCCGTCATGATGGCCACCGAGTAGGGCCGGCCCGGCAGGTCCACCCACGCGGCCTCGCAGCGGACGCCCTCGAGCGCTCCCGGCTTGCTGACCGCTCTCGTTCCCTCGGGGAGGCCGCGCCGGAACGGCGACGCCTCGTCGGGAACGGTGGCCACCGCGAGCGCGTCCTTCGCCCGGTCGGGCGAGAGCCCCTCGCCTCGGGCGACGATCTCGGCCAGGCGGGCGATTTCCCGGGGCGTGGAGACGTTCTCGTCGCCCCGCCGTGCAGCCTCGAGGTCCATCATCTGCCGGCGGAGCCGGGTGTGCGGGAGCCCCAGGCCGTCGAGCCGGCCGTTCACCGCCCCGAGGCCGACCCGGCGGACGAGGACGTTCGTCGCCTCGTTGTCGGACCAGCCCATCATGAGCACGGCGAGGTCCCGCCAGGTGAGGCTCACCCGGTCGCCGAGCTCCTGGAGGACGCCTCCCCCTCGGACGCGGGGCATGGGCGGCCGCGTCGCCTCCGAGAGGTCGATTTCCCCCCGGTCCGCCTGCCGGTAGAGCTCGTAGAGAACCGCCAGCTTGATCGAAGAGGCGGTCGGGAACGTCTCGTCGGACCGGATCTCGATCGTCTCCCCCGACTGCAGGTCACGGACGAAGACGCCCAGGACGCCGTCGAGCCGTGCGTCCACGGCCTGCACGCGGGCGCGGAGCCGGGCGAGGAGGTCCGCCTCCTTGGCGGGCCGCTCTCCCGCCGCAGCGAGGGTTGCGAAGAGCGAAAGCGCGGCGCAGAGGGCGAACGAGCGGCTTCGGGTCACTGCTGCTTCCATGCCTTGTCGTACCTCAGGATGCCGGTGGGCCCGACGAGGATGCCCCGGACCTCCCGGCGGTGGGCGGTGAAGACGGACGAGTGGTAGAGGGGGACGAACGGCACGTCCCGCTGGAAGAGCTCCTGCACGTCGTGGTAGCGGGCGAGGCGTGTGGCGGGGGCGTCGTCCATGCGCGCCCGCTTGAGGAGGCCGTCCATGGCCGCGCTCCTGTACCGGCTCCGGTTCGTGGTGCCGATGGACCCGGACTCGAGGAGCGCGGACAGGAAATCGTTGGGGTCGAGGGTGTCGGCCTGCCAGCCGAGGAGGGCGAGGTCGAACTCGCCCCGGGACGTGAGGTCGACGTGCTCGGTCCACGTGGCCACCTCGCGGAGGCGAACCGCGATCCCGACCCGGGCGAGGTCGTCGCGGATCCTCGAGGCCACGCGCAGCGGCTCGAGCAGGTAGGGCCGCGGCGCCCGCGACACCGTGAGGGTCGTCTCGAAGCCCGCGGGAAGGCGGGCGTCGGCGAGGAGGCGGCGCGCGGCCTCCTCGTCGAGGACGGGCTCGCGGGCCCGCGTGTCGTGGCCGGGGAGGGTCGGAGGCAGGACGGTGCGGGCCACGTCCGCGCGCCCCCCGAGCACTTCGCGGACGAGAGAGGAGCGGTCGATGGCCCGGGACAGGGCCCGGCGCACCCGGGGATCCGCGAACGGGGGTCGCTCGTTGTTGACGGCGAGAAAGGTGAGGTTCAGCCCGGTACGGGAGTCGAGGGTGACCGACGGCTGCCCCCGCAGGGCGACCGCCTTGGCGGGCCCGACCGCGGACGAGACGTCGGCCTCGCCCGACAGGAGGGCGCGGGCCAGGCTGGCCTCGTCCGCGAATCGGCGGAACACCAGCCGCCGAACCCGCGGGGCCCCGCCCCAGTGCTGGTCGTAGGCCGAGAGCTCGACGAGCCCTGCTCGCGCGGCGTCGAGGCGAAAGGGACCCGTTCCCGTCGGGACGTCGCTCCCCGGTCCGGCGAGGCGCTTCGGGCTCTGCAGCGCGAAGAACGGCTGGGAGAGCGTCGAGAGGAGGGCCGCGTTCGGGCGCTCGAGGGTCACCTCGACCACGAGCGGCCCGACCCGCTCCGCCTTCCCGGGGAAGCCCCGCACGCGGCGCAGGTGGTCGAGGTTCGCGACGACCGCCTCCGCGTCGAGGGGCGTGCCGTCCTGAAACTTCACCCCCGGCCGGAGGGTGAAGGTCCACCGGCGATCGTCCGCCGTGGCCCAGCTCGTGGCGAGGAGCCCCTCGGGCCGGACCGAGCCGGCGCGGGCCCGCACGAGGGTCTCGCACACGTTGGCCACGATCTCGGCGGCCACGACGTCGGTGGCGAGGTGGGGCTCGAGGGTCGCGGGGTCGGCCAGCGTGCCCACGACGAGCAGGTCCGCGGAGGTCGCGAGGAGGAGGGCGCCGAGGAGGAGGCCGGTCAACGCGGACGCCGGGCCCCCTGGTAGAGCGCGGACCAGTGGGGGTCGTCCAGGCGGTCCTCGCGCACGACCGGCGTCTCGTAGGTGGTGGCGTTGATGAAGTGCCCGTCGGCGAGGTAGAGGCCCACGTGGCTGATGCTCTTCGGGTCGCTCCCGAAGAAGAGGAGGTCCCCCGGCTGCAGCTCGCCGCGCTCCACCCTCCGTGCCCCCGGGTCCAGGAACTGCAGGTCGGCGTCCCGGGGGATCTCGATCCCGTTCGCGTGGTAGGCGCGGCTCGCGAGGCCGGAGCAGTCGATCCCGCGAGCGGTCATGCCTCCCCAGAGGTACGGCACGCCGAGGAAGCGCCGCGCCGTGGCCACGATCTGCTCGCCGGACCCGCGGGGAGGCGGCGCCCCGGCGTCGACCTCCCTCACGTCCCCTCTCTGGACGTAGCCCTTGCCCCCGCCGGGAAGGCTCACCGACAGCCAGCGCTCCCCCGGGCCCTCTCCGGCGACCTCGAGGCGCGTCGCGAGGGGAGCCTGGGCCCGCGGCCGCGCGGTCGTCACGTCGGGCTCGCGGTACACGTTGGCCATGAGGCTCGTGACCTCGACCACCCGTCCGCGGCGAGCGTAGCGCGGAGCGGCAGGGTCCGCGTACTCCAGGATGGCCGATCCCGGGATCCAGCCCTCGTAGCGGTCCGGAGTCCGCACGCGCGCGAACCCCGCCTTCTTCTCCAGCACCCCGACCACCTGGCCGAGGGTGGCCTGGCTCACCACGTCCGCGTCCGCGTCCGCGGCCGAGTACATGTTCTCGACCGCCACGACGACCACGGCTTCGACGGCTTCGCCGGAAGCGGGGAGCGGAGGATCGGAGAGGAGGAGGCCGGCCGCCAGGAGCAGGGCAGCGCTCATGGCCGGATTCTACCCGCTACTCGTACCGGAGGGCGTCGATCGGGTCGAGGGTCGCCGCCTTGCGGGCCGGGTAGTAGCCGAAGAAGATCCCCACCGCGGCCGCGAAGGCGAAGGCGACGAGGATGGCCCCCGGCGTGATGAGGGTCGGCCAGCCGAGCACGCCGGTGAGCGTGCTCGACACCCCGATCCCGAGCGCGATCCCGACGAGCCCGCCGAGCACCGACAGGCTGACCGCCTCGGTCAGGAACTGGCTCAGGATGTCCCGCGTCCGCGCGCCGACGGCCATGCGCAGGCCGATCTCCCGTGTCCGCTCCGTCACCGACACGAGCATGATGTTCATGATCCCGATCCCGCCCACGAGGAGGCTGACCGAGGCCACGCTCATGAGGAGACCGGTCATCGTCTGGGCGAGCTGGGTCCTCGTCTGGGCCATCTCCTCCACCGTGCGCACCGTGAAGTCGTCCTCCTCGGGGTTCAGGATCCGGTGGCGCTGCCGGAGGAGGCGGGTGACGTCGACCGCCGTCCGCTCGACGGCCTCCGGGCGGGTGGCCGATATCATGACCTGGTGGATGTAGGTGATGCCGAGGAGCTTCTTCTGGATCGTCGTGTAGGGGGCGATGACGATGTCGTCCTGGTCCTGTCCCCACTGCCCCTGGCCCTTCGGCGAGAGGACCCCGATCACCCGGAACGGCAGGTTCTTCATGCGGATGACCTGTCCCACCGGGTCCTCGCCGGGGAAGAGCGTCTTCGCCACGGTGTCCCCGAGGAGGCAGACCTTGTCCGCGGTCAGGATGTCGCGCGAGCTGATGTTCGCGCCCTCGGCGATCGGCCAATTGCGGATCGTCAGGTAGTCCTCGTTGCCGCCCTCGATCGAGGTGTTCCAGTTCTGGTTGCCCGCCACCACCTGGGCCCGGCCGCGGGCGACCGGGGTCAGGCGGCCCACCGTCGGCACCTGGTCGCGCATCGCCGCGGAGTCCTCGAGGGTGAGGGTCTGCACGGTGCCGATGCCGCCGTGGGCGGCCCCAGGCCGGTTCCAGCTCCCCGAAGAGACGTAGACGACGTTCGTCCCCGTGGCCTGGATCTGCGCGTCGATCGCGGCCCGCGCCCCGGAGCCGAGGGCGATCATGGCGATCACCGAGGCCACGCCGATGATGACGCCCAGCGCGGTGAGGGTCGAGCGCACCTTGTTGCGGGCCAGGGCGCGGAAGGCGATGCGCAGGATGCTCAGGATCTCGGGGATCACGCGACCTCCTCCGGCGGGGGCAGGGCCCGCACCTCGGCCGCGGCGTCGCGCCGCGCCGCGACCGGCTCGTCCTTCACCACCCGGCCGTCCCGGAAGACGATGACGCGCTCGGCGTACTCGGCGATGTCGCGTTCGTGGGTGATGAGCACGACCGTGAGGCCGGTGTCCCGGTTGAGCCGCTGCAGGATCTCCATGATCTCGACGCTCGTGCGGCTGTCGAGGTTGCCCGTCGGCTCGTCGGCGAGGACGAGCTCGGGGTCGTTGACGAGCGATCGCGCGATCGCGACGCGCTGCTGCTGGCCGCCGGAGAGCTGGGCCGGGGTGTGGTGCGCGCGGCCGCCCAGCCCGACGGCTTCGAGGAGGGTCCGCGCCCGCTTGTGCCGCTCCTGGGTCGGCAGGTGCGAGCCGTTGTAAAGGAGCGGCAGCTCCACGTTCTCGAGGGCGGTGGTGCGGGGCAGCAGGTTGAAGCTCTGGAACACGAAGCCGATGGTGCGGCTGCGGAGGGACGCGCGGCGGTCCCGGTCGTGGCCGGAGACGTCCTCGCCCGCGAGCAGGTAGCGGCCGGCGGTGGGCTGGTCGAGGAGGCCCAGGATGTTCATGAGGGTCGACTTGCCGCTTCCGGACGCGCCGACCACCGCCACGAACGCCCCCTTCTCGATCGTGAGGTCGACCCCGCGCAGGGCGGGGACGGTCACGTCGCCCACGTGGTAGTCCTTGCGCAGGCCCTCGATCTGGATGAGCGGCGGCATGCGCTTCTAGCGCGTCCGCGGCTGGAAGCGGCCGGGCTGGAACGGGTTGTTGGTGCCGCTCGCCGTGGGCTGTGGCCGCGGGCTGCGGCCGTCATCGAAGCCGGTCACGACCTTCGCGCCCTCCTCGAGGCCTTCGACCACCTCGATGTACCGGCCGTCCGACAGACCGAGCTTCACGGGGTTCGGCTTCGCCGCATCCCCGGGGCCGAGCACGAACACGAGGCCCGGCCTCCCTGTCGGCCCGCTCGATCCGGTGGCCGCCGCGCCTCCATCCGCTCGCCGTCGCCAGGCTCCTGCGCCGCCCGGGCCTCCCGGACCGCCGCCTCCCGGCCGCGCGCCTGGGCCCAGGCTCGCCGCGGCGGGAGCAGCGCCCGTGCCCCCGGGCGCGCCGGCCGGACGCGCACCGCGGGTCGCGTCCTCGTAGCCCTCGGGCCGGAAGCGCAGGGCGGCGGCGGGGATGCGCAGGACGTTGCTGCTCTTGCGGACGACGACCGAGACCGTGGCCGTCATCCCGGGCATGAGGCGCAGCGACTCGTTGTCCACCGTGATGATCGTGTTGTAGGTCACGACGTTGTTGGTCGTCACGGGCTGGAGGCGCACCTGCTCGACGCGTCCGTGGAAGACGTCGTCCGGGAAGGCGTCCACGCCGAACGTGACGTCCTGGCCCGTGCGCACCCGGCCGATGTCGGCCTCGTCGATCGAGGCGTTGACCTCCATGTGGGTGAGGTCGTTCGCGATGACGAAGAGGACGGGGGCCGTGAACGACGCGGCCACGGTCTGGCCGATGTCGACGTTGCGGGCGAGGACGACGCCGTCGACGGGGGCGGTGATGACCGTGTGGTCGAGGTCGACCTGGGCCTGGTTCTGCGCCGCCTCGGCCTGCTTGACCGCGGCCTTGTCCGCGGAGTTCTGGGCGACCGCTCCCTCGTAGGTCGCGCGCGCCGACTCGAGGTCGCTCGGCGGCACGAGGTCCTTGGCCGCCAGCTCCTTCGACCGCTCGTACTTCTGCTTCGCGTCGTCGATCGCGGCCTGGGAGCGCTCGACCTGGGCCCGGGCCGAGGCGAGGTTGGCCGTCGCCTGGTTGAGCCGGGCGAGGAAGAGCGACTGCTCCAGGCGGGCGATCACCTGGTCCTTCTTCACGGTTGAGTTGAAGTCGGCGTACAGGTGCTCGATCGTGCCGGACACCTGCGAGCCCACCTGGACCGTGATCACGGCCTGGAGGAGGCCGGTCGCGCCGACGACGTCGGCCACGTCCCCCCGATCGACGGCGACGGTCGCGTACCGGGGGGTGTCGCGACGGGCCCTGATGGTCACGAAGGCCGCCACGAGGACGACGGGGAGGAGCAGGAACCAGAGGAGACGACGCCGCGGTGCAGGCATGACCCTCTAGTCTAGATCAGGTCCGCCCGCACGTCCCCTGGAAGACGTAAGGGATGTAAGCCGGCGAGGGAGCGAGGGCTCCCTCGCCCTCTGCGAGCGACGGCGGATGCGGAGCGGACGGGCCCGGCTACTGCGTCGCCGCTGCGGCGGCCGCCGACCGCAGGGCCTGGGCGCCTTGGGCGCTGGAGCTCGCAGCGCTCAGCAGGGTGACGCTGCCGGCCGTGCTGAGGCCCGTCTCCTGGGTCCTCTGGAAGTTGACGAGGCTCTTGTGGTAGTTGGAGATCGCCACCAGCTCGTTCACGCGGGCGAGGGCGAGGTCGCGCTGCTTCTGCGTGACGAGGTAGTTCGTCGACATGCCGGCCTCGAACTTCTTCTGCTCCGCGTCGAGGCTCTGGTCGGCGAGTACTCGCGCGGCCCGGGTGGACTCCACGGTCTTGAAGCCGGAATCCACCGCGCGGCCGGCGGTGCGGACCTCGGCCGCGACCTGGAGCTCGAGCCGCCTCAGGGAGGCGAGAGCCTGGTCCCGGCTGAGGCGGGCGGACGCGGCCTGGGCCTTCGCGGTGCGGTTGGGGATGGAGTAGGAGACGTTCGCCCCGATCGTCCAGGACGGGAAGTCGAAGCCGAAGGCTTCGCCGAGGGCGTCTCCGTAGCCTCCGGGCACCGTGCTGATCACCGGCCCCCCGAGCCCATCGCGGACGAGCTGCGTGCCGCCGGCTCCGGACCCGCCGTAGGAGGCGACGAGGTCGAGCTGGGGAAGGGCTTGGTTCTTGTAGTAGGTCACGGTCAGGTTGTAGTTCTCGATGTTCTTGCGCGCGTTCACGATGTCGGTCCGGTTCTCGAGCGCGTTGCGGACGGCCGCCTCGATGTTCACCGGCACCGGGTCCGCCCCCGGACGGTCGATCGGCATGATCCGGATCGACCACATCGCGGGATCGTTCTGGGGGAAGATGGCCTCCTTCAGGTTGTCCTGCGCTTGGGCGAGGGCGTTCTCGGCCGTGATCACGTCGACCGCACGGCTCGCCACCTCGGACTGGGCGGTCACCACGTCGAGGGGCGCCATCGTGCCCACCTTGACCCGGATCTCGTTCTCGTCGAGGAGCTTCTTCGCGAGGCCGAGGTTCGCGCGCGCGGCCTCCAGGTTGTCGAACGCGTAGATGAGGTCGTAGTAGTAGCCCTTCACGCCGGCCACGGTGTTGAGGATCGTCTGGCGGAACTGGACGTCCGACATCTCGCGGTTCTTCTTGGCGAGCTTCAGCTGGTACCGGTTGTAGTCGGTGCTGAAGTTCTTGAGGAGGGGCTGGGTGAGGCGGAACTGGATGGTCGAGTTGTAGACCGGGTTGAAGAGGGTGAACTGGTTGTTCGTGTCCTGCTTGTTGTTGTTGAAGGCGAGGCTGAACGTGGCGCCGGTCGGGAGGTACTGCCCGACGCCGAAGTTCCAGACGTCCGTCTTGGTGTTGACCGTCGTGCCGCCGGCGAAGACGTTGGTGCCCTTGGTGTCGGTCGAGTTGTGGCTGAGGTTCGCGAAGAGGTAGGGGTCGTAGGAGCCCTTCGCGCCCACCACGTTCTGCTCGCTCACCTCGGGGTCGTAGCGGCCCACCGCGATGTCCGCGTTGTTCTCGAGCGCCCGCTTCACGGCCTCGTCCAGCGAGAGGCGGAAGTCCTCGCCGGGCGCGGGCAGGGCGGACAGGGAGGCCTGCCCCGAAGGCGAGGCCTGCGGCGCCGCGACATGCGCCGACGGAGCTTGCGGCGAGGGGGCCTGCGGCCCCTCGCCCGCGGTGGCGGCGGCGACAAAGGCGAGCGCGAGCAGGAGCGCGAGCGGTGCTGTCATCCTCGATCTCATTTCCCTCTTGACCTCCAGGCTTGCCGTCGGCGCTTTGCACCGTGGGCGACCGGCGATTCTACCCCACGGCCGCGGGTGGACCCCTTCCGGGCACCCGGCCGCACGGGCATCAATTCCTTTAACGAGGCGGGCCCGGGAAAAGATCCGGGTTTTTGCACGCCGCACGCCGCCGCCCGGGCCGTCGAGCGTGAGCCCGGGACGAGGAGCGCACGAAGAAGAGGGCCGAGCGGGTCGCCGCCCGGCCCTCCGAGACGTCGATACGAGATCGCCGTCTAGTTGAACGTGTACTTCAGGCTGAACTGGACCTGGTAGACGTCCTGCAGGAAGGCCGTCGTCTCCAGCGAGTGGTTGATGAGCGCACCGTTCACGACCCGCAGCCGGTACGTCGCCTGGCCCAGCGCATTGACGCCGACGTTGGTGAGCGGCTGGGTGGCGTACGGCCCCGACGTGTTCATCCCCACCAGGCGCTGACCGACGCCCCAGTTGTGGTTGAGCAGGTTCGAGAAGTTCAGGAAGTCGGCGCGGAAGGACAAGGTGTGCTTGGCCCCGCCGAGGTTCTTGAACAGGTCCTGGTTCACGCTGAAGTCGAGGCGGAAGACCATCGGCAGCAGCACCCCGTTACGCTCGGCGTACTGGCCGCGGTGCTGGCTCAGGTAGCCGTCCTGGTTGATGTAGGCGTCCCACGCCGCGGCCTGGGCGGCCGCGGTGTACGTCTTTCCGCCCGAGGTGAACGTCTGGAAGTTCATCTCCGACTGGTTCCGCGGGATGTAGAGGAGGTCGTTGCCGGTGCCGCCGTCGCCGTTCAGGTCCCCGGCGTAGGTGTAGCTCGCCACGCCGTTGTTGTACCCCTGCCAGAAGAACGAGAACGTGGTCGCTCCGAACTTCAGGTAGTCGAAGCGGTACGAGCCCGCCACGAACACCCGGTTGCCGGGGAAGTACTCGGTGTTGGCGACGGGGGGATTGTTGGGATCCCTGGAGATCTGGTTGCCGGTCCAGGAGCCGTACGCGATGGACCCGGGGTCGACGGTGTTCCGGGAGACGCCGTAGCTGTACGCCGCCTTGAGGAAGCCCTGGTGGAAGGTCTTCTGGATCGTCGCCGAGGCGTGCCACGAGTAGCCCGTGTTCTGGTTCCCGAGCACGGTGTTGTCGGTGACGTTCGCGTTGATGCGGTTGTTCGTCCAGCGGGGCCGGTTGTCGGCGCCGACGAGGGCCGTCTGGGCGGCGGGCAGGTTCGCGTTGATGTAGGAGATCCCGTTGATGTCCTTGCTGTAGATGAACTCGCCGGTGGCGACGAGGTCCCACGGCAGCCGGCGGTCGACCGCCACGTTGTTGCGCCAGACCTGGGGGAACTTGAAGTTCGGGTCGGTCAGCGCGAGCTCGTAGCTCGGGGGCGGCGCGCCGGTGACGGTCGTCGGCTTGTAGGCGTCCGGGTTCGGGTTCCACGGCCGTGCCGTCGTGTTGCTGAGCTGGGCGAAGCCGGTGAGGGTGCCCGTGTTGCCGACCTGGTTCGAGATCCAGACGTAGATCGGGGGACCGCTGAAGAGGCCGGTGCCGCCGCGCACCTGGGTCGTCCGATTGCCGCTCACGTCCCAGTTGAACCCGAGCCGGGGCGACCAGAGGACCCTGGTGTCGGGCAGCTTCCCGCTGTCGTACTGGACGGGGTTCCCGGCCGCGTCCCGGAAGGTGAGCGTGTCGGCGTTGGCGTTGTCGTAGCCGGTGTCGCCGAAGGCCGAGACGTCGAGGCGCAGGCCGTAGGTCAGCTTGAAGTTGCGGGCGGCCTGCCACTCGTCCTGGGCGTAGACGCCGCCGTACCAGACGTCGAGCGGCTGCAGCGGCTGGGTCTGGCCGGGGATGTTGTTCCAGCGCACCTGGAAGAGGGAGAGCTTGACCGGCGAGGTGGTCCGGTTCGGGTTGGCCAGGTAGCCGTTGGCGTCGGTGTAGAAGTCGGCCAGCGAGTTGTAGACGTAGACGCTCTGCGAGCCGGGGAAGAACACGTTGTCGGAGTGATACCTCTCCACCGTTCCGCCGAAGGTGAACGTGTGCGTTCCGCGGCTCCAGGTGAAGTTGTCCTGGGCCTGGAAGGTGTGGTACCGGAGCTGATTGTCGGGGGTGAAGGGCTCGTAGCCGAACGAGGTGTAGACGGTGCTGTCCTTGAGGATGTCGACGAACGGGAAGAGGTTGCCGCTCTGCGGGCGGCTCTCGTCGTTGGTCGTGTACCCGGCGACGAAGCTGTTGGCGGCGTTCGAGCTGAGGATGGAGTTCCACTCCCCGACGACCGACTTGATGTTCTCGAGGATCGCGTAGTTCGAGTTCGCGAAGTTGAGGCCGGTCGTGTTGCTGCGCCGGTTGCCGAAGCCGAGGGAGCTCGAGTTCGAGAGGAGCACCGGGGTCTGCGAGTCGAGCTGCAGGTAGCGGACGCTCACCTTGTTCTTGGAGTTGATGTTGTAGTCGATCTTCCCCAGGTAGCGCTTCGCCGGCGTCTCGAAGGAGTAGTTCTGGTAGGGGCCGGTGTCGTACCCGAAGTTCGACTTCAGGTACGTGCTCAGCGCGTCGAGGTCGGAGGCGAGGACGCGGGTGGTGTTGCCGCCCACCGTCTGGCCGCCCGAGTTGGCCACGAACGTCGTCCCCGGCTGGGTGAACTTGTCGTTCTCGTAGCTGCCGAAGAAGAAGAGCTTGTCCTTGAGGATCGGGCCCGAGAGCCAGGCCCCGTAGCGCTTGTAGTCGAAGGTGCCGGGGTTGTAGGTGTTGCCCGCGGCCTGCGTGCCCACGAGGCCCTGGTCGCGCCACCAGTAGTAGCCGGAGCCGTGGAACTGATTCGCGCCGCTGCGGGTCACGGTGTTCATCCCCACGCCGACGAAGTGGCCCTGGCGCACGTCGTAGGGAGCGGAGTTGATCTGGATCTCCTCGATGGCCGCGGTCGAGATGGGGGTGACGCCGGTCCGGTCGCCCGGCTGGCCGCCGAGGCCGAAGGAGTTGTTGAAGTAGGACCCGTCGACCGTGATGTTGTTGAGCCGGTTGTCCTGCCCGACGAAGGAGCCGCCGAACGGTCCCCCCGAGTACTGGGGGCTCAGGCGGGCGTAGTCGTTGAAGCGGTCGTTGATGGTGGGGATCGTCGCCAGAACGTCGCGCCTGATCGCGGTGGCCGCCCCGGTCCGGGCGGAGCTGAACACCTCCGACGACTGGGCGGTGACCGTCACCTCTTCGGCCATGGCGGCCTGGCCGAGGGTGAGGTCGAGGTCGATCGCCACGCCGAGGCTGACCACCACGTCCTTGACGGTCCGCGACTGGAAGCCGGTGAGCGAGGCGGTGACGGTGTACGGCCCGCCGACCCGCATGCCGGGGAGGGAGAAGCGACCGTCCGCGCGCGTGGTGGCCTCGTAGCGGGTTCCCGAGGGCTCGTGCACCGCGACGATGCTCGCTCCGGGCACGACCTGCTTCTGGGCGTCGACCACCTCGCCGGTGATCGAGCCGGTGGTCACGCCCTGGGCGTGGGCGAGGGCGGCCGACAGCGCGAGGGCGGCGGACGCGAGTCGGACGAGTGTCCTGCGAACGCTGAGCTTCATTCGATTCTCTCCTGAACTGGGTGGCGTCGGGTTCGTGCGGGTGCCAGGTCCCGGGCGCGTCGACGCGCGGCCCGGGAGCCACGGACGCGTACGAGTCCCCACAGGCGAACGGCGCGGCCATCTGTCATCGAGCTTGGATTCCTCGGGGATCCGTCCTGACTCCGGAAGGGCGACGCGCCGGGATGCTATTCCGGCCGCCGCTCGCTCGTCAATAGTCGAAAAAGGCACGGTCACGAACGGTGACGAGATGGGGCCGGGCGGGCTATGATCGCGGCCCGCGATGGAGGCGGCGTGATGAGGGTGCTACTTTCGTTCGACGAGATCCAGGCTCGCATCCTGGAGATGGGCCGGCAGATCGCCGCCGACTATGCGGGGCGCGAGCCCCATCTCGTCGGCGTGCTGAAGGGGGCCTGTCCCTTCATGACCGACCTCGCGCAGGCGATCGACGTGCCCCTCACCCTCGACTACATCGCCGTCTCCTCGTACGGGAAGGCCACGAAGTCTTCCGGCGAGGTCAAGCTGGTCAAGGACCTCGACCAGGGGCTCGAGGGACGCGACCTCCTCGTGGTCGAGGACATCGTCGACACCGGCCTGACCCTCAACTACCTCGTCAACCTGCTCAAGGCCCGCGGCCCCCGCTCGCTGAAGGTCGTGGCCCTCCTGTCCAAGCCCGCCCGGAGGCTCGTGGACGTCCACGTGGACTACGTCGGCTTCACGATCGAGGACGAGTTCGTGGTCGGCTACGGCCTGGACTACAACGAGAAGTACCGCAACCTGAAGGACATCGTGGTCTACGGGGGCTGACTAGAGGTGCCCCCCGTCGAAGGGCATCGGCAGCAGCTCGCGCAGCCGCATCGTCCGCGAGCGGCCGCGGAGGTCCGCCATGTGCACGAGCACGTCGCCGCAGTACTCCCAGAGGATCTGCCGGCACGGGCCGCAGGGCGGAGTGAGGCGCTTCGAGTCCGCCACGACCGCCACGACGTCGAAGTCGGAGAGGCCTTCGGAGACGGCCTTGAAGACCGCCACGCGCTCGGCGCACATCGTGAGGCCGTAGGAGGCGTTCTCGACATTGCACCCGGTGACGATCTCTCCCGCCCGCGTCTTGAGCGCCGCCCCGACCTTGAAGCGGGAGTACGGGGCGCGCGCGCGCTTCCGGGCCTCCAGGGCGAGGGCGGTCATGGCGGCGAGCGTCGAACGGGTGGGGCCGGCGCTCCTCGACGGGCCTCGTCCCGGCGCGCGGCCCCTCCTCTTCCTCCTCACCTTTCCCTCGCCGCCTCCACGACGACGCGGGCCAGCACTTCGAGGAGTCCCGCCTTCACCCGCTCGCCGGTCTCCAGGACCTCCCGGTGGTCGAGCTTCTTCTCCGTGACGCCGGCCGCCATGTTCGTGAGGCAGGACAGGCCGAGGACCCGCAGGCCCATGTGACGGGCTGCGATCGCCTCGGGCACGGTGGACATCCCGACCGCGTCCGCGCCCATCGTGCGGACCATGCGGATCTCGGCCGGGGTCTCGTAGGAGGGGCCGGTCAGGGCGACGTAGACGCCGCGATGGCAGGGGACCGAGGCGGCGCCGCAGGCAGCCTCCGCCAGGTCGCGCAGGCGGCGGTCGTAGGCTTCGCTCATGTCCGGGAAGCGGGGACCGAGGTCGTCCTCGTTCGGCCCGAGGAGCGGGTTCCCGAGGAGGTTCAGGTGGTCCTCGATGATCATGAGATGGCCGGGGGCGAAGGAGGGGTTGATCGCCCCGGCCGCGTTCGTGAGGACGAGGGTGGAGATCCCGAGGCGCCCCAGCACCCGGACCGGGAAGACGACCTCGTCGAGCCCGTAGCCCTCGTAGAAGTGGACCCGGCCCTTCATCACCGCCACCTCGACTCCTCGGCAGCGGCCCACGACCAGGGCGCCCCCGTGGCCGACGACCGTCGAGGGCGGGAAGTGGGGGATGTCGCCGAACGGGAGCGAGACGGCGTCCTCGAGGGCGTCGGCGAAGGCTCCGAGGCCCGATCCCAGGACGACCCCGACCGAGGGCCGGAGGCGTGTGCGCTCCCGGACGACGGCGGCCGCTTCGTCCAGCCGCCCGACGACGTTCACAGCAGCGCTCCCGCGATGCAGGCGGTCATGAAGTTCGCGAACGTGCCGGCGAGGAGCGCACGGAGGCCGAGGCGGGCGAGGTCGCCCCGGCGCTCCGGGGCCAGGGCGCCGATGCCGCCGATCTGGATGCCGATCGAGCTGAAGTTGGCGAATCCGCAGAGGGCGTACGTGGCGATCGTGAACGTGCGAGGGTCGAGGGCGGCCTTGAGCGGGCCGAGGCGCGAGTAGGCGATGAGCTCGTTCAGGACCATTCGGGTCCCCAGCAGGTCGCCGATCGTGAAGGCCTCCTTCCAGGGCACGCCCATCGCGAGGGCCAGGGGCATGAACGCGTAGCCGAGGATCGTCTGCAGGCTGAGCTTCACGTCGACGAGGCTGCCGAGGCGGGCGAGGAGGACGTTGGCGAGGGCGACGAGGGAGAGGAACGAGATGAGCATCGCGGCCACGTTCAGCGCGAGGTGCAGGCCCTCGGTCGTCCCCCGCGCGGCGGCGCCGATGATGTTGGCGTCCACGCGCTGGCTGTCGAGCCTCACCTTGCCCGCGGTCTCCGGCTCGCCCGTCTCGGGCACCATCATCTTGGCGAGCAGGATCGTCCCCGGGGCGGTCATGATGACGGCGGCGAGGAGGTGCTTGGCTTCGACTCCGAAGGCGATGTAGGCGGCCATGATGCTGCCGCTCACGTGGGCCATGCCGGCCGTCATCACGCACATCAGCTCCGACTGCGTCATCTTGTTGAGGAACGGCCGTATCGTGAGGGGGGCCTCGGTCTGGCCCATGAATATCGAGGCGGCCACGTTGAGGCTCTCCGCGCCGCTCGCGCCCATGAGACGCGTCATCACCTTCGCCACCGCCTTGACGATCACCTGCATGACGCCCAGGTGGTAGAGGATGGCGAACGTGGCCGCCACGAAGATGATGGTGGGCAGGATCTGGAAGGCGAAGACGAAGCCGAGGGCCGCCGTCCCGTTGGCTTCGCCCGCCTTCACCGCGAGCTGGCCGCCCCCCTGGATCCCGAGCGCGCCGAACACGAACTCGGAGCCCACGAAGGAGAGGTTCAGGAGCCGGGTGATCCTCGCCCCGACCCAGGAGAAGAGGCCCTGCCCGATCGGGACCTTGAGCACGAAGAGGGCGAGGGTGAACTGGAGGCCGAGGCCCCACAGGATGGTGCGGACCCGGATCGCCTTGCGGTCCGTGGACAGGGCCCAGGCGATGCCGAGGAAGACGAGCAGGCCGAGGAGTGAGAAGAGCCGTTCCATGTGCTTCGCCGGGCCTCCTGCGGAAACGGGCTAGAGTCTACGACAGGATGTCGAGGACGAGAGGGCCTCGGGCGGGAGCCTCCGGCTGGACCGAGATCGCCTCCCGCAGCCGGGCGAGGGCCGCGTCGCGGCGCGAGCCGGGCCCGGCGTGGACGGTGACGATGGGCTCGTTCACCGCCACCGGGTCGCCGACCTTCTTGTGGAACACGAAGCCGACCGCATGGTCGATCGCGCCGTCCACCGTCTCGCGCCCGGCCCCGAGCAGCATGCCGGCGTGGCCGATCGCGCGGGCGGCGAGCCGGGCCACGCGGCCGTCGCGCTCGGACTTGACGACGACCCTCTCCGGGGCTCGGGGCAGGAGCGACGGGTCGTCGCAGACGCGGGGATCGCCGCCCTGGAGCTCGACCACCCGCCGGAAGCGCTCGAGCCCCTCGCCGGTGGCGAGGGCCTTCCGCACCCGGACGCGGGCCGCGTCGAGGGCGGGGGCCGCTCCGGCGAGGAGGACCATCCAGGCCGCGAGTTCGACCGAGAGAGACTCGAGGTCCTTGGGCCCCCGGCCCTTGAGCGTCTCCACGCACTCGGCCACCTCGAGGGCGTTTCCCGCCGTCCGGCCGAGCGGCTGGTCCATGTCGGTCACGAGGGCGGCCACCTTCTTGCCCATCCCCTTGCCGATGCCGAGCATGGTGGTGGCGAGGGCGGTCGCCTCCTCGCGGGAGCGCAGGAAGGCGCCGTCGCCGCACTTCACGTCGAGGACGAGCGCGTCGATGCCCTCCGCCATCTTCTTGCTCATGATCGAGGCCGAGATGAGGGGCAGGCTCTCGACGGTCGCGGTCACGTCGCGCAGGGCGTAGAGCTTGCGGTCGGCGGGGGCGATCTCGGGAGTCTGGCCGATGAGGCCGAGGCCGCACTCCCGGAGGACCGCCCGCAGGCGATCGAGGCTCAGCCGCACGTCGAAGCCCGGGATCGACTCGAGCTTGTCGAGCGTGCCGCCGGTGTGGCCGAGGCCGCGGCCGGAGATCATCGGCACGCAGACGCCGCACGCCGCGGCCAGGGGGGCGAGGACGAGGCTCGTCTTGTCGCCCACCCCGCCGGTCGAGTGCTTGTCCGCCTTCGGCCCCGGCAGGTCGGAGAGGTCGAGCACCTCGCCCGTCCCCATCATCGACTCGGTGAGGGCCACGATCTCGGCCCCGCTCATGCCCTTGAAGAAGACGGCCATCGTGAAGGCGGAGGCCTGGTAGTCGGGGACCTCGCCTCGCGCGTAGCCGCGGACGAAGAAGTCGATCTCGTCCCGGGTGAGCTCTCCGCCGTCCCTCTTCTTCTGGATGAGGTCGACCGCCCTCACGCCGGGCCCTTCCTGTGGGCCTTGATCCGCTCGATCTCCGCCCAGAGGTCGCGCCGCTGGGGACGCGCGGGGGCGGGCGGGGGAGGCGGCGGCTCGGGCGGGGCGGGGAGGGTGGCGAGCACCTGCTCGAGGAGGGACTTCTTGTCCTCCTTCTTGGCCGACCTGCGCTTGGGCGGCACCTGGGCGTGACGGTAGTCGTGCGTGTTGTGGCAGGTGCGGCAGGTGACCTTCGCGACCTCGTCCGCGAAGAGGCTGGTCACGTCGTGGTTGAGGAGCAGACGGCAGCGTGGGCAGTAGTCGTCGATCACGTCGCCGAGCCTGGGTGGGCGATCCGCCATCGGATCCTCCGGCTGACAGGGCACCTTGCCTCTGCCAAAGGTGGGCAGCCGAAGTATAGCGTCAGGAGCAAGCCGCCGTTCAGGGGGGGTGGGGCCGAGGGCCGGCTACGGACCAAGAAGGACCACTCACATCTCCCCGCCTGCCGGACGAGCCGCTAGAATGCCGGCAGGCGGGGAGTGCATATGAGGAACGCCGAGGTCATCCGGCAGTGGAAGATCCTGAAGGCGATCGAGGCCGGGCACTTCACGAGCACGGCGAAGCTCGCCGCCGAGCACGGAGTCACCGAGCGTACGATCCGCCGCGACCTCGAGGCGCTGCAGGAGGCCGGCTTCCCCCTCTACGACGACCGGGCGGACGGCCGCCGGATCTGGCGCCTCGTGGAGGGCTACCGCCAGAGGCTCGTCCAGGGCTTCACGCTCTCCGAGCTCGCCGCCCTCCACTTCAGCAAGAACATGCTCGCGTTCCTCGGCGGGGCGCCCTTCGGCCAGGACCTCGAGTCGGCGTTCGCCCGGATCCGCGAGGCCCTGCCCGCGAAGAGCCTGCCCTACCTGGCCCGGATCCAGGACCTCTTCGCCGCCCGCCCCGACCCGTGGAAGGACTACTCGAAGAAGCAGGACGTGATCGCGGCCCTGATCGACGCGACCCTGCACCAGAAGCAGGCGCGGATCGGCTACTACTCGGCGAGCAGCCGGCGAACGAAGACCTACGAGGTCGATCCCTACCGCCTCGTCTACTACCGGGGCGGGCTCTACCTCTACGCGCGCGCCCACGAGTATGGCGAGGTGCGGACCTTCGCCGTCGAGCGGGTGCAGAAGGTCGAGGTGCTCGACCAGGGATTCGAGACCCCGGCCGACTTCGACCCCACCGAGTACGCCCGGTCGGCCTTCGGCATCTTCGGGGGCAAGGCGGAGACCGTCGAGCTCGTGTTCGACGCGGAGAGGGCCGACTACATCCGGGAGCGCAGCTGGCATGAGAGCCAGCGCCTCGCCGACCTGCCCGGAGGCGGAGTGCGCCTGACCATGGACGTGGCGCCGAGCATCGACCTCAAGGCCTGGATCAAGGGCTTCCTGCCCTACGTCCAGGTGGTGCGCCCCCCGTCGCTGCGCGACGACATCGCGCGCGAGATCGAGAAGGCGCGGGCCGCCTTCCCGCCGCCCGCGGCCGGATAGCCGCGCGCGGCGGGGCCGGGCATAGAATGGGGGCGGGATGGCCCGCCTCGAGACCTTCACCAACCCCCACCCCGGCCGCGACTACCTCGTCCAGCACGTCTGCCCCGAGTTCACGTCGGTGTGCCCGAAGACGGGGCAGCCGGACTTCGGCACGCTCCGGATCAGCTACGTGCCGGACCGCCTCTGCGTGGAGCTCAAGAGCCTGAAGCTCTACCTGCAGGGATACCGCAGCAAGGGGATCTTCTACGAGGACGTGGTGAACGTCATCCTCGACGACCTGGTCGCGGCGATGCGGCCCCGCCGACTGACTGTGGAGGGCGACTTCCGCGCGCGCGGCGGGATCTCCTCTGTCGTCACGGCCACCCACGAGGCCCCCTCCCGGGGCCGGCGGAGAAGGACATGAACCCCCTCACGATCTTCGCGCGGCGCTTCGTCGCCGGGGAGAGGCCGCAGGACGCGGTCCGCGTCGGCGAGCGGCTCCACGCGAAGGGCATCAAGGCCACCTTCGACAAGCTGGGCGAAGACGTCCACGACCAGGCGGCGGCGCGCCGGGCCGCGGAGGCCTCGAAGGAGCTCCTGCGTCTCATCCCGGCCCCGATCGAGCGCAACGTCTCGATCAAGATGTCGTCGATGGGGCAGGAGATCTCCCGCGAGCTGTGCCTCGAGAACGTCGCCTCGATCCTCGACACGGCGAAGGAGGTCGGGGGCTTCGTGCGCCTCGACATGGAAGGCTCGAAGCTCACCGAGGACACGATCGAGATCTTCCACGATCTGCGCAAGCGCTACGACAACGTGGGCATCGTGCTCCAGGCGTACCTGCACCGGACGCCGGACGACGTGAAGGAGGCGGTGCGGCGCGGCGACCGGGTGCGCCTCTGCAAGGGGGCCTACCGGGAGCCGCCCGCGGTCGCCCTCCAGGACATGGCGGCGATCCGGGAGGCGTTCCTCGCGTGCACCCGCGTGCTCCTCGAAGGGGGCGGAAGGCCCGCCGTGGCCACCCACGACGAGAAGCTGATCTCGGAGACGATCGCCTTCGCGCGGGAGCGGAAGATCGCCGCCGCGCGGTTCGAGTTCCAGATGCTGTACGGCCTCCGCACGGCGCGGTGGGGAGAGCTCGTGCGGGACGGATACGACGTCCGCATCTACGTCCCCTTCGGCACGCACTGGATCCCCTACTTCTACCGGCGGCTCCGGGAGCGCCGGGAGAACGTGCTCTTCGTCCTCCGGAACCTGTTCCGGTGAGGCGTCCCGACCTCCAGGGCCGCCGAGTCGCCGAGAGGGCATGAAGGCCGTCGTCTACCGCGGCGCGGGGCGGATCGCCGTCGAGGACGTGCCCGTCCCCGAGCCGGGTCCCGGGGAGATGCTCGTGCGGGTGGACGCGTGCGGGATCTGCCCCACCGATCTCAAGAAGATCGAGAAGGGCCTCCTGCCCGGGCCGCGGATCTTCGGGCACGAGATCGCGGGGACGGTAGCCGGGCTCGGACGGGGCACGGGGGGGTTCCGCGAGGGCCAGAGGGTGGTCGTGCACCACCACGTCCCCTGCGGCCGGTGCTACTACTGCGACCGCGCGCTCCACGCCCAATGCGCGACCTACAAGCGGAACGGCACCACCGCCGGCTTCGAGCCCGCCGGCGGGGGCTACGCCGAGTACGTGAAGGCCTCGGACTGGATCGTCGAGCGGGGGACCATCCCGATCCCGGACGGCGTGCTCCCTCAGGAGGCGGCCTTCGTCGAGCCCGTCAACACGTGTCTGAAGGCGGTCCGGAAGGCCGGCGTGGCCGCGGGCGAGTCCGTGCTCGTGGTCGGGCAGGGGCCGATCGGCCTCCTGCTGATGCAGATCGCCCGCTGGGCGGGGGCTCTCGTGCTGGCCTCCGACCCTCTCGCCGAGCGACGTGCCGTCGCCGCCTCGCTCGGGGCCGCGGCGACGATCGACGCGGGTGGAGACGTGGCGGGCGAGGTCCTTTCCCTCACCGAAGGGCGGGGGGCGGACTGCACCTTGGTGGCGGCCACCGGCGGGGCGGCCTTCGCCCAGGCCCTGGACGCCACCCGCCCCGGAGGGCGTATCCTGTGCTTCGCCGCGACCTCGCGGGGGGAAACCGCGGAAGTCGACCTGGGGGTGCTCACCACCTCCGAGAAGGACATCCTGACCGCGTACAGCTCGTCCATCGAACTGCAGGACCAGGCCGCGCGGCTGGTGTTCGGCCGGGAGATCCGCGTACGCGAGCTGGTGAGCCACCACCTGCCGATCGGGCGGGCGCTCGAGGCGTTCGCCCTGGCCTCCCGGCCCGGGCCGGGGACGCTCAAGGTCGTCCTGGAGATGGCGGGGGAGAGGTGAGACAGTGTCGGCTCGGATGAGGGCGGCGGTCCTCCACGGCCGCGAGGACGTCCGGATCGAGCGCGTCGACGTGCCCTGCCTCGATCCGGGGGACGTTCTGCTGCGCACGAAGGTGGCCCTCACGTGCGGGACGGACGTCAAGGTCTTCAGGCGCGGGTACCACGCGCGGATGATCACCCCGCCCTCGGTGTTCGGCCACGAGGTGGCGGGAATCGTGGAGAAGGTGGGCCCGGGCACGGACGGGGTCGAGCCCGGCACGCCCGTCGTCGTGGCGAACTCCGCCCCCTGCGGCGAGTGCCACTACTGCCGCCACGACAGCCCGAGCCTGTGCGACGACCTGCTCTTCTGGAACGGGGCCTACGCGGAGTTCGCCCGGATCCCGGCGCGGGTGGTGCGCCAGAACCTCGTTCCGCTCGAGGACGGGGTGGGCTTCCGCGAGGCGGCGATGGTCGAGCCGCTCGCCTGCGTGGTGCGCGGGGTGGAAGAGAGCTGGATCGGCCGCGGCCAGTCGGTCGCCGTGATCGGAGCGGGGCCGATCGGCCTCATGTTCGTCGCCCTGACCCGGCTGCGGGGCGCTCACGTCACCGTCGTCGGCCGCAACGCCGGGCGGCTCGAGAGGGCGCGCGAGCTCGGGGCGGAGGCGACGATCGTCGCCTCGAAGGACCGCGACGTCGTGGAGCAGCTCCGGACGCAGAGCCACCACGGCCACGGGTTCGACGTCGTCATCGAAGCGGTGGGCCAGCCCGAGACGTGCGAGGCCGCGATCCGCGCCGTCCGCAAGGGGGGCCTCGTCAACCTGTTCGCCGGGTGCCCGGCCGACAGCCGCATCGGAATCGACTCCCAGCGCCTCCACTACCAGGAGCTGACCATCAAGTCGACCTTCCACCACACGCCGGAGAGCGTGCGGAAGGCGTTCCGGCTCATCGCCGACGGGCACGTCGACCCGAACGCGTTCATCTCGGGGGAGGCCCCGCTCGACGGCTTGCCCGAGGTCCTGCACCGGATGGCCCGCGGGGGGGACGGCCTGAAGACGGCCATCCTCACCTGGGGCCGGGAGTAGGCTCTCCGAAAAGGGCGAACGGGGGCGCGAAACGCCCCCGTCCGAGAATCCCGTCGCGAGTTGCGCGAGAAGCGGCGCCGACTAGCGCTTCCGGGCTCCCTTCCTCTTGGCCTTCTTCTTCGCGGCCTTCTTTGCCTTCTTTGCCTTCTTGGCGACCTTCCTGGTCGCCTTCTTCTTCGCGGTCTTCTTCGCGGGCTTTGCCTTCTTGACGGCCTTCCTGACCGCCTTCTTGACCTTCTTCACCGCCTCCTTCACGCCGGCGCTGACGGCGCCTCCGGCGGTGGCGACGGCCTGCTTGGCCTCCTGAAAGGCGCCGGCCACGGTCGGCTCGGGCTTGGGGGCTTCGGCCCCCGGCGAAGTGGGTTCGTCCTGCATGCGCTCTCCCTCCAGCTGCCTGGATGCGGTGCCGGCTCGCCATGGAGCCGAGCCCCGGAAGTGGTGAACGACCGCTCGACGTTGCCCGAAGTTTGCTCCGGCGGCTCTCGCACGTCAAGACGAAAGATCTCTTCCGCTCGCGCCGGGAGACAGCGCGCACGGTCGCAACGGCTCAGTTCAGAGTGAGGTCGCTCGGCAGGTGTGCGAGGAGCCCGCAGTCGTCGCACAGGGTGTAGCCGCGGTCCAGCTCGGGTCCGATCTGGATGGGACGAAGATCCTCGGCGAAGACTCGCCCGCTGCGGCCGATCGACAGCACGGGCGACCCGCAGAGGGGGCAGAGCGCCTGAACGGCTGCGATGGTCGTGCCCATGACCGTCTCCTTTCCGAGCCCGGGTCGCCCCGTCTCAACTTCTTCGACGTGTGCCAAGGGCAAAAGGTTCGCCAGGGCGGCCCCGCTTGACGTTCTTTTTCCCGCTGTCGACAACATCCAGGGAGTCAACAGGTTATGAGCGCGGTACCAGAGGCGGCCGTGAGACGGGACACACGAGCCCGCGCGCGGGTGTCCTAGTCGAGGACAGGCCTCGTCTGAACAGAGGACGCGGTCAGCGCGCGGCCAGGCGGTGGATCACCACGCTCAGAGGCGGGATCTCGACCGTCCCTCCGCTCTCCGGGAGCGAGGTCTGCTCCACTTTCACCGCCCGGGGCCGGCCAGGGACGTTGTGCGACCATCGATCGGGGCCGGTCAGGACGAAGCGGCGGGCGACGCCGGTGAGCGAGGCGCCGGCGACGTCGAGCTCGATCCGCCGCGGCTCGAGCGCCGGGTTGACCACCGCCACCGTCAGGGCCGAGCGGTCGGCCGTCCACGCCGCCGCCACGTCCAGCGGGTCGGGGGCGCCCGACACCGCGACCGGGAGCGTTCCGAACTGGCGCCGGTAGAGGGCGAGGACGAGGCCCGTCGTCTCCATCTCCGCCGCCGTGGCCGTCGTCTTGATCGCGCCGATGACGTTCACCGTCTGGGCGTAGTTGGCCATGAAGAAGAGGTCGCTGTTGCGGAAGAGCTCGTGGAGCCCGGCCGCGATCCCGAGGCCGTCCTGGAGGAAGTAGCGGGTGCCGAGCTCCCCGTACTCGTTCGGCCCGTACCAGTAGTTCCACTCGTCGAGAGCGATCCGGATGTCCCTGCCCTTCAAGGAGGGGAGCTCGCGGCGGTAGGCCCGGTGGGCCTCGGCGACCCGGCGGATCGCGTCGCGCGACTGGGCGACGTGGGCGGGGACGTCCGGCTTGTCCTGCCAGTACAGGTGCTCGCTGATGTAGGCCATGTGCGTGGCGGCCTGCCCCAGCATCGCCCGGCTCCAGTCGCCGACCGAGCCCACCGCCACCGGCTGGACCTTCGGGTCGACGGCCCGCATCGCGTCCACGACTTTCTCGTGCTTCTCGACGTACCGCTCGAGCGGCATGTGGCCGATCTGCCAGTCCCCGTACATCTCGTTTCCCACGGCCCACAGCCGCACGCCGAACGGCCGGGAGCTGCCGTTCTCCGCCCGCCGCCGGCCGAGAGGCGTCGTGGCGGCGCCGTTCGCGTACTCGACGAGCTCGGCCGCCGACTCGGGCCCGCCCTTGCCGGTGTTGACGGCGACGTAGGGCTCGGCCCCGATCTCGTGCATGAGGTCCATGAACTCGTGCAGGCCGACGTCGTTCGGCTCGACTCCCTTCCAGGCGGGGTTCCTGCGGGGCGGCCGCCGATCGCGGTCGCCGATCCCGTCCTTCCAGTCGTAGCCGCTCACGAAGTTCCCGCCCGGCCAGCGGTACACGGGGGAATCGAGCTCCTTCAGGAGGGCGAGGGTGTCGGCCCTCCAGCCGAGGACGTTGTCCGCCGGCATGAGGGAGACGGCGCCGATCGTGAGCGCGCCCGTCCCGCGGGAGACGACCTCGAGGCGACCGTTGTCGGTCGTGCCCCCCGAGCGGAACCGGAGGACGTGGGTCGCGAAGCCCGTGCCGAGACTCGCGAGGGAGACCGTCTGTCGAGCGGTGCCTCCGCCCCCCCACGCCAGGCTCACCTCGACCGGTGCCGTCCCCGGGTCGCCGGAAAGCACGATCCGTCCGACATACGCCCGGCCTTCCTGCAGGCCCAGCCGCTCCTGCATCAGCCCCTGGGTCAGGCCTCCTGAAAGGGCGATCCGCGGGCTGTGGTCGCCCGTGTAGGCGCCCTCGCGGGCCATCGTCACTGCCGCCTTGTCGCCCAGGATCATCCACGGAGACCGCACGAGGAGCTCGTACGGGACGCCGGCTCCGTCCCACGACCGGGGCCCGGGCTTGAACATCTCCCAGGCCGGCGCCTCGCCGGTCACCGGGTAGAAGAACTTCCGGTCCTCGAGCATTTCCGCCCAGAGGCCCCCGTAGATGCAGCGGCCCAGGTGCTCGACGAACTGGCCGTAGACGTAAGGGGAGATGGGCGCGCCGACGCTCGTCGCGTCGACCCTGACCCGGACGTCCGGGGGGTCGCCGGGCGCGGCGCTCGCGGCGAGGGTTCCTTCGGACGGCAGGAGGGCGGCGGCAGAGAGGACGAGGGCGGTGCAGCAGGTCTTCATGGCGGCCTCCCCAGGAGAGCAGCGGGATTCTAATCGGTTCGGGACGATGCGCGGGTCGGTTCGCGAATGGGCGCGGGCGCGGTCAGAAGCGGAGGCGGAGCTCGGCCTGGGCCCGGCGCCCGTTCGTGCTCGCCGGAGTCCCGGAGAACGCGGCCGCGGGGCGGTCCGACCTCAGGTCGAGGTACTCGACGCCCGCGCGCAGCCAGGGGCGCGGCGAGCAGAGGAATGCGAAGGTCATGGCCCACCCGGACTCGCCGTTGGGCTCGGCCTGGCCGTCACGGTCGTCGTTGCGGAAGCCGTCGAGCCGGGCGGTCAGGCGGAGCCTGTCTCCGAATCCCGGCCACGTGAGGAGCGCGTAGCCGGCGCGGATCCGGACGTCCACTCGAGGCCCCTCGGCGGGGCCCATGCCGGTGTCGCCGAGGAGACCCTCCGCCACGAAGCGGAGGCGGCCGAGCTGCGCCTCGGCGCCGAAGGAGGCGAAGCGGGTGTCCCAGGCGTACTGCCCGCGGTGGAGGCCGCGGTCTCCCCGGTTGTCGGTCCACGCCGCCTGCAGCAGGCCGAGGCCGTCGCGCGACCAGCGGCCGCGCGCGTGCCAGCCCACGCGGCCGTCCAGCTCGTCGACCGGCACCGTGCCGTCGCCCCGCTGCGCGGCGAAGGGCCCGCCGGGGGCGAGGGTGGGGAGGGGCGGCAGCGGCAGCGTCTCCCCGGCGACGGCGAGGCGCGGGCCGAAGGCCCAACCCCGCCAGGCGAGCAGCGCCCCCGCGGTGTCGTTTCCGCCGAAGGCCATGCCCCCGAGCTCGAAGCGGGAGCGGCCGCTCGAGCCCAGGAGAGCCGCGACGTCGAGCCCCGTCAGGCGTACCTCCTCGCCGATCCACGAGTTGAGCGCGGAGAGCGTCAGCGTATAGGGCGACTGCCACAGCGGGTCGACGTTCTCGCGGGAGGTCGGCGGGAACATGAGGCCGGCCCGCAGGCGCAGGGCGGCCCCGGGCCTGAGCTCCGGCCGATACTGCAGGAACGCTTCGACGAGACCGGCGCGCCAGCCCCCCGCTGCGCCTGGCTCGGTGCGCGCCGCGCCCTGCAGGCGCAGGAGAACGACCGGAGACGGCGACCAGTCGAGGCCGAGCTCGGCCTCGGCCCGCACCGCTCCCTCGAAAGAGGCGGCGTCCTGGCCCTCGGTCAGACGTCCGAATCCCCCGTCGATCCAGGCAGGCCGGCTCTCGACCGCGAGCCCCCGCGCGGCTCCGACGCCGTGAAGCTCCAGCTCGCCGCCCTCCGCGAGTGTCGCTGCGGCGACCAGCAGGAGCACGCCCGTTCCGAGGCCCACCCCACCCTCCCTCGAGGCCGGGAACGACCCGGCGGGGAGGATCATTCCCGCCCACCGACCCGAACGCAACCCCGCCGTGTCAGAATCGCCGCACTGGAATAAAAGGAGGCCGGGCCGCGTTCCCGGAGGTCGTGGGAGCGACGCCCGTGGCGGCGCGATTCTGAACCGCGACGAGCGCTTCGAAACGGAGGTGCTTCCCCATTTGCGGTCCCTCTTCGGGGCCGCGTATCGCATGACGGGGAACGCCCACGACGCGGAGGACCTGGTGCAGGAGACCTTCCTGCGCGCCCACCGAGCGTTCGACCGCTTCGAGCCCGGCTCGAACGCCCGGGCCTGGCTCCACACGATCCTTCAGCGGGTTCGGACGGACGCGTTCCGCCGGTCCAAGCGGCGCCCGGCGACGGTGGAGCTCGAGGGAGACGGGCCGGCCACGCCGCCGTCCCAGGACGCGCTCGCTTCCGGGCACGAGGAGCTGTCGCGCGCGCTCCTTGCCCTGCCCGAGGCCTTCCGGACGGCGGTCGTCCTGCGGGACCTCCAGGAGCTCAGCTACGCCGAGATCGCCCAGGCGCTGGGCGTGCCGATCGGCACCGTCATGTCCCGCATCCATCGGGGGCGTGCCCTCCTCCGCGAGGCGCTCGCCGGGAGGTCCGCGTGACCTGCGATCCGGAGCGCGTCACCGGCCTCGTGGACGGCGAGCTGGACGCGGAGACGGCCGCCGCCGTGACCGCGCACCTCGAGGCCTGCCCGTCGTGCCGCGCCCAGGCCGAGGACGAGCGGGCCCTCCGCGCGCGCCTGCGCGCCCTGCCCGCACCCGAGCTTCCCGCGGGCTTCGAGGGCCGCCTCCGCGCGGGCATCGTCCGACCCCGGAGCGCGGCGCGCGCGTGGACGTGGGTCGTCCTGCCGCTCGCCGCCGCCCTGGTGGCCGCCTTCGGGCTGCGCGGCCACGCGCCGCTCGTGGCCTGGGAGCTGGCGCGGGACCACGACCACTGTTTCTCCTTCCATCCGCCGCCGGCCAAGGTCCGCAGCGCGGAGCCGCGGGTCGTGGCCGAGTGGTTCTCCGGCCAGGGACAGCGCCTCCCCTCGGTGCCGGCCCGCGCGGGCGATCTCGTCCTCGTCGGGGCCCGCTACTGCCCGCTGCCCGACCTGTCCTTGGCCCCTCACGTCTACTACAGCTCCGCGTCCCGCAACGCGTCCTTCTTCGTCGTGCCGCACGGGGTGCGCTTCGCCGACCGACTGGCCGGCGAGACGCGGGGGCGCCGCGTCCTCCTGCTCCGGGTCGAGGGCGAGGTGGTCGGCATCGTCGGCGAGACCGAGGGGGACGTCCAGGCACTCGAGACCGCGCTCCGCCCGGTCCTCGCCGCCTGGGTGGCCGCCCTCGGGCGTGCCTCCGCACGGGAATGGGAGCCGGTCGGGCCGCGTTCCGGCCCGGAGGGGCCCACGACACCCTGACGTCGGGCGGATCCGCCGGAGGGGAGGGCGGCTCGCATGCACTACGCGATCCTCGGCAACGGCGTGGCGGGTATGGAGGCGGCCCTCGCCCTGCGGGCCCGCGACGCCTCGGGCCGGATCACACTCGTGTCGGACGAGCACGACCACTTCTTCTCCCGCCCCGCCCTGATGTACGTGTTCGCGGGGCAGACGAGCCTCCGCGACACGGAGCCATACGACCGCGGGCTCTACGATCGGATGCGCTTCGAGCGCCGGAAAGGCCGGGTCGGGAGCCTCGACGCCGCGGGGCGAGCCCTCGTCTTCGAGGACGGAAGCCGCCTCGCGTACGACAAGCTGCTTCTGGCCGTCGGGTCGAAGGGGCGTCCTGCGCCCTGGCCCGGGAGCGCCGGCCCGGGGCTCCACTGCTTCGTCACCCTGCGCGATCTCGAAGGCCTCGACCGCGAGGCGAACAGGGGGTCGAGAGCGGCCGTCCTCGGCGGCGGGCTGATCGGCGTCGAGGTGGCCGAGGTCCTCCACGACCGCGGGCTCCGCGTGAGCTTCGTGATCCGGGAGAGCTGGTACTTCCCGGCGGCCCTCGACCGAAACGAGTCCGCCCTCGTGGCCGAGCACCTGCGGGCCCGCGGCGTCGACGTGCGCCTCGGCGCGACCGTCGACGAGGTCGTCCGCGGCGACGGGGGGAGGATCCGCGCGATCCGGCTGGCGGGGGGCGGCGAGATCGAGGCCGACCTCGCGGTCTCGACGATCGGCGTCGTGCCGAACACGGCGTTCCTGGCCGGGAGCGCGGTGCAGCTGGCCGCGTCCGGGGCGGTCGAGACGGACGACGCGCTCCGGTCGACGGCTCCCGGCGTGTGGGCGGCCGGCGACTGCGCGAACGTGACGTGGTTCGACGCCTCGCGCCGTCCGGAACAGCTCTGGTACACCGCCCGGGACCAGGGGCGCGTCGCCGCCCGCTCGATGCTGGGCGACGACGTCGCCTACCGCCGGGGCACTTGGTACAACTCGGCCAAGTTCTTCGACCTCGAGTGGACGACGGCGGGGCGCGTCCCGGCGGCGGTGGGGCCGGACGGGAACCCCGTGCCGGCGCCGGAGGGCGAGAGGATCTGGTACCAGCGGGTGCCGGGCCGGCTCGAGAGCCAGCGCATCGTCGTGGAGAGGGACCGGGTCGTCGGCTTCAACATGCTCGGCTCGCGCTGGAACCAGGAGCCGCTCCTCGACTGGATCCACGAGCGCCGGCCGCTCGATTTCGTCCTCGCGCACCTCGGCGAGGCCCAGTTCGACGAGGAGCTCTCGCCCCGGTTCCGCGTGCATGCCGGGGCCGAGGTCGCGTGATGCAGTCCGGGCTCATGAACACGTACGAGCACCCCGTGAGCAACCGCTCGTGGGTGGCGTGGGCGCTCTCCGCGCTCCTCTTTGGCGCGTACGTCCTCCTCTACTTCGGCCCCGTCCCCGCCCTCGGCCTGCGGTTCGACCTCCTGCAGAGGGCGGCCGAGGCCCTGGGGGCCGCGCTCTCCCTGCCCGCCGTCCTCCGCAGCAAGTGGATCCTGTACGGGACGGTGTACACGCTGGCGATGATCGCCGGGGGTGCCTTCTTCCTGCGACGCCACGGGAACACCCCCTACCAGCGCCTCCGGACGGCGAGCGTCGTCGGCGTGCAGGTCGTGTTTGCCTTCCTCCTGCCGATCGTCCTCCAGGTCTTCGGCCACCAGGAGTACTACTTCACCTACTTCTGGCCCCTCAAGATCGAGTACTTCTACCCGTCGGTCATCCTGGCGCATCCCTTCCTGATCGTCTTCTGGAGCTTCCTGGGCTCCCTCGTCGCCTTCCCCCTCCTCGCCTACTTCCTGGGGAAGCGCTTCTACTGCTCCTGGGTCTGCGGCTGCGGCGGGCTCGCCAACACGTTCGGCGAGCCCTTCCGCCACCTCTCGAGCAAGTCCACCCGGGCGTGGTCGATCGAGAAGGTGTCGATCCACGGAGTCCTCGCCGCGGCCGTGGTGACGACCGCCGTCGTCTCGCTGAACTGGGCGGTGGGGAAGCAGCACCCAGCCTTCGCCGGCTTCGCCTTCCGCGTCCAGGAGGGCTACGGCTTCGCGATCGGGGCGATGTTTTCGGGCGTCCTCGGCGTGGGCCTCTACCCGCTCATGGGGACGCGGGTCTGGTGCCGGTTCGGCTGCCCGATGGCGGCCCTCCTCGGCCTCGCGCAGAAGCTCGGCCGCTTCCGCATCCGCGTGAAGAAGGACATGTGCATCGCCTGCGGGAACTGCTCGACGTACTGCGAGATGGGAATCGACGTCCGCGCCTACGCGATGGCCAACCAGAGCTTCACGCGGGCCTCCTGCGTCGGCTGCGGCCTCTGCGCGCACGTCTGCCCGCGCGGCGTCCTGAGGCTCGAGAACAGGCCGGTCCGCTGGCAGGCCGGTCAGCCGATCCGCGTCGACGCGGTGGACTTGTAGGCCGCCTGGCCCACGCGGCCGGGCTTCCTCGTCGCCGGCCGGGACGCGCGCTATACTGGACGCGTTCCCCCCATGTGGCGTCGGTTGCGTGAGCGGGCGGAGTGGACGTTCTTCGCCGTCCTGCCCCGGGCAGACCGCGGGCTCTCGGCCGCGTGGTGGGGTGTGCTCCTCCTGCGGGGCGTGCTGCCGGTCGGGCTGGCGGTGGCCACGGGGGCGCTCGTCGGGGCGGTGCAGCGTGGGGAAGGGCTCGCGCGGCCGCTCGCCGTCGTAGGGGTCGTGTTCGTCCTGCTGCAGGTGCTCGCACCCGTCCACCAGGCGATCAGCGCGAACCTCGGGAGCCGGGTGGCGGCGTGGCTCAACGACCGCCTGACCGACGCCTGCGTGAGGCCGCCCGGGATGGGCCACCTCGAGGACCCGAAGCTGACCGGGGACCTCACGGTGGCCCGCGACTTCGACCTCGGAATGACCGGGCCGCCCATGCACATCAACATGGACTTCATCGCCCAAGGCCTCGTCACCTCCGTCGTCGGCCTGGCCAGCGCGTTCGTCCTCTTCGCCTACGCCTGGTGGGCGCCGCCCCTCCTGGCCGGGGCGTGGCTCGCGACCCACTGGCTCCTCCGGGAGAGCGCGGTCTGGAGGGACCGCAACACGTCCGAGGTCCGCGAGGCGCAGCGGCACTCCGAGTACGCCTTCCGGCTCGCCGTGGACCCGCCCGCGGCCAAGGAGGTGCGCCTCTTCGGCCTCGTCGACTGGGTGATGGAGCGCTTCGTGCGCCGGAGGACGCGGCTCCACGAGCTCCAGTACCGGGCGACCCGCCTGCGCGAGCGGCCGCTCGCGTGGAGCCTCCTGCTCGTCACGACCGCCAACGTCGTCGTGTTCGCGTCGCTCGCGTCGTCGGCGGCCGCCGGCCGCCTCGACCTCGGGCGGGTGGTGGTCTTCGCCCAGGTGGCGGTGGGCGTGAGCGCGATCGCCTTCGGCGGGTTGAGCTGGGCGCTCGACGGCGCGGCGGCCCCGGTGGCGGCCGTCCTGCGACTGGGGGCGGCCATGGGCGCGGCCGGCGCCCTCGAGGCGCCCCGGAGGAGCCCCGAGCCCTCCGGGGGCCGGCCCGCGCGCGCGATCCGCTTCCGCGACGTCACCTTCGCCTATCCCGGGAGCGACCGGCCGGTGCTCGAGGGCTTCGACCTCGCCCTCCCCGCCGGACAGTCGCTCGCGATCGTCGGCCAGAACGGCGCGGGCAAGACGACGCTGGCCAAGCTCCTCTGCCGTCTCTACGACCCTCAGCGCGGCGCGATCGAGGTGGACGGGGTCGACCTGCGCGACCTGGACCTCGACTCCTGGCGGTCGCGGATCACCGCGGTCTTCCAGGACTTCATCCGGTTCGAGCTGCCGCTCCGCGACAACGTCGCCCCGGCGGGCGCGCCCGACGAGGCCGTGCTCTCGGCCCTCGCCGAAGCGGGGGCCTCCGGCCTCGCGGGGCTCGACACGGTCCTCGCCCGCGGGTACGAGGGCGGAACCGACCTCTCGGGCGGACAGTGGCAGCGGGTGGCCCTCGCCCGGGCGCTCTGCGCGGTACGGCAGGGCGCGGGTCTAGTGCTGCTCGACGAGCCCACCGCCCAGCTCGACGTGCGGGGCGAGGCCGAGATCTTCGACCGCATCCTCGCCGCCACCCGGAAGGTGACGACGATCCTCATCTCGCATCGCTTCTCGACCGTGCGCCACGCCGACCGCGTGTGCGTGCTCGAGCACGGGCGCGTGGTCGAGCTCGGGACCCACGACGAGCTGATGGCCCTCGGCGGCCGGTACCGGACGATGTTCGACCTCCAGGCCCGGCGCTTCGGGGAGACGACGGACGAGGAGGGCACGGCCTATGAGCTCCTCGCCTGACCGCCTGCCGCCCGCCCTCCCGTCGATGTGGCGGCTCCTGAAGCTCGGCTACCGCCACGAGCCGCGGATGATGGCCGCCTCCTTCGGCCTGTCCCAGCTCGCCGCTTTCCCCGACGCCCTTCTCGCCGTGTGGCTGAAGCTCCTCGGAGACGGTGTCATCCGGGGCGACCGCCGCCTGCTCGTGGCTTCGGCGCTCGGCCTGGGCGTTTCCGCCACGGCCACGTGGTTCCTGACCACGGTCAGCACGCGCGTCCAACGGCGGTTCCGCGACAAGGTCACGATCGCCCTCGAGGCGCACGTGGCCCGGCTCCAGGCCCAGGTCGCGACGATCGCTCACCAGGAGCGGCCGGAGTACCTGGACCGCCTCTCGGTCCTGCGCAACCAGCTCTTCGTCCTCGACCACATGTACGTGTCGCTCTTCTCCACCTGCGGCTGGGTCCTGCGCCTCGGGGTGGCGGTGGGCCTCCTCCTGTCGATCCACCCCGCCCTCGCCGCGCTCGCGGTGCTCGCGCTCCCGACCGTCTTCACCACGGCCTGGCGGCCCGGCATCGAGCGCCTCGTCGAGGAGCGGAGCGCGGCCTCCGCGCGGCTGGCCCAGCACCTCTTCCAGACCGCGACCACCGCTCCCCCGGGCAAGGAGGTGCGCGTCACCCGCATCGGGCCGCGGCTCGGCCGCGAGCGGCGCGCGGCCTGGGAGCGGTGGTACTCCCCGGTGTCGGCCGTCCGGTGGGCGAGCGCCACCTGGCACGCCCTGGCCTGGACGGTCTTCGGCTCGGCCTACGTGGGGGCGATCGTCTTCGTGGCCGTCGTCCTGCGAGCGCCGGCGGGCGACGTGCTGCTCGTCCTGGCCGCGGGGTCGCGCCTGTCGGCCTACGTCGCGGCCACGGTCGGGGAGATCGGCTTCCTGCGCGGGATCTGGCTCGACGGCTCGCGGCGCCTCGCCTGGCTCGAGGACTATGCGGCCTCGCTCGCGGACTCGGCCGACGTGCCGGCGCCGTCCGCGCTCCGCGAGGGCATTCGCCTCGAGGCCGTCTCCTTCGCCTATCCGGGCACCGACCGCCTCGTGCTCGACTCCGTCGACCTGCACCTGCCGGCGGGCCGCGTGGTGGCACTCGTCGGCGAGAACGGCGCGGGCAAGACGACGCTCGTCAAGCTGCTGTGCAAGCTCTACGAGCCGACGGCGGGCCGGATCCTGGTCGACGGCGCGCCGCTCGGCCGCATGCGGGCGGAGGAGTGGCGGGCGCGGCTGGCCGGGGCCTTCCAGGACTTCTTCCGCCTCGAGCTCCTCGCCCGGCACTCGGTGGGCCTCGGCGACGTGCCGCGCCGGGACGACCGGCCGGCGCTCGCCGCCGCGGTCGACCGTGCCGGGGCCGACGACGTGGTGGCCCGCCTCCCCGAAGGCCTCGAGACGCAGCTCGGGCCCACCTGGCCGGGAGGCGTCGAGGTCTCCTTCGGCCAGTGGCAGAAGCTCGCACTCGCCCGGGGCTTCATGCGCGACCGCCCGCTCGTGCTCGTCCTCGACGAGCCCACGGCGGCGCTCGACGCCGAGACGGAGCACGCGCTCTTCGAGCGCTTCGCCGCCGCGGCGCGCGGGATCGGCCGCGAGCCGGGCCAGGGCGACCGCGCGATCACGATCCTCGTGTCGCACCGCTTCAGCACCGTGCGCATGGCCGACCTCATCGTCGTGCTGGACGGCTCGAAGGTGGCCGAGGTCGGCACCCACGAGGACCTCCTCGCCACGGGCGGCTCCTATGCGGAGCTCTACCGGATCCAGGCCGCGGCCTATCGTTGACCGCCGTCCCCGTCGGAGGAGACGAGGAGGGCTCCCGCCCCCGCGCAGTCGCGAGTCTAGAATGCCCTTCCAGGAGGACTTCATGGATCGCCTCGAGGTGGGGGTTCGGCCGGCCGCGGGGGACGCGGGCCGCCGCGGGGTTCAGAGCTCGCCCGCGTCAGTTGTCCTCGCCGTCGCGTGCTTCCTGGGCGGAGGTCTTCTCGCGCGCGCGTCCGACCTTCCGTTCCAGAACCCGGACCTCCCCATGGAGGAGCGGATCACCGACCTCGTCGGCCGGATGACCCTCGAAGAGAAGATCGACTGCCTGGCCACGCGCGCGGCCGTGCCGCGCCTCGGCGTCAAGGGCTCGCCGCACATCGAGGGCTATCACGGCGTGGCCCAGGGGGGGCCCAGCAACTGGGGCCGCCGCAACCCGACCCCGACGACGCAGTTCCCCCAGGCCTACGGCCTCGGCTCGACCTGGGACCCGGAGATCGTCCGTCGCGTCGCGGCGCAGGAGGCTCTGGAGGCCCGGTACCTCTTCCAGAGCGCGAGGTACGACCGCGCCGGCCTCATCGTGCGCGCCCCGAACGCGGACCTCGCCCGCGACCCGCGGTGGGGCCGCACGGAGGAGGTCTACGGCGAGGACCCGTACCTCGCCGGCACGCTCGCCGCCGCCTTCACGCGGGGCTTGCAGGGCGAGGACCCCCGCTACTGGAAGGCCGCCGCCCTCCTCAAGCACTTCCTCGCCAACAGCAACGAGGACGGGCGCTCGAGCTCCTCGTCCGACTTCGACGAGCGGCTCTGGCGCGAGTACTACGCGAAGCCCTTCGAGATGGCCGTTCGCGACGGCGGTTCGCGCGCGATGATGGCGGCCTACAACGCCGTGAACGGCACGCCTGCCCACGTGCATCCGATGCTGCGGGAGATCGTGATGAAGGAGTGGGGCCTCGACGGCATCCTCTGCACCGACGGCGGCGGGCTCCGCCTCCTGGTGAGCGACCACAAGAAGTTCCCGGACCTCGCGACGGCGGCTGCAGCCTGCGTCAAGGCCGGCATCAACCACTTCCTCGACCGCCACAAGGACGCCGTCACCGAGGCGCTGCAGCGACACCTGCTCGCCGAGGCGGACATCGACCAGGCGCTCCGCGGCCTCTTCCGGGTGTCGATCCGGCTCGGGCTCCTCGATCCCCCCGGCCGCGTGCCGTACGCCTCGATCGGCAATGCGACCGATCCCGAACCCTGGAGCCAGCCCGAGACGCGGGCCTTCGTCCGCGAGGTCACGCGGAAGTCGATCGTGCTGCTCAAGAACTCGGCCGGCCTCCTGCCGCTCGACCGCACGAAGGTGAAGTCCGTGGCCGTGGTGGGCCCCCTCGCGAACCAAGTCCTCCTCGACTGGTACTCCGGCACGCCTCCGTACGCGGTTTCCCCGCGCGAGGGCATCGAGCGCGTCGCGAACCCCGGCCCCCCGGCGTCGACCCGGGTCGGCGTGAACTGGGTCGGCGACGCGAGCGAGGCCGCCGTCGAGCTCGCGCGGCGACAGGAGGTCGCCGTCGTGTGCGTGGGCAGCCACCCCGAGGGCAACGCGGGCTGGGCGCTCGTGACGTCGCCGAGCGAGGGCAAGGAGGCCGTCGATCGCAAGGCGATCACGCTGCCTCCCGGGCAGGAAGACTTCGTCCGCCGCGTCCACGAGGCGAACCCCCGGACGGTCGTCGTGCTCGTGACCAGCTTCCCGGTGGCCCTGCCGTGGGCGGCTGCGAACGCGACCGCGATCCTCCACGTGACCCACGCCAGCCAGGAGCTGGGCAACGCCCTCGCCGACGTCCTCTTCGGCGACGCCGACCCCGGCGGACGGCTGACCCAGACCTGGCCTCGGTCGCTCGAGCAGCTTCCGCCGATGATGGACTACGACATCCGCCACGGCCGAACGTACATGTACTTCCGGGGCGAGCCCCAGTTCCCCTTCGGCCACGGCCTGAGCTACGCGACGTTCGCCTACGAAGGCCTGCGCACGAGCGCGCCCACGCTCGCCCGCGACGGCGCGATCGACGTCAGCGTGGACGTAACGAACACGAGCCCGCGGGCCGGGGACTCGGTCGTGCAGCTCTACGTCCGCTATCCCGGATCGAAGGTCGAGCGGCCGTCGAAGCAGCTGCGGGGATACGCGCGAGTGTCTCTCGCACCGGGGGAGAGGCGGACGGCCGTCCTTCGCCTCGCGGCGGCGGACCTCGCCTACTGGGACGTGGGCCGGCGCGCGTGGACGGTCGAGCCCGGCCCGCTGGAGCTCCTGGTCGGCCCGTCGTCGGCCGACGCGGACCTGAAGCTCCGCCAGACGGTGATCGTCGGCTCCCGGTAGGCGGCCGGTCCGACCGGCGATTCGCGCCGCCCAGTGGTACGCTTGGGCGGGTGAATCGGGTGCGTGCGCCGACCTTCCGTCTCGCCCTTGCTCTCCTCCTGCCCGTCGCCGCCGCCTGCGGCGGGAGCACGCCGATCGTGGCGCCGACGCCGACCCCCGCTCCGTCCCCGACGCCCATTCCTGCGACGGCGGTCGTCCCCGGAGCCCACACCGGCCCGACGGAGATCACGTTCGTCGCCGCGGAGCCGTCACCGGGCTCGACGATCGCCGGGTGCGGGAAGGACGCCGGCGGCTGCGCGGGACGCGTGCGCATGCGCTTCCGCCTGCTGTCGACGAGCGGAGGACCCGTGCTCGACGCGATCGGCTTCCTCCACGCGACGACCCAGCTCGCCTGCTACCGCGGCTCGACCGGCCCCTTCGACCTCCAGGCGGGCGTCCCGGCCGAGGTCGTCATCGTGTTCGACCAGCCGGACGCGGGCGCCTGCGGGATGCCGGCGACGATCGCGACGATGAAGGTCACCCTGAACGCTCCCGTCCAGACCGACGGCCTCCAGGAGTGGGCGATCCGGTACGAGTTCAGGCCCTGAGCCCCGACCGGCCCTCTCGGGCCTCGATCCAACTGTTTCCGGCCGCCCAGGGTCAACTCCGTCCGGCTCGCTCGTGGAGGAGGAGCAGGAGGGAGGTCAGGAGGAGGAAGCAGGGACCCAGGGACTCGAGGCCGGCGTGGCGGACGAGGAGTCCGGCCGCGGCGGGGAGCGTGCCGGCCCCGAGGGTCGCGGCCGAGACCTGGAACCCGATCGCATGGGCGGCGTGGCGATCGCCGACGCGGGCCGGCGTCTCCGCGATCAGGAGGGGGAAGACCGGAGAGAGCAGGAGGCCGAGCGAGAGGAGGCCGACGAAGGCGCCGGCGCCGCTCCGGGTGAGGCAGACGACGAGCGCGGCCGCGGGCGCGCCAGCGAGGCCCAGTCGGAGGAGACGGGCGGCGGGCACGCGGTGAGCCAGGGCGCCGAAGCCGAGGCGCCCGGCGAAGATGCTCCCCCAGTAGCCGGCGGCGGCGAGACCCGCGGCGGCCGGCGAGAGCCCGCGCGACTCGGCGAGGAAGGTGCACGCCCACTGGCCCGCGCCCGACTCGACCCCCGTGTAGAGGAAGAAAAGGAGGGCGTTCGCGCGCACGCGCGGCTCTCGGAGGGCCTCGCGGAGGCGACGAGCGCTCCCTGGCAGCGGCCCGCCGCCCCCTCCGGGGAGGAGCCAGAGGTCGCCGGTGGCCCGGAACGCGGCGGCCATCGCCGCGAGGAGGGCCGCGAGGAGAAGGTAGCCCCATCGCCACCCGGGGCCGGCCGCGATCACCGCGGTCATGACGAGCGGGCCCACCATTGCCCCGAGTCCCCAGCACGCGTGGAGCCAGGCGATCAGCCGGGGCGTGAAGCGGGCGGCCGCGAACGCGTTGAGGCCGGCGTCGATCGCCCCTCCTCCCAGGCCCGACAGGAACGCGAAGGGGAGGATGAGCGCCCACCACGGCGCGGCCGCCCACGCCGCGGCGCTCGCGGCGACGAGGCCGGCGCTCGCGACGAGCAGCCTCCCGACGCCGAGGCGCTCCAGGGCCGGTCCAGTGGCGAAGCTCGAGAGGAGGCAGCCGGCCGTCGTGGCGAGGAGGATGAGGCCGAGCTCGTCGATCGGCCGGTCGAAGGTCCGGCGGAGCGACGGCCAGGCGACACCCAGCGCGCCGTCGTGCCAGCCCAGGCTCACGAACGCGAGGAAGGCGAGGACGACCAGCCCGTTCTCCCGGCGACTCGGCACGCGGGATTATGCCCGCGCGTCAGGGCAAAGCAGGAATGTCGGCCGGTCGGAAACGACGGCGTTGACACCGTCGGAGGTGGTTGCTAGACTTTCTTCGTCGATCATTGACGCGGGGTAGAGCAGCCAGGTAGCTCGTTGGGCTCATAACCCAAAGGTCGGAGGTTCAAATCCTCCCCCCGCTACCAAGCTTCATCTAGGGGTTACGGTGATTCGCCGTAACCCCTTTTCCTTCCCATTTGACGGGGATCTAACGGCCGGTTGACCGTCCGAGTATGCTATCCGAGCGTCCACGCAAGGGGCCGGGACGACAGGCGAGCAGCCGGAGCCAACACTCGGAACCATGCCGATCTGGCTGGCGAGGGAAGTGCCGGTGTACACGGTCGCGGGAACCCGAATACCGAACGAGCGCCCGCCGCAGAAGCCGCCGGTTGCCATGAGAGAGGCACATCGGCTCATGCGTGAGCAGCACCCGCAAGCCGAGCTTCGCTCGAACGGGTCGACCTACAACTGCGCGGGCTTGGTTCTCGCGTTTCGCCGAACGTGGGTAGAAGACCTCACCAACGTGCCCAGGTATCTCGCTGAGGACGGATACAGACGCCTCAGGCCGGACGAACCGTCATGCCGGGGAGACGTAGTACTCTACAAATCAGATGCGGGGAACGTCGTGCATCTCGGCATCGTCCTTGAGGTACCGAGCGATCCTCTGGGGGCAGCAGCCGGACCCCTTGTCATGAGCAAGTGGGGGTTCAACGGGGAGTATATCCACCGGGTTAGGGATAAGCCGGCGATCTTGGGCGCCAACTTCGAGTTTTGGACCGAGAGGGTGTGACGCTATGCGCGGTGCGATGGCCCTGATCGAGAGCACCACGTTCGACGCAGCGGCCGGAGTCGCGAGCGACCTCGACACGATGATTGAGACAGCTGCAGGAGCCCCGGTTTCGGAACTCCTCCGTGCTGCCGGTGGCGCGACCGGACAGCTTTCCTTGATGCATCGGATTCTGGAACTGGCGGATCGAGACTTCGACCCACGGTACCAGAACCCCGCGGACACGGCGATCACCGTCTACCTGTGGGCTCTGAGTACCGTACGTCCGTCTCTCGCGGAGGCCGTGGCGACGACCGTGCTCGGCCTCAGGAACGGCTGGTGGGCCCCGCGAATGGCGCGGCGCGTTCTCGCTGCCGACCGTGCAGCGGCGCCTGTATCGGATGCTGTCTGGGTCTCGCTGACGCAACCTAGTACAACGGTCCGCCTTGGGACGCCTCCCTCGGACGAGTCAACGGTGTATTCCTTGGGTCTCGGCAGCCAGCTCCGCGAAGCCAGGAGTCTGGCTGACGGTTCAGCTGTGGTGCCGTGGTCGTTCGACAATCTCACGTTTTCCTGCGACCTGGTTGGACTTGCACCGGCCGTCGAAACCGGCGACCACGCGGACGCTATGGCAAACGACAATCTGGCCATGGCCGCATGATTCAGCACGTCTGGACCGTCTTCTGCTCGTCGAGTGCGATCGACAGAGACACTAACCAGGTGAGCCTGTTTGACCTCGTCGAGAGAATCGGCGTCGAGGGAGTTGGACCGGCACCGCCTGGACAGAAGGCGATCATTCCGGCTCGCTTCCAGCTAGTCACTCTGTGGACCCGAGGAGACGCCAATGAAGGCGAGACCGGCGCAACAAGAATGCGGCTCTTGGCGCCCAACGGCGAGGAGTTGCTGAAGAGCGAAGGCGACGTGAACCTCAGGGAGCATCAGTCCCGCCGAGTGCGAATCAACATTGGTGGATTGCCCTTCGTGGAGAACGGGCGCTATCACTTCCGTGTCGAGCTAAGAGACGGCGATGGATGGCGTGTTGTCGGAGACGTTCCTGTGCAGATCGACGTGAGGTTGCAGGTCGAACGTGAGCCAGCTGAGGAGGCTGCGGCGGGATAGGAGCGAGCGCCGGCGTTGACGAGAGACGCAGCGCTCAGAGGCTAAGGCCGGCCGTCCTCCAGGGTGGCGGCGCATCGTCCAACCGCCCGAGGGCGCCTCCGCCGCCCGGGACTGCGTGCGTGTGCCGATCTCCGCGGTCGGGTCCGGCACCAACCGGACCAACCGGACGTCCACCCGCCGACGAACCGTGGTTGGTGCCGCGAGTTAGAACGGCACGTGCTCGTCGGTCAGCTCCCACCCCGTCT
>DATJYX010000102.1:0-5964 GCA_035577965.1 Vicinamibacteria bacterium | reverse complement strand
GGCGGATGAGGGCGGCCGGCGCTCGGGGGATCGCGAAGAGGAGCTGCTCGACTCCCCGTCGGAGGACGATGCCGGGCAGGTCGTCGATGCCCCCCAGGACCGGCCGGCCTCCGATCCAGCTCGCCCACTTGGAGCGGTCATCGTCAACGAAGCCCACGACGTCGTAGCGGTGCTCGTCGGACCGGCGGAGATCCCGCAGCAGGAGCTCCCCCGCGCTCCCCGCGCCGACGATCACGGTCCGCGCGCGCTCCCCGGCCCGGGCGATCCTCATCTCGTTGAGGCGGGTCAGGGCGAAGCGGGGGGAGAAGCGGAGGGCCCCCATGAAGGCCGTGCTCAGGAGGAGCTCGATCACGATGACCGAGCGGGGCGGCCCGATCGTGATGTCCTCGGCTTGCCTCTGGAAGAAGTAGAGGACGGTCACGAAGACGCCGCTTCCGGCCACGGTCGACAGGATGAGCCGACCCGCCTCTTCGAGGCCGGAGAAGCGGAAGGACCAATGGTGCAGGCCGAGGACGAAGTTCAGGGTCACGCGGATCGTGACGAGCCAGGGCAGGAACCGCCAGAACTGCGCGAGGTGCCGGGCGGGGATGGCGCCTTCGAAGCGCAGGACGTAGCCGAAGAAGAAGGCCGCCGCGACGAGCCCCGAGTCCAGGAGCACGAGCGTCCCGCGGCGTCGCCATCCGCCGATGCCGCCGAAGCGTGCCACCAGGTGGCTCAGACGGTCCGTCTGGTCCATTCGATGACTCACACCCTCCGCGGCCCACTCGTCGCTGAACCGGCCGCGCCACACCTGGGCGCGACAGCACTCTGGAAAGTCGAAGCCTGGTCTGGCGGCCGAAGCCGTTCGCGGCCCCTACGGTATCAACTTCTCCCGCAGAGGACTATCGGCTCGTTCCGACCTGGAAGGTGAAGGCCACCCGCTCGCCGGGCTGGCCCCGGAGCTGGAACACGACGATGTCCGACCCGGCAAGGTCACCTGGCCGGCCACCGTCCGCAGCGATCCCGGCGCGACGCCGAGGGCCGAGAGGCCCGTTTTCTCGGAGAGGCGGGGGAGGAGGACGAGGCAGGGGAATGGGCCGGCGCTCGTTGCGCCCGCCGCAGACGGGCCCTAGAATGGCGGGGGGAGACGAGGCGATGAAGACGGCGATGGAGGCGAAGTGATGAAGCCCGCCCTCGGAAGCGTCGTGCGGACTGCCGTCGCGGGGATGCTCCTCTGCGCCCTCTCCGGGTGCAGCGACAACTCGCCGCGTCCGCCGGTCGTGGTCGTGACCCCGCTGCCGGTGCGCGGGATCATCGCCCAGACGTCGTTCTCGGGGTTCCAGTCCGGGGTCTGGGTCGGCATCAACGTCGTCGTCTCCCAGCGGGGCAAGCTCGACATCACGGTCGACTGGACCACCACCGACACCTGGATGTACGTCTACTTCGGGGCCCAGCAGTGCGATTACACCCAGCTCGCGAAGAAGACGTGCGCGTTCATCCTCTCCTCGGAGACCAAGGACCCGAAGCCGCGGATCCTCAACACCGACTTCCTGGACGCCGGCAACTACTACCTCTACCTCTACAACGTGCCGCGCGACCCTCGGACCGGCATCGGGAGCGACGCCACCGAGTCCGTCTCCATCCAGATCGGCCTGACGGTCTTCCCGTCGGCGACGGCGGGCCCCGTCGGCCTGGGCCGTCCGGCCATCATCAGCCCGCCCCGCCTGTAGGCCGACAGGAGCCGGGGCGACCCCGGCCGCTCTGGACGTGATGAGCCTCACTCTCCCGGAGGGGTAGACTGGAAGCTCCGAGAGAGAAGGAGGCGGTCATGCTGCTCGCCACCGTCCTGTTGTCCGTCGGCCTCTCCCCCCAGGCGGCCCCGCCGGCCGCCCCGGCGCAGGAGCCGGGGCCGGCCGTGAAGGCGGCCGACCTCCCGGCCCCGGGACCGGCGGCCGCGAGCATCGACGCCGGGATCGCCGCGTTCAAGAAGCGCCACTTCAAGGCCGCCCGCGCGGAGTTCGAGAAGGCGGTCGCCGCCGACCCGCAGAGCGCGGCCGCTGCCTTCTACCTGGGCTACACCTACTACAAGCTGGGCGAGCCCTCGAAGCGCCTGAACGCGGACAAGGAGAGGGCGAAGGAACTCTTCGCCAAGGCCTTCAGCCTCGACCCGGCGTTCCGGCCCACGTGGGGGAAGTAGCCTTCTCCTTCGCCTACTGCAGCAGCTTCTGCACGAAGGCGATCTTGCTGATGTCGGAGTAGAGCACCAGGCCGATCAGGAGGAAGATCGCCGCCGCGCCGGCGTTCATGATCCAGCCCTTGACCACGGGGCTCATGTCCCGTCGCGCCGTGCCCTCGACGGCGAGGATCGCCAGGTGCCCCCCGTCGAGGGGGGCGAGGGGGAAGAGGTTCAGGATCCCCACCTGGAGGCTGATCACCGCCACCAGGAAGAGGAGCGAGCCCGCCCCGCCGCGCGCCGCGTCGCCCGACGCCTGGGCGATGCCGAGCGGCCCCATCATCGTCCGGGGCGAGATCCGCGCGGTGACGAGGCGGCCGATCACGTCGAACGTCTGGCGCGTCATGTCCCACGTCCAGCCCATCGCCTCGGCGACGGCGCCCGACGGGCCGAACTTCTTCGTGACGTAGTAGGGCCCGAGGCCCACCTTGTAGCCCTGCCCCGAGTCGCGCGGCGTGACCTCCACGTCCGTCACCTGCCCGTCGCGCCAGACCCGGAAGGTCAGCGTCTTTCCGCCCGAGCCGCCCACGATCGGGAGGATGTCCGCGAACTCACGGAGCGTCTTGCCGTCGATCGCGAGGATCGCGTCCCGGGACCGGAAGCCGGCCTTCTCCGCGGGCTGCCCGGGCAGCACCTGGCCCACCCGCACGAGCGGATGCACGCCGATGCTGCCGACCCTCTCCGCCGACGTCGCCTCCGACCGCATGGCGACGTCGCGCTCCTCCCCCGCGTGGCGGACGCGCAGGCTGAGCGCCCGGTTGGGGCGGAGGAGGATGTGGTACTGCGCCTCCTCCCAGGAGGGCAGGTTCTGGCCGTCGATCGAGAGGATCTCGTCGCCGGGGACGAGGCCGGCCCGCTCGGCCGGCGAGCCGGGGTCGACCGCGCCCACGATGGGCCGGTCGAAGCGGCTGCCCGGTACCTGGAAGCCCACCATGTAGAAGCCGGTGAGGACGGTGATCGTCAAGACGGCGTTCATCACCGGGCCGGCGAGATAGACGACGAAGCGCTGCCAGCGGGGCCGGGAGAGGAAGTCTTTCCCGTCACCCAGAGTGGCCGTGTCCTCGCTGAGGCGGTCCCCCGGCTCGCCCTCGAGCTTCACGTAGCCCCCGAGAGGGACCGCCGACAGCCGGCAGTCGGTGTCGCCCCACTTGAAGCCGAGCAGCCTCTTGCCGAAGCCGAAGGAGAAGATGAAGACCCGCATGCCGAAGGCCTTGGCCGTGATCAGGTGGCCGAACTCGTGCACGAAGATGATGATCCCGAGCACGACGACGAACGCGAGGGGTGTGGTGAGGAAGCTCATGGGTTCCGCTCTCGGAAGGTCTCCTGGTCAGTGGGCGGCGCGGGCCGGCGAGAACCGGGCCAGGGCCTGCCGGGCGCGCTCCCTCGCCCGGCGGTCGGCCTCGAGCACGTCCTCGAGCGACGCGACCCGTCTCTCGGGCTCCGTCTCGAGAACCTCCTGGATCGACTCCGGGATGGCGGGGAACGGCGCCCTCCCGTCGAGGAAGGCAGAGACCGCCTCCTCGTTCGCGGCGTTGAGCGCCGCGGGCGCGGTGCCTCCCGCCTCGAGCGCGCGGTAGGCGAGAGAGAGGCAGGGGAACTTGGTGCGGTCGGGGGGCGCGAAGTCGAGCCGCATCGCCTTCGTGAAGTCCATCCCCGGGATCGCCGCCTCCCACTTCTCGGGGTAGCTGAGGGCGTACTGGATCGGCATCCGCATGTCGGTGACGCCGATCTGGGCGAGAACCGTGCCGTCCACGAGCTCGACCATCGAGTGGACGATCGACTGGGGGTGGATGAGGACATCGATCCGGGCCGCGGGCACCCCGAAGAGCCAGCGCGCCTCGATCACCTCGAGGCCCTTGTTCATGAGGGTGGCGGAGTCGATCGTGATCTTCGGTCCCATCCGCCAGGTCGGGTGGGCGAGGGCCTCCTCGCGCGTGATGCTGGGGAAGCTCTCGCGCGACCGGTCGCGGAAGGGACCGCCGGAGGCGGTGAGAAGGAGCCGGCGCACGTCGTCCGGCCGGCGCCCGTCCAGGCACTCGTGGAGGGCGCAGTGCTCGGAGTCGATCGGGAGGAGACGCGCCCCCGTCTCGCGCGCCCGGGCGAGCATCAGCTCCCCGGCCATCACGAGCGTCTCCTTGTTGGCGAGGGCCACGTCCTTGCCCGCCTCCAGGGCCCGGTACGTGGGCACGAGACCGACCGCGCCGACCGCCGAAGCCACGACCATCCGAGCCTCGGGCCGCGTCGCCACCTCCACCATGCCCTCGACGCCGCTCACCGCGTGGACCGAGGAGAGATCGACGAGCCGCGAGAGGCGGTCGAGAGCGGCCGCGTCGGCGACGGAGACGACCCTCGGCCGGTGCCGGGCCACCTGCCCGGCCAGCACGTCGACGTTCCTCCCGGCGGCGAGGCCCACGACCTCGAAGCGCCCGGGGAATGCATCGACCACGCGGAGGACGTTCGCGCCGATGGAGCCGGTCGAGCCGAGGAGAGAAAGGCCTTTCATGGGAGCAGGTCGGAGGGCGTCGCCTCACGCTGACGGGCAACTGGCGACGGCGGGAGGCGGATCGTGTGGGGTTTTGCGCTCAGTGCACGTACTGGAAGAACCCTACCATAGGTGTCGCCAACATTCATCATCGCCACTCGCGCCGGGCGGGGCCGGCAGGCTCAATCGATCGTGAACCCGACCCGGCGCGTCGCAATCGCGTTTGCGTTCCTGTCGGTCACCGTCACCTGCAGCTCGTACTCCCCGGGCTCGAACGAGCGGAGCCCGATCCTGCTGACGTGGGGGACCGGCGGCTCCTCGACCCCGCCCGCGACCATCGGCTCGGGCGCGGCAGTTCCCAGAACGACACCCCCCTGGAGGATCTCCGCCTGCGAGACGAGGATCGTCGCCCCCGAGGCGTCCCGCTTCGCGTTGTAGGCGTAGAGCTGGACGAACAGGCGCTCGTCGCGCCGGAAGCGGCGGAGCGCCTGGCTCAGGACGGGGGCCGCCCCCGGGTCCGCCGCCTCGCCCGCCTTCAGGAGGAAGAGGCTGCTGAGGGTCAGCCGCCCGGGTGCGAGGTCCGGGATCTCGACCCGCTGCGACGCCACTCCCAACGCCTCCCCGGCGCCCGCGCGCACGGTCAGGCGAACCTCGTATCGGCCGGGCTTGAGCGTGACCTCCTTCTGGTACCGGAGGCCTTCCCGCGACAGGCGCTCATGCTCCGTCTCGCTCATGTCCATCGAGAGCCGTTGCGGCTCCAGGGTCGCCACGACCGCCCCCGTCTCGTCGCAGACGACCGCCGCCATCTCGACCGTCGCCTTGTAGCGGTCGCCCTCCGGGACGAGGGGCAGCGTCGTCGTGTCCACGTGCCCGCTGACCACGACTTCGGTCGCGCCACGTTCCACGCTGACGAAGTCCGCAGAGAGACGCACGGGGATCACCGTCGGCGGAACGGGGGCCCTGGTCCCGGAGGACCGCCGTTGCGCCTCGCGCTCTTCCTTCTCGGGCGCCCTCGACGGAGAGCTCGCGAGGTGGTCGACAGGGGCGAAGTACCCCGCGCGCCCCCTTACTTTGAGGTCACGCCGGCCGGGGAGGCGCACCTGGATGCGTCGGAAGGTGCCGTCTCGCTTCGTGTTCGTCGGCTCATAGGCCAGCACGTAGTAGGTCTCTGTGTCCTCCAGGATGCGTCTCAGGCCGGCCTGGAGGCTGTTCGAGGAGTCGGCCAGGAAGCCACCGGTGTCGGCGGCGAGGGCATTCATCGCGTCGCGCG
>DATJYX010000101.1:0-11635 GCA_035577965.1 Vicinamibacteria bacterium | reverse complement strand
GGCCGGCCGCCCCCGACCGGAGGAAGCACGAGAACGGGTGCCCGCCACTTCAAGGCCGCCAGGAAGGCGGCTGGCAAACGGGCCACCACCACGAGATCGAACGGCCCCGACGGCGGACGCGTCGCCTGTTCCACGAGGGTCCTGGCTCCGGCGATCTGCAGGACCGACCCGACGTCCGCGGAGACGCGGCTGACGAGAGCGGTGACGCGCAGGCCGGCCGTCGAGTGGTCGCGCAGGAACCGCCCCACGGCACCCCGGGCGCGCTCGCCGAGAGCCACGCAGAGGACTTTCTCGATCGGACGGCTGCCGTCCGTCGCCTCCGCGACCCACAGCACGCTCAGCGAGCGCCGCTTGCGGACGTCGGCGATCTCCGGCAAGGACCGGGTGACGAGGAGGTCGATGCTGGCGGCTTCGGCGATGTCGGCGACGTCGCGAGCGTCTACCTCGGCTTCCACGCGAACCTCGACGGCCTCGGCCACGCCGCGTGCGGCGCTCCGCAGGGCCTCGAGCGACTCCGTCGCGGCGGCGTTCAGGTCGGCCGGAGCCGGGGCGGAGAGCCACGCGATCCCGCTCGCCGGGAAGCGCGCGACGATCAGGAGGAGACTGGCATCCGGAGCGACCCGCCGGACGACGTCGATCGCAGCGCCGGCGCCCGCCTCGAGATCGATGACCAGGAGCACGCGTCTGTAGTTCATGTGCACACTGCCCGCGTGGGGACGTCCGTCCGCCGCAGCGACCCGTCGGCCGCGTCGACCACCCCCGCCTCGATGCCCGCGAGCCCGCCCTCGTCGAGCTCGTAGAGGTTGTAGCCGGCGCGAATCGCGTCGTCCGGATGATCGAGCGCCGCCCCGCTGGCGCCGACGACGTCGAGAGCGCCCAAGCGGCACCGCACGCGAACGTGGAGGTGGCCGAAGAGCACGAGCCCGCGGCCCAGCGTGGCGAGGACGCGGCGGAGGGACGCGGCGTCGGCGAGCCCGTCGCGCAGCCGGAGAAGGCGATTTCGCGAGTCGACCGGGGGGTGGTGGATCAAGACGACCGGAACTCGTCTCTTCACCTCCGGGTGCTCGAGGATCGCGCTCAAGGCCTGGAGCTGCGCGTGACCCAGAGAGCCTGCAGCGACGAACGGAGGCCGGGGAACGGCGCTCGACAGCCCGATGATCGCCGCCGGTCCCCGCAGCCGGACGAACGGGTAGACGCCCGCGGCCACGCGGGCGCCGAGCTCCGGCAGCTCGCTCCGCACGAATGGGCCGAAGTGACGCTCGAACCTGCCTTCGCGGCTGATCGAAGGAAGGTAGAGGTCGTGGTTGCCGGGAACGATGCTGATCTCCGCGGCGCCCGCGCCGCGGTCGAAGAGGCGGCGGGCCTCGCGGTACTCGCTCTCGAGGGCCAGGTTCGTCACGTCGCCGGTGACGACGAGATGGTCGGCGCGAGATGCCGCGTCGAGAACTGCTTCGAGATAGCGACGCCGATGCACGCGCCCCCGTCGCAGCTTCGTGTTCGCCCACCCGGTGATGCGCTTGTTGAAGAGCAGGTCGCGCCAGCGCACGCCCTCGGGGGACAGCACGTGCGTGTCGGAGATGTGCGCGAGCCGGAACATCGCACCTCACCCGTGATCGCCGAACTCGGTCACCTTTCCCGCCGGACGGAGCGCGGAGACGTACCACTGCGGCTGGTGGTCCGCGATCGTATAGCGCAGCGCGCCCCTCTTCTTCACCGGCGCGACGAGGCCGAGCAGGGAGCCGGGGACGTGACGGAAGTTCGCGAGCTGCGCGGTGACCGGATGGCGTCGGCGCCACAGTCCGTCCGCGTAGTGGAACTCCTGTCCGCAGTGTTCGAGGGTGCCCCACACGCCCGGGGGGAGCGACGGGACGATGTCGCGCCCGTAGACGTGGCGGAAGACCCTGCTTCCGAGGCCGGCCGCGGCCTCGGGCAGCGGCCCACCCACGGCGAGCGGCTGGCCGAACGTGTAGACGGCCCGGAGCTTATCGGACAGAAGCCGATCCTCCTCGCGGCCGGCAAGGCCCAGGGCGAACAGCAACGCCATGGCTCCGCCCAGGCTGTGGCCGGTGACGTAGAGCGCTTCGAGCTCGTGGACCCTGGCCCCCCCCGTGACGAGGGACTCGCCTCGGGCGGCCGCGTGCAGTCGCTCGAGGATCGGCCAGCGCGTCGCGCGCACGTTGCGGTAGAAGCCGGCGTGAACGCCGAGCGCCGCCCCGCCGACGTCGACGACGTGGGAGCCGACGTCGGCGTCCCCGAGCCAGTTGCCCAGGTTCGCGGCCTCGGTTCCGCGGTAGCAGAGGATGGCGACGCGCCCGCAGCGGCTCTGGAGGAGGTACGCGGTCGAGAAGATGAACATCGCGTCGACCGTCTCCGCGATCCGCACGCAGGCGCTCCCCGCCATTCCGAGCCGGCTCGCCATCGCGGCGACGGTCCCGGCATCGCCGTATGCGTACCCGGAGAGGACCGCCAGGATGTGGGCCACGACGGGGTCGCGGTCCGCGGACGTGGCGTGCGCGCGGAGTAGCTCCTCCGTGGGATCGGGGTAGATCGGGAAGGGATGCGGCGAGGAATCGACGACCAGCCGCTCGACCTGCATGGCCGTGCTAGAACGCCTCCAGGAAGCGCTGGATCTGGTCGTACCGGAAGACGGGCCCGTCCGTGCAGATGTACTGGTCGCCGACATTGCACCGGCCGCACTTGCCGAGGCCGCACTTCATCTTGCCCTCGAGGGTGGTCACGACCTGGGCGGGGGCAAAGCGGAGCTTTTCGAGCTCCTGCAGGACGAACTTGATCATGATCGGCGGGCCGCAGGTCACGGCGACGGCTCCCTCCGGCGACGGCGCCGCCTCGGCGAGGGCTTGCGTGATGAGGCCGACCCGGCCTCTCCAGGACGCGTCGCCCTTGTCCACCGTGACGTGCACGACCGTCCGCGGGGCCCTGGCCCACTCCTCGTACTCGTCCCGGAACACGAGCAGGTCGGGGCTGCGGCCGGCGCAGAAGATCGTCAGCTCGCCATACTCGTCGCGGTGGTCGAGGATCTCCTGAACGAGCGGGCGCAGGGGAGCGAGGCCGATGCCCCCGCCCAGGACGACCACGCGGCGCCCGCGGAGCTCGGCGAGAGGGAAGCCCTTCCCCATCGGCCCCCGCACGCCGACGATGTCGCCCGTGCGCATCTCGTGCAGCGCGTCGGTCACGCTGCCCACGCGCTGCACGGCGAACTCCACTTGGCCGTCGCCGCGCCCCTCCGAGATCGCCATGCCGAAGGGCGCCTCGCCGACTCCGATCGCGGAGAGGAAGCCGAACTGGCCGGGCGCGTACCGGAAGCGCACGTGGCTCTCGAGCGGGCGGCACCGGAAGAGCTTGATGCCGGTGGCCAGGTCGCGGACGTCGGTGAGCTCCGCGAGGTGCGGGAAGAAGCCGTTCTCGACGGTGGCGCTCATCGTGCGGCCTCCGCGACGTGGCCCAGGACCTCCCGGACGTCGACGTTGACGGGACACTGGACGACGCACCGCCCGCAGCCCACGCAGAGTGCTTCCCCCTCTTCCCGCGCCGGGTAGTAGAGGAACTTGTGCATGAAGCGCTGGCGGAGGCGCTGCGCCTGGGTGGGGCGCGGGTTGTGGCCGCCGGCGATGGCGAAGCAGAGAGCCCCCTGGCAGGAGTCCCAGCAGCGCAGGCGCTCGATTCGCCCGTCCGCGAGCCTCCGGTCCCGTACGTCGAAGCAGTGGCAGACCGGGCAGTCGTAGGTGCAGGTACGGCAGCCGAGGCAGCGCTCGGCGAGCTCGCCCCAGAAGGCGTCGTCGAACCGGGCACGCCAGCCCTCGGGTCCGGCCACCGGGAGTGCGGCTACGCACGGCGCCCGCTCCGGCGTCCTCCCGCCGAGGGCCTCGAGCCGCGCCGAGGCGACGAGCGCCCGCCCCTTCGCGCTCACCACGTCGACGGCGAAGCCGTCCTCGACGCGCGTGAGGAGGACGTCGAGGTGACGGCGCTCGGCCGGCCCTCCCCCCAAGGTCGTGCAGAAGCAGCCTTCCCACGGCCCGTCGGTGCAGGTCAGGCCGACGAGCGTCGTCCGGGCGCGCCGCTCGGCGTAGTAGACGTCGACCGGGTCGTCGAGGAACAGGCGGTCCATCACCGCGAGGGCGTGCCCGTCGCACGGGCGCGCGCCCAGGAGGACCTGCGGCCGGCGGAGGAGCGGAGCCTCGGCCCGGACGCCGCTCTCCGTCGGCTCCCAGGTGACGATGGCCTCGGTCGCGGGCAGGAAGTGCTCCTTGGCCGAGAGGTCCGCCCGGCCGGCGTCCCACGCGACCTCGGCCGCCCCCTCGACGGGCCGGAAGACGACCTGCGCGCCGCACCTCACCGGGGCGACGACGCGATGCGTCGTCCGGAGCCCGTCCACCCACGCCGAGAGGCTCTCCGTCGTGAGGAAGGACTCACTCATGGCCGCACTCCGTGAAGGTCTCGTCCTTCCGGAACGTCGCGAGCGGCAGCGGCCGCTGCGGGTCGAGGCCGGTGTCGTAGCCGCCGAAGAGTCGCGCCACCTCCTTCGCCACCTTCTGGTTGAGGAGCCCGATCGGGATGCCCGCCGGGCAGGCGTCCTCACACGCCTTGCACCCGGTGCACCGGCCCGCCAGGTGAAAGGCGCGCAACGCGTGGAAGAGAGCCTTCTCCGCCGTGTCGATGGCGATCGCCTGCCACGCCGGGTCGAGCTGCTCGGCGAGGCACTCCGTGCAGTAGCAGAGCGGGCAGGCCTGCCGGCAGGCGTAGCACCGCAGGCAGCTCTCGAACCGGGCGTTCCAAAACGCGGACCGCTTCGCCGCCGGCCAGGACTCGATCTCCGAGACGGCGGGGAAGGGAGGCAGGCCTCCGTCGATCGACTCCGGCGCACGGCCGAGAAGGGCGTCGTAAGCCGAGGCGGGGAGCGGCCCGCGGCCGGCGTCGCCGCCCAAGCCGATCACGAAGAGGTCCTCCCGCTTGACCTGGCCCTCGTGCAGGAGCACGTTCAGCGCCCGCATGTCCGCGGGCCGCACGACGACCGCGGCCTTCCGGCCGGCGAGGCCGCGGAGGTAGACCGCGAGGTTGAGGAGGGCGCGCGCGTCGTACTCGAGGCGGGCCGCCTGCTCGGGGGTGCGGGCGAAGAGAGGCCGGAGACGGACCGTGCCCTTCTCCCACCCGAGGACCACCTCCACCCTCCTCTCCGCGAGGAGCCGCGTCGCCAGAGCCCGCAGCTCGGCGGCCAGCGGCGCGGGGTCCGCCACGAACGGCGGCGGGGCGGCGGCCCTGGGAACCGGGATCGTGTGGTCGACCGCGGCGGTGAGCGGCCCGAGCTTGCGGACCGCCTCCGTGAACTCGCTGACCACCCGCGCGAAGCGGGCACCCTCGCTGGCGCTCACCCAGTCGAGCCGCACCCGCTCGGACTCGATGCCCAGGAAGACGAGCAGCTGGCGCATCACGGCGAAGCGTCGGCGCGCGTGGTAGTTGCCGTCCGCGTAGTGGCAGTCGCCGGGGTGGCAGCCCAGCACGAGCACGCCGTCCGCACCGTCCCGCAGCGAGCGGGCCACGAAGAGCGGGTCCACCCGCCCGGAGCAGGGCACGCGAACGATGCGGATGTTCGGCGGGTAGGCGGTGCGGCTCGTGCCGGCGAGGTCGGCCCCCGCGTAGCTGCACCAGTTGCAGAGGAAGCCGACGATCCGGGGCTCGAACGGCCGGGGCTCAGGCATGCGTCGTCTCCCGCCCCGCGACGAGCGGCTCCGGTTCGCGTGGCGGCGGCCGCAACGGGGCGGAGCGGGCGAAGAGCGACTCCACCTCCGCCAGGATCTGCTGGTCGTTGAAGCCGTGCAGGACAATGGCCCGGCCGCGGCAGCCCGCCGCGCACAGGCCGCAGCCCCTGCAGACGGCGGGGTTGACCTGCGCCGCCACGCGCCCGCCCTTCACCTCGACGAAGGTGACGGCCCCGTACGGGCAGACCTCCTCGCAGACGTGGCAGGCGACGCACCGCTGCTCGAGCACCTCCGAGATGGTGGGCTCCGTCTCGATGAAGGGGCGCGCGAAGAGGCCGGCCACCTTGGCCGCGGCGGCGCTCGCCTGGGCGACGGTGTCGGGGATGTCCTTGGGGCCGGCCGCGCACCCGGCGAGGTAGATTCCGGCCGTGTTCGTCTCCACCGGCCGCAGCTTGACGTGCGCCTCGTTGACGAAGCCGTACCCGTCGTAGCTGATGCCGAGCTTCTGCGCCAGCTCCACCGCGCCGCGCGCCGACGTCGTCCCGTTGGCCAGGACGACGAGGTCGGCCTCGATCTCGACCGGCCGGCCGAGGAGGGCGTCGTAGCCCTGCACGACGTATCGCCCGCCCCGGCGGTAGACCCGGCTCACCCGGCCGCGCACGTACTGCGCGCCGAAAGCCTCCTGGGCGCGGCGCGTGAACTCGTCGTAGGAGCGGCCGCCGGCGCGGAGGTCCATGTAGAAGACGAACGTCTCCACGCGGGGGTCGTGCTCCTTGAGCATGATCGCCTGCTTGGCCGTGTACATGCAGCAGATCTTCGAGCAGTAGGGCCGGCCCACCTTCACGTCCCGCGATCCCACGCAGGCGATGAACGCCACCGTGCGTGGGTGCCGGCCGTCGGAGGGCCGCACGACCTCGCCCAGGGTCGGGCCGGAGGCGTTCATCAGCCGCTCGAGCTGGAGCGCAGTGATCACGTCGGGGTAGCGGCCGTATCCGTACTCGCCGTAGTAGGGCTTCCGATCCACGGGGGCGAGGTGCTCGTCGTGGCTCCCATCGAGCATGAACAGGTCGTAGCCGTTCGCCACGACGATGGCGCCGAAGCGCTCCTTGACGAGCGCGTCCTCGTCGTCGAAGCGGATCGCCCCCGTGGCGCACAGCTTCTCGCAGATGCCGCAGGGCGGCATCTTCCTGCCGTCCGCGCCCACCGGCCGGAGCTTCGCCGCCTCCTCGGGCGAGAGTCCCTGCTCCCCCGCCTGCCGGGCCTGGGCCTCGCGGTACGCCATCGTGCGGCAGCGCGCGGCGTCGATCACAGGCTTGTTCGGAATGGCCTGGGGGAACGGCAGGTAGATCGCCGTTCTCGTTCCCACTCCCTGATCGAACTCGCTCGGGACGTCCTTGACCGGGCACTTGCCCCAGCAGGTCCCGCAGCCGTTGCAGGTGGAGTGGTCGACGTAGCGCGCCTTCTGGCGCAGGACCACCTCGAAGTTGCCGACGAACCCGTGCACCTCCTCGACCTCGGCCGAGGTCATCAGGCGGATCTTCGGGTGCCGGGAGACGTCGACCATGAGCGGCGTCAGGATGCAGGCCGAGCAGTCGAGGGTGGGGAACGTCTTGTCGAGCATGGCCATCTTGCCGCCGATCGTCGGGGTGCGCTCGACGAGCGTGACCTCGTAGCCCGCGTTCGCCACGTCGAGGGCGGCCTGGATGCCGGCGATGCCGCCCCCGATCACGAGCAGCCGCTTGGTGAGCTCGGCGCGCCCGGGGCGGAGCGCCTCGTCGCGCCGGGCCTTGGCGACCAGCATGCCCACGAGCTCCACGGCCTTGGCCGTGGCCACGGGCTTGTCCCCGTGCACCCACGAGCAGTGCTCCCGCAGATTCGCCATCTCCATGCGGTATGGGTTGACCCCGGCCGCGGCTACCGCCCGGCGGAACGTGGGCTCGTGCATGCGCGGAGAGCAGGAAGCGACGACCACCCGGTCGAGATCCTCCGCCGCGACCTTGTCCTGGATCAGCTTCTGTCCGGGCTCCGAGCACATGTACTTGTAGTCGGAGGCGTAGACGACCCCCGGCATGTCCCGCGCCGCGGACGCGACGGCGGCGCAGTCGACGGTCCCGGCGATGTTCGACCCGCAGTGGCAGACGAAGACTCCCACCCGCGCCACGACTAGCTCCTCGCCCCGGCGGGAACGCGCTCCACGAGCGAACGAACGTCGACCACGTGTCGCGAGAGCCCCAGCTCCGCGTGGCCGATCCCGAGGGCGACCCCCACGAGCTCCGTGAAGTAGTAGACCGGCATCGCGTGCTTTCCGAGTCCCGCGCGCCGCATCTGAGCCTGCCGCATGTCCAGGTTCGAGTGGCACATCGGGCAGGCGGTGGCGATCGCGTTCGCCCCCGCCTCCTCCGCCCACGCGATCAGCCGGTGCGAGAGGTCGAGGACGACCTCGGTCCGGGAGAGGGCCAGGCTCGAGCCGCAGCACGCGGTCTTGCCCGGCCAGGTCACGACGTGGGCTCCGAGCGTGCGGAGGAGGCGATCGAGGCTCTGCGGGTCCTCGGGGTCGTCGAACCCGGCGACCTCGGCCGGCCGAGTGAGCAGGCACCCGTAGTAAGGCGCGATCTCGAGCCCCGCCAGCGGCCGCACAACGGCCGCCTCGAGCTTCCCCAGGAGGCCGGGCTCCGTCAGGACCGCGAGGAGCGGCGCGACCTCGAGGTCGCGGGGCACCGGGCCTCCCGCCACCTCCTCGATCCCCGCCGCCGTCTCGGGGTCCTGCAGCGCCTGCTGCGTCGCCTTGAAGCGCGCGAAGCACGCCGCGCAGGGGATCGCGAGGGCATCGAGGCCGGTCGCCCCCGCAAGGCGCATGTTGCGGGCCACGAGGCCGTGGGCCAGCCAGGGGTTCACCGCGTGGGCGGACGACGCACCGCAGCAGTTCCAGTCGTCGAGCTCCCGGAGCTCGACGCCGAGCGCCCGGCAAACGGCCTGAGTCGACAGACCGTACTCGATCGCGGTCCCGTGAAGGGTGCACCCGGGATAGTAGGCGTAGGCGGTCATCGCGCGACCTCCGGGGAGCGGGCGGCCTCGCAGTCCCTCTCCCGCCTGGCCTCGGCGCGGGAGAAGATGGCGGCCACCTCGCGTCGCGCGCGGACGCGCCGTGGAAGCGGCTTCACCTTCCCGCGGACGAGCATCGGCCAGGCCAGGTCGACGCTGTCGAACAGGTGGCCCGAGACCAGGTTGTAGCCTCCGATGAGGCCGACCTCGTAGACGCGGCCCAACCTCCTGACGGTCTCGAGGAAGACCCGGTGGAACACGGCCACCTCGCGGAGGGCCACCGTCCGGCGCGACGCCAGCGCATAGGCGCGCAGCGCGTCCAGGACGCGAGGCAGGTCCACCTCGCACGGGCAACGCGTGACGCACGTCTGGCAACCCACGCACATCCAGAGTCCGCGGGACTCGAGGGCCAGTTCGGGCTGGCCGAGCTGGAGGGCGCGGATGATCTGCTGCGGCGAGAGGTCGACCGCGCGTGCGAGCGGGCAGCCCGCGCTGCACTTGCTGCACTGGTAGCACTCGCGGAGCCTCTGGCCGCTCGCCCCCTCGACGAAGGCGACCAGCTCGCGGAATCCCGCCGCGCCGGGCGCGGACGGGCTCGGACGAATCGCCACTGCGTGCATCCAGGCTCTCCCTCGCTCTCCGAAGCAAGGGGCAATCTACGTGCCAGCAGGAACCCCGCTCTCCTGGGTCCCCCGGCGCGCCCTCGCGCGCAGATCCGTCGGAGGATTGCCGACGGCTCTCGCAACCGCTTCGCCGATCCGCAGGCGCACCGTTGAGATCGAAGTGCTCAATGCGCACACGCGGTCCGCGCCCCTCGTCCCCCCGATGCCGTTCATGATCAGGCCTGTCTCCTCCGCCGCGTCCCTAGCGGATCTGCGTCACCAGGAGGAGCCCTCCGAGGATCGCCAGGTTCTTGAAGAAGTTCACCGCCTGGAGCTCGCGCCGCGGTCCCTGTTCGGTCCAGAACGCGTGGCCGAACGCCGTCGTGAGAGCGAGCAGAACAGCGAGCACCCCGCTGGCGAGCCTCGCCTGGATGTTGAGCGCCAGCGCAGCGCCCGCGACCATCATCATCGCTGCATTGACGCGCACTGCGAGTGCTGGAAAGGGGAAGTGCAGTCGCGCGATCTCCTCAACGCGTGGCATCGGGTTGCGCAGCGTGGATAGTCCGCCCGCGATGAAGATGAACGCGAGCAGGATTTCTCCAGCACGAAGCGTGACCATGGCTCGACCCCTCTCTTCCATGTCACCGGCACGGAGGTTCGAGCCGGGACTCGGCAGGAAGAGAGGCAACTACGATGCCTGTGGCGCCCGCATCAGCATGTCTCCGGCGGTCATCGCCTTGGCCCAAGCGTGCGCAGCGACTGGCCGCGCGCGGTGTGACGACGGGAAGGCACCGCGTCGTGAGGACGACAGGCCGGCGCGCCCCAGGGGTCGGCGGAGTCGTCGGGTCTCCTGGCGGAGCCAGCGGTGAGATTGCGCCGTGGAGGCGCAGCCGCGCCTCGCGGAGCGGGTGTCCACGGTCGCGGGCGAGACCTCAGTACTCTGGCTCCGGGAATCGACGAAGATGGCGGGCCGGCTGCGGGGCGCCCGACAGGAGGCGGTGACGCGAGAAACGTGTCGCGGCCGCGGCGGCCGGCGGCCCGACGAGCAGGTGGTCCGGGCCCACGCCCGTCCGGGAGCCCGCCAAGCGACGCCCGCCAAACGGCCGTGACGTCATTTCGCCACCGCGTCCCGGCGGGTCCCCGGCACACGGCGACTGCCAAGTTCAATACCTTGAAGAGGATGCGCTCGCGGGTGCGCGTTCCCCCGCGGAGGCATTCGCCTTGCAGGTGCCGAGAGGAGAGGTGATGGAGATGCAACCATGATCCCCCTCGGTGACGCGACCAGAAGCCCGGTCCGATTCCCGCTGGTGACGGTGGCGCTCATCATCGCCAACATCCTCGCATTCGTCTTGGAGATCGGCGCCGACGACGCGGCGATCATCCGATTCGCGGTCGTTCCGGCCGCACTGATGCACGGCCACGGGTGGATGACGCCGTTGACGGCGATGTTCCTGCACGGCGGCTTCCTGCACATCATCGGCAACATGGTGTTTCTGCAGGCGTTCGCCCCCGCCGTCGAGGGCGCGATGGGCCGCGGCCGGTTCCTCGTCTTCTATCTCCTCGGAGGGCTCGCGGCGACGGCGACGCAGGTGGCCCTGGACCCGGCATCGACCGTCCCCCAGCTCGGGGCGAGCGGGGCCATCGCCGCCGTGATGGGCGCCTTCCTGGTGACCTACCCCGCCGATCGCATCAAGGTGCTGATGGTCTTCGGGTGGTTCGTCGACGTAACCTACCTGCCGGCTTTTCTGCTGGTGGGCGTCTGGTTCCTCATGCAGTTGCTGAACCAGACGGCGGCCGTGGTTCACGCCGATTCCGGAGGGGTCGCCTATGCGGCACACGTCGGCGGCTGCCTCTACGGGATGTTGACCGCGCGCTTCTTCGAGCCGAATCGCGCCGCCAGGGTCGGGGCGTAGGTCGCCGGCCCGGGAGGGGGCGAACGTGTCTTCTCGAGGGGCTCGGCCGCTGGGGGTTCACCAGGCCACGGTCAAGGACGCCTTCACGCCACGGCCGCGGGTCGGAGCGAGACTCAGCCTCGTGGGCGCCAGGGGCGCGGACGTCCAGCGGTCGCTCTTGATGAGAGCGCCGATCAGCGCACCCCACGCCGCGCCTCCCACGGCGCCTATCCCCACCATCTGGGCCTTCGTAGGGCAGGGCTGCTCGGCCTCGCTGCCCGCGCAAGGAGGGATCAACGCAAAGAGAGCAGTTCCGCTCGCGGCGCCGATGAGCAGGCCCTTGCCTGCGTTTCGGTGGCGTCCCGTGCTGACCTCGAGCTGTGTG
>DATJYX010000100.1:0-62698 GCA_035577965.1 Vicinamibacteria bacterium | reverse complement strand
CGACCCCGACCCGCTTCCCCTTCACGTCCGCCTTCCCGGCGAACGCCGCGGCGAGGCCGAGGACGCCCGTCGGCTCGACGACCAGCTTCACGCGCTCCCACACGAAGCGCATCGCGCGGACGAGGTCGTCGTCGGAGACGGTGACCATGTCGTCCACGTTCTGCCGCACGAGAGGGAAGGTCAGCTGGCCGAGCGACGGCGTCCGCGCGCCGTCGGCGATCGTCAGGGGGTTGCTCACGCTGTGGAGGGTCCCGGTCCGGAAGGAGAGCGTCGCGTCGGCGGCCAGCTCCGGCTCCACACCGACGACCCGGCAGCGGGGGCCGAGGGCACGGGCGGAGAGCGCCGAGCCCGAGAGGAGGCCGCCGCCTCCGCAGGGGACGAGCAGCAGGTCGAGCTCCCCCGCATCCTCGAAGAGCTCCTTCGCCGCCGTGCCCTGGCCCGCGATGACGTCGGCGTGGTCGTAGGGAGGGATGAGGACGGGATCGCCCTCGCGGCGGAGGCCCTCGGCCACCTCCTCGCGCCTCGCCCGCGCGGGATCGTAGGCCACCACGCGCGCGCCGTAGCCCTCGGTGGCGCGGCGCTTCGCCGCGGGAGCGTTGTCGGGCATGACGATCGTGGCCCGTGCCCCGAGCAGGCGGCAGGCCAGGGCGATCGCCTGGGCGTGGTTGCCCGAGGAGTAGGTCAGGACGCCTCGGGCGCGGTCGCCGGGGGCGAGGCGCGCGACCGCGTTGTAGGCGCCACGGAACTTGAAGGCCCCCGCGCGCTGGAGGTTCTCGCACTTCAGGAAGAGCCGGGCGGAGAGCCGCTCGTCGAGCGCCCGCGAGGTCGCGACCGGGGTGCGGTGGGCGACGCCGCGGAGCGTCTCCGCCGCCGCCGCCACGTCGTCGTAGGTGACCACGGGGTCGACGCTACCAGAACGCGCTCGGCGTTTCACCACGGTTGACAAGGGCCTGCCCGAGCGGCGATACGTTGACCGGGAGCGGAGGAGCGATGAGCGACGGCGCGAAGCGAGTGGTGGTCCTGGGCGCGGGGATGGTGGGCGAGGCGATCGCGCGGGACCTCGCCCTCGACGCCGGTCTGCGGGTGGACGTGGCGGACCTCCGGCCCGAGTCCCTCGAGCGCGTGGCGGGGCGGGCGGCGGTCGGCACGGTGCGGGCCGACCTCGGCGACGCCGACGCGGTGGCGCGCCTCGTCGGGGCCTACGACCTCGTCGTGGGGGCCCTGCCCAGCGTGATCGGCCTCCAGACCCTCCGGACGGTGGTCCGGGCCGGACGGGACGTGGTGGACATCAGCTTCATGCCGGAGGACGCGCTCGAGCTCGATCCCCTCGCCCGCGAGGGCGGCGTCACGGCGGTGGTCGACTGCGGGGTCGCCCCGGGGCTCTCGAACATGATGTGCGGAAAGGCGGCCTCCCGGCTCGATCCGCTGGAGAGCGTCGAGATCTACGTCGGCGGCCTGCCGGTGGCGCGGCACTGGCCGTTCGACTACAAGGCCGGCTTCGCCCCGTGGGACGTGCTCGAGGAGTACACCCGCCCGGCGCGCGTCGTCGAGCACGGCCGCGTCGTGGTGAAGGAGCCCCTCTCGGAGCCGGAGCTCCTCGACTTCCCCGGGGTCGGCACGCTCGAGGCCTTCAACACCGACGGCCTGCGCAGCCTCGCCCGCACCCTGCCCGCCCCCTTCATGAAGGAGAAGACGCTGCGCTGGCCGGGCCACGCGGAGCTGATGCGCGTCCTCAAGGACTCGGGCTTCTTCTCCCTCGACCCGATCGACGTCCGAGGCCAGAAGGTGCGGCCGCGCGACGTGACCGCCGCGCTCCTCTTCCCCCGGTGGACCTTCGAGGAGGGGGAGGCCGACCTCACGGTCATGCGGGTGCGCGTGGTGGGCCGCGAGGACGGCGAGCGCGTGGCCCACGCCTGGGACCTCGTGGACCGCTTCCACGAGGAGACGGGACTGCGCAGCATGTCCCGCACCACCGGCTACGTGGCCACCTCCGTCGCGCGCCTCGTGGCCGGGGGCGGCTTCCGGAGGCCGGGGGTCCACGCCCCGGAGACGCTGGGCGCGATCCCGGGCCTGCTCGACACCGTGCTGGCCGACCTCGCCGCCCGCGGAGTGCGCTGCCGGGGGACGGTCGCCGCTCTCTAGCGACGGAGAGCGAGAATCGACCTCGGCCGAACTACGGGCTCGGAGCCCAGACCTTCACGGTCGGCAGGCCGAGGCGGCCGGCGAGGAGGTGGGCGCCGAAGGCCGCGGCCCAGACCGCCGCGGGGACCCAGGGCCGGTCGAGCCGCTCGGCCAGGCGCCCGAGAGGGGCCGCGGCGCGCAGCAGCGCGACTCCCCCGGCCACGCCCACCGCGTAGTACGCGGGGAAGATGTACCGGTCGGCCCGGCGGTCGGACAGGCTGAAGAGGACCACGTAGGCGACGAGGGTCGCGGCGGCGAAGAGCCCGCCCGTCCGGGCGCCCCGGGCGGACGGCGAGTCCACGGCCCCCGAGACGGGAGGGCGCGACGAGAGGGCCGCCGCGAGCAGGCCTACGCTGCCCGGGAAAGCGAACCAGGCCACTCGGGCGAGGTAGAAGACGAGGTTGTAGGCCACCCCCGGGAAGCCCCTTCCTTCGCCCGCCGCCACGCCGAGCTGCCGGGCGAGGTAGAACGTCCAGAACGGCTCGCCCGTGGCTCGTCGGTAGAGGAGCTCGTAGCCGCTCGCCGCGACCGCCATGGCCACGACCCCCGCCGCGAGGGAGAGCCACGCCGCGCGGTCGGGAGGAGCCCCGGCCTCCGCCGTGGCGCGTCGAGCGAGGAGCCAGAGGGCGCAAAGGACGGGCCCGAAGGCGGCGAGCACACCCTTCACGAGCAGCAGGCCCACGAGCGCGAGGACGGTCAGGAGCGCCCACCGGGGGCGCGTTCGCGCCCGCTCGGTCCCGTAGAGGGCGGCCGCGAGGCAGAGCACGACGGCCTGCTCGTGGTTCGCGCGGATGCGGAAGGTGAAGGCGATCGGCAGGAGCTGGGCCAGCCACCCCACCGCGCGAGCCTCCACCCCGGGCACGAGCGTCGCCGCCAGGCGCTGCAGGAGGACGATCGTCAGCACCTGGTAGACGGCGTTCGCCGCGTAGGCGGCCTGCGCCGCCGGGTAGCCGAGGCGAGCGGCGGCCGCGGCCGGCACGAGGAGGCCGACGGGGTGCTCGCGGAAGGGGCCGCTCATGTACCAGCCCGGCGGGAAGTCGGGCGCGATCCATCGCGCCACGGGGGACCGCGCCATGCGGGCCGCCATCTCCGCGTAGAGGCGCGAGTCGGGGTCCCGGGCCCGATAGTCGAGAGAGGCGAGGGCACCCCAGCCCAGGGCGAGAGCGAGCGCCCACGCGACGAGGCCGCGGCGTTCCACTCAGATCACCACCGCGGTGGCCGTCGTCCCCTGCCGCCGGACCTCGAGGCGCGCGGGCAGCCTCTCGGCCAGCTCCCGGATGTGGGTGACGATGCCGACCATCCGCCGGCCCCCGTGGAGGGCGTCGAGGGCGGAGACGACGACGTCCAGGGTCTCGGCGTCGAGGGCGCCGAAGCCTTCGTCGAGGAACAGGCTCTCGAGGGCTTCCGCGGCGCGCCCCTCTGCGGAGAGCTGGGCGAGGCTCTCGGCGAGGGCCAGGGCGAGGGCGAGCGAGGCGAGGAACGTCTCGCCGCCGGAGAGCGTCTTGACCGACCGCGTGCTGTCGAGGTTCCAGTGGTCGACGGCGAAGAAGTCCTGCTCGGCCTTCGCCCCCGCCTCCTCCGCTCCCGAGCCCAGCCGCAGCTCGTAGCGTCCCTGCGACAGCCGGGCGAGGTGCCGCGAGCCCTCGGCGGCGAGCCTCTGAAGCGCCTCCTCCTGGATCCAGGCCACGAGCTCGTTCGCCCGCAGGTGGTCGGCGAGCGTCTTGTGGAGGGCGCCGTCTCTCTCGAGCCCCGCCCGCTTCTCACGGAGCTCGGCCGCGCGCACGAGCCCCTTCTCGAGAGCCTGCACGGACTGGGCCAGGGTGGCGACGGCCGCGGCGCCCTCGGCGGACGCACCCTGGGCCACCGCGCGCAGGCCCTCGAGCACGTCGGCCTCGTCGCGGCCCGTGGGCAGCGGGTCGAGGCCGGCCCAGGCCTCGCGAGCGGCCTCGCCGATGAGGGCGGCCCTCGCCTCGGCGAGGCGGCGGCCGGCCTCGTCGCGCCGCACCTCGAGGGACTCGATCCGCGACCGGGCCGCGTCGCGCCGCGCGCTCGCCGCCGCCACCGCCGCGTCGAGGGCGGCCCGCTTCCGCTCGGTCTCCTGCCGCTTCGTCTCGAGGTCGGCCCGCGCGCGCCGCGCGGCCTCGAGGGTCGCGATCTCCCCCTGGATCCTCTCCCGGAGAGCCGCGGCGTCGGCGGTCTCGCCCTCGCCGAAGCCCGACGAGCGCAGCTCGGCGAGCACCGCCTCGACCGACGCGCGCGCCTCCCGCTCCTGCTCGCCGAGCTGCCGGGCCTCGCGATCGAGCGCGTCGGCCGTGCCCCGGAGCTGCTCGACCCGCAGCCGGGCCTTCTGGGAGCGATCGGCGGCCGCGCGCGCCGCCGCCTCGGCCTGGCGGGTCCGGGCGTCCTGCGCGTCGAGCCCCGGCGCCTCTCCGGCCGGGATCGCCTTCACCGGCTGGGCACAGACCGGGCAGGGCTCGCCCGGCTTCAGGCCTCGCCGCAGCGCGACCGCCGCGTGCGCGCGGTGCGCGGCCTCGCGATCGGCGCGGGCCGTGGCCTCGGCCTCCCGAGCCTCGGCCTCGGCCTTCTCCGCGGCCGGCACCTCCGCTTCCGCCGCGGCCAGCGTCGCCTTCGCCTCCTCCGCCGTGCGTCCCTTGTCGGCGACGGCCTTCGCGACCCTGTCCGAGCGAGCGCGCAGGTCGGCCAGCTGCCCGGCCCGCGGGTTCGCGCCCAGGAGGACCGCGAGACGCCCCTCGTCGAAGCCGACCGACGCGAGCTCCTGCCCGACCACGGCGAGGTCGCTCTCGATCGCCGCCCGCTCGGCGTCAGCCCTGGCCAGGGTGGCCTGCGCGGTGTCTTTGGCCTTCCTCTCGTCGGCCTGCTCCCCCGCCGCGGCCTCCGCCTCGCGCCGTGCGGCGCGGGCCGACTGCGCGAGCCCGGCGCCGCGGGCGACCGCGGCCAGGGCCGCCTCGGCACGCCTGGCCCGCGCCTCGGCCCCGACGAGCTCCGCCCGCCGCTCGGCCAGCGCCTCGTCGCTCACGCCGGCGTAGTCGGTCTCGAGCTGCCTCCGGGTGAACTCGGCCTCGGCCCGCGCCGCGGCCCCCTTCTGGTTCGCGATCTGCAGCATCCGCTCGTAGACGCCCAGGCCGAGGAGGCCGACCAGGATCTTGCGCCTCTCCTTCGGCTCGCCCTTCAGGAACGCGTCGAACTGGCCCTGCGGCAGCACCACCGAGCGCGTGAATCCGTCGTAGTCGAGGCCGAGGATGCGGTCCACCTCGGCCCGGATCTCCCGAGCCCGATCGGCGACGGGATCCCATCCGGCGCCGGAGCGCCGCTCCAGCCGTTGCTGCGAGGGCCCCGCCCTCCGGACCGTGCGCGCAGCCCGGTACCGCTCGCTCCCCACGCCGAACTCGAAGAGCACGGACAGCCGCTCCGCCCCGTGGCTGACGAGCTGCCGGTAGTCGTCGCCCACGCGCGGGACCTGCCCGTAGAGCGCGAAGACGATCGCGTCGATGAGCGAGGACTTGCCGGCCCCGGTGGGGCCGGTGATGGCGAAGAGGTCGAGGCCGGAGAAGTCGATCTCGGCCCGCTCGCGAAACGAGGTGAAGCCCTCGACGGTGAGCGCGATCGGCTTCACCGCGACGCCTCCTCGTAGACGGCGGCGAAGAGAGCCTGGAGCTCTGGAGGGGGCGGGGTCCGGTTCCGGCGCTCGTAGTAGGCGGCGAAGAGCGTCGCCGGCTCGAGCCCGACGCGCGAGCCGCCGCTCGGCTCGGGGCCCGTCGCGTTCCGCGGGTGGTCCACCGTCACGTCCAGCGCGTTCGGCAGGAGCTCCTTGACCCTCTCGGCGAGACCGGGGACGGGGGAGTCGACCCTCACGGTCACGCGCAGGAAGTCGTCCCCGACCGAGCCCGCGAGCGCCCGCAGGCCCTCGAGCGTCCCCGCCACGTCCCGCAGCCTTCGCCCCGCCGTGATCGGCACCGACTCGACGGCGACGGGACGGCCTGCCTTCGCCTCGAGGACCACGACCCTCTTGTCCTGCTCCTTCTCGCCGAAGTCCAGCTCGACGAGCGACCCGGCGTAGAGCGTCTTCGCCGGGGCCAGGACCTCCTGCGGCCGGTGCAGGTGACCGAGGCCGATGTACTGCACGGACGAGGGCAGCTGCTGTGGGCTCACGCCGTAGATCTGGCCGAGGTGCAGCTCCCGCTCCCCCGTCCCCACTCTCGCGCCGTCCACCAGCAGGTGGGCGAGGACGATCTGCACGCTGCGCGGGGGCAGGCCCCTCGCGAGGGCGGCCAGGATCTGCTCGATCCGCCCCGAGTAGGCCTCGTACCACGCGTACTCCGCGTCCATCACGGTGCAGGCGTCGACGACCTTGCGCTCGGGCACGAAGGGCAGCACCGCGATCGCCGCCTCTTCGCCCCCGTCCCGCGAGGCGAGGCGCACCACGCCTCCTTCAGCCGGGGGCCGCACCTCGGGCCGGACGTGGATCCTGAGCCTCTCGAGGAGCGAGGCGAGCGCACTCAGCCTCCGGGGGTGGTCGTGGTTGCCGGCGATCACCACGCAGGCGATCCGCTCCGCCAGGAGCCGGGCCAGGAAGTCGTAGACGAGCTTCTCCGCCTCGGGGGGCGGGGCCGGCGAGTCGTAGAGGTCGCCCGCCACGAGGACGGCGTCGACCTGCCGGTCGGCCGCGATCGCGGCCACCTGCTCGAGGGCCTTCGCGTGCTCGTCGAGGCGCGACCGGCCGCGGAGCGTCTTGCCGACGTGCCAGTCGGCGGTGTGGAGGAAGCGCACCTACTCGCCCCGGAAGCCGGCGAAGGGGTCGGCCGCGGCCGCCGCGGCGACCTCGCTCTTCCGCGTGGCCCAGGCCGGGAACGGGAAGCGCACGAGGAGGGGCGTGGGGATCTCGGGCTGGAGGACGATCATGGTCCCCGGCTTGAGGATGCCGGCGCGGCTGCGGCCGGCCGCGGTGAGGAAGCCGTACTCGGGCCGCTCGGCCTCCGCGGCGTCGAGGCGGCCCACGACGCGCAGCGCGGCGTTGGCCACGATCCGGCTCTCGACCTCGGACGCCGTCTGCTGCGCGCCGACGAGCACGATGCCGAGGCTGCGGCCGCGCTCCGAGATGTCGAGCAGGACCTCCTTGATCGGCCCCGTCCCCTCCCGCGGCGCGTACTTGTTGAGCTCGTCGAGGACGACGAAGACGAGAGGCCGCGCCGTGCCGAGCGACTCCTTCTCCTCGAACATGCGCTTCAGGACCGCCCCCACGACGAACCGCTTGGCCCGGTCGTGGAGCGCGTGGATATCCACCACGCTCATTTGCTCCCGTCTCCAATCGAGCAAATGAGCGTGGCGCTGGCCAATGTCTCTTCCCCTGATCAGGTGCCCCACGTGCTTCGCTGCCGCGTGGAGGCGCCTCTCGAACGCCGCGACCGTCCCTGCCGCGGCGGGACGAGCCCAGCGTTCGGCGAGGCTCTCGTCCCCGTCGGGGTGGTCGGTGAGCGACTCCACCAGCGCGTCGAACGTCTCGACGCGCGTGCCCTCGACCTCGATCCAGGGGTCCTTCGCGTCGCCCCTCGCCGCCGCGGCGGCGGCCAGCTTGGCCTCGATCCTCTCCACCACGAAGCTGAGCTGGCTCGCCGCGTCCTCGGACTCGGCGAACAGGAAGCGCAGCAGACGGTCGGCCGCCAGCTCGCGGATCGTCCAGAAGAAAGCCTGGACGCCCGCCCCGCGGCTCCCTGTGGCGGGCAGCCGCTCCGGAGAGCCCTTCCGCACTGGGGCCAGGAACTGGGCGCCCGAGAAGGGATCGCCGGGCAGGCCCATCTTCGCGTAGGCCGCCCGGTCCTCCTCCCGCAGCCGGGCGTTCGGCTGGTCGAGGAAGAGCAGATCCTCCCCCTTCACGTTGAAGACGAGCGCGTGGGCGTTCGCCGCCTCGCCCCCGAGGGCCCCGCTCGTGAAGAGGCTGTGGAGGAGGAACGTGGCGTAGCTCGTCTTCGTCGCGACGCCGGAGATGCCGGAGATGTTGACGTGGGCCCCCCGCGAGCCGTCGAGGAAGTCGAGGTTGGCGAAGACGGGCTCCCCGTCGCGCGAGAGGCCGATCGGGACCTTCCTCTCCATGCCGTCGAAGAAGAGAGCCTGCTCGCGCCTCTTCCCGGTGGCCCGCCGCACCTCCTGGCCCGGCCGCGGGGGCACGAAGACCTCCGGCTCGACGCGGGTGACCTTGACGTGGGCGGCCTGGGCCACCGTGGCCGGGAGGACCCCCTTCTCGACCAGGAAGACGTCGGAGTCGAACCTCGCTCCCTCGTGGCGGGCCCGGACGAGGTCGACGACACCGAAGAGGCGGATCTCCGTCCCGTCCGGGAGCGGCGTCTCGACCTCGACCACGTCGTCGAGCTGGAGGTACTCGCCCTCGGAGACCGCGACCCAGAACTCGAGGGGCATCGCGTCGAGGGTGCCCAGGACGCGGCCGACGCTCGTGCTCACGCCGTCACCTCGCTGTGGAGCCGGGCCTCGACCGCCCGTCGGACGACGGACGCGTCGCCGAGGAGGTGCTTGAGGCGGGCCTCGAGCCCGCCGATCGGGAAGAGGTTCTGCGGGGCCCGCGGGTCCCGCGCCGCGTCGGAGGCGAAGCGCCGCATCTCGCGGGCCGAGAGGTCGGCGAGCGCTCTCGCCTCGGCGAGGCCGCGTCGGGCCGGGGCTTCGAGGCGGGCGACGCCGGTGAGGGCCGACTCGATCGGGCGCCCGCGTGCGATGCGCACGTACCACGAGTAGCGCGGCTCCCGCCCGGCGATCCGGAAGAGGGGCGTGCGCTCGCCGACGTCGAGCCGCGGGAGGAGGGCGTGGGCGGAGGGATCGAGGTAGTTCCGGAGGAGGCGCTTCACGAAGCCGACGACGCTCCCCCGTGCGGCGGCGGTGAGGAACGTGAGCGGCCCGTCGAGGAAGACGACGTCGACCTCGGCCGAGAGCCGCTCGGCGAGGGCGGCCTCGCCGTGGCGCATCGCCTTCTGCAGACCCTCCACGGGGGCGACCGGAGTGTTGTCGGGCTCGCTGCGCGGCTCGAAGAGGAGGGCACCCCGCCCGTTCACCGGCGCAACGAAGGGCTCGAGCGCAAGCCCCCCGCCGGCGACCGCGACCCGGCCGATCGTCTCGTGCTCCACGCGAGCGGCGCTCTCGACCCGCACCGCCCCCACGCCGAACGAGCCGAGGAGGCCGAAGACCGTCCTCTCCCCGTCCCCGATGAGGAGGCGGTGCTCGATGCGGCGGACGCCGTCCACGAAAGCGATCCGGCGCGGGGCCGGCGCCGCCGGGGGCAGGATCGCGCTCCAGGCCGGCTGCTCGACCCGGATGTCGACGGGGACGGCCTCGTCGTCCTCGGAGACCTGGACCATCCCCTCGAACTCCGCCGACCAGGGGTCGAGCCGCAGGGAGTAGCGCCCGTTCGACATGTCGGGCGCAGTCTATCGCGGCGGGCGTCCGCGCCGGGTCCCGTCCTCGCCAAGGACTCCGGGCCGGCCGGGTCCTGTTCATCCCGAGGGACTCCGGTACGCCGAGTCCCGAGGGATCCGCCGGCGCCGCGGAGCGGAGCTTCGATCCCCGGCCCGCGTCTCGAGCGCCCAAACAGCGGCGGCTCCCTCGGTTCCGGTCGATGCCCTCACTCCACGAGCGACTCTCGCCGCGCAACTCGGCCGTTTCCAGCGAGATGCAACCGATGTCAACCGACGACGGGCGGGAGACGACGACCGTCAACCTGTCGTATGGTGCGTGAAGGAGCGGCCTGGGCGTCCGGTTGCGGACATTGTCCTCACGGCCCGCGAGTGGGCACCGAGGCCGTCGGCTCCCAAGAGCCGGCCTTGGGTCTCGCTCGCGGGCATTCAGGTCCGCGCCGGCTCGTAAGGTCGCCGGTGGGCCTCGAAGGCGGCACGGCAGAAGGCCTTCGCCAGGGAATCGACCAGCGGCCCAGATCGCGGTCGCGGCGGCCGCCGTTCGCTCCAACTGCGCGGAGGTGAGACGCCACCTCTCTCCCAGGCCGGGGGCGCTGGCCCATTCGCTCACCATCTGGGTCGAGCCAGGAGTCGCGATCGACGAGGCGCACGGGAAGCCACCCGACTTCCGTCTCCGCGCCGGGGTAGACTCACGCGCCCGCCGCGGCCGCGAGCAACTGGCTCCCGAGGCAGACCCCAGCACCGGGCAGGAGGCGCGGAGCGCATCGGAGATCAGGAGCATCTCGCTCTTGAGGAACGGATGAGCGTCCGCTTCGTAGACGCCCATGCTGCCCCCCCACCACGAGACCGCCCAGTCCTTCGTCTCCGGCCGCCGGGGGCAGCGGTCCCGGCATCGTTCGGATCGTCAGATCGGCGCGCGCCCGCCGCAGACTCGGTGCGAGCGCCCCGAGACTCTACCATCACCTCGCGCCCCGCATCTGCCCTCGTTCCGGCAGCAGCTGCAGGAAGGAGGAATGGACCCCCGGTGAGCGACTGGGGCCCATCGATGGGGAAGGAGTTCACGGTTCAGTGAACCGGTCGGGTGTCGCGTGGAACCGCTTCTTGTCCGCGATCGAGCAGAAGTAGTAGGTGCGCCCGCGATAGGTTTCACTCGGCGCATTCCGCTTGTCGACCTCCATTTCGCACACGGGACAGAGCGGACGCGCGTCGGTCGAGACGGGTCTGGCCGCGAACGCGGCGTTCGAGTCCGGGTCCTTCCACCCGGCGCCCTGGTACTCGAGCGCGGTCGCCGTCCTCTCGGCTGCCGCACGCCCGTAATAGCGCTCGACCACATGAAGCGCCAGGTCGATTCCCGACGTCAGGCCTCCCGCGGTCGAAACGGTGCCCGCATCGACGAAGCGAGCGCCCCTCTTCACCTTGATGTCCGGAAAGTCCGCGGACAGCAGGGTGTAGGCTGCGTGATGCGCGGTCGCGGTCTTGCCGGAGAGCAGTCCCGCCTTGGCCAGGACGAAGGCTCCGTTGCAGACCGACATGGTGAGCTCGGCGCCCAGCGAGCTGCGCTTGAGCCAGGACAGCAGGCCGGCCGAAGGTTCGCCCTGTGCGGGCACGACGATGATCCTGGGCTGCGGCGCGCTGGCGAAGGTGTGGTTCGGAACTACGGTGAGCCCCCCGGACACCTTCAGCGGTCTCCTCGTCTCCGCCACCGTGAAGAGCTGGAAGGGCGTGCCGTCCTGCCCGGGAAGGTCGACGTACTCGAACACGCCCCACGGGCCGGCGAAGTCGACGACCTCGGCATCCTCGGCCAGGACGAAGGCGACGGGTATCCGACCGCTCGGCGCGGGTGAGAGGAACTCAGCCGGTTCAGCCGCGCCGTCGTCGCCGCCGCTGGCCGCCCGGGTGGCGAATGCCGAAAGACCGGCCGCCCCCCACAGCCTCAGAAGTCCTCTGCGTCGCATGCTCACCTCTCCTCCCGTTTCCGTGTCTCGCTCGCGCCGGCTGTTGCTGCGGCGCGGCGGATTTCCCGGACCGCCTCCTCTGCCGTCCAGAGGTTGTCGCCGTAGACCTGCACCACCTTGCCGCTTGGGCCGATGATCGCGGTCCGAAGCGAGTGCGTGATGTGCCCCTGATCGTTCCAGCACAACAGGCCGAAGAAGCCCGTGATTGCCTTGATCTCCTCCTCGCTGCCGGTGGCGAACTCCCAGCGCGCGAAGCTCCCCTCGATGACTCCCGCGACTCCGCCGAGCGGCACTCGAACGAGGTATGCGGCCTTCCGGCGCCTGCGGCTCGCCGCTCAGCGAGCTGCCGGGCGTTGGGAAGCTGCGCGAAGGGGCTCTTTCCACGTTCACCGCGCGATCCTCTCCGCTCCGCCTTCCCGGGTTCCGGACGCCCACGATGCGTGGGCTGAAGCGGAGGGCTCGTGGCAGGCGGGGGTCACTCGGCCTCGACGACGATGGCGCAGCCGGCGACGGTGACTCATCGTAGACGAGGCGGCCGTCCTTGAGCTGCGGCGAGTTGACGCAGGGCCGAGTGCCGTGCCGGCTGCGGCGTCCGGGTGCGACAACTTGCCGCACTCCGAGTCCGCGGGCCCGGGCTTAGCCTCTGCGTGGGAACGGGCGGCCGTCTCCGCACGCCGCCCCCCCAGAAGGGACACCCATGGACTCCCGCTTCCGCCCCCTCTCGCGCCTCGCCCTCTCCTCCGCGGTCGCGCTGGCTCTCTTCTTCTCGGCCACGGCACGCGGCGAGGACTCGCCCGGAGGTCTCGGGGGCGTCGTGAAGGACCGCACGGGTGCCTTGGTGCCTGCCGCCCGCGTGGAGCTGAGCCGGCTCGACTCGCCGCTCCTGCGCACAACTCTCGCCGACGCGCAGGGACACTATTCGTTCGACGGGCTGCCGGCCGGCCGCTATGCCGTCGCCGCGTCCGCGCCCGGTTTCGCGCGCGCGGCCGGCCCCGAGGTCGCGGTGTCGTCGGGCGTCGACTCCGGCGTGGACATCATCCTCGACGTCGCCCTCCGGGAGACCTTCGTGGAGGTGACGGCGCATTCGACGGAGCGGCCCCTCACCATCGAGAGCGACCCGCGCACGCCACGACAGCCGATCCCGGCCCACGACGGGGCCGACTACCTGAAGACGATCCCGGGCTTCTCGGTGATCCGCAAGGGCGGGACGGACGGGGATCCCGTCCTGCGCGGGATGGCCGGCTCGCGCGTCGGCATCCTGCTCGATGGCGAGAGCGTGCTCGGCGGGTGCGGCAACCGCATGGACCCACCCACGGCCTACGCGTTCCCGGAGGCCTACGATCGGATCACGGTCCTCAAGGGCCCCCAGACCGTCCTCTACGGGCCCGGCAGCTCGGCCGGGGTCGTGCTGTTCGAGCGCGAGCGCGAGCGTTACGACGCGCCTGCCGTGCACGCCTACGTCTCGCCGACCCTCGGCCGCTTCGGTCGCAACGACCAGGTGGCCGACTTGCGCGCCGGCGTGCGCCAGGGCTACGTGCAGCTCGCTGCCTCGCGCTCGGCCATGGACGACTATGAGGACGGCTCCGGCGCCGCCGTCCATTCGCACTACGAACGCTGGAGCGCGAACGGCGCGGTCGGCTGGACACCGGACGCCGCGACCCGCCTCGAGCTGTCGGGCGCTCGCAGTGACGGCGAGGCGGCCTACGCCGACCGGATGATGGACGGCGTCAGGTTCTCGCGCGAGAACCTCGGACTCCGCTTCGAGCGGCGGGCACTCGCGCCGTGGATGGAAAGCCTCGAAGTGCAGGGCTACTACAACTACGTGGACCACGTCATGGACAACTACAGCCTGCGCCCGTTCACCCCGTCGATGATGATGCCGAACCCGTCCGTCGCGAATCCCGACCGGCGCACCGTCGGGGGCCGGATGCTCGCATCGCTCCACCTCGGGGCGGGCACGACCACCCGCATCGGTGCGGACTGGCAGGACAACCGCCATTCGGTCCGCAGCTCGTCGAACCAGCCCGCCGACCCCTTCGAAGACCACGAGCGGATGCGGGACGCGACGTTCGAGGACTTCGGCGTCTTCGCGGAGGCGACGCACGGCGACAGCGGGGGCCGTCTGGTCGCCGGCGCCCGCGTCGACTGGTGGACCGGCCACGACGAGCGGCAGACCGTCTCCGTGGGCATGGGTATGGGCTCCGCGATGCCGAACCCGACGGCCGACCTGCGGCGCCGCGAGACCCTACCCAGCGGCTTCCTGCGCTACGAGCGGGGCCTCCGATCTGGCACCACGCTCTTCGCGGGCGTTGGCCACGCCGAACGCGCCCCCGATTACTGGGAGCTGGTCAGCAAGGAGAGCGGCGACTCGCTGAGCGCCTTCGAGACGCGCCCCGAGAAGACGACCCAGCTCGACGCGGGCCTGCTCTTCCGCCAGGGTCCGGTGTCAGGCTCGGTCTCGCTCTTTGCCAACACGATCGCAGACTTCATCCTGATCCAGAGCCGGTACACGAAGACGTCGGCCGGCAGCGGGGGGATGGAAACCGGTATGTCCGGCGGCTCGTCGATGGGCGGAATGTCCACCATGAGCAGCCGCCAGGCGACCATCACGCGGAACGTCGACGCGACGAGCTGGGGAGGCGAGGCGACCATTGCCTGGACGGCCACTAGGCGCCTGAAGCTGGACGGCAGCCTTGCCTACGTGCGGGGGCAGAACACGACCGACGATCTGCCCCTCGCCCAGCTCCCGCCGCTCGAGGGCCGGATCGCCACGCAGTACGGCACGGAGCACTGGTCCGTCGGGGCGCTCGTCCGCCTCGTGGCTGCCCAGAGCCGTTACGCTCTCAACCAGGGGAACATCGTCGGACAGGACCTGGGGCCGACGTCGGCCTTCTCGATCGTGTCGCTCAACGCCGCCTGGCGCATCGCGACCCGCCTGCGTCTCGCGGGAGGCGTGGACAACCTCCTCGACACGACCTACGCCGAGTTCATCAGCCGGAGCGGTTCAGACGTGCCAGGCTTCACGACGACCACGCGCGTCAACGAGCCGGGGCGCACGCTGTGGGTGAAGCTCGACCTGCGGTACTGACGCGCCGGGCGAGACACGCTACGCGGGCGCTCGCCGACGCTCGGCCACGACACGCCTCGCCTCGCGCTTGACGGACCACACGTAGACGCCGGTCCATGACAGCACGGCGGTCAGGAGCCCGAGCACGCACACCAGCACTTGGTAGGGTCGGCCGAAGACCCTGGCCATGTGCAACGCGTACAGCCAGCTCTCGACCGTGTTTCCGGCGTGCTCGCCGGTCGGCTGGTCCAGCATCCGGAAGGCGCCGCTCCTTCCGTCGAACATGACCGCAGTGCCTCCCCCCTTCGGGGCGCGCTCGAAGAGATCGCGGCTGCCCCTCACCTCGTACACGTACGTGCCTGCCCACGGCAGGTACATGAGCGCGAGCGGCTCTCCCACGCGGAAGCCGTGGAGCCGGCTCTGCTCGGCCATCAACCTCTCGCCGGCGGCCAGGGCCTGGTGCCAGTCGAGGCGAGGCGCTTCGGTTCCGACTCCCATGGGACCGTAGGTCTCGTCCGGGGAGCGATAGTCGAACAGCACGCGCATGACGCGCTCGTACACCGGACGGATGTTCATCATCACGCTCGACCAGGCGAACATGAAGAGGAGCGGCCACAGCCAGAGGCCTGAGGCGCGGTGCAGATCGAAGTTCAGGCGGAAGCGGCTGGCGCGACGCTCGATGGCCCACGCGAGGCGCCACTTCCTCCAGAAGCCGCGGAATCGGACGGGCAGCGTGAGGTAGAAGCCGTTGACGCAGTCGAGGGTCCAGACCAGGGCGACGAGGCCCATGATCCACTGGCCGGTGTCGCCACCCAGGAGCGTCCAGTGGAGCCGGTAGATGAACGGCATGACGTTGACGGCGCCTGCCCTCAAGTCACCGGCCATCCGACGGCCCAGCTCGCGTCCGGTCCACGGATCGATGAAGAACTCGTCGAACCCGAGGTCGTACGGGCGCCCGGTCGCCGGATTCGTCCCCGCGGTGAAGTCGACCCTGACCTGCCCGACGTCCGTGTAGCCCACCCAGTCGACGCGGGCCTCGGGCACGAGGGCCTGAGCCCGGTCGGCGAGGGTGGCGAAGTCCAAGGGTTGGGGATTCGGCGGGGCCTTCGCGAAGAGCTGCGGTGCGAAGGCGCGCTCGAGCTCGAAGTTGAAGGCGAGCAGGCTTCCGGTCAGGCCCGCGACGGTGAGGAAGCCCGCCATGACGAGACCGCACCAGCGGTGGAGCCACACCCAGAAGGCGCGGCGGACGCGGAGATGCGCCGCCCGGGTCACCGGGCGAGGCGGACCGCGGCGATGAGCGTCCGCGGCGCCCCGTAGGCGGCGAACCCGTAGCCGCCGTGGTCGAAGTAGGTCCGATCGAAGAGGTTGTGGGCGTTCACCTGCACCGAGAGCTTCCAGGGCCCGACCGCACGTCGATAGGCCAGCATGGCGTCGAAGCGGACGAACGAGGGGAGCTGCCACGTGTTCTGGTCGTCGCCCTGCCGCTCGTCCGAATAGTAGACGCCCGCGCCCGCCGACCACCCCGCCCTCCCGCGGAACGACCCCTCGTACCTCGCCCAGAGGCTTGCCACGGCCGGGGCGGCGCCGCTCATGCGGTTGCCCTCTGTCCCGGAGACGGAGTCCTTCGTGATGATCACGTCGTCGTACGTGAAGGCGGCGATCATGCTGAGGTGGCTGGTGATCTGACCGGCGACGTCGAGCTCGACGCCACGGCTTCGAGCCTCGCCGACGATGTGGGGGAAGTAGGTCAAGGGATCGTACTCGGGGATGTTGCTCTTGGTGAGCTGGAACGCCGTGAGCGACGCCGTGATCCGGCCGCCGCGGGTCGAGGTCTTGACGCCGGCCTCGAACTGCCGGCCGATCTGGGGATCGATCTGATGGCCGTCGGCGTCGCGGCCGTTGGCCGACCCGAACGAGCGGGAGTAGCTGCCGTAGATCGAGACCTCGGGCGACGCCTTGAAGAGCAGCCCCGCCCGCGGCGAGAAGGCGGTGTCGGCGGAGTACGTCTTGAGGGGCTCCGCGGTGCAATGGGGATAGCATTCCGCGTCGCGCGAGCCGTAGACGTCCGGATAGGCGTCGCGTGCCCGGTCGAATCGGCCCCCGATCAACACGCGCCATCGGTCGAGGCCGACCTGATCCTGCACGTAGACGCCGCCGTCGTCGCTGTAGTCACGGTAGATGACGTTGGTGGCGTCCTGGGCCGCGAGGCTCGCCAGGGTCTCCGCGTAGCTCACGTACACGGGGTGGAAGATGTCGAGGGGTTGCGTGTCGGCGAGATCGCCCGTGCTCCCGGGCGTGTCGTCCGTGAAGCGGGCCCAGTCGCCCCCGACGAGGAGGGTGTGCGACAGCGGCCCCGTGGCGAATCGGCCGGTGAGGTCGAGATTCACGCCCCACGTCGTCCGCAGCCAGTCCGGCGCGGTGTGGGTGAACCGCACGGCAGTGAAGGCGAGGGTGCCGTCGAATCCGTCCGCGTAGACGCCCTGCTGGTCCTCGTTCGAGTGGACGTAGTGGAAGCGGCTGCTCAGCCGCCAGGATCCACCGAGCGCGAGGCTCGCTTGTCCGCTCACCAGCGCCCGGTTCACGGTGTAGGGGTACGTGCTCCAGGACTCCGGGTAGATGATGCTGAAGTTGCGCGGCAGGTCGGCGGGGCGATTCCCGATGACAGGGATGCTCGCATCCAGCCACGTCGTCGCGTAGTCGTAGTACTCGACCTGGACTCCGGCGTCGAAGCGGGCGCTCGGCCGCCAGGTCAACCCGCCCGAGACGGCGATGTTCTGCCGGTGCGCGTTGTCGACCCACGACGAGGCCAGGTCGAGGTCGCCGGTCGCGCGGTACGACAACCGGTCGGAGCGTCCCACCGGGCCCGTGGCGTCCAGGGTCGTGCGATACAGGCCGAAGCTGCCGACTTGCTGCTCGATCGAGTAGGCCGCTGTGGCCTGGGGAAGGCGGGTGACGATGTTCACGAAGCCGCCCGGCTCGACGCGCCCGTAGAGCATCGATGCCGGTCCCTTGACGACCTCGACCCTGTCGACGAACGCCATGTTCACCGCTTCGTTGATGCCCCGGAGCTGGAGGCCGTTCCGGAAGGTGACGCCGTAACCGCTGTCGAAGCCGCGGATCAGGAACTGGTCGTAGAACTCGTAGGTGTCGGGTTGGACGCCGCTGACGCCCATCGCCGCCTCGAGGGACGTGCGTTGCTGGCGATCGTCGATCACCGCCCTCGGCACGTCCTGGACGGCCATCGGCGTCTCCAGTAGCGGCGTGTCCGTTCGTGTCGCAACGCGCGTGGAGGCCGCGGCCTCATAGCCCGCCCGCGCGGTCACGCGGACGGACTCGCTGCGTGGCGCCACGGCGAGGACGAGTCGCAAGCCCCTGTGCGGGGAGGAGTCCTCGAGTGCAAGGCGAACCGGCGCGAACTGGCTCGCCGCGACGCGAACCGCGACAACCCCCCGAGGCGGCGCGGCGAAGAGAAAGGAGCCGTCCGCGGCGGTCAGTGTCTCGGCCACGGACTCGCGCTCGGCCGTGTCGAGGATGACCCGGGCGTGAGCGATGGCGCCGCCCGACTCGTCGACCACCAGCCCTGACACCTCGCCCGACCCGTCCGCACGCCCGACCGCCGAGACGAGGAGCAGGCACAGCACCACCGCGGGAGCGCGCAAGATCCCTCGCAAGCGGCGGCCAGGGCCTTCCTCCGCGCCCGGCATCGAACCGACGCTCCTCGCTCCGCGCGACGGCCCCATCCCCACCCCCCTCGAAGGCAATCGCGCCAGTCTCGGGAAGGGGCGCCGATTTGTCGATGCGGCAAGTTGTCGCAGCTGCACGGCCCCGCGCCGGCGCTCGACGGCTGGGCGACTGCAGCGACCGGCCCGCCACGCGATTCGTCGAGCAGCGCTTGCCCTCCGCGCGACGCCGCGAACCTCGCGAGCTTGTGCTGAAGCGAGCGACGGTGGAGGCCCATGACGCGCGCGCGCCGCTTGCGAGACGTTGCCGCCGCAGTCGGCCAGCACCTTGTTGATGTGCTCCCACTCGACTCGAGCGAGCGTCGGAGTCTCCTGCCGCGGGGGGTCCGCGCCAGGCCGCTCCTGCGTGAGGACGCCGAGGATCTCATCGACGTCCGCGGGCTTGCTGAGGTAGTGGCACGCCCCCACGCGGACGGCTTCGAGCGCCGTCGCCATACTGCCGCAACGGGTGAGCACGACCACCGAAGCCTAGGGCCGACGCCACAGGTCGCACACCTCAGAGATGGAAGCGATAGATCACTCTGAGCGTGACCTGGCCCGGGTCGACGTCATGCGTGCCGCCGAAGGTCGAGCCGTTGTCGAGCGGGAAGCGCTGGTCCCCGGCCGCTCAGGGCTCTTGTTGCTCGCCGGCCACCTCGGGCTCGAAGGCGCGGAGCACGCCGATGGCTGGTCCACCGAGCGCCCGTCGCAGCGCGCCGTCGCGATCCCGCTGGACGAGGAATGCCAGATGTCGAAGGCCGTGGGCGAGAGGGTCGAGCGCGCGAATCTCGGCTGGGCGGGGATGAAGCGGATCGGTCGGGCCCGGTGCGGGAAGGAGAGGCACCGGACGTGCGTCCGGACCGAGCCGGCCGTCCTTCATCCACGCGACGTAGGTCAACACGATGCGGCCACCTGGCTCCCAGCGCCAGCTCGTCGAGTGGATGGCGGCGATCGCCTCTGCATCGTCTCCAGCGAGGCTCCGACAGCGCCGATCGGGATCCTGGCCGTTCTCGAGCGCTCCCTCGCGGCGGGCGAAGTGAAGACGCCCGTCTCCGCCGGGCGGGAGCCCCACCACGAAGACCTCCACCGCGACGCGCGTCACGGCCGGCGCGGGTGCACTCGGAGTCGAGACCGTGGCGAGCAAGGAGACGGCGATGGCCGCCCGGACCGTCACCGGATGCGCACCGCCACCGTGCCGAACACACTGAAGCCCGGGTCGCGGAACTGCCAGGGCATCGAGTAGCGGTTGTCCGCGAGGTTGTTGAGGTCGAGGGCGAAGACGACATCCGAGCGTGCGCCGGCGGCCGCGACGGCCTGCAGCCTCAGGGCGGGGATCACGTAGCCACCGAAGGACTGGCGGCCGGCGAGCGACGTGCTGTCGTAGTACGTCCCGACCGCCCGCAGGTACGGCGACACCGTGATCCGACGATGCAGCGAGAGGCTCGCCCCGACGTTGCCCATCCAGTCCGGGACGAAGGGCACTTGGGCGCCCTGCTGGTCGGCGTCCAGGGGGTTCTCGATGCCCGAGTGCGTGTAGGTCCCGTTCGCGAACCACTTGAGGCTCTTCCCGGCGGCCTGGTCGAGGGTCACCTCGACGCCGTAGGAGGTTGCGTTTCCGGCGTTCACCGAGCGCGTCTGGGACGGACTCTGGCTGACGACGTTGTCGACGATCGCGTCGTCGATGCGGTTCAGGAACCCCCGCGCTCCGAGCCGCAGCTCGCCCAGGTGAAGGTCGAAACCGACGTCGCTGCCGATGCCGCTCTCGGGCTGCAGGTCGGGGTTCGGGAGCTGCCCGTTCCGGCCCGGCACGCCGAGGTCTCCCGGAGCGAGCGTCCCCCCGACGGCCTTGGGTGTCGGCGCGACGAAGCTCGAGCCCGCGTTCGCGAAGAGGCTCACCGCGCCGAGGTTCCAGCGCGCCCCCGCGCTCCAAAGCAGCTTGTCCCACGACCGGTCCTTGAGCCCCGGCTGGACTCCGGCCAGGAGCGAGTAGGACTGGGAACTGTGGCCGTAGCGCAGCCCGCCCCGAAGGACGACGCTCCCGACGACAAGCTGTTGCTGCGCGAAGAGCCCGACGGAGGACGCCGTCGCGTCGTTGCCGGTCGTCCTCGGCCCGTCGGCTTCGGCGTAGGTCTTGTAGGTCGCGTACTGGCCGTCCGCCCCGAACGTCAGGCGGTCCTCGCCCGACTGCTTCCAGCCGAGCGTCAGGTCGACCGGGAAGACCGTCTGCTCGACGCCGTCGTGCTCGCGGAGCGCGAGGCTGGCCGGGTAGAGGTCTTCTCCCCAGCGACGGCCATAGAGGCGCGCACCGCCGCGCAGCTGGAGGTCGAGAGCGTCGTTGATGCGACCCTTGTAGGCGCCGTTGATCGTGCCGTAGCTGTTGTCGTAGTCGCGGTTCGGGCGACCGACGTCGCCCGTGTGCCCGTAGTAGTGGGCGAAGAGCGAGATGGACTGGTCCTCCCCCAGGAAGACCGTTCCCTTGCCGTAGAGACGCACCTTCGTGTACTGGGGGTCGTCGAGGATGTTCAGCCAGGACCCGGGCGTCCCGTAGTTCGTGTAGTCGGAGCGCTCCCAGTTGCCGCCAACCAGGTAGTGGAGATCACCCGACCGCCCCTGGCTGTAGGCTTGCACGTTCGCCGTGTTCCACGACCCGAAGCCGGCCTGGATGCGGGTGAGGGGGGTGTCGACGCGGTCTCGCAGCACGTAATTGGTGATCCCGGCGAGCGGGGTCTGATTCCCGGCGAAGTCCATCCCCAGGTAGTTCGAGTACATGACCGCGGCCGGCCCGCGCTGCAGCTCGACGCGCTGGAACGCGGCCGGGTCGAGGCCCATCCCGTCGATGAACGCGTCGATCGGCACGCCGTCGAGAAGGTAGCTGCTGTACTTGGGCCCCAGCCCGCCGTTCGATCCCCAGTTCGCATCGTTGCGCGAGAGCGCGCTCACGAAGACGCCCGGCTGGTAGCTGAGCAGCTCCGCGATGTTGCGGTTCGGCGGCGCCGGCAGCTCCGAGAGCTGCTGCTCGTCGAGGACCCGCACGGTCTGCGTGAGGTCGCGCGGCTGTTGCGGCGTCTTCGAGGCCGTGACCGTCACCTCCTCGTGGACGCGCACCGGCTCCGTTTCCTTCGGCTCCGGCGCCGTTTGGGCCGCGACCGAGCTCTCCGGCGGAGGCGTCGCGCCAGGCGTGTCGGCGGGATGCGCGGCGCTTCGATTGGCGAGGAACAGCAGCACGGCGCAGGCGAGGGGGGCGGGCGAATGTCGCATCATGGTATTACTCCCGCCGGAATCTTCCTACGGACGGACTGCCGCGACCATGGGCATCGGCTGGGCCGTTTGATCCAGTTGCCAGGTCGACGCCCTCGATGCTACCGTTGCTTATTACGAAGTCGCGGCTTTTCCTACCGCGGGGCCACGGCCGCGGCGTCTCTCCCGTCCCCGCGCTTCCGACAAAGGAAGGCTCCGATGAAGCAGCTTGCGTTCACGTGCACCGCCGACGCGGCCCTCCTCCTCCTGCTCGGCGCCGGTTGGCTGGCTGCCGCACCGGTCGACACGCCCAAGCCGCGCGTGATCCCCCTGGAAGCGGCAGGGCGGGACCACCTGGCACTCCTCCAGGGTCCGCCAGAGACGGTCTTCATGCGCTCCGGCCTCGTCGTGCTCGCGCCCGGGAAGTCCGTCGGGAAGCACAGCACGAAGGACAACGAGGAGATGCTCGTCATCCTGGAGGGGCAGGGCGAGATGAGGTTCGGCGGCGGCGACAGCCTGTCCTTCACCAAGGAGACGGCCCTCTACTGCCCTCCGAACACCGAGCACGACGTCGTCAACACCGGCAGCTCGACCCTGCGCTACGTGTACGTCGTCTCGCGCGCCGTCGAGAGGTGAGGGCCGGCTGGCGGACGGACCCGGCGCGGGCGGCGATCGCCCTGGGTGCCGCGGAGGCCGATCTCCGCGGGATTCCCCGCCCGGGACCCTTGACGCAGACTCCCGCCTGACCCCGCTCTCACGCGTCTGCCGCCCGAGCGGCCATGAGGTGGAGAGCACAAGCCCGAAGGACCCGGTCAGCGACCGAGTCCTTCGAGGCTGCGAGCCGACGCATCGGCTAGACCTGGGCGGTGCTCACGCACCCCCCAGTGCGTCACCAGACCGACACCTTCACGTGGTCGTTGCCGTCCTGGACGTCGACCAGGTCCGTGAAGCGGACGGCCGAGAGCGCCCCCGCGAGGGCGAGCGTCCGGATGTGCCCCTGCTCGTCGGGCAGGGCCTGGAGGGCGAGGTGCAGGGGGACGTTGACCGTCACGTTCTCGCGGGAGCCCGAGACGTGGACCTTCAGGCTCCGGCCCTCCTTCGCCACCACGACGGTCTCCTCGCGCTGCTCCACGCGAACGAGCTCGCCGTCGGGAGCGGCGGCGAGGGCCTCGATCACCTCGCGGGCGAGGCCGACGTGCTCGAGCAGGTCGCGGTCGGGGATGCGCAGCTTGTCGGCCGGGGCCACGGCCGGGGCCACGGCGAGGGCCGCCTGCGCGAGGACAAGGGGCACCGGCACGACGATCCGGTTGCCGTGGGGACCGCCCTCCCGGACGTCCACCACCACCACCCCGAGGCTGGCCACCGTCGCCAGCAGCGCGAGAGGGATGCCGAGGATGATTGCCAGCTTGGCCATGGCGCCCTACTTTCCAGCCGGGGCCTGCACGTTCTGCTCGTCGATCCAGACGCGGACGTGGCTGTCGTCGTCCTTCACTCGCACGATGTCCCCGCGTCGCTTCAGCAGCTCCGCCACCGCGGCCTGCATGTTACCGTCCTCGCCCTCGCCGGAGAGGAACGCGTCGACGAGGCTCACCGGCACCTCGACCCGCACCTCCTCGCCCGACCGGGCCTTGCCATCCTTGCCATCCTTGCCTTCCTTGGCCTCCTTGGCCTGCCTCGCCTTGCAGTCGACGAACACCTGGACGATGTCGCCCTTCCGCGCCACCCGGATGTTGTCCTCCTCGCCCTCGACGGTGACGAACTCGGCGTCGCCGACCGCGGCGAGCGCCTTCCAGGCCTGGCGGATGTCGGACATCTTCAGGCCGTGCTCCTCGCCGAGGTGGATCCGGCCGTGCTTCTCGATGATCTCGGGCGTGGCCTTCAGAACGGCCTCCACCACGGTCATCGGGAGGTTGACGGAGACCTTCTCCGCCCTCTTCGCTTCTTCGACGCGGACGTGGAGCCAGGCCGTCCCGGTCTGGGCCGCGGCCGTGGCCGCGGGCAGGACCGACAGGGCCAGAAGGCCGACGCCCGCCAGGATGCTCTTCCTCATCGCCCTCACCTCCACTCGGGCCGGGCCGCACCCGGCCGGCTCACACGCTCTTACGCACGAGGCGCGGGTGGGGTTCTGGAAAGGGCGGCGTCCAAGTTCCTGGACGCCGCTCCGAGGCCCCGGGCCGGCCTGCGGGCTTCCGGATGCGCTCGGCAGCGCTTGACGACCCGAGCCGGCCGGGACCATCCTGGGCTTCGGCCCACCCGCCGGGCCGCCTCTCCGAAGCCAAAGGAGGACGAGTATGGGACTGAAGGAAAAGTACGCCGCTGCGCTCAAGCTCGGCCAGGACCTGAACGTGAGGGGTACGGACGTCAGGGAAGACGGCGGCAAGCTGATCATCAAAGGCACGGCCGAGTACGGGATCGACCGGGATCACATCTGGGACGTGATCAAGAAGCAGGCCGGCTGGGAGAGCGAGATCGTCGCCGACATCAAGGTCGAGAAGTCGGACGTCTACGGCTACTGGACCGTGAAGTCCGGCGACAGCCTGTCGAAGATCGCGAAGGACGTCTACGACGACGGCGGCAAGTACATGAAGATCTACGAGGCCAACAAGTCGACGATCGGCGACAACCCGAACCTCATCAAGCCGGGGCAGAAGCTCGTGCTGCCCAATCCGTAGGCTTCTGCGTCCGCCGGATCGGAGACGGGCCGGCTCTGGACTGAGCTGGCGTAAAACCCGGTCGACTTGAGCGAGGCCCCGGCCTTCGGGCGGCCCCCGGCGGAGTTCTTGCGGCGTCCCCCGCCCGCGCCGGGCAGCGGCTCCGTCGATCCCGCACGCCGGCGGAGGGCGAGGCCGCTCTCGACCCTCGTCTTCGCGACGGCTGACCGGGTGTCGTGGCTGACCCGACCCGGGTATTTGCCGCCCTGGTACGGCTACGTGTTCCTGCTCGCGGCCTGGCTCCTCAACCGCTTCGGGCGCTCCCTCGTCGCGGTCGGGCTGACCCTGGCGGCCTTCCCCATTGCGAGCTTCTGGCAAGCGTCGACCCAGGCCAGCCCCGACGCACGGGACACGCTGACCTGCCTCGTGATCGGCGTGCTGTTCGCGAGCATCGCGCGACGGGCAGGCGGTCCTGCGCGACAGCGAGGAGCGGCTCCGGCTGACCCTCGACGCCACCCGCATGCAGACATGGGAGCTGGATCTTCCTTCGGGCGCCCTCCGCTGGTCGAAGGCGGCGCCGCCGTCCCCCGAGCCGGCGGTCCTCCCCCCCGGAGAGCCTGGCCCAGTACATGGAGCGCGTCCACGCCGACGACCGAGAGGCGATCGAGGCCGCGTTCCGGCGCGCGCAGGACCCGACCGGCGGCGGCCTCCTGGACGTGGAGCACCGGACCGTGGGCCGCGACGGTCGGGAACGCTGGCAGTACGTGAGATCGCAGACGTTCTTCGACGGCGAGGGGCCCGCTCGCGAGCCGGTGCGCGCGGTGGGGGGCGTGATCGACGTCACGGAGCGCAAGCGCGCCCAGCAGGAGCACCGGCATCTCGAGGAGCAGGTGCTCCAGGCGCAGAAGATGGAGGCCGTCGGCCGGCTGGCCGGCGGGGTCGCCCACGACTTCAACAACCTGCTGACGGTCATCATCAACTGCAGCATCCTGGTCCTCGGGGATCGGGCGCTCGAGGCCCGGCTGCGACGTCTCGTGGAGGCCGTCCGCAACGCGGGCGAGAGCGCGGCCAACCTGACCCGGCAGCTCCTCGCCTTCAGCCGCCGGCAGGTGTTCCAGCCGGTCGTGCTCGACCTCAACGCCCTCGTGACCCGGACGGAGCGCCTCCTCCGCCACGTCATCGGCGAGGACGTCGATCGGGCGACACACCTCGGCAGTGGCCTGTGGCCGGTTCTGGCCGACCCCGGCCAGATGGAGCAGGTGATCGTCAACCTCGCAGTGAACTCGCGGGATGCCATGCCGGGGGGCGGCCGGCTCACGATCGAGACCGGCAACACCGTCCTCGACGACGAGTACGCGCGCCGGCATCCGGAGACCCGGGCCGGCGAGTACGTCCTGCTCGCGGTGACCGACAACGGCGCCGGCATGGACGCGGCGACCTTGAGCCGGGTCTTCGAGCCCTTCTTCACCACTAAGGGGCACCGGGGAACCATCTCGGCCTCGCCCCTGTGCACGGGATCGTCCGTCAGAGCGGTGGCCACATCTGGCCGTACAGCGAGCCCGGGCGCGGGACGACCTTCAAGGTCTACATTCCCCGCTGCACGAGCGGCCGCGCCCTGGTGGTGGACCTCCTGGCCGATCGAGGCCACCGTGTTCTGCAGGCCGGGAGCCCGAGCGAGGCGCTGGAGGTCGCCGCCCGCCACGCGGGCGCCATCGACCTCCTCATCACCGACGTCGTGATGCCCGGGATGAGCAGCCGGCAGATGGCCGAGCAGCTCGCCGCGGGCCGGCCGGCCCTCCTGGCGCTCTACATGTCGGGCTACGCCGAGAACGCCGTCGTGCACCAGGGCGTTCTCGATCCGGGAGTCGACTTCATCGCCAAGCCCTTCACGCTCGACGGCCTCCTGCGGAAGGTCGAGGAGATGCTCGGCCGACGCCGCGCCGAGTGAGAGGGGAGCCGTCGGAGACGATGCGGGGCCCGCCACGGCGACGCCCGTTCCCCTTCGCCCCTGCTACACTCGCGGTCATGGTCGCCGGCGACGGGCACCGGGAGCTGTGGCTCGTCCGCCACGGCGAGACGGAGGCGAGCCGCGGTCGGAGACTCGCCGGCTGGTCGGACGTGCCGCTCACCGAACGCGGCGAGGAGCAGGCGACGGCTCTGCGGCCGTTCCTCGCCGGCGAACGGTTCGACGGCGTCTGGTCCTCCGACCTCCGTCGCGCGATCGCCACGGCGCGGCTGGCCTGGGGGGAGCCGCGCCAGGACGAGCGCCTGCGCGAGATGGGCTTCGGCGCGCTGGAGGGCCGGGCGTGGGAAACCCTCGAGGCCTCCCTCCAGGAGGGGATCGCCCGGTTCGAGGGCTTCGCCGCCCCCGGCGGAGAGAGCTTCTCCGGCCTGCGCTCCCGCGTCTTCGCGTTCGTGGAAGAGCTCGGGCCGGGCCGCCACCTCGTGTTCACCCACGGAGGCGTCGTGCGCCTGCTGTCGCGCGAGGCGGGCGAGGACCAGTTCGTCCCGACGGGGACGCTCCTCGTCGTGGACTGGGAGGGCCGACGCCTCGTGTCTCGGCGGGACGGAGAGGGTGAAGCGAGCCGCGGCCTGCCGATATCCGCAGGCGTGCAGGAGGACCGATGAAGAGGCGGGCCTTCGTGGGGTGCGGGACCGTGGCCGGGGTCGGGTCGCTCGTCCGCACAGCAGGCGCGGCGGAGCCCGTCGCGGCGGAGCCGGTCGCGGTCGCCGCCTTCGAGCTCGAGGAGGCGACGGTCGCCGACCTGCAGAAGCGCATGGCCACGGGCGAGCTGACGGCCCGGCGCGTGACCCAGGCGTACCTCGCCCGCATCGCCGCCCTCGACCGCCAGGGGCCGGACCTGCGGAGCGTCATCGAGACGAACCCGGACGCCCCCGCGATCGCCGACGCCCTCGACGCGGAGCGCCGGACGAGGGGCGCCCGTGGGCCCCTCCACGGCATCCCGGTCCTCGTGAAGGACAACGTCGACACCGCCGACCGGATGACGACGACCGCGGGCTCGCTCGCCCTCGAAGGCTCGACGCCTCCGCGCGACTCCGGCGTCGCCGCCCGCCTGCGCGAGGCGGGGGCGGTGATCCTCGGCAAGGCCAACCTGTCGGAGTGGGCGAACTTCCGCTCGAATCGCTCCGTCTCCGGCTGGAGCGCGCGGGGCGGCCAGTGCCGGAACCCCTACGCCCTCGACCGCAACCCGTGCGGATCGAGCTCGGGCTCGGGCGTCGCCGTTTCGGCGAACCTCGCCCCGCTCGCCGTGGGCACCGAGACCGACGGCTCGATCGTCTGCCCGGCGACGACGTGCGGCATCGTCGGGATCAAGCCGACGGTCGGCCTCGTCAGCCGGGCCGGGATCGTTCCCATCTCCCACACCCAGGACACCGCGGGGCCGATGGCGCGCACGGTGGCCGATGCGGCCGCGCTGCTGGCCGCTCTGGCCGGCGTCGATCCCCGCGACCCGGCGACCACGGACGGGAAGGGCCGGGCGTCCGACTACGCCCGGGTCCTCGATCCCGACGGCCTCCGCGGGGCCCGCATCGGCGCCGCCCGCAACCTGGCCGGCTTCCATCCCGACACCGACCGGCTGTTCAACGGGGCCGTGGCCGAGATGAAGCGGCGCGGGGCCGAGGTGGTGGACCCGGTCGACGTCCCGAACGTGAAGGAGCTGGGCGACCCCGAGCTCGAGGTCATGCTCTTCGAGTTCAAGGCGGACCTCGAGGCCTACCTCGCCTCCCTCGGCCCGAAGGCGCCCTTGAAGTCGCTCGCGGACGCGATCGCCTTCAACGAGCGGAACCGGGAGCGGGAGATGCCGTACTTCGGCCAGGAGCTCTTCCTCAAGGCGCAGGAGAAAGGGCCGCTCACGACGCCGGCCTACCAGGACGCGCTCCAGAAGTGCCGGCGGCTGTCGAGGAAGGAGGGGCTGGACGCGGTCCTCGATCAGCACCGGCTGGACGCCCTCGTCGCTCCGACCGGCGCCCCGGCCTGGGTCATCGACCCCGTGAGCGGCGACCACTTCGTGGGCGGCAACTCGACGCCGGCCGCGGTGGCCGGCTACCCCAACGTCAGCGTGCCGATGGGATTCGTGTTCGGCCTTCCGGTGGGGGTCTCGTTCATCGGCCGCGCCTGGAGCGAGCCGACGCTCGTCAGGCTCGCCTTCGCCTTCGAGCAGGCCACGAAGCACCGCCGCCCGCCTCGCTTCCTGCGCACCGCCGAGCTCGAGGCGTAGGCCGATCTCGGGAACCCGGACCTGGTCCACGCCGTTCACCGGGAGCAGGGACACCGCGTGCCTCTGCTACCATCCGTGGGGATGATCGGGCAGGCGATCAAGCACTACCAGGTCGAGGAGCTCCTCGGACAGGGTGGCATGGGCGTCGTCTACAAGGCCCGCGACACGCGCCTCGGGCGCCCGGTGGCCCTCAAGGTCCTGCCGCCGGAGTTCACCCGCGACAAGGACCGGAAGGACCGCTTCCTGCAGGAGGCCCGCGCGGCGGCCCCCCTGACCCATCCCGCGATCGCCCAGGTGTACGACGTGGACGAGGGGCCCCAGGGTCTCTTCATCGCCATGGAGCTCGTGGAGGGCAAGACAGTGAAGGCCCTCGTCCAGGGGCGCGAGCTCGACCTCCTCGGCGCGCTGGAGATCGCCCAGCAGGTCGGGGGCGGGCTCCAGAAGGCCCACGAGCACGGCATCGTCCACCGCGACATCAAGCCCGAGAACATCATGGTGACCCCGGACGGGCACGCCAAGATCCTGGACTTCGGCCTCGCCAAGCTGCTCGAGCCGGCCCCCGCGGCCCCGGCGCCGGACGGCATCTCCCACATGGAGACCCTCGCCAAGACCCAGGCCGGCTTCGTCATCGGCACCCTGCGCTACATGAGCCCCGAGCAGGCGCGAGGCCAGGCGGTGGACCACCGGAGCGACATCTTCTCGCTCGGCATCGTCCTCTACGAGATGGTGACCGGGCAGCTGCCCTTCTCGGGCAGCACGGCCCTCGACACCCTCCACGCGATCGCCTTCGAGGAGACGCGGCCGATGACGGCCCTCCGGCCGAACCTGCCTCCCTCGCTCCAGCGGGTGGTGACCCGGTGCCTGCGCAAGCGGCCCCAGGACCGCTACCCGGGCGCCAAGGACCTGGTCGCCGACCTCAAGACGGTCCAGCGCGAGGTGGAGAGCGGCGTCTCGAGCAAGGCCCCCCTCGCGGCGCGGCTGCAGGAGCAGTGGCTCTCGTTGCGCGACCGCCCGCTCGGCGAGTGGCTGCTGCCGGCGGCCCTGCTGGTGGTCGCCCTGGCCGTGCTCCTCTCGATCGTCTTCCACCGGTCCGCCGAGAACGTCATCCCGAGCCTCATCTTCCCGGGGATCGTCGCCCTCCTCGCGTGGCGCCGCTTCCGCAACCGGCGGCTGCGCCTCGCCCGGCGCTTCGTGGCGAAGGTGCGCCGGCTGCCGGAGGTGCGCCTCGTCGCCCTCGACGGCATGCGCTTCACCGTCACCGCCGACCGGGCACAGGCGAGCACCTACGTCCGGGCCAACGCGCACCTCGACTCCGTGAACGCGAGCATGTTCTTCGGCGAGCCGTTCACCCTCGCCGTGCGGGACGCGCTGTCCGACGAGGATGAGAAGGCCCTTCTCGCCGCGCCGGGGGTGCTCTACGTGCGCGAAGAGGGGCCGCGGCCCCCGGCAACCCCTTGACTGCGGGTGTCGGGTCTCCGGTACAGTAGTTCGAGGCGGGCCGAGGGGCCCGATCCGCCGGCTCTCCCGGATCCCGCCGGCGTTCCTGAAGGAGAAGCGCGATGAAGACATTCCTGAAGCTCGGCCTCGCCGTCGCCCTCGTGGCGGGTGTCGTGGCCCTCGCGACGGCCGGCGACGAGGTGACCCTCACCGGCCAGGTGATGTGCGCGAAGTGCTCCCTGAAGAAGGCCGACGCGAAGCAGTGCCAGGACGTGCTCGTGGTGAAGGACGGCGGGAAGACCGCCGAGTACTACGTGGAGAAGAACGAGGTCGCCAAGGCCTTCGGCCACACCTGCAAGGGCGAGAAGGCGGCCGTGGTCACGGGCAAGGTGACGGAGAAGGACGGCCAGAAGTGGATCTCCGCCACCAAGATGGAAGAGAAGAAGAGCTAGCCGCCGATCCGGTCCCGGGGGGCCTCTTGCCCCCCGGAGCCGGGGCGATCATCGCGCCCCTCCCACTCTCGCGTAGAGCGCGAGCAGCCGGCCCATCGCCTCCTCCCGTTCGAACCGGGAAGGCAGCGTGACGCGCCGGTTCACCGCGTCCTCGAGGGCGCGGGCCAGGCCCTCGACGTCGCCCCACCGCACGAGCCCCGGCCCCGGGTGCCATTCCCCGATGCCCCCCGCCTCCCAGGCCACGACCGGGACGCCGAAGTGGAGCGCCTCGAGGCCGACGATGCCGAACGGCTCCTGCCAGCGCGACGGCAGGAGGAGCGCCCGCGCGCGCCTGTAGACGGCGGAGAGCCGGTCGCGCTCGACCCACCCGAGGACCTCGACGCCGGGTCCCTCGCTCCCGCCGGCCCGGGCCTCGATCTCCGCGCGGAGCGGGCCTGTGCCGGCCAGCACGAGCGGCAGCTCCACTCCCGAGCGGCGCCAGGCCTCGAGCGCATCGCGGGCCCCCTTGGCCTCGACGAGGCGCCCGACGAAGAGGACGCACGGCGGGCCGCTCGGGGCAGCGCCTTGGTCGAGGCCGTGAACGAACGGCGGGACGACGTGCACGCCTCGCGGGGGGACGCCGGCTGCGACCAGCTCCTCCCGCATGTAGCGCGAGAGGACGGTGAGCGGCATCCGCCGCGCGGCGAGGAGCCGCCGCTCGGTGAGGGCGTGGACCTCGCGGAAATAGGCCGGGTCCTCGAAGCAGGACGCGCAGACCTCGCGCGTCATCGGCCGCCGGCACACCTCGCCGGCGAGCGTCCACTTCCCCCGCGTCGGGCAGAAGAACCGGTGGTCCTGTACGCTCAGCAACGTCCGCCCTCGCCGGGCCGCCCACTCGAGGACGGCGGGGTTGACGACGTTGTGGACGTGCACGACGTGGGGCGCGAAGCTCTCCGCGAGGTCGTCGAGCTCGACCGGCTCTTCCGTCCGTGACTCGAGGCCCGGCCGGACCTCGACCGGGCACGGAGCATCGACGCCGAAGTCGGCCTCGCCCACCGCGAGGCGGACCTCGTGGTCCACGGCGAGACCGTCGAGGACGCCGAGCAGCCACGTGTAGGCCCCGCCCCGGTCGGTCAGGCGGTCAGCCAGGTGGAGGATGCGCACGAGGCGCCCAGGATAGACCCTCGCGGGGGCGTCGCGGCGGGGCGACGAGGCGGGGCGTAGAATCGCTCCGCTCTGGAGGTCCCAGGATGACGCGACGCCTCGTTCTGATCTTCTCGATCCTCGTCCTCGTGCCGGTGGTCGGACGGGCCGGCGACCGCCCGTGGACGAGCGACGACGTCCTCGGGCTCAGGGTCGTGAGCGACCCCCGGGTGTCGCCCGACGGGCGGCTCGTGGCCTACGTCGTGGAGTCGCTGAACGCGGAAGCCGACGCTTACCAGACCGACGTCTGGCTCGTCCCGACGGCGGGCGGCGAGGCGCGCCCGCTCGCCGCGTCCCCGGTCGGCGACGACTCGCCCCGCTGGTCGCCGGACGGGCGCTGGGTCGCCTTTCTCTCCGAGCGGCCGCGGACGGGCGCGAAGCCGGACGAGACCGGCGACGCAAAGCGGCAAGTCTGGCTCATCCGGCCCGACGGCGGCGAGGCGGTGCCGCTCACCTCGGCCCCCGGCTCGGTCTCGGCCTTCGAGTGGTCGGCGGACGGCCGCGTGGTCGCCTTTCTCGCCCGCGAGCCGAAGAGCGACGAGCGCAAGAAGCACGAGAAGGAGAAGGACGACGCCTGGACCCCCTCGGAGGTCTATCCCTGGGAACGCCTCTGGGTGATCGACGTCGCCACGAAGCAGGCCCGGCAGCTCACGAGCGGCGGGATCCACGTCACCGGCATGAGCTTCTCCCCGGACGGCCGGACCGTCGCCTTCGCCGGCCAGCCGACGCCGCGCATCCCCGACCGCTTCCGCTCCGACCTCTACACGCTCCCGACGGCGGGCGGCGCGGCCTCGCCCCTCGTCGCCCGGAAGGGCATGGACGTCGCCCCCGCCTGGTCGCCCGACGGCAGGTGGATCGCCTTCGTGTCGCAGGACGGGCGGGACGACGACTGGTACACGAACAGCTCCGTGAGCGTCGTCCCCGCGTCGGGCGGCGCGCCGCGATCGCTCACCGCGTCGCTCGACGAGCAGATCGGCGGGCTCTTCGGGTCCCGGCTCGAGTGGGCGCCGGACGGCGGGTCCGTCCTCTTCCCGGTGACGTGGCGCACCTCCGGGCGCATCTACCGGGCGACGCTCGACGGCAAGGTGGAGCCGGTCACGACCGGCCCCGAGGTGAGCGGCGCCCCTTCGATCGACCGCCGCGGCGAGACCCTCGTCTTCCTGCGCGAGGACTCGATTCGGCCGCGCGAGGTGTGGGCGATGCCGCTCGCCGCCCCCGTCCGCCCGCGGGCGGCCGGGGGCCGCCCGGCCGCACCCCCTCCCAGTCCGAAGGCCTTGACCGACACGAACCCGCCCGCCCGGGAGATGCTTGCCTTTCCCAAGGAGGTCGTGACGTGGACGGGCGCCGAGGGCCGCGAGATGGAGGGCCTCCTCGTCTACCCGACTGGATACGTGAAGGGCACGCGCGTCCCCCTCGTGCTCAACGTCCACGGCGGGCCGGCTGGCGTTCACTCGAACGGCTTCACGCCCGCCTCGCGCCTCTGGGCCTGGCCCCTCTTCCTGCAGAAGGGCTACGCCATCTTCTTCCCGAACCCACGGGGCAGCGGGGGGTACGGCGAGGGCTTCCGCGCGGCCAACGTGCGCGACTGGGGAGTCAGGGACTACGAGGACCTGATGCGGGGCGTGGACGCCCTCGTCGAACGGGGGATCGCCGATCCCGACCGCCTCACCGTCAACGGCTGGTCCTACGGCGGCTTCATGACGTCGACGATCGTCACGAAGACCTCGCGTTTCAAGTCGGCGATCGTGGGCGCGGCGGTCACGAACGTGGCCTCGTTCGCCGGCACCACCGACATCCCCGAGTTCGCCCGGTCGTACTTCCGGTCCTGGCCCTGGGAGGACCCGGCGGCGTACGTGGAGCGCTCGGCCCTCTTCCACGCCGGCAACGTCAAGACCCCGAGCCTCGTGGTCCACGGCGACAAGGACGAGCGGGTGCCCTTCTCGCAGGGCCTCGAGTTCTACGAGGCGCTCCGGGCCGTCGGCGTGCCCACCGAGCTCCTGGTCCTTCCCCGTCAGCCCCACGGCCCCCGCGAGCCGAAGCTGCTCCGGACGTGCCACGACCGGTTCCTGCTCTGGACGGAGAAGTACACGCGGGAGAGGTAGGCGGCGGTGGGAGACCCGCGGCCTCCGGACGAGGTGCTCGGCTACTACGCCGGGGGAGGCGAAGAGGGCCGGCTCGACGAGGGGTACTTCCCCCTCGAGCGTGCGCGGACGCAGGAGATCGTGCTCCGCCACCTCCCGCCCCCGCCGGGGGTCGTCTTCGACGTCGGCGGGGCGGCGGGGGCCTACGCCTTCTGGCTGGCCGGACGGGGGTACGAGGTCCACCTCGTCGACCCCGTCCCGCTCCACGTCGAGCAGGCCGTTCGAGCCTCGGCCGCCCGCGCGACCGGCCGCCTCGCGAGCGCGCGGCCGGGGGACGCGCGCCGGCTCGACGCCGCGGGCGCCGCGGCCGACGCCGTCCTCCTGCTCGGCCCCCTCTACCACCTGACCGACCGCGACGAGAGGCTCGCCGCCCTCGGCGAGGCGCGCCGGGTCCTGAGGCCCGGAGGACTCGTTTTCGCGGCCGGAATCTCGCGCTTCGCCTCGCTCCTCGACGGCCTCCGCGGCCTCGTCTTCGACCACGACGCCTTCGCCCGCATCGTGGAGCGCGACCTCGAGGACGGCCAGCACCGCAACGAGAGCGGGGTCGCCGAGTTCTTCACGACGTCCTTCTTCCACCACCCGGGCGAGCTGGAAGCCGAGGTGACCGAAGCCGGCTTCACGCTCGTCGGCCTCCTCGCGGTGGAAGGGCCGGGGGCGTTCGTGCCCGACTTCCGGGCCCGGTGGGAGGACCCGAAGGCCCGCGAGAGGCTCCTCGACCTCGTCCGGCGGGTCGAGGAGGAGCCCAGCCTCCTCGGGATGAGCCCCCACCTCCTCGCGGTCGGGCGCCGGCCCGGGAACGTCGAGCCGCCGCCGGGCGCCGGGGGCCGCCTTCCGTCGACGAGACGGGACGTGGCGAACAGGCCTTAGACTCGCGGGAGGGAACGCGGGAGGGACGAGTGCTGGACGCGGAGGACATCGTCAACGGCCTGATGTGGGGCGCCCTCGGCGGCCGAGGGAAGCCGTGGGACAACGCGGGCCGGGCGGTGAGAGCCGGCGGGCTCGTCAACGCGACGACGCTCCTCGCCGCGGCCGGGGTGGCGTGGGGCCTCTACGAGACCTGGCAGAGCCAGCAGGCCCGCGGAGCAGCGGTCCCGGCCGGCTCGCCGCCGGCAGGGGCGGCGCCCCCGACAGTGGGGCCCGCGCCGGGGCCGATCGCCGCCCCGGCCGACGAAGCCGGCCTGCCTGCGCCCGTCCTGCAGCTCGTCCGCCTCATGATCTCGGCCGCCCGGGCCGACGGCGACCTGGGCCCCGCCGAGCGCGAGCGGATCCTCGCCGAGGCCCGCGAGGTCGGGGCCGAGGCGCTCGTGGTGCGGGAGCTCGACGCCCCGCGGCCGCTCGGGGAGATCGTGGCCGGCGTCACCGACCCCCAGCTCAAGGAGCAGCTCTACACGCTCGCGTTCACGATCGTCCGCGTGGACGAGGTGGTGACGGGCAGCGAGCGCATCTACCTCGCGCAGCTCGCGCACCGCCTGGGCCTCGACCCGGGGGCGGTGACGCGGCTCGAGGCGGAGACGGCCCGGCGCATCGACGCCGCCGGCGCGCCGCACGAGCCGGTCGCGTGAGCGCCCGCGTCTTCTGAAGCAGGAGGCAAGCATGTCCTCGACGCCCCAGTGGTACATGGCGATCGGCGGCCAGCAGGTGGGCCCCGTGACCGAGCAGGACGTGGTGAACGCCATCCGGAGCGGCGGCGCCGACGCCACCACGCTCGTCTTCGTGGCGGGCATGGAGGCCTGGACGCCTCTCCGCGACGTGCCGAAGTTCCAGCCGCACCTGCCTGCCGCCGCCCCGCCGCCCCCTTCCGTGCCGCCCGCGTTCGCGGCACCCCCCGGATTCCAGTCCCCGGAGATCGACTACCGGATCGTCGGCGAGGACCTGCAGTTCGTCGAGGTCGAGCTCGACCCCGGCGAGAGCGTCGTGGCCGAGGCCGGCGCGCTCATGTACATGACGGCCGGGGTCCAGATGGAGACGATCTTCGGCGACGGCAGCGCGCTGAGCCAGGGCGGAGGCCTGATGGGAGCGCTCCTCGGCGCCGGCCGGCGCGTCCTCACCGGCGAGAGCCTCTTCATGACCATCTTCACCGCGCAGGGCGGCACGAAGGAGAAGGTCGCCTTCGCCGCTCCCTACCCCGGGCGCATCGTGCCGATGGGCCTCGGGACGCTCGGCGGCGAGCTCGTCTGCCAGAAGGACTCGTTCCTCTGCGCGGCCCGGGGCGTCTCGATCGGCATCGCCTTCCAGAAGAGGCTCGGCGTGGGCCTCTTCGGCGGCGAGGGCTTCATCATGCAGCGGCTGCAGGGGAACGGCCTCGTCTTCGTCCACGCCGGCGGCATGCTCACCGAGATGGAGCTCGCCCCCGGCCAGACGCTGCGGCTCGACACCGGGTGCCTCGTGGCCCTCCAGCCTTCCGTCACCTACGACGTCCAGCTCGTGGGCGGCGTGAAGACGGCCCTCTTCGGCGGCGAGGGGCTCTTCTTCGCGACGCTCACCGGGCCGGGCCACGTGTGGCTCCAGTCCCTGCCCCTCAGCCGGATGGCCGACCGCATCGCGAAGGCCATCCCGCGCCCCGGCCACGGCCGCAAGGAGGAGGGCTCGGTCCTCGACGCCTTCGGCATCGGCAAGGTGATCGAGGGAGACTAGCTGCTAGCCGTCCGGCGACTGTCCCTGCGCGACGGCCTCCGGCCCGGCGGCCACGGCCTTCAGGCGGCGGTAGCGCTCCTGCACGTCGGCGTAGCCAAAGTCCTTCTGCAGGATCCCATGGAAGACGCGGACGGCCTCGTCGGCCTGCCTCGTCTGCTCCAGGACGCAGCCCAGCAAGTAGGCGGCCTGCAGGTCTTCGGGCGGCTCGAGGGGCAGCGTGATCGCGGTGCGCAGCTCCTCCTCGGCGAGGTCGAGCAGGCCCTTCTCGAGGAACGCGCGGCCGAGCAGCAGGCGGAGGGGGCCGCTCACCGCCCCTTTTCGCTTGAGGCCCTGGGCGATGCGGAGCGCCTCGTCGGCGCGCTGCGTCTCGAGCATCACGCGGGCCACGAGCAGGAGCGTCGTCTCGTCCTCCAGCCTGTCCAGCTCCGAGGCGGGGAGGCGCGCCAGGAGGTCCGCGGCCTCGCGCGTCGCCCCGCGGGCCAGGTAGAGGCGGGCCGCCTCGAGGGCCCCCGCCGGCGTGGCCGCGTAGGCCTCGAGGGCCTCCTGCACGCGTCCGAGCGACTCGAGGATCCGGCCGGCTTGCAGGAACGAGCCCGCCTTCAGGTAGAGGCCCGCCGCTCGGGGCAGGTCCTGGAGGTCGTGCTCGCTCACCTCGGCCGCGCGGAGCCACTCCCCGGTGCTTTCGTAGGTTTGGCGCGCGCGGTCGAAGAGGCCGGCCTGCCTGAGCTGCTCGACCGTGGGCTGACCGCCGGACTCCTCCAGCACCCGCACCGCGGCGGCCTTGTCGCCCGCCTGCTCGTAGAGGGCCATGGCCCGGTCGATGCGTCCGAGCCGGACGCACACCCCGGCCGCCGCCGGCAGGGCGCCGGCGCGCTCGTAGGCGTCGAGGGCCTCCTCCAGCATCTGTGCGCGGTAGAACATCTCGGCCGACCGGAAGTGGTCTCCGGACCGCCGATAGAGGAGGGCCGCCCGCGGCCACTCCCCCGACCGCTCGGCGGCCTGGGCGCCCTTCTCGACCTGCCCCTGCCGCTCGTAGACGCGCGACGCCAGGCCGAAGCGCCCCGACTCCTCGAGGTCGACCGCCCTCTGCATCGGCGGCGGCTTCGGCTTCTCGGGCTGCCCGCCGACGCGGACGAACAGGGCCACGACCAGCATCACGAAGTAGCAGGTGCTGTAGATTCCCGCCGCCCACCAGATCTCCGACGGGGCCGCCTGCGCGCCCTGGCTCCAGCGCAGGACGAGGTGCGCCAGCACGCCGAGGCCCAGCACCGCGGTGGGCCCGTAGACGTGGATCGGCTCGAGCTTCAGGCGGTGCCAGCCCCGCTCGCCCAGCACGAGGTCCAGGAGGAGGGGCGGCACCACCAGGTAGCCGAGGCGGTTCAGGAGGAGCACGGGAACGGCGGCGGCGGCGAGCGCCTCCGGGCGGAGGGAGGTCCAGGCGCTCACCGCCGCGAACAGCACGAGCACGCGGCCCGCCGCGCCTCCGAGGGCCAGCGCCGCCGCGGGCACCCCCACGAGGAGGACGAGGGCGAGGACCGCCTGCGTCGAGCCCGGGCCGGCCGAGCGCGCGGCCGTGATCGCCGCGGCCACGCCTCCGAAGGCGACGAGGGCCCGCCAGTGATCGAACAGCAGGCGCAGCGGGTTGACTTCGCTCATGCTCCGCGCTGCTCCGGAGGCAGCACCCGGAGCACCTCCTCGAGGGACGTCTCGCCGCTCGCGGCGAGCCGCACTCCGTTCTCGATCAGGGTCGTCATCCCGCGCTCGACCGCGTGGCGGTAGATGCGGTCCGGCGATGCGCGCTCCGCGATCAGGTCGCGCATGCCCTCGTCGACCTGGAGGATCTCGTAGATCCCGACGCGACCCGAGTAGCCCTTCTGGTTGCAGGCCGGGCAGCCCACGGGGACGCTGAACGTCCGGCCGTCGAGGGGCCGGCCCAGCTTCGCCGCCTCCCCCGGAGTGGCCGGGGCCTCGCGCCGGCACTTCTTGCAGAGGACCCGCACGAGGCGCTGGGCGACCACCGCCGTCACCGCCGAGGCGAGCGAGTGCGAGTCGACGCCGATCTCGACGAGTCGGACGAAGACCCCCGCCGCCTGCTTGGCGTGCACGGTGGTGATGATCAGGTGCCCCGTCATGCCGGCCTGGACCGCGATGCGGGCGGTGTCGAGGTCCCGGATCTCCCCGACCATGATCACGTCCGGGTCCTGGCGCAGCATCGTGCGCAGGCCGTGGGCGAAGGTGAACCCCTGGCCCTCCTCGATCTGGGTCTGGTTGATGTTCATGAGGTCGTACTCGATCGGGTCCTCGAGGGTGTAGATCGAGGTGCTGTGCTGGCTGTGCTCGAGCACCGCCCGCAGCGCGGCGTAGATCGTGGTCGTCTTCCCCGAGCCCGCGGGCCCGTTCATGATCACCATCCCCTGCGGCCGGAGGATGATGTCCGAGAAGACCGCGAGCTGGTCCGCCGTGAAGCCGAGCGCGGTGAGGCCGAAGCCCAGCTCGCCGCGGGCCAGGATGCGCATCACCACGCGCTCGCCGTGGAGGGTGGGCATGAACGCGACCCGGAGGTCCACGTCGCGGTCGCCCACCCGGAGGTCGAGCCGGCCGTCCTGGGGCCGGTCGTGGACGTAGATCACCGCCTCCGCCAGCACCTTGAGCCGGCTCGTGACCTGCTCCTGCACGCCGGGCAGGATCCGGGCGACGTCGGTGAGGATGCCGTCGATCCGGTAGCGGACGAGGGTGAACTCGCGGTAGGGCACGAGGTGGACGTCCGAGGCCTGCTGCAGCACCGCCTGCTGCAGCATGTAGTCCACGAGCTCGGGGACGTCGGGCTTCGGCTCGATGCAGTGCGCTTCGATCGTGGCCTTGACGCGGCTCAGCGGCTCGACCGTGTAGGAGCGCGCGCCGCGCCGCCCCTGGGCGAGCGCCGCCGCCCTCGCGCGCACGTACTGGAGCACGAGGGGCGTCGCGCCGACCACCCCCAGGCCGACGACCGTGGGCACGAGGTAGGCGGGCTCGAAGAACGCGACGGCCAGGACCGCCAACGTGACGACGACCGCGACCGCCACGACGCTGGTGAAGCTCACGCCAGGCTCGAGGCTCCCTCTCCCCCAGGACCGCCCAGCCGCGGTCTCATACGAGCCCTCTTTTTGACACTCAGGGATCACACGAGTCAATAGACCTTCCTTCCCCCCGACTGGTCCCCCCGGACCATGGCGCGCCGGCTGCGATCGGCGTGCCCACCCTCCTCTCAGGGCGAGGACGCGAGCGCGGCGAGGTCGTCGCCGAGGGCGAGGAAGCACTCGCGGTTGAAGCGGTCGGCCTCCACCTCGGCTCCCCTCCGGAAGTCCTCGACGGCGGCGCTCGTCATGCCGCCCAGCCAGCGCAGGATCCAGGACTCGTGCGTGCGCCACCGGTAGCGCCCGACGAGGAGGGTGGGACCGCCGGGAGCCGCGCGGGCCGCCCAGCCCATCTCGGACCCCGGTCCCTCGAAAGGGTAGCGGAGCGAGGAGCGCAGCAGGGGCTCGACGAGGAACGGTAGCTTCCAGTCCGGCGCCTGGACGAAGCGCGCGAGGAGGCCCTTCTCGAGCGGCGTGCGCGTGAGCTTGACCTCGGCCCCCAGCTGGTCCATCCCGACGTGGAAGAGGCCCATCTTCGTCTCGTAGGCCACGGCCGCGCGCAGGTCTTCGGGAAGGCGGGTGTCGCCTGCGCCCTCGAGAGGGACGAGGCTTCCGTCGCGCACGCGGAGCCGCACGGTCCAGAGGTTGGATGCTCCTTCGACCGTCCACCACGAGCGCCCCTGCAGGTCCGCGAGGCGCAGCGTCGCCCGGACGGGCGTCGCGTACTTGTCGAGAAAGGCCGCGTAGTGGGGAGCGGAGGCTCGAAGGCCCTCCGGCACGATGCGGATCCCGAGAGCCACTCGCGTCGCTCCCTGGGCGTCGCGGGCGAGCGACAGATCCTCGACGCGGAGGAGCCGGGAGAGGAGGGCCGACGTGCGGGGCAGGGAGGCTGCCACCGCCGCTCGGGCCGCAGCCGCATCCCTCGATTCCGCGCCGCGGAGGAAGGCGGTGAGCGCGGTCGCCAGGTCGGCGGGCCGGACGGAACCGACGGCGAGCTCTTCCCCCACCGTCCACTCGTAGCCCCCGGGCTCGAGGCGCTGCAGGCGAACGGAGGCGCGGAAGTCGCCGCTCGCCTCCGGGGGGACGGGCGGCGGGGCCTGCACGCCGATCGTGTACGCGGCGGCCATCCGTCGCCCGAAGAGACCGACTGCGCGCCAGCCATCGCCGCGGGTCGTCCACGCCGAAGGGTCGTCGAAGACCCGGGACGGGACGAGGGCGGCCTGGGCGAGCTTGGGGCGCAGGGCGTCGAAAGCGGGCTCGCGCTCGATGGGACCGAAGCGCCCGGCGAGAGCCAGCGTGAGGTCCCGGGCGTTCTCCGGCCCTCCTCGCGCGCCCGCGAGCTCGCGCGACGCCTCGCGGCAGGCCGGGGCGAAGGTCGTCGCGGCCGCGAGGGCGAGGGCGAGGCCGCGCGGCGTCAGAGCAGGGTGCTCGCGAGCTCGGCGAGGTGGCTGCGCTCGCCCTTCACGAGGGTCACGTGGGCGAAGAGGTCCTGGTCCTTCATCCGGTCGACGAGCACGGTGAGCCCGTTCGACTGGCTGTCGAGGTACGGGGTGTCGATCTGGTGGATGTCGCCCGTGAAGACGACCTTCGAGCCCTCGCCGGCTCGGGTGATGATCGTCTTCACCTCGTGGGGAGTGAGGTTCTGCGCCTCGTCGACGATGAAGAAGACGTGGTCGAGGGAGCGGCCCCGGATGTACGCGAGGGGCGCGATCTGGATCTTCTCGTGCTCGATCATCTCCGCGAGCGCCTTCGTCTCCCGGCTCTCCGGGGAGAGGCGGTGGCGGATCACCGAGATGTTGTCCCAGAGGGGCTGCATGTAGGGGTCGAGCTTGCTCTTCACGTCCCCGGGCAGGAAGCCGATGTCGCGGTTCCCGAGGGGGACCACCGGCCGGGCCAGGTAGATCTGGTGGTAGAGCCGTCGCTGCTCGAGCGCCGCGGCGAGGGCGAGGAGCGTCTTGCCGGTCCCCGCCCGCCCCGTCATCGTGACGAGCTGGACCTCGGGCCGCAGGAGGGCGTCGAGGGCGAAGATCTGCTCGGCGTTCCGCGGCTCGACGCCGTAGGCGGCGCGCTTCGTCACCCGCTCGAGCGTGCCGTTCGGCCGGTTGTGATGGGCGAGCGCGCTCAGGCTCCCGTTGCGCATCACGAGGTACTGGTTGGGGAGGAGCGTGCCGCGGTCCGGGAAGTCGAGGAGGGGCACGGCGTGGGGCTCCTGGTGGAGCCTCGCGATCACCTCGCTCGAGAGGCCCTCCCAGCAGGCGGTGCCCGAGTAGAGGCGGTCCACGTGCCGGACCTTCCCGGTCGTGTAGTCCTCGGCGAGGAGGCCGAGGGACTTGGCCTTGATGCGGAGGTTGACGTCCTTGCTGACGAGGATGACCTCACGGTCCGGCCGGCGCTCGCGCAGCTCGTCGGCCAGGGCCAGGATGCGATGGTCGGGCTTGCTGAGCGCGAAGGCCCGACTCACCCGCGTCGGCGTCGGCTCTCCCACCTCCACGTAGAGCCGGCCCCGCCCGTCCCCGAGGGGAAGGCCCTCGGTGAGCGGCCCGTCACCGGCGAGGTCGTCCAGCTCCCGGATGAACTGCCGCGCCTCGAGGTTGATGAGGTCGTTGCCGCGCTTGAAGCGGTCGAGCTCCTCCAGCACGACGACCGACAGGGCGACGTCGTGCTCCTGGAAGTTGTAGACGCAGGTGTGATCGAAGAGGACGACGTTCGTGTCGACCACGAAGAGCTTCTTCATCTTCCCTCGCGGGCCCGGGCACGGCGGGGCAGGAACGAAAGGGACACCCCGGCCGGCCGGCCGAAGTCGAGACCTTCGCGTGGATCGGGGGAGGCGAGCGGCGGCTGCGCCGAGCTGATCGGAACGAGGCGGATGATCCGCTCAAGACAGCAGCTAGCGTAACGCTTCAGACTCCTGGATACAAGTGGCTTTTCTGCCATGCTATTCTGGCATCGGGCCGGCCGCATGGCCGGAGCCGGACGGGCGTTCCAGCTTCCAAGTCATGGCACACGGCCCGACCCGCGATCATCGCTTCTTCGGCTCGCGGCAGCCCGTTCGCTCGACGCCTCCACGCCCGTGAAAAGCCCTTCGGCCCGTGGCGCTCGTTCGGGTCCTGCCGAGCGAGGAGTCGATGCCGTCCGGTGCGGAGGGGGTCGCCGCCTCACGTCGTGGACCGCGCGGGGTCACGCGGTCTCTCCCCACGCGCGCCGGGAGCGCGCTGCCCGCCCGAGCCGGCTGCTGTAGAATTCCGCGCGTTAGTCGACATGCCGACCGAGCGACGCAAGAGCCCGCGCCTCGGCCTCGCCATCCCCGTGCGAGTGCAGGGGTTCCTCGCCGACGGCACGACGTGGGACGAGATGACGACGACGCTCGACGTGTCGGCGGGCGGCGCGTGCTTCCCCCTGACCCACGAGGCCGACCTCGGCCAGGTCCTACTGCTCTCGCTCGCGCTGCCCAAGAGGCTTCGTCAGTTCGACCTGACCGACGCGAGCTACCGCGTGTACTCGCTCGTGCGCGGGGTGCGCCGCACCGCTGATCCGGCCCGCGTCGGGATCATGTTCTTCGGGAAGTTCCCGCCGCGCGCGTTCAACGAGAAGCCGGGAGCGAGGTACCTCTTCCCCAACGACTCCCTCGTGAACGCCCCGGTCCCGCGGGGCCTCCGCGAGGGCGACGGCGAGCCCGACGGCCCCTCGCTCGACACGCTCGTCGGAGAGCCGGTCCCCGCCGGTCGTCGAGCGAGCCCCGAGCCCTCCGACGGCCCGACCGGGGAACACGCGCCCCCCGCCCTGAGCGCGTCCGCGGGGGCCAGAGGCCGCGCCGGCGTGCCACCGGCGCCCCTCGCCGGGGTGCCGGCGCGGGAGTTCGAGCCTCCCGTCCCCGGCCATGCCGACCGCCGGCAGTCCCCGCGCGTGGACATCTTCGTCAACTTCACGATCCAGCTCGTGGACGAATGGGGGGTCGTGCTCCAGGAGGAGCTGACCGTGGCGGACAACGTCTCGCAGGGGGGAGCGAGGGTCATGACCTCCCTCGGCTTCGAGGTCGGCGAGGTCGTCCTCCTGCAGGAAGCCGGAGGCGGCTTCGCGACGCGGGCCGAGGTCCGCGCGAAGACCCGCGTCCAGGCCACGGTCGACCGCCTGCACCTGCGCTTCCTCGACCGGCAGGCGCCCGATCGGCTGCTGAAGCAGTAGCGCCGGGCGGTCCGCTCGAAGGCGAGCCGCCTCCCGGGCCGCGGGACTCAACGCGTTCGGCCCGCCGACCGGCCGAGGCGGATCCGACCGGTGGCGAGAAGGAGCCTCAGCACGCGGAACCGCTGTCCCCGGAAGGGCTCGAGCAGCTCCAGCATGCGCTCGTCGTCGGCGCCCGGCTCTCCGTCGAGGGCCCATCCGACCTCGTGCGGCAGGTGCAGGTCGCCGGTCGGGACCGCGTCCGCGTCCCCGAGCACGAACCCCATGGTGATCTCGACCGTCCACGGCCCGCAGCCGGGGACCGACGCGAGGAGGCGGCGGGCCGCGTCCGCGTCCCGTGCGAAGGCCGAGTCCAGGAGCCGCGCGGCGCGGGCGGCGGCGCGCAGGGCGCGAGCGCGCTGGCCGTCGATGCCGGCCCGGCGCAGGTCGCCATCAGCGAGACGCAGCCAGTCGGAGGGCGCGAGGGGCAGGAGGAGGCCCGGCGGCCCCGGGGCCGGGGTGCCCAGAGCCTCGACCAGGCGGCGGTGGGCACGGGCGGCGTCGCGGAACGTGACCCGCTGCTGGAGGACGTACTCCGTGAGGCCGTCGAAGACCCACGGGCTCCGTGGGAGGCGGATCGCCCTCCCCCGCCGGGCCAGGGAAGCGATCGGGCCCGCCGCGGGCTCGAACCGGGCAGGCTCGTCCCGCAGGCCGGCGAGATCCCCCGCGCGGGCGAGCGCCCAGGCGGCTCCCGGGCCCCAGGCTCGGGCGTCGACGGCCGTCGGCGTCCGGGCGAGCCGCACGGTGACGGGGCCGTCGGGCGAGCGGCCCGCCTTCCAGAGCCGGCCGGGTCCCCGGCGGCAGGTGGGGTCGTAGGGGCCGAAGGGCACGAAGCGCAGGGACTCGTCGAAGTCGTACGGCCCATCGACAGCGAGGGGCCGCGCGGCGTCCGGGGGAATCCTCGGGAGCGCCTCCGGCCCCGTCGCCCCCTCCGGGGGCTGAGCGCGACCCACCACCCTACGTCATCGCTTCCCGGCGGACCAAGTCGCGGTGGGCGCGATAGAACTCGACGAGCCGGGGGACGTAGTCGCCGAGGCGCGGGCACTCGATCCCGAGCTCGCCGAGGTCCTGCGTGGCCTGCGTCGTGTCGTGCCGCACCGGGTCGTCGAAGTAGTCGAGGGCCTGGACGGGCATACCGAAGAAGCGCTGCACCGGCTTCGGGGAGAAGAGCCCCTTGGCCACCGCGAGCGGCACCGGCACGTAGGCGAAGCGCTTCCCGATCGCCTCGGCGAACATCTCCGCGAGGTCGGCCGGCGAGTGGGGCTGGGGGTCGCAGAGGTGGTAGGTGCGGTCCAGGCTGGCCGGGGCGGAGGAGAGGGCCGCCATCGACTCCACGACGAAGTCCACGGGGACGATGTTGACGGTGCCGAAGCCGATGCCGATGCGGAAGAAGATCCCCGGCGAGGGCATCCTCTCCATGACCCGCAGGACGAAGTAGGGTCCGTCGAACTTCGCGGTCTCGCCCGTCTTCGAGTCCCCGACGACGACCCCGGGGCGGTAGATCGTGCGGGGCACCTTCGAGCGCACGACCTCCACCTCGGCCTGGAACTTCGTTTCCTCGTAGTGGTTCTTGAAGCCCTGGCCGACGTCGAGGTCGGTCTCCCGGAAGGTCCCCCGGGCGGTCCCGGACACGTAGGCGGTCGAGACGTACTGCAGCCGCTCGAGGTTCGAGGCGAGGCCGCAGAACTCGAGGACGTTCTTCGTCCCCTCCACGTTGATGCGCCGGCCCACGTCGCGCGCGACCGCGAGGTCGTAGACCGCGGCGAGGTGCCAGACCTGGCCGAGCGTCCGGCGCAGCTCCTTCGCCTTCTTCGCCTCGATGCCCAGCCCCCGGACGGTGATGTCGCCGGCGACGAGGCCGATGCGGCCCCTGGCGTGCGCGTGCTCCGCCTCGAGGGCCGCCACCGCGCTCCGCGCGGCGTCCATGAACTTCTCCTGCACGAGGCACTCGACTCGCGCGTCCTCCCGCTGGTCGAGGAGCCGGGGCAGGAGCCTCATCCCGATGAAGCCCGGGAAGCCCGTGAACAGGATCGTCGGGGCGTCCCCGGCCTTCGCCGGCTCGTCCTTCTTCATGGTCAACCCCTGAGCGCCGGGCAGCAGCCCGGCGGGCAGACGTCCGGGGCGGGACCGCGCGCGCCGAGGTGCAGCCGAAGAGGCGCGTCGGACAGCCGCTCCCGGACGAGCTCACGTACCATGCGCACGAAGCGCGGGTGGGTCCCCACGGTCTCCGCGCGCACCATGTTGAGGCCGAGTTCCATGGCCCGGCTCTTCGCCTCGAGGTCGAGGTCGTAGACCACCTCCATGTGGTCGGAGGTGAATCCGATCGGCGCCACCACGACGTCCTTCGCGCCGGCGGCGGCGAGGGCGCGCAGGTGGTCGACGATGTCGGGGTCGAGCCAGGGCTGGCTCGGGGGCCCGCTGCGGCTCTGCCAGGCGAGGGTCCATGCCGTCCGGCCGAGCGGGAAGGCCACGAGGCCCGCCGTCTCCCGCACCTGCGCCTCGTAGTCGCTCGTGGCGGCGAGCGCCCGTGGGAGGCTGTGGGCCGTGAAGACGAGGCGGGCCTGCGCCCGCCGCTCCTCGGGGACCCTCAGAAGGGCCGCCCTGACCCGCTCCACGAGCGGCTCGACGAAGCCCGGGTGGTTGTAGAAGAGGCGCAGCTTGTCGACGACCGGGGCCCCCTCGCCGACCTCGGCTCGGGCGCAGCCGATGTCGTCCAGGTACTGGCGGCAGCCCGAGTACGAGCCGTAGGCCGAAGTCACGAGGGCCAGGGCGCGGCGGACGCCGTCCGCCGCCATCCGGCGGAGCGTCTCGGCGAGGAGGGGGTGCCAGTTGCGGTTGCCCCAGTAGACGGGCAGCGCCGGACCGTGCTCTTCGAGATCCCCGCGGACCGCGGCCACCAGGGCCCGGCACTGCGCGGGCAGAGGGCTCACCCCGCCGAAGTGCTCGTAGTGCGAGGCCACCTCCCGCAGCCTCTCCGGCGGCACTCTCCTCCCCCGCGTGACGTTCTCGAGGAACGGCAGGATCTCGTCCGGCCCCTCCGGTCCGCCGAAGGACACCACGACGAGGGCGTCGTAGCCGGCCGACATGGACCCATCCTACTCCACCGCCGGAGGGGCGACCTTCACCCCCGCTTCGGGTGCCGCATCGCCTTGTGGACGGCCTTCCAGCGGTTTCGCTCCTCCCGTCGCCTGAGCGGGTCCTCGCGGACCTCCATCGCGCGAAGCTCCGCCCGGAGCTTGTGGAAGCTCGCCAGGCGGTCGGAAGGAAGGCGCCCGTCCTCGACCGCGGCGCGGACGGCGCAGCCGGGCTCGCTGACGTGCCCGCAGTTCCCGAAACGGCAGGATGCGGCGAGCCCCTGCACGTCTTCGAACGTAGCCTCGAGGCCCGCCCCGTCCGACCAGAGCTGGATCTCGCGCAGCCCCGGCGTGTCGAGGAGGAGCGCTCCGCCGGGCAGAAGGACGAGCTCGCGATGCGTCGTCGTGTGGCGCCCCCGCTGGTCGGACTCGCGGACCTCGCGGGTCTTCTGCTTCTCGCGCCCGAGGAGGCGGTTGACGAGCGTGCTCTTGCCCACGCCCGACGAGCCGAGGAGGGCGACGGTCCGGCCGGGGGTGAGCCACGGCGCGAGGGCTTCCAGGCCCTCGCCCGGCTTGGCCGCGATGACGCGCACGGGCACGCCGGAGGCGACCGCCTCCACCTGGGACCGCCGGGCCTCGACCTCCGGACAGAGGTCGGCCTTGTTGAGCAGGACCACGGGCTCGGCCCCGCTCTCCCAGGCGAGGACGAGGGCCCGCTCGAGCCGGCGGGGGTTGAAGTCGCCGTCGAGACCCATGACCAGGAAGACGGTGTCCACGTTGGCCGCGAGCACCTGGGCGACCGAGCGGTCGCCCGCGGCCCGCCGCACGAAGGCCGTCCGTCGGGGCAGGACGGCGTTGACGACCGCCCGGCGGCCGTCGTCGCGCAGCCGGAGCGCGACCCAGTCGCCGACGGTGGGCAGGTCGGCCGGGCCGCAGGCCTGGTGACGGAGGCCGCCCGCGACGTCCGCGAGGAGCTCGCCGGCGTCGGTGCGGACGCGGAGGAGCCCCGAGTGGCCGCCCACGACGCGCCCCGGCAGGAGGCCCTCCGCGGCGAATGGGGCAAAGGCCTCCGCGAGGGCTCCGGCGAGGCCGAGTTCGCGGAGGCCCGGCCCCTTCAAGCCCCGGTCAGCCGCGCCGCTTGCGGAAGGCGCCCATGAAGTCGGTGAGCGCCCGGACCGACTCGATCGGGCAGGCGTTGTAGATCGACGCCCGAAGCCCACCGACCGAGCGGTGGCCCTTCAGGCCGTCGAGGCCTTCGGCCTGCGCCTCCTTGAGGAAGGCCTTCTCGAGGTCCTCGGAGGGCAGGCGGAAGGTCACGTTCATCCGGGACCGGCTCTCCGGCCGGGCGTGGCCGCGGTAGAAGCCGCCGCTGCCGTCGATCGCCCCGTAGAGGAGGGCCGCCTTCGCTTCGTTCCGCTTCGCGATCTCGGTGAGCCCGCCCAGGCCCTTCAGCCACTCGAGGACGAGGCCGACGACGTAGACCGCGAAGGTCGGCGGCGTGTTGTAGAGCGACCGGTGCTCGGCCTGGACGCGGTAGTCGATCATCGCCGGCAGGCCGCCCGGCGTCCGCTCCAGCAGCTCCTTGCGCACGACGACCAGCGTGACCCCCGCGGGGCCGAGGTTCTTCTGCGCGCCGGCGTAGACGAGGCCGTAGCGGCCGACGTCGAGCGGCCGGCTGAGGACGTCCGACGAGGCGTCGCACACGAGGGGCACGCCCGGCGGGGGCTCGGGAGACGTCGACCACTGCGCGCCGTAGATCGTGTTGTTCGACGTGAAGTGCAGGTAGGCTGCCTCCGGGTCGAGGTCCAGCTCACCCTGGGTGGGGACGCGATCGAAGGCGCTCGCCTCGGTGGAGGCGGCGACCCTCGCCCGCCCCGTCTTCTCCGCCTCCTTGAGGGCAGCCTTCGCCCAGTGGCCGGACAGGACGTAGTCGGCGGAGGCCTCTCCGGCACGCAGGTTGGCCGGGACCATCGCGAACTGCAGCGAGGCCCCGCCCTGGAGGAAGAGGACGGCGTGGCCGGATCCCAGGCCGAGGAGGCCCCGCAGGTCGGCCTCGGCCTTGCCGATGATGGCCTCGAAGGCCGCCGAGCGGTGGCTCATCTCCATGACCGACATGCCCGTGCCGGCATAGTCGAGGAGCTCGGCCTGGACCTTCTCGAGGACCGGGATGGGCAGGACGGCCGGCCCCGCCCCGAAGTTGTGGACGCGAGTCGCGCTCGTGGTCGCCATGATCCGCCAATGCTACCGCGTTTTTCTCCCCCGCCCGTGAAACCTTTTGGCGTCTTTCACCGTCTTCTATGGAAACACGGGGGCTCCTGCGGTCGTGCGACGAAGGCCGTGACGTCCGTCTCTACGGGGGTTGCGATGGAGGAGTTGCGTTCGGCGGTTTCGAGTCCGACTCTCAAGCACCTGGTCGACGCCTACGAGCGGCACATCATCGAGGATGCCCTGCGGGCCGCGAGCGGCAACCAGCGCCGGGCCGCACGGGCGCTCGGAGTCCTGCCGACGACCCTGCACGAGAAGATGAAGCGGCTCGGCCTCCTGCGGCGGGAAGCCGAGGAAGCCGCGGCGATGGCGCTCGCCGGCTGAGCCGGGCCTCAGGGCGACGAGCGGTTGCCGCCGCCTCGAGGCGGCGTCCTTCACCTTCGAAGGCAGCGGGGTCCGACCGACCCCGCGGTCACGCGCCTCAGGTGCCGCCGTAGCCGATCGTGACCGCGTCGCCCTCGACGATCACCGGCACGTCGCGTCCACCTCCCGACCGCTGGAGCATCTCTGCGAGATCGGATGCCGACGCTCTCACGTTGCGGTAGTCGACGGCGTAGCCCTTCGCCGCGTAGGCCTCACGGGCCGCCGAGGTGTGGGGTCAGGTGTCCTTGCCGAAGATCGTGACGCGCCTTCCGGTCATGCGCCGCCAGCATACCCGAAGGGGGCCGCGGACGGGACGCGTTAGAATCCGGGCATGCGGAGCTTCGGCGCCGTCCTCATCCTGCTCGGGATCCTGGGCTTCGTCTACGCGTCCTCGCAGCTCGACGCCGTGCCACCCCTCCCCCAGGGCCTGAGCGTCGGGGAGAGCCTGAGGATCCCCGCCGGCCGCTGGCAGATCGCCCGCTACGGCTGCGCCGCGGCGGCCGGCGTCGGCCTCCTGATGGCGATGATGCCGAAGGGGCGCTGAGCCCGCTCCCGTGCGCCGGGTCTGCGTCTTCTGCGGCTCGAGCCCGGGCCGCGACGCGCGATACGCCGCCGCGGCGGCGGACCTCGCGCGGGGCCTCGTCGCGCGGGACCTCGGGGTCGTCTTCGGGGGCGGCTCCGTCGGCCTCATGGGCGTGCTCGCCGACCACGTCCTCGCCGGCGGAGGACGGTTGACCGGCGTCATCCCCCACGGCCTCGCCGCCCGCGAGCTCGCCCATCGCGGCGTCTCCGACATGCGGGTCGTCCCCACCATGCACGCGCGCAAGGCGCTCATGGCCGAGCTCGCCGACGCCTTCGTCGCGCTTCCGGGCGGCATCGGCACCCTGGAGGAGCTGTTCGAGGTCGTGACGTGGGCCCAGCTCGGGATCCACCGCAAGCCGGTCGGCGTCCTGAACGTGGCCGGCTACTACGACCCGCTCGTGGCGCTCCTCGACCACGCCGTGACCGAGGGCTTCGTCTCGGACGCCCGGATCGTCCTCGTGGACGCGGAGCCGGAGAGGCTCCTCGACCGCCTGGCGTCGCACGACCCGCCTCCGAGGCCGGCCTGGCTCGCGCCCGAGGAGGCCTGAGGACGGACCGGGGGTGACGACCCGGGTGACGCCGAGCCTCCTCGGTCAGCGCTGGTCGGCCGCCGTGAGCGCATCCGAGCTCGCGATCGGAGGAGCCGGGACGGGGGCGCCGGCTCGCGCCAGGGGCTCCGGGGGCAGGCGACGCGGCGGGACGACGATCGGCCCTTCGTCGGGCGGCATCCGCCGGATCGGGATCGTGTAGCTGCGGCCCGCGCGCAGGCTCGACCCCCGAAGTCCGTTCGCGGCGCGGATGGCGGCGGCGCTCGTCCCGTAGCGCCTCGCCAGGGACCCCAGCGTCTCCCCGCTCCTCACGCGGTGCTGGACCATTGGCGGAGGCGCGACCCCCGCGTCGACCAGCAGCCGGTAGGTGATCCGCCCGCGCTCCTGCGCCCTCGGGTTGAAGAAGCGGACGTGCAGGTGGTCCCGGTGCCGACGCTCGTGCTGGATGATCCCCTTCTCGCTCGTGCGGCCGAAGACGTCGTCGAGCCAGGCGCGGTCCTCTCCCTCCTCCACCGCGTGAGCGTAGAGGATGGCGATCAGGGTACGGTCGACGAAGATCCGCTCGACGTCCGTCTCGGTCACGAGCGCGCGCACGAGGGCCCACGTGCGCGGCAGGTCGAGATCCTTCTTCCGCGCGACGAGGAAGGAGTCGACCTCCCCGCGGCGGTAGTAGAAGCCGATGTCCGCGTCGCGGCCCGCCTGGTGCGAGAGATGCCTGAAGAGCCTCCCGCCGTCCGGGTGGCTGAGGGCGCCGATCACGACGCGGGGCGAGCCCGGGTAGCGGGCCTCGACCGCCTCGATGGCGGTGACGATGGAGTCGATCGTCTCGTCGGTCGCCCACGCCTCGCTCGGGTCACGGACCGTCCAGAACGGCCCGGGCGGGAAGGGGACGGGGTTCAGGAGCAGGCCCGCGTCGGGCGACCCGATCGACAGCGGGCCGAGCTCGGCGGGATCGTCCTTCGCGGTGCGGAGCAGCGCCTCGGCGTCGAGGGCCGGCTCGCCCGGGGCCACGGGGAGCGGGGTCAGCTCGACGGCGGCGCTCGGTGCGGGGGGCGTGTCGGGCCCTTCGGCGGCCGCTGCGCCCGCCCCGCAGACGAGAGCCGCCAGCAGCAGCGCGCGCGTCCCGGTCGTCGGCAAGGTCTCGCTCATCTGATGCCGCCCCGCCTGGGCCTCAGGCACACCGGCGATCCGGGGTCGGTACGCCGCTCCGGATTCTGCCAGAAACCAGGGCGCCGCGGGTGAGAAAAAGGCCCGCCGCGATCACGGGGTAAGCTTGATCTCGCCCCATGGCGCACCCCCCGATCGTCCGTCTCGACCGCGTGAGCAAGGACTACCACGAGGGCGAGGAGTCCCGGCGCGTGCTGCGCGACGCCTCGGCCAGCTTCGCGGAGGGCGAGGTGGTGGCGATCCGCGGGCGCAGCGGCAGCGGCAAGAGCACCCTCCTCAACCTGATCGCCGGCATCGATCGGCCGACGGAGGGCGAGGTCTGGGTGGCCGGCACCGCTCTCTCCCGCCTCTCCCCCGCCGCTCGCACCGCATTCCGGCGCGACCACGTGGGCTTCGTGTTCCAGTTCTTCAACCTCGTCCCGACCCTGACCGTCCTCGAGAACGTCCAGCTCCCGGCGGAGCTCGCCGGCCGAGCGCCCGCCGAGGCGGCGGCCGCGGCCCGGACCCTCCTCGCCGAGGTCTCCCTCGAGGACCGCGCCTCGGCCTTCCCCGAGCGCCTCTCCGGCGGCGAGCAGCAGCGGGTGGCCGTGGCGCGGGCCCTCGTCCAGGACCCTCGCCTCGTCCTGGCCGACGAGCCGACCGGCAACCTCGACGACGCCAGCGGCCGGTCGGTGATGGCCCTCCTCGAGCGGGTGACGCGCGGCCAGGGCCGGTCCCTCGTCCTCGTCACGCACAGCCCCCAGGTCGCGGCCGTGGCCGATCGCGTCTTCGCGATCGAGGACGGCCGCCTCGTGGCGGTCGCCGCGGGCGACCGCGTCCCGGCCTGAGGGCGGTGTGACCCGCACGCTGCTGCTGACCGGCCTCCGCGACCTCGTCCGCCGGCCGCTGCACACGGGGCTCATGGTCGTCGGCGTGGCGTTGGGCGTGGCCGTCGTCGTCGCCATCGACCTCGCGAACACGAGCTCGCGCCGGGGCTTCGAGCGGTCGGCCGAGGCCATCACCGGGCGTGCCACGCACCAGGTGCTCGGCGGCCCCTCGGGCCTGCCCCAGGATGTCCTCCGGCGGATCCGCGTCGAGGCCGGCGTGCGGGCGAGCGCGCCGGTCGTCGAGGGCTACGCCGTCGCGCTCGACCTCGACCGCCAGCCCCTCCGCCTCCTCGGCCTCGACCCACTTTCGGACAGGCCCTTCCACGACCACGTCGGCACCCTCGACGGTCCGGGCCTCGCGCGCTTCTTCGTCGACCCCAGGGCGGCCGTCGTCGGCTCGGCCATGGCCGCGCGCCACGGCCTGCGCATCGGCACCCCGCTCCGCCTCCGCGTGCAGGACCGCATCGAGACGCTCGCGGTGGCCGGGATCGCGCACGGCGGCGAGCAGGAGCAGGCGCTCGAGGCGCTGGTGCTGATCGACGTGGGCGCGGCGCAGAAGCTCTTCCGGATGGGGGACCGGTTGTCCCGCATCGACCTGATCGCGTCCGAGGCCGACCTGGCCCGCATCCGCAGCGTCCTCCCGCCCGGAGCCCGCGTCGCTCCGGCCAGCGAGCAGGCCGCGACGGTCGGCCAGCTCACCGACGCGTTCCAGTTGAACCTCACCGCGCTCAGCCTGCTCGCCCTCGTGGTGGGCATGTTCCTGATCCACAACACCGTCACGTTCAGCGTCGTGCAGCGGCGGGTGGTGATCGGCACCCTCCGCCTCCTCGGCGCGACGCCGGCGCAGGCGTTCGGCCTCGTCCTCCTCGAGACGGCGGCCGCCTCCGCGGTCGGCGCCTCGCTGGGGGTCGCCCTCGGGTGGCTCCTCGGCCAGGGCGCGGTCCGCCTCGTCACGCGGACGATCAACGACCTCTACTACGTCCTCTCGGTGACGGGAGCGCCCCTCACGGCGTGGACAGCCATGAAGGGCGCCCTTCTCGGGGTGGGAGCGGGGACGCTCTCGGCCCTCGCCCCGGCGCTGGAGGCGTCGCGCGTCGAGCCCGTCGAGGCGCTGCGCCGCGTGCCCGACGAGGATCGCGCGCAGCGTCTCCTTCCCCGGGCCGGCTTCGCCGGGGCCGTCCTCGCCGTGGTCGGTGGGCTCCTCCTCGCCGCGTCGGGAAGGTCGCTCCTCGGGAGCTTCGCTTCGCTCTTCGCGATCGTCCTCGGCTTCGCCCTCCTCGCTCCCCTCGGCACCGTCGCCGCGATGGCGCTCGCGACTCCGCTGGCCGGGCGCGCGGCCGGCACGCTCGGGAGGCTCGCCGCCCGGACGGTCACGCGCTCGGTCGGCCGCACCGGGGTCGCTGTGGCCGCCCTCGCCGTCGCGGTCTCGGTCACGATCGGCGTCGGGCTGATGATCGGGAGCTTCCGGTCGACGGTCGAGAACTGGCTCGACCTCACCCTGCGGGCCGACGTCTTCGTCGCCGCGCCGGCGGCCGGAGGGGCGCGCGCGTTCCCGACGATCTCGCCCGACATCCCGGCCCGGGTGGCCGCCGTGCCGGGGGTCGCCTGGGTGGAGACCTTCCGCTCGGTGCGCGTCGCGAGCCCGGAGGGCGAGGTGAACCTCGCCGTCGCGGACCCGCGGCGGGCGCGGGACCTGCGGCTCTACCGCTCGGCCGAGGGGGCGCCGGAGCGCGCCTGGGACGAGGCGAAGGCCGGGGCGGTGATCGTGACCGAGCCCTTCGCCTTCCGCCACCGGCTTCCCGCCCGCGGCGCGAGCGTGACCCTCCTCACCGACCGCGGGCCGCGCTCCTTCCCCGTGGCCGGCGTCTTCTACGACTACGCGACCGAGCAGGGCACCGTCTTCATGACCCGCAACGTCTACGAGCGGCACTGGGACGACCGAGGGATCACCTCCGTGGGGGCGCACCTCGCGCCCGGCGTCTCGACCGACGATGTGACGCACGCCCTCCGCGTCGCTCTCGCCGGCACCGCGCTCGACGTCTCGCCCCACCGCACCCTGCGGCAGATGGCGCTCCGCGTCTTCGACCGGACGTTCGCGGTGACCCGGTCCTTGCGGCTCCTCGCCGTGGTCGTGGCCTTCATCGGCGTCTGGAGCGCCCTCATGGCCCTGCAGGTGGAGAGGACGCGCGAGCTCGCGACCCTCGCGACCCTCGGTCTCGACGAGCGGCGGCAGTGGGCGCTCGGGCTCCTGGAGACGGGCCTCATGGGTGCCTTGGCGGGCGCTCTCGCCCTGCCCCTCGGCTGGCTCCTCGCGGTCATCCTCGTCCACGTCATCAACGTGCGGTCCTTCGGCTGGACGATGCGGCTCGAGGCCGACCCGTGGCTCTTCGCCGAGGCGTTCCTGGTCAGCGTGGGAGCGGCCCTGCTGGCCTCCGTCTACCCGCTCCTGCGCCTGCGGCGGCGGTCCCTGGCCGAGGCGCTGCGAGCGGAGTGATGGCCAGCGCGAGGACGGTGCGCGGCCGAGGCCTCGCCCGCGCCATGCTCGGGGCGGCGCCGGTCGCCCTGGCGGTGGCGGCGGCTCTCCTCCCCGCCTCGGGACGGGGGACGGCTCGGCGCCGTGCCGCAGCGAAGGCCGCCCCCCGGCTCGAGCTCGGCGCCGTGACCGGCCCTGCGGGCTTCGCCCGCGCAATGAGGCCCCGCCCGTTCACGCTCCCCGCCGACCACGGGCCGCACTTCGACACCCAGACGGAGTGGTGGTACTACACCGGCAACGTCGCCGCCGCCGACGGCCGCCGCTTCGCCTTCCAGCTCACCTTCTTCCGCCGCGGCCTCGCGCCAGGGCCGCCTCCCGCCGAGGGCCTCGCCACGAACCAGGCCTACTGCGCCCACCTCGCGGTGACGGACGTGGCGGCGGGGCGGCACGTCGGCGTCGAGCGCTGCGCGCGCGGTGCGGGCGGCCTGGCCGGAGCGACCGCGGCGGGCGTTCCCGGTTCCGGGGGGACCGACGGGTCGTCCTCGGTCTGGCTCGAAGGCTGGAGGGCGGACGGCCGGAGCGCCGACGGCAGCGCGGTCCGTCTCGTCGCTCGTGACCCGGCGTCGTCGCTCTCCCTCGACGTCGAGCTGAGGGCCACGAAGCCGCTCGTCCTCCACGGCGACCGCGGGCTCTCGGCGAAGAGCGACGAGCCGGGCAACGCCTCGTACTACGTCGGGTACACGAGGATGGCGGCGGCCGGGCGGCTCGGCGCTCCCGGGGTCGAGGCCGACGTGGCCGGCGCGGCGTGGTTCGACCACGAGTGGAGCACGAGCGCCCTCGGCCCGGGCGCCGTCGGCTGGGACTGGTTCTCCCTCCAGCTCGACGACCGCCGCGACCTGATGCTCTTCCGGATCCGAAGGGAGGACGGCCGGGTCGAGGCCGCCTCCGGCGGGACGCTCGTCGAGCGGGACGGAAGGACCCGGCGTCTCTCCGCCGCCGACGTGCAGGTCGAGGTCCGACGTCGCTGGACGAGCCCGGAGACGGGCACGACCTATCCCTCGCTCTGGCGGCTCTCCGTCCCCGTCGCCGGCCTCGATCTCGTCGTCGAGCCGTGGATCGCGGACCAGGAGATGAGAACCACCTTCCTCTACTGGGAAGGCGCGGTGCGGGTCTCCGGGCGGGCGGGTGACCGGGCGGTGGCCGGCCTAGGGTACGTCGAGCTGACCGGATACGGCCGCAGCATGCAGGGTGTCTTCTGATGACGCCTCTTCTTCGCGGCCCCTCCGTTCCCGGGTAGAGGCTCTCCGCTCTTGCTATCATCGGCGCGGGAGGCACGCATGCCGGTCATCGAGTTCACCGACAACTACCAGGACCTCTCGACCGATCAGGGCTTCCAGTTCAAGTTCCACTGCGAGCGGTGCGGGGACGGCTTCATGTCCTCGTTCCAGACCAACACGATCGGCATGGCGGGGAGCCTCCTGCGCGGCGCGGGCGACCTGCTGGGGGGCATCTTCGGCCAGGCGGCGAGCGGCGCCTACGAGGTCCAGCGGGCGGTCGGCGGGCCGCAGCACGACGCCGCCCTGCGGGCGGCGGTCGAGGAGATCAAGCCGCTCTTCCGCAAGTGCCGGCGCTGCGGCAACTGGCTGTGCGAGAAGACCTGCTGGAACGGGACCGCCCAGATGTGCAAGCAGTGCGCGCCCGTCGCCGAGGAGGAGGAGTCCTCGATGCGGGCCGAGCACGTGCGCACGCAGGTCACGAACGACCTCTTCCTCGAGGAGAACCAGCGCATGAGCGCCAAGGGGAAGGAGGTCGCGGCCAAGTGTCCCGACTGCGGCGCGCCCACCCTCGGGAAGAAGTTCTGCCCGGGCTGCGGCAAGAAGCTGGAGGCGGCGGCCGCCTTCTGCGTCGCGTGCGGGGCGAAGCTCAGCCCCGGCGCGCACTTCTGCGGGGAGTGCGGGGCGAAGCAGGCCGGGGCGTAGCCAGGCTCAGTCGAACTCGCGGCGGGGAGCGGTCTGCTCGGGCCCGACGCGGCCCGCCGCGATGTCGGCCTTCAGGTAGTTCTCGCCCCGCACCGGCGAGCCGAACATCCGACGCAGAAGGGCGATCTGGCCCACGTGGGTCAGCGCGTCGGCGACCGGGCCCTGGAAGAGCTGGGCGACGGTGAAGCCGACCAGGGGCGCGTCCGAGGCGAGTCGTGCGTCGAGGCGTGCGAGCGCGTCGTAGAAGCGCGCCACCTCCTCCGGCCACGGCCGGGGAGGGGAGTCGTGCCAGGTGTGCCGGCCGTCGGCCAGCTCCCGCGCCCAGTCGAGCAGGTCGCCGACGTGGGCGAGGATCTGGCCCGGGGTGCGGATGTCGGCTTCCGTCTTGAAGTCCGAGAAGCGGTCCGGGGCCTCCCGTACCGCCTTGCCGCCCCGGTAGGCGAGCGTCGCCAGGGTGTGGCGGAGCATCTCACGGTCGGTCATCGCTTCCTCTCCTTTCCCGGAGCGAGCGCCGCGTCGAGAGCGGCGATCGTCTCCTCCACGGCCGCGGCCACGGCCGGCGTCGGCAGCGCGTCCGCCTCCTCGACCGAGTCGAGGAGGCGCGTGAGCCGGGAATGCAGCCGGCGCAGAGAGTCCCCCGTTTCCCTTCCGGCCGGAACGCGGCCGGCCTGCTGCCCCTCCGCCGCCCGCGCCATCGCCGCGCAGAGGCGCGTCGCGAGGGCGTGCTGGGTCTCGAGGTCGGCCCGGGACGTCCTCACGCGCGGGTCCATCACGACCGTGATCGGCTGCTCCCGCGCCTGACCGTCGGCGGTGAGCCGGACGGCGTAGGTCCCCGGCACGACCCACGGCCCCCGCGGCTCCCGAGGCGTGTTCCGGGCGACGGCCGCGATCGGGTAGCCGAAGGAGGCCGCGGCCGGCGTCTCGTGCCGGAGATCCCAGACGAACCGGTGGAGGCCGGCGTCGGCGGACAGGCGCTGCGGCGGGCGGATCCAGTAGTCGGGGATGTTCCGTCCGTCCACCGGCGGCACCTCGGGGTCGTCGCTCGCGTAGCGCCTCACGAGACGACCCTCGGCATCGAGGACCTCCAGGGACAGGGTCCTCGCGGCCGACTTCAGCGAGTAGTCGATCACCGCGCCGTCCGGCGGGTTCGGCGCCGCCGGCTCGTCGGGCGGCAGCGGCGTGTCGGTGTTCCCGTTCCAGCGGAATCGGACCGCGTTCGCGGGGGCGAAGAGGTGCACGTCCTCCTCGAGGACGGCCGGCTGGAGCTGCCGCAGCGGCGCCACGTCGTCGAGGATCCAGAAGCCGCGCCCGTGGGTCCCCGCCACGAGGTCGTCGTCCTTCAGCGCGAGGTCGCGGACCGACGTGGCCGGCATGTTGACCCTCAGGGACTGCCACAGGTCTCCGCCGTCGAACGACACCCAGACCTGCCGCTCGGTCCCGGCGTACAGCAGGTCGCGCCGCTTCGGGTCCTCCCGCACCGCGTTCACCGCTCCCTCGTCGGCCGGCATCCCGGCCGTCGCGTGCGTCCACGTCCTGCCGCCGTCGCGCGTCCTGTAGACGTGGGGCCGGGTGTCGTCCAGGCGGAAGGCGTTGACCGCCGCCCAGGCCGTGTCCCGGTCGAAGTGCGAAGCCTCGAGGATCGACACCTTCGCCCAGGGCACGAGCTCGGGCGGGGTCACGTCCTGCCAGGTCCTCCCGCCGTCGCGCGTCAGGTGGACGAGGCCGTCGTCGGTGCCCGCCCAGACGAGCGAGGGGTCGAGCGGGGAAGGCGCGACCGCGTAGACGACGCCGCGCGCCGACACGGCGGCGGCCGGGCTCCCCCGGTACTTCCCGACGGTCGCCGGCACCGTCCACGTCGGCCGCGCCAGATCGGGGCTCATCGACTCCCAGTGCCGTCCGCCGTCGGCCGTCTTCCACAGGCTGTTCGAGGCGAAGTAGAGGAGCTTGGGGTCGAGGGGCGAGAAGAGGACGGGCTGGGTGCGGAGAACGCGGTATCCCGGCCCCCGCAGCGGACGGGGCGAGACGTCCTGGACCTGCCCCGTGCGCCGGTCGTAGCGGGTCAGCTTGCCGCCGTAGACCAGGTCGGGGTCGAGGGGGTCGGGGGCCACGTAGCCGTACTCCTCGACCCCCACCGGGTGCCACTCGCGGAACGTGATCTGCCCGTCGTCTCCCCGGCTCTGCACGCAGGCCGAGCCGCTCTCCTGCTGCCCTCCGCAGACGCGGTACGGGAACGAGCCGTCCGTGCTCACGTGGTAGAACTGCGCGGTCGGCTGGTTGTACCAGCTGCTCCACGTCTCCCCGCCGTTCACGGTGACGACCGCCCCCTGGTCCGAGGACAGGATCATCACCTCGGGGCGGTCGGGGTCGATCCAGATGCGCTGGTAGTCGTCGCCCCCCGGCGCGCCGCGCAGGGCGGCGAAGCTCGTCCCCCCGTCCGTCGACTTCCAGGTCACGATCGTCGGCACGAACACCGTGTCCGGGTCCTTCGGGTGCACGCGGACCTCGGCCGCGTCGTCCGGACGCGCCACGACGCGCGAGTCGGAGTTGACGCGGCGCCAGCTCTCGCCGGCGTCGTCCGAGCGGTAGATCCCCGCCCCCTTCCTCGCCTCGACGGTGGCGTAGAGGCGCCGGGGCTCGCTCGGCGCGACGGTGATCCCGATCCGGCCCAGGCCGTCGGCGGCCGTCGGCAGCCCCGCTCTGAGCGGCCGCCAGCTCCGGCCTCCATCCGTCGACTTGTAGAGCCCGTTCCCCTCCCCGGCGAAGACGCCGTTCTCCCACGGCGCCTGCCGGGACTCCCACAGGACGGCGAACACGGTGTCCGGGTCGCCCGGGCTCAGGGCGACGTCCGCGGCGCCGACGTTCTCGTCGAGGCCGAGGACCTTCTCTACGGTCTCCCCGCCGTCGGTCGAGCGGTAGAGCCCCCGCTCCTCGTTCGGCCCGTACGGGTGGCCGAGGACGGCGACGAAGAGCCGCTTCTCGTCCGTCGGGTCGACGACGATCTGCGGGATCTGCTGCCCGTCGCGCAGGCCGAGGTGCGTCCAGGTCCCGCCGCCATCGGTCGAGCGATAGAGGCCGTCGCCCGTGGAGAGGTCCGGCCGCTGCATGCCTTCGCCGCTGCCGACGTAGATCACGTCGGGGTTGGACGGGGCGACGGCGATCGCGCCGATCGAGCCGGTCGGCTGGTCGTCGAAGATCGGCTGCCACGTCCGGCCGTAGTCGCTCGTCTTCCAGACGCCGCCGTTCACGGCGCCGATGTAGAAGAGGCCGGGCCGGCCAGGCACTCCCGTCGCTGCCTTCGTGCGTCCCCCGCGGAAGGGGCCGATCGGCCGCCAGCGCAGCTCGCGGAAGATCCCCGGCCCGTGGGGCACCCGGGACTCGGAGCTCGTCAACGGGGTGAAGGCGAGAGCCAGGACGAGGGCGGCGAGGGCCTCCGTCAGCAGGCGGCGCGAGCGGGCCATTCGGACCTCCGGCTCCATGGAACCTCGCGAGTCTACAGGGATTTGCCTCTCCACGGTCCCCTGCCGACAATGGTGCGGATGAGCGGTTCCAGCGCCCCCGGCCCTTCGGCCACCGACGGGCCGGAGTCGGACGGCGGGCGCATCGAGGGCTTCCCTCCCGAGGAGCTGCGTCGCTTCTACCGCTCGCTCCTCCTCCCCCGGATGATCGAGGAGAAGATGCTCGTCCTCGTGCGCCAGGGCCGCCTCTCCAAGTGGTTCTCCGGCGTCGGCCAGGAAGCGATCGCCACCGGCGTCGTCACCGCCCTCGAGCCCGACGACTTCATCCTGCCCATGCACCGCAACCTCGGCGTCTTCACGGGCCGGGACCTCCACCTGCCGCAGCTCTTCCGCCAGCTCCTCGGCCGCGAGGGCGGCTTCACGAAGGGACGCGACCGCACGTTCCACTTCGGCACGCTCGAGAAGGGCATCGTCGGGATGATCAGCCACCTGGGCGCGATGCTGCCGGTGGCCTGCGGCCTCGCCCTCGCCGCGCAGCTCGACGGCGACCGCCGGGTGGCGGCGGCTTTCACCGGCGACGGGGCGACGAGCGAGGGCGACTTCCACGAGGCCCTGAACCTCGCCGCGGTCTGGAGGCTGCCGGTCGTCTTCGTGGTCGAGAACAACCGCTGGGGCCTCTCGACCCCCGTCCACGAGCAGTACGCCTGCCGCAACCTCGCCGACCGGGGCCTCGGCTACGGGATGCCGGGGGTGGTGGTGGACGGCAACGACCTCCTGGCCGTCCACCGCGCGGTGCGGCGCGCGGCCGAGCGGGCGCGGCGGGGCGACGGGCCGTCGCTCCTCGAGTTCAAGACCTTCCGCATGCGCGGCCACGAGGAGGCGTCGGGCACCGACTACGTCCCGAAGGACGAGCTCGAGGAGTGGGCGCGGAAGGACCCGGTGAAGCGCTACGAGGCGTTCCTCGTGGAGAAGGGTCTCCTCGCGCAGGCAGACTTCGCCACGATCCGCGCCGCCTACAAGGCGCGCATCGACGCGCTGGCCGACGAGGCCCTCGCGGCGCCGGAGCCGCGCTCGACGGAGAAGGAGAAGCTGGCCGACGTCTTCGCCCCGAGCCTGCTCTCGCCGAGGGCCCCGTCGGCCGAGGCCGAGGCACGCGCCGAGGAGACCCGCTACGTCGACGCGATCAGCGACGCGCTCCGGACGGTCATGCGCGGGGACGACCGCGTCGTCCTCCTCGGCCAGGACATCGCGGAGTACGGCGGCGTCTTCAAGGTGACCGCGGGCTTCGTGGAGGAGTTCGGCAAGGCCCGCGTGCGTAACACGCCGATCATCGAGTCGGGGGCGATCGGCTGCGCCCTGGGCCTCGCCCTCGCCGGCCGCGTGCCGATGGTCGAGATGCAGTTCGGCGACTTCGTCACCTGCGGCTTCAACCAGATCGTGAACAACGTGGCCAAGACCCACTGGCGCTGGGGCGCCCGCGTGCCGCTCGTCATCCGCGCCCCGGTCGGCGGCGGAACGGGGGCCGGCCCCTTCCACTCGCAGTGCGTCGAGTCGTGGTTCACCGCCGTGGCCGGGATCAAGGTCGTGGCTCCGGCGACGCCCTACGACGCCAAGGGCCTCCTGGTCGCGGCCTTCGAGGACGGCAACCCCGTGCTCTACCTGGAGCACAAGCTCCTCTACCGGTCGGCGCGGGCCCGGGTCCCTTCGGGCCACTACTCGCTCCCGCTCGGAAAGGCCCGCGTGGCCCTCGAAGGACGGCACGCCACCGTGGCCACATACGGAGTCGGCGTCCCGTGGGCGCTCGAGGCCGCGGCCGATCTGGCGCGGGAGGGCCTCGAGATCGAAGTCATCGACCTGAGGACGCTCGTGCCGTGGGACGTGGAGGCGGTCGTCCGATCGGTCGCGAAGACCGGCCGCTGCTTCGTCCTCCACGAGGCGCCGCTCACGGGCGGCTTCGGCGGCGAGATCGCGGCCGTCGTTGGCCGCGAGGCCTTCGAGTGGCTGGACGCGCCGGTCGCGCGCCTCGGGGCTCTGGACACGCCGGTGCCGTTCGCGAAGGCCCTGGAGGCGCTCTACTCGCCCAAGGGGCGTCTGCTGCCCGCGCTGCGGGAGCTGCTGGCCTACTGACGCGGGGTGTCGGCCGGGAGGCGGACGTGGAGGCGGGCTCCGCCCTCGCCGCGGTTCTGGGCGGCCAGCGTGCCGCCGTGGTCGGTCACGATCCGCTCGACGATCGACAGCCCGAGCCCCGTCCCGCCCTTGCGCCGGGTG
>DATJYX010000099.1:0-30198 GCA_035577965.1 Vicinamibacteria bacterium | reverse complement strand
TGGGCCGGGCTCTCCTCGAGCCGAATGCTCTTGGAGATCGTCGTCTCGAACACCCGCCCGCCGAACACCTCGGTCACGGCCTTCTGGACGTCCCGAGAGAGGGTCGTCCGCTTGTCGTGGAGCGTGATGACTGCGCCGAGCAGCTTCAGCTCAGGGTTCGGCCGCGCGCGGATGCGGTCGACGGTCTCGAGGAGGTCGTCCGTGCCCTCGAGCGCGAAGTAGCTCGACTGCACCGGGATCAGCAGGTGCGTGGCCGCCACGAGCGCGTTGACGGTGATCAGGCCCAGGGCCGGCGGCGTGTCCACGAGGACGAACTCGTAGCGCCCGTTGATCGCGGTCAGCCGGTCCTTGAGCCGGAAGTGCGCGTCCAGCTCGCCCACGAGCTGGCCCTCGAGCTTCGCCAGGCCGATGCGAGCCGGGGCGACGTCGAGTCGCGGCACCGCGGTGTTCCGGATGATGTCGCTGAGCGTCGCCTGCCCGGTGAAGACGTCGTACATCGACCTCTCGAGCGATCGCACGTCGAGGAAGGTCATCGACGAGTTGCCCTGCGGGTCGAGGTCGACAAGCAGGACGCTGCGCCCGCGCATGGCCAGCGCTGCGGAAAGGTTGATGGCGGTGGTCGTCTTCCCGACGCCGCCCTTCTGGTTTGCGATCGCGATGACGATCAAGGAAAGCTGCTCCGGGGAAGCGTCGCGCCAGCGACGATCGCCGGATGTTAGAAGAAGGCGTCGCCGCGGGTCAAGTTCAAACGGATGGGGGCTGGCGGAAGGGCCGCCCCTACATCTTGTACTTGCCGAGGTCGTCGTCGGAGAGGTTCTCCAGCCACTTCTGGAGGCGTCCGACGTCCACCGTCTCCTTGCTCATCTCCAGGCTGCGCGCGTTCCGGATGACCGCTTCCTCCACGAAGATCCGGGCGCCACAGCGGAGGGCGAGAGCGATGGCGTCGGATGGGCGGGCATCGACCGTCCGAGGCCCGGTGGGAGAGGCGACGTAAAGCGTCGCGTAGAACGTGTTGTCCTTGAGGTCGCAGACCACGATGCGTTCGAGGCGGCCGCCGAGCTCGTCGAGCACTCTCTTCAAGAGGTCGTGCGTCATCGGCCGTGGCGTCTCGACGCCCTCCTTCTGGAGCATGATCGCGTTCGCCTCGAAGATGCCCACCCAGATTGGAAGGACCCTCTGTCCCTCGACCTCGCGCAGCACGATGACGGGCATGTTGGTGATCGGGTCCAGGATGTACCCGCTGCCCTTGAGGGCCATCTCGATTTCCACGCCGCGACCTCCCTGCCTGGCCAGAATATAGGGACGGCGAAACTTCGCGTCAATGAACCGCTTGCGCGAGTCGGCCCTGCAGCGCGTTCGGGCCCGCACCCGTGATCTCGAGTTCCACATGTCGGCCGACGAGCGTCTCGGGACCGTCGAAGTGGACGATGCGGAAGTGCGGAGTGCGGCCCGACACTCGTCCCTTCCCGTCGACGGTCTCGACGAGGACCTCCTCCCGGCGCCCCACACGCGCCTCCTGGCGGAGGCGCTGCCAGTGCTGCTGCCGGGCATTCACGACGTGGAGACGCCGCCTCTTCTCCTCCTCCGGCACGTCGTCGGCGAGGCGCCGGGCGGCGGTCCCCGGGCGAGGCGAATAGGAGAAGGCGAAGAGTCCGTCGAAGCTGACGGCCTCGAGCACGGCGAGCGTCTCCTCGAACTCGGCCTCCGTCTCGCCGGGATAGCCGACGATCACGTCGGTCGAGAGCGCGAGGCCGGGCACGCGGTCCCGAAGGAGGGCTGTCTTGTCGAGGTACTCCTGCCGCGTGTATCCGCGGCGCATCGAGAGGAGGATGCGGTCGGACCCCGACTGGAAGGGCAGATGAACGTACGGGCAGACGCTGGGCAGGTCGCGGAGCGCGTCGGCCATCCTCTCGCCGACGTGCTCGGGGTGCGACGTCGTGAAGCGCAGCCGTCGCAGGCCGGCCACGCGGTCGACGCGGGCGAGGAGGGCGGTGAAGTCGGTGTCGCCGTGCCGGTACGCGTTGACCGTCTGTCCCAGGAGCATCACTTCGGTGAAGCCACGGGCGACGACACCCTCGACCTCACGCACGATGTCCTCCGGGGGGCGGTTCACCTCCGGTCCGCGCGTCCTCGGGACGACGCAGAAGCTGCAGACGTGGTTGCATCCTTCCATCGCCGTCACGAACGCCCGCACCGGGTTCCCGTGCGCGACCAGGGCCGGCGGTATGGCGAAGGCGTCGGCCTGGCGGTCGAGGTCCACCGCGGCCCGCCCGGTCGACGCGGCTTGGTCGAGAAGGTCCGGAACGCGGTGGAGGTTGTGCGTCCCGACGAGGACATCGACGTGTCGGGCCCGCTCCAGGAGGCTCTCGCCCTCGATCTGGGCCACGCACCCACCGACGCCGATCTGGAGGCCCGGACGCCCGGCCTTCGCGCGGCGAAGGCGGCCGAGCGAGTCACGGAACTTCGCCGTCGCCTTCTCCCTCACGGCGCAGGTGTTCAGGAACACGAAGTCGGCCTCCGCCGCGCTTTCAGCGGGCTCGAGGCCCCGCGACTCGAGGAGGCCGGCCACTCTCTCCGAGTCGTTGACGTTCATCTGGCAGCCAAAGGTCTGGACGAAGAACCGTCTTTTCGCTTTCGCCTCCACGAGATGGGCCTTATCTTCCAAAGTCCTGCTTCAGCATCTCCCGCGCGTGCTGCCTTGCGGTGGCGGTGATCGTCTCGCCTCCGAGCATGCGTGCGATCTCCTCGGCCCGCGCCTCCCCTGCGAGCGGCTCCACGACGGTGAGCGTTCGCCCGTGCTCCATCCGCTTCCGCACCGCGAGGTGGTGATCGGCGAGGGCGGCGATCTGGGGAAGGTGGGTCACGCAGAGGACCTGCTGCCGCGCGGCCACGGCCTTCAGCTTGCGCCCGACGACCTCGGCCACGCGGCCCCCGATGCCCGCGTCCACCTCGTCGAAGACGAGGGTGAGGCCGGGGGCGTCGGAGCCCACGACCGACTTCAGGCCGAGCATGATCCGGGACAGCTCCCCTCCCGACGCGATGCGGGCCAGGGGCCGCAGCTCCTCCCCGGGGTTCGGCGACAGGAGAAACTCCGCGCGCTCGAGGCCCCGCTCGGTCCACGCCCCGGGCTCGGTCGCCGGCTCGGCAGGCGTGAAGGCGACCTCGAACCGGGTCTTCTCCATCGCCAGCTGGCCGAGCTCGTTCAGGACCTTCCGGCCGAGCTCCCGCGCCGCCGCCCTCCGCTTCCTCGACAGCTCGCGCGCCCGGTCCAGGTACGCCGCGGCCACCCGCTCGCACCGTGCGACGAGCGCCTTCTCCTGCTCTTCCGGAGAGGCGAGGGAGTCGAGCTCCCGCCGGCAGCGCTCGCCGAACGCGCGGACCTCGTCGACCGTGGCGCCGTACTTCTTCTTGAGCCGCTCGAGGACGGCGAGGCGGGCCTCGATCTCGTCGAGCCGTCCCGGGCTGACCTCGAGCTGCCCGTGGTAGTCGCGAAGGCGCAGGGCGAGGTCCTCGAGGGGGGCGAGCACGTCCGGCCGCGCGTCGAGGAAGGGACGGAACGAGGGGTCGATCGCCGCGAGCTCGTCGAGACGGCGGAAGACCTGGCCGAGGCGCGAGAGGGCGGCTCCCTCGTCGTCGTAGAGGAGGGCGTACGCTTCGCCGCTCAGCGTCGAGAGTCGGCCGGCATTGGCCTGGCGGGCCTTCTCGACCCGCAGGGCCTCCTCCTCCCCCGGCGCGAGCCCCGCGTGCTCGATCTCGTTCGCCTGGAACTCGAGCATCTCGCGGCGCCGCTCCGCCTCGCGCCGGTCGCCTCGCAGGCGCTCGAGGGCGGCCTCGACGCCGCGGAGATCGCGGTAGAACTCGCCGACCGGCCTCGCGTCGTCGGCGCCGGCGAAGTGGTCCAGCAGGTCGAGGTGCGCGGCCGGGTCGAGGAGGCCCTGAGGCTCGTGCTGACCGTGGATGACGACGAGGCGCGGGGCCAGGTCGCGGAGCAGGCTCAACGGCACGAGGGCGCCGTTGACGGTCGCGCGCCCCTTGCCGTTCGACTGCAGCTCGCGGCGGACGACGACCTCGTCCCCTTCGGCGGCGAGCCCGCGCTCCTCGAGGAGGTCGCTCGCACCCGCGACCTCGAACACCGCCTCCACGGACGCCCGCTCCTCGCCCGAACGGATGAGCTCCGGCGAGGCGCGATCCCCCAGCAGGAGGCCGATGGCGTCGATGAGGATCGACTTTCCGGCGCCCGTCTCTCCAGTCAGGAGGGTGAGGCCGGCCCCCAGCTCGACGTCGAGGCCCTGGATCAGCGCGATGTTGTTGATCCGCAGTAGTTTAAGCATGCCTTGTGCGACTCGGAGGAGAGTACCACAGCGCCCGATCGGCTGTAAACGCATGATGGAGCGTCAAAAGGGCAGGACGGGACCGACGGAGGCCGCTTGGGCCGAAAAATTGACAACCACTAGCTGTTGTGGCATCCTCAATCGCTAGCGCAATTTAGAGAGGTGCCCTTGTCCACGCTCGCCCTCCTGCTGGCCCAGGCTCCCGCCTTCTCCGGAGGCGTGGCGGGCCTGGTCTCCGGCAGCGGTCTCGTCGCGCGGCTCGTGCTCGCGCTCCTCCTTCTGTTCTCCCTCCTGTCCTGGGCGATCATCCTCTACAAGGGCCTCTCGCTCCGGCGCGCCCACACCCAGTCCGACACCTTCCTCGAGGTCTTCCGCAAGAGCAGCAAGTTCTCCGAGGTGAACGCCGTCTGCCCGCAGCTCAAGGCGAGCCCCCTCGTCGGCGTCTTCCAGGCCGGCTACCTCGAGGTCAACCAGCAGGTCCGCGGCGGCGGGACCGCCCCGGTCGCCGGCGCCCGCCCCACCGTGCGGAGCCTCGACTCGCTCTCGCGCTCCCTCGCCCGTGCGGCCGGCGTCGAGGTGACGCGCCTCGAGCGCCGGCTCAGCTTCCTCGCCACGACGGCGAGCGTCACCCCGTTCATCGGCCTCTTCGGCACGGTGTGGGGCATCATGGAAGCGTTCGGCGACATCGGCCGCATGGGCTCGGCCAACCTGGCCGTCGTCGCGCCCGGCATCTCCGCCGCCCTGATCACGACCGCGATGGGCCTCTTCGCCGCCATCCCGGCTGCCGTCTTCTTCAACTTCTTCAGCAGCCGGGTGCGCGTCTTGTCCTCGATGCTCGACGATTTCGCCCTCGAGTTCCTCAACATCGTCGAGCGGAACTTCACCTAGGCGGGCGGCCGAGGCGATGCAGGCGCAAGGCGGCGGCGACGGCGGCGCGGGGTCGGCCTACCGCGGCCTGCGGTCGCGGCGCGGCTCGCCGATGCTGGGCGAGATCAACGTGACGCCCCTCGTCGACGTCGTGCTCGTCCTCCTGCTCATCTTCATGGTGACGGCGCCGATGATGAGCCGGGGGATCGACGTCTCCCTGCCCGTCGCCAACCAGCCGCAGATCCCGCAGGAGGACCGGGTCACGGTGTCCGTCCGCGCCGACGGCCAGGTGTTCGTCGGCAACGACGTGGTCAACATCCTCCTGCTCGAGGACCGGCTGCGCGGCCTGACCGCGGGCCGCCCCGACAGCGTCGTCTACCTGCGGGCCGACGAGGGCCTGCGTTACGGGGAGGTCATCCGCGTGGTCGACGTGATCAAGCGCGCGGGGATCGACCGCATCGGCTTCGTCTACGCGCTCCCCGAGGAGAAGCGGCGGTGAACGAGGCCATCGACCGGCTGATCGCGGAGCGCCAGCACCTCGACCAGGGGCTCCCGGCCACTGTCCTCGTGTCGATCACCGCGCACCTCGTGGGGGCCGGCCTCGCGGTGGGCCTCCCGATGCTCCTCCCGAGAGAGCCGCTCCTGCGCGTGGCCGACGGCTTCGCGGTCGTGCTGCCCAGGGGCGGAGGCGGCTCCCCCGCGGCGGCCGCTCCGGCGGCTGCGCCACCGTCGGCCGCGCCTCCAGCCCCGGCGGTCACCGGCCCGCCGGCTCCCCCGCCGCAGGTCCTGAAGCCGAAGCTGGTCGCGCCTCCGAAGCCGCAGGCCCTCCCCTTGCCCGACGCGCGGCGGACCAAGCGGGCGCTCGAGCCGCCTCCGCTGCCCCTTCCCGGCGGCCGAGCGGCGGGGTCGGCGAAGGCCCAGGCGCCCGCGGGAGGCGCGCCCGGCGGCCGGGGGGCCGGCGCGGCGACGCCGGGCCTCGAGTTCGGCCCGCCCGGCCCCGGCGTGCCCGACGGCACAGACAGCGGCGGCGACTGGTACCTGGCGGGCGTCCAGCAGAAGATCTGGATGCTCTGGAACCAGCAGATACGGTCCGGCTTCACGCAGCCGGTCGGCGTGACGTTCACGATCCAGCCCGACGGCAACGTGATGGGCGTCCGCGTCACGCAGCCGAGCGGCGTGGCGCTCCTCGACATGGCGGCCCAACGGGCCATCCTCAACGCGGCGCCCTTCGGCCCGCTCCCGAGGGAGTATGGTCAGAAACCCCGAACGATCCAGGCCCTCTTCAAGCCGGCACAGTGACGAAACGCTCCCCCCCGCTTCCCCTCTCCTCGGAGATCTCGCCTGATGAAGGCTCCGAATAGAAACTGCGCCCCTGGACGCCGGTCACGGCGAGCGGTCGTCCGACTCGCGGTGGCCATCGCCGTCGTGCTCGTGCTCGACCCGGGGGCCTCTCGCCGGACGGGAGCGGCCGCCGTCACACAGGAGCCGCCGCCGGTGGAGCAGATCGTGATCGGCGGCGTGATCCCGAAATTCGCCGTACCGGACTGCGTCCCCCGCCGGCCGGACGAGGCGAGCCAGGCGGCGTGCCGTGCCCTCGCCCAGGTCCTGCGCAGCGACCTCCGCTTCGAGGGGCTCTTCCAGTTCGTCCCCGACAGCCTCATGAGCGCGATCCCTCCCCTCAACCCCGACGCCCCGCGGTTCGAGGACTGGAAGGGCATCGGGGCCCGCATCCTCGTCGCCACCCGGGCCGAGGTGGCGGGGGGAGAGCTCACCGTCGAGGTGCGGGTCTACTTCGTCGACTCGGGGGCGACGATGCTCGCCCGCCGCTACACGGGAAAGCCCGACAACCCGCGCGTCTTCGCCCACCGCGCCTCCGACGACATCATGACCCTCACCCAGTACAAGGGTGTCGCGCAGACGCGCATCGCGTTCGTGTCCGACCGCGACGCCACGAAGGAGCGGCGGTCCAAGGAGATCTACATCGCCGACTACGACGGCTTCAACCCCCGCCGCGTGACCGTGAACGGGTCGATCAACATCCTGCCCGCCTGGCGGCCGGACGGCGCGGCTCTCGCCTACGTCTCGTACCGGCAGGGGTCTCCCCTCCTCTACCTCGCGAAGATCTTCGAGGGCCAGAGCGTCCCGAACCTGAGCGGCGAGAAGGGGGACGCGCAGGCGTTCGCGCCCGCCTTCAGCCCGGACGGCCGGCGCCTCGCCTTCGCGAGCAACCGGTCCGGCAACATGGACGTGTGGACGGCGAACGCCGACGGGAGCGGGGCCCGCCGCCTCACGACCACCGAGGCCTCCGACACCGCCCCCTGCTGGAGCCCGACCGGCCAGGAGATCGCTTTCACGTCGGGCCGCACCGGCACGCCGCAGATCTGGACGATGGACAGCGAGGGCCTGAACGTCCGCCGCCTGACGACCGTGGGGAACTGGAACGACGGCTGCGCCTGGAACCCGGCCAAGCAGTACAGCGAGGTCGCCTACACGTCGAGGCTCGAGGTCGGCGGCTTCGACATCGCGATCATCGACCTGGCCACCCGTCAGGTGCGGCAGATCACCCAGGGCCGCGGCTCCTGCGAGTACCCGTCGTGGGCCCCGAACGGACGCCACCTCGTCTTCTCGTGCAACCGGGGCGGGCGCTGGGAGGTCACGATCGCCGACCGGGAGGGCCGCTCTCTGCAGACGCTGAGCACCGGGCCGGGCAACAACGTCCAGCCCGACTGGGGCCCCTGACCGGGCCATCCGAGGAGGGTTCATGCCGTTTCGCTTCGACCGCCGAATGACCGGCTTCGTCCTCACCCTCGCCTGCCTCGCCCTGCTCGGCGGCTGCGGGGGCAAGAAGCGCCCGCCGGTCCTCTCCACGACACCGGGAGGCGAACGCCAGGAGGCCGAGGGCGCCGGGGCCCGGCCCCCGGAGCGGCCCCTCGACGAGGGGCCGGACGTGCGCGCGATGAGGGGCGAGAGGGCGGACGGAGCCGACATCGCGGGCGGAGCGGCGGGGCCGGAAGAAAGCTCCCCCCTCGCCGACATCCACTTCGAGCTCGACAGCGCCGCGCTGACCGACGCCTCCCGGGCCACCCTCGAGAAGCACGCGCTCTGGCTCCAGGGCCACCGCGAGGCGAGGGTGACGGTGGAGGGGCACTGCGACGAGCGCGGCACCGTGGAGTACAACCTGGCCCTCGGCGAGCAGCGCGCCCGGGCGACCCGCGACTACCTGGTGAGCCTGGGAGTGGCGGCGGGCCGGCTCCGCGCCGTCTCCTTCGGCAAGGAGCGTCCCCTCGACACCGGGACCGGCGAGGCGGCCTGGGCGAAGAACCGGCGGGCGCACTTCGCGGTGTCGAGATAGGGCGCGCCGCCGCCTGGACTGCTATGATCAATCCTCGTCTCCCGTCGCGCCCGCCCCGGAGGAGAACGTGACCCGTCGAATCGCCCCCGCCGCCCTGGCGGCCCTGCTCGCCGCCATGCCGGCCGTCGCCGCCAACAAGGACATCGACCGCCTCGCCATGCAGATCGCCTCCCTCCAGGGACAGCTGGCCGAGATCCAGCGGGTGTCCGAGGAGAACCGGGCCGAGCTGCGGCGCCTCACCGAGCTCATCGCCGAGCAGAACGCCCTCCTCAAGAAGGGCGTCGGCGACCGGCAGCAGCAGGCCGAGTCGGCGGCGGCCGGCCTCAAGGACCTGGGCGACCGCGTGGCCGAGGTGGCGGAGTCCGTGCAGGCGCTCCGCTCCCAGATCGCGCCGCTCCTCGGGCCACCCGCCGGAGCGCCGCCCGCCCCTGCAGCCACCGCCGGCGGCTCGCCGGGCGGGACGGCGACGCCGGGGTCTGCGCCTCCGACCGCCACCGCAGCCGCCCCGGCCGCTCCCGCCCCCGCGCCGCGGGAGCTCTACAGCCAGGCCTACGCCGACTTCGCCCGGGGCAACTACGATCTCGCGATCCAGGGGTTCACCGAGTACATCCGGGACTATCCCGACACCGACTTCACGGACAATGCCCAGTACTGGATCGGCGAGTGCCTCTACGGGAAGAAGATGTTCGCGGAGGCGATCGAGGCCTGGAACACGCTGTTCAAGGACTACCCCACGAGCGACAAGCTCGCGGACGCCCGCGTCAAGAAGGGCATGGCCCTCGAGAGGCTCGGGCGCCGGAGCCAGGCTCTCGTCGAGTACCGCTACGTGGTCGACCGCTACCCCAGCTCGCAGGCCGCGCGCATCGCCCGCGAGCACCTCACCCCCTGAGGAGCGAGAGAGCGACATGCCATCCGTCAACAAGGTGATCCTGATCGGGAACGTGGGCCGCGACCCGGAGATCCGCTACACCCAGGCCGGCGAGCCCATCGCCAACTTCACCCTGGCCACGAACGAGGTCTGGAACGACAAGAGCGGCCAGAAGCAGGAGCGCACCGAGTGGCACCGGGTCGAGGTCTTCGGCAAGACCGCGCAGGTGGTCCGCGACTACGTGACGAAGGGCCGTCCCGTCTACATCGAGGGCAGCATCCGCTACGACGAGTGGACGGACAAGGACGGCAACAAGAGGAACACCACCCGCATCCGGGTGAGCGGGCCCAACTCGCGCCTCGTGCTCCTCGGGGGACGCGGCGAGGGCGGGGGCGGGCCGCGCGCGAGCGCGCCTTCGGCCCCTGCCGAGGCGCCCGCGGAAGGCGGGGACGACTTCCAGGCGACGGACGACGACGTCCCCTTCTAGCGGCTCCCCCGCGGACGGCGAGACCCGCTCCGGCTCATGGCGACGCTCCTCTCGCTCGAGCGCTACCTCGCTCCCTACCGTTACGAACAGGAGGAGGTCGTCCCCTGGGTGCGCGAGTGGCTCCAGGCCTCCGCCCCGGCGAGCCTGATCTCCGTCTTCGAGACGGCCGGCGTGAAGACGCGGGCCAGTGTCGTCCGCATCGAGGATGCGTTCCGTCCCGGCGACTTCGAGACGCAGAACTGCCGCTACCGCGACATCGCGTGCCGCGCCGGCGCCGAGGTCGCCTCGCGTGCCCTCGAGGCCTCCGGCCTCGCGCCGGCCGGAATCGACATGGTCGTGAGCGTCTCGTGCACGGGCTTCATGATCCCGGCCGTGGACGCGCACGTCGCGAACACGCTCCGCCTCGGCCCCCGCCTCGCCCGCCTTCCCATCACCGAGTCGGGCTGCGCGGGCGGCGTCGTCGGCCTCGCCCGCGCCGGCGACTACCTCGCCGCCCATCCCGACCGCGCCGTTCTCCTCCTCGCGATCGAGCTCTCGAGCCTGACGTTCCAGCCCTGGGACCGCTCCGCGACGAACGTCGTCTCGGCCGCGATCTTCGGCGACGGCGGGGTGGCGGCGGTCCTCGTCGGGGAGCGCCACCCCCGCGCGCGGTCGGGGCTCGTCCGCGTGCGGGACGCGGAGAGCGTCTTCTTCCCCGGCACCGCGCACCTCATGGGCTTCGAGCTTCGCAACCAGGGTCTCCAGATCCTGCTCGACAAGGACCTCGTCTCCTTCATCCGCGGCCACATCGTCCCCGCCGTGGAGTCCTTCCTCTCCCCGCTCGGCCTCTCTCGCGCCGACATCCGCCGCTTCGTCCTCCATCCCGGGAGCCGGCGGATCGTCGAGGTGATGGCGGAGAAGCTCGGCCTCGACTCGGAGGACCTCGCGCCGACCCGGGCCGTCCTGTCGGCGCACGGCAACATGAGCTCAGTGACCGTGCTGTTCGTGCTCGACGAGATCCTGCGCCGCCATCGCCCGGAGAAGGGCACGCTCGGGCTCCTCGGCGCCTTCGGCCCGGGGTTCGGGGCCGAGCTGGCCCTGCTCGAGTTCCAGTGAGCCCGGACCTCCGGAGCCGCGCCACCGCGCCGGAGCTCCTCGATCTCGGCGTTCCGGAGGCCGAGACGCTGCGCAGCCTGGCCGACCTGCGCTTCGTGAACCGGAGGCTCGGCAACCGGAGCGCCCTCCTGCGCGCCGTGCGGGAGCACCTCCCCCCGGGGGGCCGGCTACTCGACGTCGGCTGCGGCTCGGCGGACCTCCCCGCGTTCCTCCTCTCCCGGCTTCCCGGCCCCCTCTTCGCGGTCGGGCTGGACGTGAAGGTCGTCCACCTCCGGGCGGCGCCGGCGCCGGTGCGGCGTCTCGTGGCCGACGTCCGTCGGCTGCCCATCCGCGACCGGGCCTTCGACGTCGTCACCGCATCCCTCTTCCTCCACCACTTCGACTCTCCCGACCTGCCCGCGCTCCTCCGCGACCTCGCCCGCCTCGCCCGCCGCGCGCTGGTCGTCAACGACCTCCACCGGGCGGCCCTTCCCCTCCTCTTCGGGAGGGCCGCCTTCCCCCTGCTCTTCCGGAGCCGGGTGAGCGTCGAGGACGGCCTCCTCTCGATCCGGCGCGGCTTCCGGGAGGCCGAGCTGCGCGCGGCCTTCGCCGCCGCGGGCCTCCCGGCGGCCTCGATCCGGCGCTCCTTCCCGTACCGGCTGCTGGCCGTCGCCGCGATGCCGCCCGCGGCCGAGGGGCGCGGGTGAGCGGCGAGCGACGCGAGGTGGTCGTCGTGGGGGGCGGCCCGGCGGGCGCCGCTCTCGCCTGCTTCCTGGCCCGTCGCGGACACGACGTCCTCGTCCTCGAGGCGGCCCGTTTCCCGCGCGACAAGGTCTGCGGCGAGGGCGTCTCTCCCGAAGCGTGGCGGCTCTTCGACGCGATGGGCGCCGCCGAGAGGGTGCGCGCCCTCGCCCCCCATCCCCTCCGGGGCATGCGTCTCGTGTCCCCGGACGGCACGGCCTTCCGGGGCGAGTACCGCGGCCGGGAGCGGCCGGGCCTGGCCGTCCGCCGTCTCGCCCTCGACGCGGCGCTCCTCGACTCGGCGCGGGAGGCGGGCGCCGAGGTCCGGGAGGGCATGCGGGTCACGGACCTCCTCCGGGAGGGAGCGAGCGTGGCGGGCGTCCTCGTGGACTCGGGCGGCGAGCCGGTGGTCGTGAGGGCCCGCGTGGTCGTGGGCGCCGACGGCCGGCGCAGCGTCGTCGCGAGGAGGCTCTCCCTCCTCCACGAGCATCCGACGCGGCGGCGCTTCGCGGTGCGGGGCCACTGGGAGGGCGTGGAGGGCCTGGAGGAGTTCGGGGAGATGCACGTCGGGGGCGGAGGTTACTGCGGGGTCGCCCCGCTCTCGCCCACGCTCGCGAACGTCGCCTTCGTCCTCGACCGACGCGAGATCGCGGCCGCCGCCCGCGATCTCGAGGGCTTCTACCGGCGGACCCTGAGGACCCGCTGGCCTCGTCTCGGCGAGCGCCTCGACCGGGCGCGCCTCCTCGAGAGCCCGCGCGCCCTCGGCCCTCTCGCCCTGGTCTGTCGGGCCGCGGCCGCGCCCGGCGCCGTCCTGATCGGCGACGCTGCCGGCTTCTACGACCCCTTCACGGGCGAAGGTGTCGTCCTCGCTCTGCGCACGGCCGAGCTCGCGGCCGAGGCCGTCCAGGCCGCCGTCGTCTCGGGCGCGCCGGGGCCCCTGCCGACCCTCGCCGGGTACGAGCGCGCGCGCCGCGCCGCGACCGGCGCCAAGTTCCGCTTCAACCGCCTGCTCCAGGTCGCGGTGGGCTCGACGGCGGCCGCGAACGCGATCGCGCGGCGGCTGGCTCGACGGCCCGACCTCGCCGACCGGCTGGTCGGGATCGCGGGCGACCTCGTCCCCGCACGGGCCGCCTTCGGCCCCGGCTTCCTCTGGGAGCTGCTCACGGCCTGAGCCGCCGCCCGGCCCTGCGGTAGAATGCCGCCATCCGCCGCGCGTCGTTTCGCGCGGCCCTTGTTCCCCAGGGACAGGAGATGGACCCGCTGACCCCGACGCTCGATCGCCGCCTGCGCCAGCAGGGCGAGACCCTCCTCTCGATGTACCGGACCATGCTCCTGTCGCGCCGGCTCGACGACAAGGAGATCCAGCTCAAGCGCCAGAACCGCGTGTTCTTCCAGATCAGCGGCGCCGGGCACGAGGCGGTGCTCGTCGCGGCGGGGAGGCTCCTCAAGCCCGGCCACGACTGGTTCTACGCCCACTACCGCGACCGCGCCCTGATGCTCCAGCTCGGCCTCTCCCCCTACGAGATGCTCCTCGGCGCCGTCGGGGCCAAGGACGACCCCAGCTCGGGGGGACGGCAGATGCCGTCGCACTGGAGCCACCCCCGGCTGCACGTCGTCTCACGATCCTCGCCCACCGGCACGCAGTTCCTCCAGGCGGTCGGCTGCGCGGAGGCGGGCCTCTACCTCGCGGCGGGCCGGGTCCCGGGCGCCCCGCCGCCCGCCTTCGCCGCGGACGAGATCGTCTACTGCTCGGCCGGCGACGGCAGCACGTCCGAGGGCGAGTTCTGGGAGAGCCTGAACACGGCCTCCAACCTGAAGCTCCCCGTGCTCTACCTGATCGAGGACAACGGCTACGCGATCTCGGTTCCCGTCGAGGTGCAGACCGCCGGGGGCAGCGTCTCGAGGCTCGTCCGCTCGTTCCCGAACCTCCTCGTGCGCGAGGTGGACGGCTGCGACCCCGTGGCCAGCCTGTCCGTCCTCGGCGAGGCCGTCGCGTGGTGCCGCTCCCGCCAGGGGCCGGCGCTCGTCCACGCCCACGTCATCCGCCCCTACTCGCACTCCCTCTCCGACGACCAGGCCTTCTATCGGACGGCCGCGGAGAGGGAAGAGGACGCACGGCGGGACCCCCTCGTCCTCCTGCCGCAGCGGCTCGTCGCCGACGGCGTCGCCCGCGAGGAGGAGCTGGCGGCTCTCCGCGCGGACGTCGACCGCGAGGTGAGCGCCGCCGCCGACGCCGCCCTGGCCGCGGCCGTTCCCCCTCCCGGGAGCGTGCCCCGGCACGTCTACTCCCCCACCGTCGACCCCACCTCGAGCGCGTTCGCCTCCGAGCCCGCCCTCCAGGGCGACCCGAAGACGATGGTCGACCTCCTGAACGCCTGCCTCCACGACGAGATGGCGCGCGACCCCCGCATCGTCGTGTTCGGGCAGGACGTCGCCGACTGCTCGCGGGAGCCTGCCCTCGCCGAGGTGAAGGGCAAGGGCGGCGTCTTCAAGGTCACCCACAACCTCCAACGCAGGCACGGCTCCCACCGCGTCTACAACGCGCCGCTCGCCGAGGCCAACATCGTGGGCCGCGCCGTCGGCATGGCCACCCGCGGCCTGAAGCCGGTCGTCGAGATCCAGTTCGTCGACTACATCTGGCCCGCGTACATGCAGATCCGGAACGAGCTCGCCCTCCTCCGCTGGCGCTCGAACGGCTCCTTCGAGTGCCCGGTGGTGATCCGCGTGACCTACGGCGGCTACCTCCAGGGCGGGGCGGTCTACCACTCCCAGTGCGGCGAGGTCCTGTTCACCCACGTGCCGGGGCTCCGCGTCGTCCTGCCCTCGAACGCGCGCGACGCGAACGGCCTCCTGCGCACGGCGATCCGCTGCGACGACCCGGTCGTCTTCCTCGAGCACAAGCACCTCTACCGCCAGACCCACAACAAAGGCATCTACCCCGGGCCCGACTACACGATCCCCTTCGGCAAGGCGGCCTGTGTGCGCGAGGGGCGCGACGTGACCGTGGTCACGTTCGGCGCCGTCGTCCACCGCTCGCTGCTCGCCGCGAAGCAGGTGGCCCTCGACGGGATCGAGGCGGAGGTGCTCGACCTCCGGACCCTCAGCCCCTGGGACTGGGAGGCGGTGGCGGCGAGCGTCCGCCGGACGGGCCGGGTGGTGGTGGCGCACGAGGACTGCCTGTCGTGGGGCTACGGCGCCGAGATCGCGGCCCGCGTGGCGAGCGAGCTCTTCGAGCACCTCGACGCCCCGGTGCGCCGGGTGGGAGCGCTCGACACGTTCGTCGGATACAACCCGGTTCTGGAGGACGCGACCCTGCCCCAGGTCGAGACGCTCGCCGCCGCGATCCGGGAGACGGCGAGGTACTGACGCCCGACCCGCGGTACGGGTCAGGTCAAGTCGACCGGCGCCGCGCGCGGGTCGGGCCGGAGCGCCTGCCGGACCTCGGCCTCGATCTCGGCGCGCGTCGCGAGGCCGAGGCACCGCTCGGCCAGGACGCGCGCGTCCGCGAATCGCACCGCACGGAGCGCCTCCTTGACGCGCGGGATCGCGGAGGGGGCCATGGAGAGCTCGCGGAAGCCGAGCCCGACGAGGAGGACCGCCTCGGTGGGCTGGCCCGCCATCTCGCCGCAGACGGAGAGCGGCCGCTCGTGGGACCGCGCGGCGCAGGCGATCCGCTCCAGAGTGCGGAGCACCGCCGGGTGGAGGGGCTCGTAGAGCGAGGAGACGCGGGGGTCGGTGCGGTCGACGGCGAGCAGGTACTGGATGAGGTCGTTCGTCCCCACGCTGAAGAAGTCCACCTCGGGGGCGAGGAGGTCGGCCACGAGAGCCGCGCTCGGCACCTCGAGGTTCACCCCCACCGGGACGTCCGGGCGGAAGGCCGTCCCCTCGACGCGCAGCTCCTCCTTCGCGCGCTCGAGGAGGTCGAGGGCCGAGCGGAGGTCGCCCGGCCCGCTCACGAAGGGGAACATGATGCGAACGGGCCCGTGGGCCCCGGCGCGGAGGAGCGCCCGGAGCTGGATCCGGAACGGGTCCGGCGAACGGCGCACCAGGCGCAGCGCTCGCTCCCCGAGCGCGGGGTTCGGGCTCGAGGGGCCGGCGGGTCCCAGGGCCTCGAGGCCCACGTCCCAGGTTCGCACGGTCACGGGGTGCGGGTGCATCTGCTCGACCAGCCTCCGGTAGACGTCGAGCTGCTGCTCCTCGGTCGGGAACCGCAGGCCCCGGCCGAGGAGGTACTCGGAGCGGAAGAGCCCGATGCCGCACGCGCCGTGGAGCTGGGCGGTGGCCACCTCCTCGGGGAACTCCACGTTCGCTTCGAGGCGCACCTCGACGCCGTCGAGCGTCCGCGCGGCGAGGCCGCGCGTCCCCCGCAGGCGCTCCTCCTCGCGGCGGTAGACCTCCTGCGCGGCCGAGAAGGCGTCGAGGACCGGGCCCGAGGGCTCCACCACCACCTCGCCGCGCGTCCCGTCGACGGCCACCAGGCTGCCGGGCGGGATCTGCCGCGTGGCCTCCTTGAGGCCGGCGACCGCGGGGATCCCCAGCGAGCGGGCGATGATCGCGGTGTGGTAGGTCGAGGAGCCGACGTCGGTGACGATGGCCAGTACCCGGTCCCAGTCGAGCTCGGCCGCCTCCGAGGGGGTGAGGTCTCCCGCGACCAGGACCACCGGGCCGGGCAGCCGGCTGAGCGACGGCGCCTCCGCGGACCCCCGGAGGTTGAGCTGGATCCGGCCGATCACGTCGTCGAGGTCGGTCGTCCGCTCCCGGAGGTAGGCGTCGGAGAACTGGCTGAACAGGCTGTGCAGGCTGTCCGCGACCCCGCGCAGGGCCCACTCCGCGTTCACCGCCTCCGCCCGCACCGCGACCGCCGCCCGCTCGCGCAGCAGCGGGTCGTCGAGCATCAGGAGGTGGGCGTCGAAGATGTAGGCGTGGGGAGCGCCGACCTCGCGGGACAGGCGCTCCTTGACCGCGCGGAGCTGCTCCCGGGACGCCTCGATCGCCTCCTCGAGCCGTCGCACCTCGCGCTCTATCCGGTCCTTCGGCACGGCGAGGCGGAAGACCGGCGCCGCGTCGCGCTCCATGACCAGGGCGCGGCCCATGGCGACGCCGGGCGAGACCCCGGTGCCACGCAGGTGGCTCACGCCGCCTCCCCGAAGCCGCCCTCGACGAGCGCGGCCAGGGTCGCCATCGCTTCCTCCTCGTCGGGCCCGTCGGTGGTCAGCTCGATCACCGTCCCCGGGGACGCGCCGAGGAGCAGGATGCCGAGGATCGACTTGCCGTCCGTGACCCGGCCGTCCCGCCCCGCCGTCACCCGCGACCGGAAGCGGCCCGCCGCGTGCACGAAGCGGGCCGCCGCCCGGGCGTGGAGGCCGAGCCGGTTCCGGATGACGAGCTCGCGCCGGATCACGCGGGCCTCTTCGCGAGGACCTCGCTCGCCACGTAGATCGCGCCCTTGCCCTGCTCGCGCACCGCCCGGGCGACCTCGACGAGCGACCCCTCGCGGAGGGCCGAGGCCTTGATGACCATGGGCAGGTTCACCCCGGTCACGATCTCGACCCGCTCGGACAGGTAGGGGAGGCTCAGGTTGGTGGGGGTGCCTCCGAACATGTCGGTCAGGACCAGCGTCTCGCCACCCCCCGTCTCGAGCACCCCGCGCTCGATGGCGGCGTTGGCCGCCGCGGGGTCGTCGCTCCAGCCGATCGAGACCGCAGCGATGCGCGGCAGATCGCCCACGATCGTGCGCGCCGTGGTCACGAGCTCCTCCGCGATCCGGCCGTGGGTCACGACGACGATGCCGATCATGCGCTCACCCCACCTTCAGGTCCCGGTGCGCGACCCGCACCGGGAAGCCCATCTTCCGGACCTCCGCCCCGATCGCGTTCGCGAGCATCACCGAGCGGTGCCGCCCCCCCGTGCAGCCGATCGCGATCGTGAGGTAGCTCCGTCCCTCGCGCTCGTGCCGGGGAAGGACGAAGCGAACGAGGGAGAGGACCCGCCGCAGGAAGTCCCCCGTCTCCGGCTGGCGCCGCAGGTAGGCCACCACCGACGGATCGGCTCCGCTCCGCCGGCGGAGTCGCGGGACGAAGTTCGGGTTGGGCAGGAAGCGGGCGTCGAACACGAGGTCGGACTCGGGCGGGACCCCGTGCTTGTACCCGAAGGACAGGACGGAGACCACCATGCGCCCGCCCTCGCTCCGGACGTCGTACCGCTCGCGGACGTGGTCGCGGAGCTCGTGCACGGTGAAGCGGGACGTGTCGAGGATCACGTCCGCCATCTTCCGGACCGGGCCGAGCGCCGCCCGCTCGGCCCGGATGCCCTCGATGGCCGGCTCGCCGGCGGCGAACGGATGCGGCCTTCGCGTCTCGCTGAAGCGGCGCAGCAGGGTCCTCTCGTCCGCCTCCAGGAAGACGAGGCTCGTGGCGAGGCCGCCGCGCCCCTTCAGCTCCCGGTAGACGCGGGGGAACGCCTCCGGGAAGGTGCGCTCCCGCACGTCCACGACCAGGGCCGAGCGCCGGAGCTCGGCCGAGCGCCGGATGAGAGCGGCGAAGCTCGGCACGAGCGCGGTGGGCAGGTTGTCCACGCAGAACCACCCGGCGTCCTCGAGGGCCCGCGACACGTGCGTCTTACCGGACCCCGAGAGCCCGGTGATCACCAGGAGCCGGGGCAGCGCGCGTCGTTCCGGGCTCACCCTCGCCCCCGGACCGACCGCGTCCCCCGGCGGCCCTTCGACGACGGTCCCACCATCGCGTCCACCCGCTCCACGAAGCGCTTCGCCGCGTCGTAGCCGCCCTCCCGCAGCAGCTGGTTCCGGGCCGCCACCTCGACGAGGAGGGCGATGTTGCGGCCCGGCGCCACCGCGATGCGCACCAGCGGGACCTCGACGCCGAGGACGAGGAAGGTCTCGTCGCGGAGGCCGAGGCGGTCGTACTCCCGCCCCGCCTCCCAGCGCTCGAGCTGCATCACGAGCTCCACCCGCTTCGAGAGGCGCATCGACGAGACGCCGTAGAGGTCCTTGATGTTCAGGACCCCGAGGCCCCGCAGCTCCATGTGGAACCGGGTGAGGTCGGGCGACACCCCCACCAGCACGTCGCCCATCCGCTTGATCTCGACCACGTCGTCCGCCACGAGGCGGTGGCCGCGGTCGACGAGGTCGAGGGCGCACTCCGACTTGCCGATGCCGCTCTCGCCGAGGATGAGGACGCCGAGGCCGAACACGTCGAGGAGCACCGAGTGCAGGTGGAGCCTCGAGGCGAGCCTCTCCTCGAGGAAGGCGGAGAGGAGCTTGATGAAGACGGTCGACTCGAGGGGGGTGGTGAGGACCGGGATGCCCCGCGCCTCGGCCGACCGCAGCAGCTCGGCCGGGGGAACGAGCCCCTTCGTCACCACGAGGCAGGTGATGCGGCAGCGGCAGAGCTTGGCCAGGATCGCGGCCCGCCGCCGCGGGGCGAGCTTGCGGAGGTAGCCGATCTCGCTGCTGCCCACGATCTGCACCCGGCCGTAGCGGATGTAGTCGGTGTAGCCGGTGAGGGCGAGGCCGGGCCGCTGCACCCGGGAGAGGTGCACGCGGTGGTCGAGGCCCGTCCGGCCCGCCACGAGGTCGAGCTTCAGGGGCTCGGCCGCCGCGTCGAGGAGCTCCGCGACGGCGACCCCGGGGCCCTCGCCCCGCGGGGGGGCGACGGACGACGCCGCACCTCGGCGGACGGGCCGGGAACGCATCACGCTTCGGGCTCGATCAGCCCCAGGTTGCCGTCCTTCCGTCGATAGAGCACGCTCACGCGCCCGCTCGCCGCGTCCCGGAAGACGAGCACCCCGTCCCCGCGCCCCTCCATCTCGAGCGACGCCTCGTCCAGGGTCATGGGCTTCACCACCGTCCGCCGCGTCCTCACCAGCCGGGGCAGGGCCCCGTCCCCGCCGCGGTCCGGCGCCCCTGCGGGGGCGAGCCTCGGGGAGGGCGCGCCCTTCCGCTCCCGCCTCTTCGAGCGCTGGCGCTGGGCCTGCCGGCGGAGCTTCTCGATCGCCCCCGCCACCGAGAGCCGCGCGTCGTTCGTCACCTCGACCGCGGCCAGGTCCAGCTGCCGCGAGTGCACGCTCACCTCCGCCACCTGCCGGTGCTTGTCGGCGGCGAGGATGACGTGGGCGCGAGTCACCGCGGGGAGCAGCCGCCCGAGCTTGGCGAGCTTGCGCTCGGCGAGGCGGCGGAGCTCGTCCGGGACCTCCGTCCTTCGGCCGGTGAACTCGATCTTCATCCGTCCTCCTCGGAGGGCCCCGCCCTCGGGCGGAGCCCCGGGCCTCAGTGGACCGTCTTGCGCAAGTTCGAGGGCGGGATGCGGAGCTCCTCCCGGTACTTGGCCACCGTCCGCCGGGCGAGGGGCAGCCCCTCGGCGGCGAGGACCTCGGCGATGCGCGAGTCGGAGAGGGGCCGCGCCGCGTCCTCCTCCTCGATCATCTTCTTGATGCGGTCCTTGATCGTCACCGAGCTGATCGCCTCCCCCATCGTGGAGGTGATGCCGCTGTGGAAGAAGAAGCGCATCTCGTAGACCCCGCGCGGGGTGTGCATGTACTTGTTGGCCACCACGCGGGAGACCGTGGACTCGTGCATCCCGATGTCGCTCGCCACGTCGCGCAGGACGAGCGGCCGGAGGTGCGAGATGCCGTGGTCGAGGAACGCGCGCTGGTGCCGCACGATCGACTCCGCGACCTTGTAGATCGTGCGCTGCCGCTGGTCGACGCTCTTCAGCAGCCAGAGGGCGCTCCGCAGCTTGTCCTTCACGTAGGCCCGGGTCTCCTCCGAGCCCGGCTCCTTCTGGTCGAGCATCCGCCTGTAGGTCGGGCTGATCCGGAGCTTGGGCAGGCCGTCGTCGTTCAGGACGATCTTGTACTCGTCCCCCTCCTTCACCACGAACACGTCGGGGAGGATGTAGTCGGACCGCTTGGCGCTGTAGCGGTTGCCGGGGCGGGGAGAGAGGCCCTGGATGATCTCGAGGTGGTGGGCGACCTCGTCCGCGGAGAGGCCCATGTGACGCGAGATCTCCGGGTACTGGTGGCTCTGGAGCTGCTTCATGTGGTCGCGGACCATGAGGTCGGCCGGCGAGCCCTCGAGCCCGAGCACGCGGAGCTGGATGCGGAGGCACTCGGTGAGGCTCCGCGCCGCCACTCCCGGCGGATCGAACGCCTGCACGAGGGCGAGCGTCCTCTCGACCGTCTCCATGGGCCACGGCCCCATCGCGGCCACGTCCTCGAGCGAGACCCGGAGGAGGCCGTCGTCGTCGAGGTTCTGGATGATGGCCTCGCCGATCTCGAGGGTGGCCTCGTCGGCCTCGGTCATCCGGAGCTGCCACAGCAGGTGGTCGTAGAGGTCGGGCGACTCGGTGAGGGTGTTCTCGATCGGCGGCACGTCGGGGACCTCGGCCGGGCGAACCCGCCGCTCCCCCCCGTCGTCGAAGTAGTCCTCGAAGAAGCGCTCGACCTCGATCTCCTTGAGGGGGTCCTCGGCCCGCTCCCGCTCCGCGGGAGGCTCCTCCTGCGCGATCTCCTCCTGTGTCTTCGTCTCCTCGACCGGGACCTCCTCGAGGAGCGGGTTCTCCATGACCTCCTGCTCGAGGACCTCCGCGAGCTCGAGCGTGGTGAGGGGGAGGAGCTTGATCGCCTGCTGGAGCGAGGGGGTGAGGATGAGCCTCTGCGAGAGACGAGCGGAGAGGCCGAGCTTCTGGTGGAGCGCCAAGGTGTCTAGGCTCGGTCCGGGGGCCGACCCTCAGGTGTCGCGGCCGTCGAGGCGGAAGCCCTCCCCGAGGTAGACGCGGCGCACCTCGGGATCCGAGGCGAGCTCGTCGGGAGAGCCGGAGCGGAACACATTGCCGTCTCTCAGAATATAGGCGCGATCCGTGATTTTCAAGGTCTCGCGCACGTTGTGGTCGGTGATGAGGATCCCGATCCCGCGGTCGCGCAGGTGGCCGATGATCTTCTGGATGTCGTCGACGGCCAGGGGGTCGATCCCCGCGAAGGGCTCGTCCAGCAGGATGAAGGACGGCTCCGCGGCGAGAGCGCGGCAGATCTCGAGCCTTCGCCTCTCCCCGCCGGAGAGGGTGTAGGCCGGCTGCCGGGCCATGCCCTGGATGCCGAGCTCGTCGAGCAGCCGACGCGCGAGCGCCCGCTGCTCGCCCGCGGGGAGGCCGCGCGTCTCGAGGATGGCGAGCACGTTCTCCTCCGTGGTCAGCTTCCGGAAGATGCTCGCCTCCTGCGGCAGGTAGCCGATCCCGGCCCGCGCGCGCAGGTACATCGGCAGGGCGGTGATGTCCTCGCCGGCCAGGAAGACCTGACCCCGGTCGGGCCGGGCGAGGCCCACCATCATGTAGAACGTGGTCGTCTTGCCCGCCCCGTTGGGCCCGAGCAGCCCCACCACCTCCCCCTGGCGGATCTCGAGGGCCACCTCGCGCACGACGATCCTCCGGCCGTAGGACTTCGTGAGGCCCAGGGCCCGGAGGAGGCGGGGCTCGTCGGAGGCCGGCCCCCGTGGACGGGCCGCCCGGCTGTCGAGGGCAGGCTCGATCACGGCTTCGGCGGCTCCTTCCTCCGCAGGACGGCCTCGCTGCGCACCTCCTCGCGGCCGTCGACGCGGATCCTATCACTGCCCACCACGAACGTGACGATGCGGCCGTCGAGCTGCCGATCGGTGTCGTAGAGGACCACCTTGTCCCCGACCAGCACGAGAGTCTGGTCGTCCGGGGTGTAGGTGCCTTTCTGGCCGGTCGCCCGCCGCGCGCCCTGCGTCACCTCGACCGGCTCCCCCGCCACCATGCGCTCGACGGCGTCGCCGCTCGCGTTGAGGGTGACGATCGCCTCCGGGCTCTTCGAGAGGATGTCGCCCTGCCGGATCTCGACCTCGCCCTTGTAGACGATCCGGTTGGCCGCCTCCTCGTACACCATCTCGCGGCTCCGGGCCTCGATCGGCACCGGCGGCTTGGCCGGCTCCTTCTGCGGCTCCTTCGCGGCGTCGTTGCCGGGCCGCGGGTGCAGGATCGACGTCGTCCCTCCGCTCGCAGTGAGCCGCCGTCCCTCCGCCCGCTCCTCGAGGACGATCGTCGGCGCCCGGAGCTCGTCCGTGCCCGAGCGCAGGACGGCGTTCTCCCGGTACCGCGCCGTCCGCGTCGACTCGTCGTAGTCGAACTCGCGGCAGAAGAGCACGGTCGGCTCCTCGCCCTGCAGCATGCCCTTCGGCCCCGCCCCTCCCGGCGACGAGCCCTGCGGGCCCCTCCCGCCCTTGCTCGCCATCGTGTGCCGGACGTTCTCGCTCGCCTTCACGTCGTGGGACCGGCTGCCGATCAGGATGCGCCGCCCCCGGAGCTCCGAGCCGTCCTCGTCCACGATCCGCGGGTCGCCGGTCAGGGTGACGAGGCCCGACCCGTCGTCGTAGGTCCCGCGGGCCGCCCACGCCCTTCGTCCCGGCTCCGACGCCGTGACCGCGCCGTCGAACGTCGCCCCCCGCACCGCTCCGCTCTCGGGGTCGAACGCCGCGAGGAAGGTGTCGCTCTGCACGCGCCGGAGCCCGCCCTCGGCCGGGGCGAGAGGTTCGGCGGTGAGGATCGCCTGGCGGGGGGCGGCGGGGTCGGTCTGTCGGGCGGGCAGGCCTTGAAGCGAGACGAGGCGCCCCTGCTCGTCGAAGTCGAAGCGCAGCTGCGGCGCCGCGACGCGCCGCCGCTCCTGCACCTCCCGCGGAGAGGGCTCGATCTCGAGGGAGGCGGAGTTCACGGCGATCGCCTCCTGCAGGACGCCCTTCGCGCGAAACGCCACGTTCAGGCGGCGGCAGCGCAGCCTCTTCCTTCCCCCCTGCTCGACGGCGGGCGCGGCGCCGGGGGCCGCTCCCGTGAGGCCCGCCCCGGGCGCGGCGACGAGGTCCACGTTCTCGATCGCGGCCGCCCTCTCGACGGAGTGCATGTCCGCGCTCAGGTTCAGCTGGAGGCGGTCCGACCGCAGCTCCCGCCCTCCCTGCCGGACGACGACGCTCCCCCAGAACTGCACCTCGTGATCGTCACGGGACGCATGGGCCGCCGCGGCCTCGATGTCGGTCGGGGGCCCGGCCTCGTCTTCCAGGTGGAGGCGCACGTTCTGCTGCAGGTCGAGCCCGTAGCCCCCCCGATACTCCATCCCGTGGGCCGTGCCCGAGGTCGTGCCGCGCTCGAACCGGACGTCGTCCCTCGAGAAGACCCGGTCCTCGTCCCCCCAGTACTTGAGCGTCTCGCTCCACAGCTCGAACCCGTCGTCGGTTTTCACGTGGACCTGGCCCCGAAACGAGGCCCGGACCGGCTCCGCCTGGTACAGGCACTCGTCGGCGGTGATCGTGACGTTGGAGGGGCCTCCCTCCGACACGTAGGGCATGCGGACCTCGACGCCGAGGAACCGCGTGGCCTCGCCTTCCTTGCCCCCCGCCGAGCGAGCCCTGATCTCGACCTTCCGCTCTCCGGCCTGGAAGCGCAGGACCGACATCTCGCCGAGCGTCGTCCCCTGGCCCGGCGCCGGTGCCGCCTGTCCCTCCCCCGACCCCGGCCGGACGGCGGGCCGCCGGAGGCTCCACGCGACCGCCCCGCTCACCACGACGAGTGTCCCCAGGAGGAGGCGCCGGGCGAGCCGGGTGCGGTCCGGCGTCATGCGAGGGGCAGCCCCCGCACGATCCTGAACGTGTCGCGAGCGATCAGGAGCTCCTCGTTCGTCGGGATCACCAGCACGCGGCAGGCGCTGCCGTCGCGCCCGACGTCGGCCTCGCGACCGCGCGCGCCCTCGTTGCGCGCGGAGTCCACGCCGATCCCCATCGCCTCCAGTCCCTCCACCGACCGGGCGCGCACCGCGGGGGCGTTCTCCCCGATCCCCCCGGTGAAGACGAGGGCGTCCAGGCCGCCCAGGACGCCCACGTAGGCGCCGACGTACTTCCGCAGCCGGTAGCAGAAGACGTCCACGGCCAGCTTCGCCCGCTCGTTCCCCGCCGCCTCCGCCTCCAGGAGCCGGCGCATGTCGTTGCTGAGGCCCGACACGCCGATGAGGCCCGAGTGCTTGTTGAGCAGGGCGTTGACCTCGGCCGCCCCCAGCTCCTCCTTCGCCATCACGTGGAGGAGGATCGCGGGGTCGAGGTCACCGCTCCGGCTCCCCATCACGAGCCCTTCCAGAGGGGTGAAGCCCATCGAGGTGTCGACCGACCGCCCGCCGCGCACGGCCGCGACCGAGCAGCCGTTCCCCAGGTGGCAGGTGATCAGGCGGACGCCGGGGTCGCCCTCCCGCCCGAGCATCTCCTCGGCGCGCCGGGAGACGAACCGGTGCGAGGTGCCGTGGAACCCATAGCGCCGGATCCCGTGGCGCTGGTAGAGCACGTAGGGGAGGGCGTACAGGAACGCGACCGGCTCCATCGCCTGGTGGAAGGCCGTGTCGAAGACCGCGACGTGGGGCACCTCCCGCAGCAGGTCGTGCGCCGCGCGGTACCCCTTGACGTTGGGCGGGTTGTGCAGGGGAGCGATGTCGAAGCACTCCTCGATCGCGCGGAGGACGGTGTCGTCGATCCGGGCCGACGCCTTGAAGTGCTCGCCGCCGTGCACCACGCGGTGGCCGACCGCCTCGATCTCCTTCCGGTCGCGGATGACCCCCGTGCCCTCCCGGGAGAGCAGGGCCAGGACCCGCTCGACCGCGATCTTGTGCTCCAGGATCTCGGCCGTCTCCTTGAGCGGCGGGCTCCCCTGGGCCTCGTAGCGCAGGATCGCCGTGCCCCCGATGTTCTCGACGAGGCCCTTGGCGAGGGCGCGGTCGGTCCCCTCCCGGGCCGAGGCCTCGTCGGTCTCCACGAGCTGGAACTTCACGGACGAGCTGCCGCAGTTGAGGACGAGCACCTTCATGGGGGCATTCTACCGCCCGCGTGCGCGACGGCCGATCGAGGGCCGGCCCGCGCTCAGCCCTGCATCTTCTCGAGGGCCCGCAGGTACGCGACGGCCAGGCGTTCCTCCTCTTCCAGGGGCATGGCCGCTGCCTCCTTCGCCCGCCCGCGGTCGGCCGCCGCCATCACCTCGGCGAGCCTCCGGCCCCGGGCCCGCGGAAGGGCGACGAGCGCGCGGGTGACCGCGGAGTAGGCGGCGAGGTCCTCGTCGGTCAGGGAAGGAAAGCGCTGCCGGAGCCGCTCCGGCTCCACGGGAAGCTTCAACGCCGCGCCGGCGCCTTCGGGTTGCCGTCCTCGTCGTACTCGAAGAAGCCGCGGCCGGCCTTCACCCCGAGGTGGCCGGCCCGGATCATCTTCCGCAGGAGGGGGCACGGACGGTACTTGAGGTCGCCGAGCTCCTCGAAGAGGTACTGCATCCAGCGGCTCACCTCGTCGAGGCCGATGCGGTCGGCGAGCGCGAGCGGGCCGACCTGCAGCCCGTAGCCGAGCTTCATCGACGTGTCGACGGCCTCCGGCGTCGCCACCCCCTCCATCACCACGTGCATCGCCTCGTTCAGGAAGGGCAGGATGACGCGGGTCGTGACGTAGCCCGGGTACTCGAACACCTCGACCCCCGTCTTGCCGAGGAGGCGGACGAAGTCCATCGCGGTGCGGAAGGTGGCGTCGGAGGTGCCGAGCCCCCGGACCACCTCGACGAGCGGGACCTGCGGGACGGGCTGCAGGAAGTGGAGGCCGATCACCCGGTCGGAGCGGCGGGTCCGGGCCGCGATCTCGGTCACGGAGAGCGAGGACGTGTTGGTGGCCAGGATGTCCTCGGGCGGACAGACCTGGTCGAGACGCTGGAAGATCGAGGCCTTGAGCTCGAGGTCCTCCATCACGCACTCGATCACGATGTCGGCGCCCTTGAGCGCGTCGAACTCGTCGAGCGTCCGGACGCGGCTCAAGATGGCCTTCTTCTCCGACTCCGTCCTCCGCCACTTGGCGATGTCGCGGTCCAGCGCGTGGCCGACCTCCTCGACGCTCTGGCGGGCGAGCTCGGGGGTCTTCTCGCGGAGGAGGACGTCGAGGCCGGACGAGGCGCAGGTGATCGCGATCCCCTGGCCCATCGTGCCCCCGCCCACGAGGCCGACCGTCCGGATGGTCACGGCTCGGCCTCCCGCAGCTCCCGGCCCAGCCGGCCCATGCCCCGGAACTTCCGGAAGCGCTCCTCGGGCAGCCGCTCGGGGGGCACCTCGTCGAGCTCCCGCAGCTGCCGCGCCAGGACCTCGTCCACGGCCCGGAACGTCGCCTCGTGGTTCACGTGGGCGCCTCCCGGCGGCTCCTCGATCACCTCGTCCACGAGCCCCATCCCCTCGAGGTCGCGGGCGGTGATCTTCATGGCGATCGCCGCCTCCTCGGCCCGGGAGGCGTCGCGGAAGAGGATCGACGCGCAGCCCTCGGGCGAGATCACGGAGTACACCGCGTGCTCGAGCATGTTCACCCGGTCGCCCACCGCCACCGCGAGCGCGCCCCCGCTGCCCCCTTCCCCGGTGACGGTGACGAGGATCGGCGTGCGCAGGCCCGCCATCTGGCGCAGGTTCCAGGCGATCGCCTCCGCCTGCCCGCGCTCCTCGGCGTCGAGGCCGGGATAGGCGCCCGGGGTGTCCACGAAGGTCAGGATCGGCCGGCCGAACTTCGCCGCGACCTCCATGACCCGCAGCGCCTTCCTGTACCCCTCGGGCTTCGGCATGCCGAAGTTGCGGAAGATCTTCTGCTTCGTGTCCCTCCCCTTCTGGTGTCCGACCACGCAGACGGGGCGCTCGTGGTAGAGGGCGAAGCCGCACACGAGGGCCGGGTCGTCCGCGTAGCGTCGATCGCCGTGGAGCTCCGTCCACTCCGTGAAGAGGGCCTGCACGTAGTCGAGCGTGTAGGGACGGTTCGGGTGCCGGGCCACGAGCGTCTTCTGCCAGGGGCTGAGCTTCGCGTACACCTCGCGCCGCCGCGCGTCGAGCTCCTCGCGCAGGCGTCGGGCCTCCTGCTCCTTCGCCCGGTCGCCCGGCCACTGGAGAAGCTCGTCGATACGCTTCTGCAGGGCGGTGAGCGGCGCCTCGAAGTCCGCCTCGGCCATCGTCCTCCTCCCACTCCCCCGCTCAGGCCTCGCGGGGAAGCCCGTTGGACCGGGCCAGCACCAGCGCTCCCGGCCCCAGGAGCGCCTCGACCTCCTCGCGCAGGGCGGGGTCCGGCCGGACGCTGTAGTAGGCGCTCGGAGCCACGGCCGCCGCCCACGCCCCGGGCCGCACCAGCTCGATCGTCACCGGGCAGTCCCCCCGGTGCGCGCCGAGTATATCCCGGAGGCGCTCGCCCTTCTCCCGGTCCCACCCCGCGACCGCGACCCGGATCGTCACGTGGCGCGCCTCGGCGAGCTTCGCCTCGTCCAGCGGACGCACGTCCGAGGCGAGGAGCCGGGCCCGGCCGTCGTCCTGGATCTCGACCCGGCCCTTGACGAGCACGACCTGGTCGTCGGCGAGGCGCCCGGCCGCCTTCTTGTAGGCCTCGGGGAAGACGAGCGTCTCGACGCTGCCCTCGAGGTCCTCGAGGAAGAAGCTCGCCATGCGGTCCCCCTTCCGCGTCCGGATGAGCCGGAGCCCGGTGACGAGCCCGCCCACGGCGACGTCGCCCCCGGAGGGCGCGGCGCCGAGGGCGCCGGTGGTCGCGCTCGCCCACTCCGCGATCTCGCTGCGGAAGCGCTCCAGGGGATGACCCGAGATGAAGAAGCCGAGCGACTCCTTCTCGAACGCGAGGCGCTCGCCCTCCGGCCACGGCGGGGCGTCCGGGATCCGCTCCGGCGTCGTTCGCTCGCCTTCCGCCGGCGCCAGCATGCCGAAGAGGCTCGACTGGCCGGCCTCGCGGTCCCGCTGGCGCTTCTGGCCCGTCTCCATGGCGCGGTCGATGGCGCCGAAGAGCGCGGAACGACGCGGGTCGACGGAGTCGAACGAGCCGCTCTTGACGAAGCTCTCCACCACCCGGCGGTTCACGGCCCGGAGGTCCGCGCGATCGCAGAAATCGAAGAGCGAGAGGAAGGGCCCGCCGTTCTTCCGCACTGCGAGCACCGCCTCCACCGCGCCCTCGCCCACGTTCTTGATCGCGGAGAGGCCGAAGCGTATGGCCCCCCGAGCGCGGCCGACCGCGTCGGCGTGCGAGGGGATCTGCTCCGTGGACGGCCCCCCTCCCTCTCCCCCCTCCCCTGCGCCTTCGGGCCGATCCGTTGGCTCCCCGGAGCCCCCTCCAATCACGGAGAAGAAGATGTCCGATTCGTTCACGTCCGGCGGGAGCACGGGGATCCCCATGTCGCGGCACTCGCCGACGTAGAGCACCATCTTGTCCGTGTTGGCCCGCTCGGAAGTGAGGAGCGCCGCCATGAAGAAGGCCGGGAAGTTGGCCTTCAGGTATCCGGTCTGGTAGGCGAGCCAGGCGTAGGCCGCGGAGTGGGACTTGTTGAAGCCGTACCCGGCGAACTGCTCCATCGCGTCCCAGATCCGCCGCGCCTTCCTCTCCTGCACCCCCCGGCCGGCGCAGCCGGCCAGGAACTTCTCCATCTGCGCCGCCATCACCTCGGCGTTCTTCTTCCCCATGGCCTTGCGCAGCAGGTCGGCCTCGCCGAGGGAGAACCCGGCGAGCGCGGAGGCGATCTGCATGACCTGCTCCTGGTAGACCATGACCCCGTAGGTCTCCCGGAGGATCGGCTCCAGCGCCGGGTGCTCGTACGTCACCCGCGTCTGGCCGTGCCGCCGCCGGATGAAGTCGTCGATCATCTGCATCGGCCCCGGGCGGTAGAGGGCGTTCAGGGCCGTCAGGTGCTCGAGGCGGTCGGGCTTGAAGCGCTTCAGGATGTCGCGCATCCCGTCCGACTCGAACTGGAAGAGGCCGCTCGTGCGGCCCGCGGTGAAGAGCTCGTAGGTCGCAGCGTCGTCGAGGGGGATCCGGGCGGGCTCGATGCGAGTGCCTCGCTGGGCCTCGATCATCTTCACGCAGTTGTCGATGAGGGTGAGCGTGCGCAGGCCCAGGAAGTCCATCTTCAGGAGCCCGATGCGCTCGATGCCCTTCATGTCGAACTGGGTCGTGACGTCGGCGGTCGTCCCTTTGAAGAGAGGCACGAGCTCGGTGAGCGGCCGGGGCGAGATCACGACCCCGGCCGCGTGCGTCGACGCGTGGCGGGTCGTGCCTTCCAGGCGCCGCGAGACGTCGATGAGCTCCCGCACCCTCGGGTCCTTCTGGTACGCCTCCTTGAGCGGCGGCGACTCGTCGAGGGCCTTGTCGAGGGTCATCTTGAGGTCGAACGGGATCATCTTGGCGATCCGATCGACGTCGGCGTAGCTCATGTCCAGCACGCGCCCGACGTCGCGCACGACCGCCTTGGCCTTCATCGTGCCGAAGGTGATGATCTGGGCCACGTTGTCGCGGCCGTACTTCCGGGTGACGTACTCGATGACCTCGCCCCGCCGCGCCTCGCAGAAGTCGATGTCGATGTCGGGGGGGCTGATGCGCTCGGGGTTCAGGAAGCGCTCGAAGATGAGGTCGTTGTCGATGGGGTCGATG